>NC_012796.1:2430000-3032500 GCF_000010665.1 Solidesulfovibrio magneticus RS-1 | reverse complement strand
TGGAGGCGCGAAGCAGTCCCCAACCGTCCGGGAAGGTCAGGCGCACGCCGTCCACGTCGATGACGTCGTAACCATTGGTAAAGTGCCGTTTGGCCTTGTCCACCACCGCGAACTTGATGGCGTCGGGGCAATCGACGCGGATTTCCGGCGTGTTGACCGTGGCCGGCCAGTCGGCCAGCATCTCGGACAGGGGCGTGGACGAGGCGGCCACGATCTCGGCCAGCCGGGCGGCGGCGTAGATGGCGTCGTCGAAACCGTAGTAGCGGTCGGCGAAAAACATGTGGCCGCTCATCTCGCCGGCCAGGATGGCCCCGGTTTCGCGCATTTTGGATTTGATGAGCGAATGGCCGGTGGCGGCCATGAGGGGATCGCCGCCGTGGGCGGCGATGTCTTTATAGAGCAGGTGGCTGCACTTGACCTCGCCGATGACCGTGGCTCCGGGATGGTTTTGGAGCACGGCCCGGGCGTAGATGGCCAGGAGCTGGTCGCCGTAGAGCAGCCGGCCGGTGTTGTCCACCACGCCGATGCGGTCGGCGTCGCCGTCAAGGCCCACGCCGAAGTCCGCGCCCTCGGCCACGACCCGGGCGGCCAGGTCGGCGATGTTCTTGTGGATGACGGGATCGGGATGATGGTTGGGAAAGCGGCCGTCGGGCTCGCAGTAAAGGGGCGTGACCCGGGCTCCGGCCTGGCGCAGCACGTCGCAGCAGACGAGGCCGCCGGCTCCGTTGCCGCCGTCCACCACCACCGAGACGGTCCGGGGCAGCACCATCTGCTCGGCCACGTGCTCGATGTACGACGGCTTGATGTCGTGTTCGCACACGATGCCCGTGCCCGAAGGGAATTCCCCGGCGGCCATGATGTCGTAGATTTCCCGGATGTCGTCGGTGTGGATGGTGGTTTCTCCGGACCAGACCTTGAATCCGTTGAATTCCGAAGGATTGTGACTGGCCGTCACCACCGCGCCGGCCCGGCGGCCTAGGGCCTTGACGGCGTAGTAGAAGACCGGGCTTGGGACCATGCCCAGGCAGACCACATCCACGCCGCAGGAGGCCAGTCCGGCGGCCAACTGGGCCTGGTAGCCCGGTGAGGTCAGACGGCAGTCGTGGCCGACCACGGCCTGGCTGTGGCCCCGGCGCAGGAAAAACGTTCCAAGCGCCCGGCCAAGGCGCTCCACCCATTCCTCGTCGAAGTCGGCGTCGACGATTCCCCTGATGTCATAGGCCCGAAACGGCGCGGGCGTGATTGGTTTCATGCGGTCTCCTGTGCGCGGCGAGGCACGTTTCGCGTCCGGCCGTCCCTTGACCTGCCCCGGTGTTGTCCCCTATTCGTTCAGGATGAACTGGGATTGGGACAAGCTCTCGGAGCAAAAACGCCGCCAGGGATCTCCGATTCCGGACCCTGGACGGCTTGGCGAGGACCTGGCCGACAGATTGTCGGATATGAAAAAACGGCTGCCCGGCGGCCCCAAAATCATCATCGGCGTCCTGGCGCTGTTGTGGGCGGCCAGCGGCATCTACATCGTGGAACCCGACGAGGCCGGCGTGGTGCAGCGCTTTGGCGCTTACGCCTATTCCACCGGACCGGGGCCGCACTACCATTTACCGTTTCCCATCGAGACCGTAAAGACCCCGAAAGTATCCCAGGTGCGCCGGGTGGAGGTGGGCTTCCGTTCCTCCTCCCGCGACGGCATGACCACGCAGTCCCGGGCCGTTCCCGAGGAATCGCTCATGCTCACCGGGGATGAAAACATCGTCGATGTGCAGTTTATCGTCCAGTATCAGATCAGCAACCCCGTGGACTACCTCTTCAAGGTGGACCGGCCGGACGAAACCGTCAAAAGCGCGGCCGAGGCGGCCATGCGCGAGGTCATCGGCGACGCCAAGATCGACACCGTGCTCACCTCGGGCAAGGTCACGGTGCAAGACGACACCAAACGCGTGCTTCAGGCCATGCTTCAGCTGTACAACTGCGGCGTGGAAGTGGTGGCCGTGCAGCTTCAGGACGTGCATCCGCCCAAGCAGGTGGTGGACGCCTTCAAGGACGTGGCCAGCGCCCGGGAAGACAAGATCCGTTTCATCAACGAGGCCGACGCCTATTCCAACGACATCCTGCCCAAGGCCCGGGGCCGTTCGGCGGCCATCATCAACGAGGCCGGGGCCTATCGGGAGCAGGTCATCCGCCGGGCCAAGGGCGGCGCGGACCGTTTCACGGCCCTTCGCACCGAATACGACAAGGCCCCGGCCGTGACCCGGCAGCGCCTTTTTATCGAAGGCATGGAAACGCTTTTGGCCAACCCCGAGCTGGACAAGCTCATCATGAGCGACGAGGCGGCCCGGCAGGCCGTGCCCTATTTGCCCCTGGAAGCGGTAAGGCCCGGACACAAGGCCCCTGAAACCACGGCCAGCCCGTCCGCGGGACCGGCCAAGGCCAAGGGAGGCGCCCAGTGAAAACGTCGCTTGTCATCGGGATCGTGGTCGCCTTTTTCGTGGCCGTGGCCGTTTCCCAATCTCTCTACGTGGTGGATCAGACCGAGACGGCCATTGTGCTGCAGCTCGGCAAGCCCGTGGACGGCCCCATCAAGCCGGGGCTGCATTTCAAGCTGCCCTTTGTGCAAAACGTGGTCTACTTCGACGCCCGGCTCATGGAATACGACGCCAAGACGGCCGAAGTGCTGACCCTGGACAAGAAAAACCTGGTGGTCGACAATTACGCCCGCTGGCGCATCACCGACCCCTTGCAGTTCTACCGGACCCTGCGCACCCTGTCCCGGGCCACGGCCCGCCTGGACGACATCATCTACGCCGAGTTGCGCGTGGCCCTGGGCCAATATACGCTGCTCGACGTCGTTTCCACCAAGCGCGACGTCATCATGGGCGAGGTGACCACCAAGTCCTCGCGGCTGTTGTCGCCCTACGGCATCGAAGTGGTGGACGTGCGCATCAAGCGCACCGACCTGCCTCCGGAAAACGCTCAGGCCATCTACGGGCGGATGCAGGCCGAGCGCGAGCGTCAAGCCAAGCTCTACCGGTCCGAGGGCTGGGAAGAAATGGAGAAGATCAAGTCGGGCGCCGACAAGGAGCGGGCCGTGCTTTTGGCCGAAGCCGAACGTCAGGCCGAGGTGTTGCGCGGCCAGGGCGACGCCGAAGCTGCTGCCGTGTGGGCCGAGGCCGTGAGCAAGTCTCCGGACTTTTTCGGTTTCACCCGCAGCCTGGAGGCCTACCACAAGGCCTTCGCCAAAAACAGCCGGCTCTTTTTGACGCCGGACAGCCCCTTCCTCAAATATCTGCGCTGACCGTCGAGGGACGGCTGATAAAACTAGCGCGCCCGGCGGGACTGTGGTCCTGCCGGGCGTTTTGCATTGCTGCGCGTTTCGGTGCTGCATGCCCGTTAGGGCAGCGGGAGGAGGACGGCTAGGATGGCAGCAAGCCGAGGACCGAGAGCTTGTCCAGGAGCTGGGAACGGTTGGCCGGCTTGATGAGATACGCCGCGACCTGGCCGTCGAACAGGGCGTTTAGGGTGTTGGCCTCGTCGTCCATGGAGGTGACCATGACCGCCTTGGCCCGGTCGGCGGGCGGCAGACAGGCGGTTTCCTCGGTCTCGCGAATCTGCACCAACGTTTCGTGTCCGTCCATGTGGGGCATGATGATGTCAAGGAAGACCACGTCAAAGGGCTGGCCCTCGACAATGGCCTCGGCCACGGCCGACACGGCCGAAGCGCCCGACTCGCACATTACGCAGTCGGCCACCCCCCCCAGATGGGCCGCCAGCACCTGCCGGCTGGCCGGATCGTCGTCCACTACCAAAGCACGCATGAAGCCTCCAAGATACTCCTTTAGATGACTTACGTTGAAGAGCAAAATAGTTCAAGAAAAAAACCCGTTATATCGTTACCGGCAGGGACGCTGTTGTTGCCCCGACAGCCTGCCGATACGGTACCCCGCAGGGTATCACGCAACTTTTCCGTGCCTGCTTGCAAAACCGCCCAAGGGGCATACCCTGGCTCCATCCTGGCGCTGCGCTGACCAAGCGGGCGCTTTCCCGGAGGTTCGCCATGGAGTTTTTGACCCTCGATAGGGAGCGGTGCAACGCCGACGGCCTGTGCGCCGCCGTCTGCCCGAGCGGCTGCCTGGAGGCCGACGCCGACGGCCGGCCCGTGGTCGCCGAGGAAAAACTGTGCATCGCTTGCGGCCATTGCGTGGCCGTGTGCCCCAAATCCGCCCTGACCATCAGCCGGGTCGATCCGGCGGCCATGACCAAGACCCTGCGCCACTGGCCCGACCCCGAGATCGTGGACGGCATGTTGCGCGGCCGCCGGTCCATCCGGGCCTACAAGGACACGCCCGTGGCCCGTGAAACCATGGAAGCGCTCCTCGACGTGGCCCGCTTTGCCCCCACCGCCTCCAACGCCCAGGAAGTGGGCTGGTGCGTCACCACCGACCCGGCCAAGGTCCATGATCTGGCGGCCATGACCGCCGCGTACTTCGCCGCCGCCGGCACGCGGCCCAAGTATTCGGCCATGTGGACCGATGGCCGTGACGCCTTTCTTCGCGGCGCGCCGGCTCTGGCCGTGGCCTATGCCCCGGACGACGCTCCCTACGGCGCGGCCGACTGCGGCATCGCGCTGACGTTCATGGAGCTGGCCGCCGTGGCCCGGGGCCTGGGAACCTGCTGGGCCGGACTGCTTGTGCGGGCCGCCCGCAACGACGCCGCCCTGGCCAAGGCCCTGGGCATCCCCCAAGGCTGCGTCATCGAAGGCGGACTCATGCTCGGCTACCCGGCCCTGCGCTACGCCGCCGTGCCGCCTCGCAACGCGGTGCGGGCGCGGTGGTTGTAACTTATTGTAGAGAAAGAGGAAGATGAAGAGGCCTCCGGCGGCCAGGAGGGGCTCAGCCCCTCCTGGACCTCCCGACATGGGGGAGGGGGCTAGATCGGTAGCGCTTTGATGGCGACCACGGTGATGTCGTCGTCCCGGGGCGCGCCGGCCTGAAAAGCGGCTACGTCGGCATGGATGGCCGCCACCAGCTCGGCCGCCGTGCCGCCGGCATGGCGGCGGATCACTTCCCGCAGCCGGTCCTTGCCGTACATGGCGTCCCCGGTGTTGCGCGCCTCCCAGATGCCGTCGGTGCCCAGGAGCAGCAGTTGTCCCGGGGTCAGGCCCGGACAGCTTTGCTCGGTGTAGACGTGGTCCGGCAGGACGCCCAGGGGCAGGCCAGGGCCGAGCAGTTCGACGAAGTCGTCAGTGGCCGGATCGTAGACCATGGCCGGATCGTGGCCGGCCCTGGCCCAGGTCAGCCGGCCGTACGGGGCCAGACCGCCGCCCTCCAGACGCAGGAAATACAGCGTGATGAAGCGCCCGGAATCGGCCGTGTCCTGCCACAACAGCGTGTTGGCCAGGGTTAATAGCGCCGCCGGGCCGCAGCCGACGCCCTGCCCGCCGCGCAAAAGCGCCCGGCCCGTGGCCATGAACAACGCCGCCGCGATGCCATGCCCGGTGGCGTCGCCGATGATGACGTCGCAGCCGCCGTGGGGCGCTTCGGCAAAGGCGAGGTAATCGAAATAGTCGCCGCCGGTCTCGTCGCAAAAAATGGTCGCCCCGGCCATGTCCAGGCCCGGCAGATGGGGCGGGGCCTTGGGCAGCAGGTTTTGCTGCACTTCCTTGGCTAAAAGCATGTCCTGCTTGAGCCGCATCCGTTCGGCCAGCTTGGGGGCCATGGCGTTAAACGTCGCCGCGAGCTGCCCCAGTTCGTCGCGCCCGCCGGCCGGAGCCCGGGCGTCGAGGTCGCCCTCGGCCAGTTTGCCGGCCGCCACGGTCAGCCCGGTCAGCGGCCGGGTCACGGCCCTGGACCCGAAAAAGGCCAGCACCACCGCCGCGCCGACGCCAAGCAGCGTGATGCCGGCCACCACCGCCATCATGGCCTGGGTGCGTTCCAGGATGGCCGACTCGGCCGAATCGGCCTGATGCAGCACGGCTTGGCGTGGCACCAGCACAAGCAGTCCGGCCGGAGCCTCGGTGAAGGGGCGCAGGGCGGCGAAATAGTCCTCGCCGTCCACGGACAGGGCCACCAAAGCCGGTCTATGGGACTCCATGGCCGCAACCAGGGCGGCTTGGCCGTCGGCGTTGTCGATGGCCAGGGGCATCGGCGTCATCGGCGTTTTCCAGCCCAGCGCCGGGTCCAGGAAGTCGCGGTTGCCGATGAGCTCCAGCCGGCCCGCCTCCAGGCGCACGAAGGAAGCCCGCACCCCGTCGCCCCAGCGGCGCGACAGATCGCTTTCCGGCAACAGCGCCTCCAGGGGCGCATCGACGCCGGCTACGCCGAGAATCTGTCCGTCACGGCCGCGCACCGTACCGGAAACCGTGGCCGTCAGGCGACCCGTGGCGGCATCGACCAGGATGGTCCAGACGAGGTGGTCCGCCTGCATGGCCGCCTGGAACCAGGGGCGGGCGCGGGCGTCATAGCCGGCCGGCATGGGGCCATGGCTCGGGGCCGTGGCCATGACGCCGCCCGGCAGGGCGACGTAGGCCCACAGCAGATTGTCGCCAAGCCGGGCTTGCAGGGTGGCAAACGTCGGGGCCAGGCGGAGCAGGGGCGCGCCGGATGATCGGGTCTGGGCCTCGTCCACGCCGGGCGGGGCGCTCAGCGACGGCGCAAGTCCCGGTTCGGGGGGCTGGGCTGGCGATTCCAAAATCCGGGCCGCGTCCGTGGCCAGCATGGTCTGGCCAAGTTCGAGCAGCAGCCGGTTGTCGCCCACGTCCTCGCCGATGAGGTCCACCATGAGCGCCAGTTCGGCTTCGGCGGCGTGCTTGAAGGACTGGGCGGCCCGGGTCGCCAGTTCGTCGCCCAGAAGTCGGGCCTCGCGCAGGGCGTAGTAGCTGACGGCGACCAGCGGCGGCAGCACTAAGGTCAGCAGGATGATGAGCAGTTTGGCGCGGATGCGCATGGCTACCTCGGCCGCCCGGAAAGGGCGCTTGGCGCGGACGCGCCGTGGGATTATGTAGACGGGGCCGGTCGCCTTGGCAAGGCGGCGTTTTCGAGGCCAAGGCCGTCGGCGTCGCGGCCGTTGTCTTCGCGCCTGGGGCTTGACAAAAGCGGGTCGGACGACTAACGACTCCCCTTCGCCTTGCTCTTCCCGGAGGACAACCGTCCCGGAGGAAGGGCCATGGACCAAAAGGAGGAACCATGCGGAAGTACGAAGCCTTGTTGCTGCTCTCCCCGGAGCTGGCGACGGACAATCGGCAGGAGATCGTCGAGAACCTCAAGGGTGTTCTCGAACGCCAGGGAACCACCATGCTCAGCGTTGACGAGTGGGGCATGAAGGATCTGGCCTATCCGGTGCAGAAAAAGACCCGCGGCCACTACACCCGTTTCGAATTCGCCGCCCCGGCCACGGCCATCGCCGAATTCGAACGCATTGTGCGCATCACCGACGGCGTCATGAAGTTCATCACCGTCAAGCTTGCCGACAAATACGTGCCTGAGGGAGCCTAGCCATGGCCTTTAAGAAAAAGTTCACCCCGAAAAAGAAGTTCTGCCGTTTTTGCGCCAACAAAAACCTGCCCGTTGATTACAAGCGTCCGGACATCCTGAAGGATTTCATCACGGATCGCGGCAAGATCATCGCCCGGCGCATCACCGGCACCTGCGCCAAGTGCCAGCGTCGCCTGACCCTTGAGATCAAGCGCGCCCGCCAGATGGCCCTCTTGTACTACACGGCCACGCACAGCGCCGAACACCTGAAGAAGATGTAAGGTAGGGAAGCCATGGAACTCATTTTGCGCGCGGACGTGGAAAATCTGGGCCGCCTTGGCGACAAAGTCTCGGTCAAGCCCGGCTACGGCCGCAACTATCTGATCCCCCAGGGCCTGGCCATGCTGGCCACGCCAGCCAATCTGCGCCGTTTCGAAAACGAGAGCAAGAAGCTCCAGGCCAAGCGTGACGCCCTGATCGCCGACGCCAAGGGCCTGGCCGACCGTCTGGCCGAAATCGCCATCGTCATCGAAGTGCGTGTGGGCGAAGGCGCCAAGCTCTACGGCTCCGTCACCACCGCCATCATCGCCGACAAGCTGGCCGAACTCGGTTTCGACATCGACCGCAAGAAGATCGTCCTGGCCGAACCCATCCGGTCGCTGGGACACTACGATGTGCCCGTGAAGCTCCTGCCCGAGCTGCGCGGTTCCGTGAAGGTCTCGGTGGTGCGCCAGGGCGGCCCCGAGGACGAGGAAATCGCCGAAGCCGCTCCGGTGGCCGAAGCCCAGGCCGAAGCCGATGGACACTCCACGGAAGAAACCGCGTAACGCCAGAGCCGCCGGCTCGGGAAGCGGCGAACCGCTGACCGGGCAGGCCCTGGAGCGGGTCTCTTCCGACGTCCTGCGAAAAGTTCCCCCCCAGAACCTCGAAGCCGAACAGTCGGTTTTGGGGGGGATTCTCCTCAAAAACGCCACGCTTTTCAATCTCGTCGATGTCATCGGCGAGGACGATTTCTACTCCCCGGCCCACCGCTTCATCTATCAGGCCATCCTCGATCTGGCCCGGCGCAACGCCCCGGTGGACCTCGTGTCCCTGGCCGAAGCCCTGCGCGCCTCGGGCAAGCTCGACGAGGTCGGCGGCCCGGCCTATCTGGCCGAGCTGGCCTCGGCCACGGTCTCGGCCGCCAACGCCGCCCACCACGCCGAGATCGTCCGCGAAAAATCCGTCCAGCGCCGGCTCATCAGCACCGCCGTGGACATCATCAGCAGCTGCTACGAAGGGGCCCAGACCACCGAGCAATTGCTCGACGCCTCCGAGCAGGCCATTTTTTCCATCACCGACTCCAAGGCCACCAAGGGACTCAAGTCCTCCAAGGACATCATCCACAACGTGTTCGAGCAGATCGAACAGCGCATGGAGAACAAGGAACTCGTCACCGGCGTGGCCTCGGGCTACTACCAGTTCGACGAGATGACCGCCGGTCTCCAGCCCTCCGATCTCATCATCGTGGCCGGCCGCCCGTCCATGGGCAAGACCGCCTTTGCCATGAACGTGGCCATGCGCGCCGCCGCCATGTCGGCCATTCCCACGGCCGTTTTTTCCCTGGAAATGTCCATGGAGCAGATCATGCAGCGCATGCTGTGCTGCTGGGGCAAGGTCGATCTGGCCAAGCTGCGCCGGGCGCGCCTTGACGACGAGGACTGGTCGCGGCTCTACGACGCGGCCAACCATCTGTCCGCCTCGCCCATTTTCGTGGACGACACTCCGGCCATCACCACCATGGATCTGCGCGCCCGCTGCCGCCGCCTCAAGGCCGAGCACGGCCTTGGGCTCATCATGGTGGACTACCTCCAGCTCATGCGCGCCTCGCGCCACATCGATTCCCGCGAGCAGGAAATTTCCGACATCTCCCGAAGCCTCAAGGCCCTGGCCAAGGAGCTGCACGTGCCGGTGGTGGCCCTGTCCCAGCTCAACCGCAAGGTCGAGGAGCGCGCCGACAAACGCCCCATGATGTCCGACCTGCGCGAATCCGGGGCCATCGAACAGGACGCCGACGTCATCATCTTTCTCTACCGCGCCGCCGCCTATAAGAAAAAGGAAGAGCTCACCCCCGAGGACAACGTGGCCGAGGTCATCATCGGCAAGCAGCGAAACGGCCCCACGGGCATGGTGAAGCTGCTGTTCCTCAAGGAATCGACGGCGTTCGAGAACCTCTCCGACATCCCGCCCCCGTCCGAATTCGGCATGGGCTGAGTCTTTTTCTCCTCCCGCGACCCTTGAACCCGTGCCCTGCCGAGGGTATAGCCTCGAAGGCACAACACAAGTCACTTAACCCTCCCGTGGAAAGTTTTTAGGGGAGGAGGGGTGTGGGGAGAGACCCCCTTTTTTCAAAAAGGGGGTCCCTCCCCACATTCGCCAGCAAGGAGATGTCGTGGATTGCTACGATGCCGCCGAGGCCCTTTCCCGGCCCGAGATAGCCCAACTGCAGATCGGCCGGCTGCGCCGTTCCCTGGCCCAGGCCGCCAAATCGCCGTTCTACGCCCGCCGTTTCGCCGAGGCCGGGTTTGATCCCGAATCCGTCCACTCCCTGGACGACGTGGGCCGCATCCCGTTTACCACCAAGCAGGACCTGCGCGACAGCTACCCCGACGGCATGTTGGCCCTGCCGCACAGCGAAATGGTGCGGATGCACGCCTCCTCCGGCACCACCGGCACGCCGACCGTCATCTACCACACCCAAAAAGACCTGGACTGGTGGGCCTCGCTCATGGCCCGCTGCATGTACATGGTGGGCTTGCGGCGCACCGACGTTTTCCAGAACATGTCCGGCTACGGGCTTTTCACTGGCGGTCTTGGCATCCACTACGGCGCGGAAAAGCTCGGCTGCCTGACCATTCCGGCCGGGGCCGGCAACAGCCACCGCCAGATCAAGCTCCTCACCGACTTCAAGGTCACGGGCATCCACATCATCCCGTCCTATGCCCTGTATCTGCATTCCATCTTCGCCGAGATCGGCCTTGATCCCCGCGACCTGCCCCTGCGCATCGCGCTCGTCGGGGCCGAACCCTATACGGAAGAAGCCCGGGGTCGCCTCCAGGAACTCTACGGCATCAAGGCCTACAACTCCTACGGCCTATCCGAAATGAACGGGCCGGGTGTGGCCTTCGAGTGCCAGGAGCAAAACGGGATGCATGTCTGGGAGGACGCCTACCTGGCCGAGATCGTCGATCCGGCCACGGGCGAGCCGGTGGCCGAGGGTGAACTCGGCGAACTGGTCATGACCACCCTTGGCCGCGAAGGCATGCCCGTCATCCGCTACCGCACCCGGGACATGACCCGTTTCCTGCCCGGACAGTGCCCCTGCGGCCGGGCCCATCGCCGTATCGACCGCTTGCACGGCCGCTGCGATGACATGCTCATCATAAAGGGCGTCAACATCTTCCCCATGCAGATCGAGCGGGTGCTCATGGCCATGCCCGAGGTGGGCCAGGACTACCAGATCGTGCTGGAGCGCGACGGCTACATCGACAACATCCGGGTGCGGGTGGAAATTCGCGACGAGTTCTTCGTCGAGGACATGCGCCAGCTCGGGGCCTTGCAAAAACGCATCGCCGCCCGGCTTCGCGACGAGATTCTGGTCACGCCCAAGGTGGAGCTGGTGGAGCGCAACAGCTTGCCCAAGACCGAGGGCAAGGCCTCGCGGGTGGTGGACAAGCGGGAGAGCGGGGCGTGAGCCTTGTCGCCCTGGCCGTTTTCCTCCTGGTCCTGCTCGGCTGCCTGACGCTCCACGTCTTTGGCTTGCCGGGAAACTGGGCGCTTTTGGGCCTGGTCATCCTGTGGGACATGTTCCACCCGGAGTTGCACCTGGGATTTGGGTTTTACGCCCTGCTCGTGTGCGTGGCCCTGGCTGGCGAGGCGGTGGAACTCTTTGCCCAGCTTTTCGGGGCCAAACGCTACGGAGCCAGCGGCAAGGGCAACCTGGGCGGCTTTCTGGGAGCCTTTGGCGGGGCGCTGTGCGGCGCGCCGTTTTTCCTGGGCCTTGGGGCTCTTTTCGGGGCCGTTGCCGGGGCGTTTTTCGGCTGTTATATGTTCGAGCGGCTGCATGGCCGCGACGACGCCGAGGCCCGGCGCGCCGCCCTGGGAGCCCTGTACGGCAAGGTCTTTGGCCTCACGGCCAAAGTGGCCTGCGGCGTCGTCATGTGGACGGCCAGCGCCCGGGAACTCTGGCCGGCCTGAGGCTGGCCGCCCGGTTCGGCCATTGTTGCAGGTGACCACAAGATCGTTTTTGCGAAGCATTACGTCCTAACGGCCTTCCGCTCCGAAGGGGAAGCGGATAAAGCGCAGGGAGCGCCATGATCACGACGAGCGATTTTCCCAAATACCGGGGCAAGATGGAGTACGTCTGCCTGGGCTGCCAGGCCCGGTTCGACATCCGCGAACTCTACTACACCTGCCCCCATTGCGGCGGCGTGTTCCTGCTCGAAGACACCACCTTCGACAGCCTCCTCGAATACCCGGCCAGCTACTGGCAGGGGCTTTTCGACAAGCGCGCCTCGTCGCGTTCCACGGCCCTGCGCGGCGTGCTGCGGTTCTACGAACTCATGGCCCCGGTCATGGAGGAACAGGACATCGTCTACCTGGGCGAGGGCCACACGCCCATCGTTGCCGCCAACGCCGCCCTGGCCGAGCTGGTCGGCGTGCCGTTCGCCTATAAAAACGACGGCCAAAACCCCAGCGCCTCCTTCAAGGACCGGGGCATGGCCTGCGCGTTCAGCTATTTGAAACATCTGGTGCGGGTCAATGGCTGGGATTCGGTGCTGACCGTGTGCGCCTCCACCGGCGACACCTCGGCCGCCGCCGCGCTCTACGCCGCCTATGTCGGCGGCCCCATCAAGTCCGTGGTCATCCTGCCCAAGGGCAAGGTGACCCCCCAGCAGTTGGCCCAGCCCCTGGGCAGCGGGGCCACGGTCATCGAAGTGCCCGGCGTCTTTGACGATTGCATGAAGGTCGTCGAGCATCTGGCCGACAACTACCGCGTGGCGCTGCTCAATTCCAAAAACGCCTGGCGCATCCTCGGCCAGGAATCCTACGCCTTCGAAGTGGCCCAGTGGTACGGCTGGGACACCTACCGCAAATGCGTGTTCGTGCCCATCGGCAACGCCGGCAACGTCACGGCCATCATGGGCGGCTTTTTAAAGCTCAAAAAGCTCGGCATCATCCGCTCCCTGCCGCGCATCTTCGGTGTGCAGTCCCACCACGCCGACCCGGTTTTCCAGTATTATGATGAGGCCGATCCGGCCAAGCGCGAGTTTAGGGCCGTGCCCGTCACCCCCAGCGCCGCCCAGGCGGCCATGATCGGCAACCCGGTTTCGTTTCCGCGCGTGGCCCATTTCGCCAAGGAATACGAAAAGATCGGCGGCCCCGGCAGCTTCCAGGTGGTGCAGGTCACCGAGCAGGCCATCGTCGAAGGCATGCTTCTGGCCAACCGCCACGGCCACATCAGCTGCACCCAGGGCGGCGAATGCCTGGCCGGCCTGCAAAAGGCCAAGGAGCTTGGGCTCATCGAAGCCTCCGAAGAAGCCATCCTCGACGCCACCGCCCACCACCTCAAATTCATCGGCTTCCAGGAAATGTACTTCGAGGACAGCTTCCCCGCCGCCTACGGCGTCAAGGCCGACCCCAAGTACGTCAACCGGCCGCGCTCCATCATGACCGACGCCGACAAGGCGGCGCTCACTCCCGAAGACTACACCGCCAAGGCCGCCTCGGCCATTGTCGAAAGCTTGGGCCTGGCGCGTAAATGATGAGAACGTAAGAAGAAGATGCCTCCGGCGGCCGGGAGGGGGTTACCCCCTCCCGGACCCTCCCAGTTAGGGGGCGCGTTTTTCGCCAGGAGGAACCTGGCGAAAAACGCGCCCCCAAACAGGAAGATTCCAGGAAGAACGAGCAGGAACCGTTTGTCGCCCTGCGGCGCAGCCGCCCCCTTTCCCCATGCGGGGGGTCCGGGGGCCTCAGGCCCCCGGCCGCCGGAGTCCTCTTTCCTTCGCGATTCACAACATAACGCCGGCCTGGAGAGGGGACCTTCTCCAGGCCGGCGTCGGTATTGGCGGCCGGCGACATGGCAGGGACCGGCGGCGCTGGCGGGCGGGAGGAGGGCGGTTGCCCGCCCGCCAGCGCGGGAAGAGCGTTGCGTATGCGTTGGCGATGGCTGTCGCGTATGTCGCCTGGACCACACTAACCATCGGCTGACGTCGAAACCCCTTAATCAGTTCCCCAGGATGGGGGTCTGGGGGCCTTAGGCCCCCAGCGGAGAGGTCCAGGAGAGGCAGCGCCTCTCCTGGCCGCCGGAGGCGTTCTCCCTTCGCCGCTACGCGGCGCGTCGCGGCGCCGCGGCGAGTTCTCGGGCGGCGCTGGCGGGCACGATGAGCGGCGTGCGGAAGGTGAAGCCTTCGCTTTCGCCCCAGACGGCTTCATCGGCCGGCCGGCCGTCGTAGCAGACGTCGTCGATGACGAGGTAGTCGGCCACGCCGAGGATGGCGTCCCAGCGCTGGACGAAAAATTCGAAGCGGCTCATGTCGTAGTCGGTGACGTTGCGCCAGGTCCAGGTGCGCGAGCAGGCCTCGTCGTCGTAACCGAGCAGGCACAGGCTCTTTTCCGGACTCTCCAGGAAGGGCCGCTGGGTGAGCAAGGCGGCGGACGCGCTCATGCGGGAGATGTCAAAGGCCACGGAAGCGCCGTCCAGGGCGGCTTCGATGCGCGCATCGGCGGTCAGGCGCATGCCGCAGGTGTTGTTACTGTTGGCGCGCCACCACTCGATGGAGTTGGTCTTGTAGAGGTTGTCGCCGAGCATGCAGACGCGGGCGGCGGTTTCGGCGTTCACCGGATGAAGGGCCAGATCGCAGCAGGCGCCGGAGATGGTCAGGGTCAGGTTCATATGGGGACTCCTTGGGAGAGTATTTCGGGTGATGCAGTGCTTGCCCGTTTGTTTGAGAAAAAAAGCACTTTTCGTGCCGAATATTTTTCCTTTTATTTTTAGTTTGTTAAAAGTTCCCCAGGGGGTTTGGTGACCCTGTTGGACGATTTTTGCGTCCGTTTTGGTTGACCCCAAACGGCTTCCGAAGCACACTCCGGCCGCGCTCGGCCCGCCGGCGCGGAGAACCCCCATCCCATGAAAAGACCCCTTGATCCCTTTCCCGGCGACGAAGCCAGCGCTTTTGCCTTGGAAAACGTGGCGGACGCCGTGTTCGCCGTGGACCGTGATTTCATCGTCCGCTACTGCAACCTGGCCGCCGCCGAGGTGGCGCGTTGCGCCCCGGAAGAAGCCATAGGCCGCACCTGCCGCGAGGTGTTTGGCGTGAGGAACTGCCGCACGGTCTGCGTGTTGCGCCAGAGCATGGACGAGGCGCGGGCCATCGCCAACCGCATCGTGACCTTAAAGCGCACGGGCTGTCCGGAAGTGCCGGTCAGCATCAGCGCCGCGCCCATCTGGGCCATGGGCGGCACGGTCATCGGCGGGGTGCAGGTTTTTCGTGATCTCTCGGGCGGCGGCTTCGTCAGCCGCTTGGCCGGCTTGCAACCCTTGGACGACTTCGGCACGCGCGATCCCCAACTGTCGGAGATCGTGCGGATGTTGCCGCAAATCGCCCAGAGCGACTCCACCGTGTTGCTCCTTGGCGAGTCCGGCACGGGCAAGGAGCTTTTCGCCCGGGCCATCCACAAGCTGTCCCAGCGCCATGGCGGGCCGTTCGTGGCCGTCAACTGCGGAGCCCTGCCCGAGCAGCTCATGGAGTCCGAGCTTTTTGGCTACAAGTCCGGGGCGTTCACCGACGCCCGCAAGGACAAGCCCGGCCGGTTCGCCCTGGCAGAGGCCGGCACGCTGTTTCTCGACGAGATCGGCGATCTGCCCTACGCCATGCAGGCCAAGATTTTGCGCGCCTTGCAGGAACGCGCCTTCGAGCCCCTGGGGGGCGTGGAGACCGTGCCGGCCGACGTGCGGGTGGTGGCCGCCACCAACCGCGACCTGGGACGCATGGTGGCCGAGGGGACCTTCCGCCAGGATCTGTTTTACCGGTTAAGCGTGGTGGTCATCCGCATCCCGGCCCTGCGCGACCGATTGGACGACGTGCCGCTGTTGACCGAGCGCCTCCTTGGCCGTTGCCGCATGGCCGTCAGCAAGAACATCGAGACGGTCAGCCCCGAGGCCATGGCGAGGCTTATGCGCCACGACTATCCGGGCAACATCCGGGAACTGGAAAACATCATCGAATACGCGGCGATCCTCTGCCAGGGCCAGACCATCGAACTGTGTCACCTGCCGGAACATCTGCGCGGCGAGGCCGGGGCCTGTCCGTCCCGGTGCGGGCGCACCATGGCCGAAATCCGCTTCCAGGCGGCCAGCGACGCGGTGGAGCGCCATGGCGGCAACCGCAACGCCGCCTGCCGTGAACTGGGCATTTCCAAGGACACCTTGCGCCGGATTTTGGGGCGTCGCGATGCGGACGATTAACGCGTCTTTTGGGGTCGCTGGCGGACGCGGATCGCGTCCGTTGGATTTTTCGGGAGGCGCGGCATGGCGAAAATAAAGGCCCGGGCCGACCAGCTTGTCTGCGACCAGGGGCTGGCGGACGACCCGGAGCGGGCCAAGCGGCTCATTATGGCCGGCCAGGTGCTGTTCATTGATCCAGGCGGCCGCGAGACGCCGGTGGACAAGCCCGGGCGCATGTTCGGGGCCGAGACCGTGTTTGTGCTCAAGCAGGGCGAACGTTACGTCAGCCGGGGCGGGGGCAAGCTCGAAACGGCCATGGAGGCCTTCGGCCTGGACGTCACCGGGCTTGTGGCCCTGGACGCCGGGGCGTCCACGGGCGGGTTCACCGACTGTCTGCTCCAGCACGGCGCGACAAGGGTCTACGCCGTGGACGTGGGCACGGCCCAGCTCCATGAAAAGCTGCGGGCCGACGCGCGCGTCGTGTCCATGGAGAACGTCAACCTGCGCCATGCCCCGGCCGATCTGCTCCCCGAGCCGGTGGACGTGGTGGTGGCCGATGTGTCGTTTATCTCGCTGACCAAGGTCTTGCCGTCCTGTCTGCGTTTTTTGAAGCCGGGCGGTTTCGTGGCGGCGCTGGTAAAGCCGCAGTTCGAGGTGTCGCCGGACAAGATCGGCAAGGGCGGCGTAGTGCGCGAGGAAGCCTTTCAGCAGGAAGCGGTGGAGGCGGTAGTGGGCTTTGCCCGCGACGAGCTCGGGTTGACGCTTCGCGGCGTGATCCCGTCCAAGGTCAAGGGCCCCAAGGGCAATCAGGAGTATCTGGCGGTCTTTGACCGGCCGGCGGGGTGAAGTCCTGCTTGACGCCGCCGCCAAAGAAGCGGAAATCGGACAGACTATCGCCGTCCGGCGTATCCCATGGTTGCCCAGCTAGACGTGTAGTAACGGGAAAACACAGGAGGACGCCCCATGTCCATGTCCGTCAAAGACGCCATCGCGGCGCGCCACAGCGTGCGCGCTTTTGCCAAGGAACCGCTGACCAGCGAGCAGCTCCACGAACTGCTGGAAGCCGGCCGCAATGCCCCCTCCAGCCTCAATTCTCAGCCCTGGCGCTTTAAGGTCGTCACCGATCCGGCCAACCTGGCCTGGTTCGGGACCAGCCAGGCCAGCCGCAAGCAGGCCTGGCTCGCCGAGGTGCCGGCCATCATCGTTTGCTGCGCCGACCTTGAACACTATGTCAAGGATTCCCAGTCGGCCGCCTTTTTCTACCGCGACAATAAGATCATCGACGGCGAACCCATGGACGGCATCGACGCCTACGTGGCCCGCGAGGCGGCCAAGGAAGAGGCGGCCAAGTTCGGTGCCTGCGCCATGAACGTGGCCCTGGCCGTGTCGTTTATGATGCTGCGGGCGACGGAGATGGGGCTTGGCACGTGTTGGATCGGCATGTTTGACGAGGCCAACATCAAGGCGAAGCTGGGGCTTCCGGCCGGTTGGCGGGTGGTCAACCTGCTGGCCGTGGGACGGCCCGACGAGCCGGTGGTCTATCCGCGAAAGCGCAAGAGTTTGGAAGAAATTGTCCTGAAATAACGATTTGTTGCTTGCGGGAAGCAGCGAAGCGCCGCTTCCCGTTGCACTCCTTGGCAAATCTCGTACACTGCCGGCCAGCCTCCCGGTTCCCGGGGAGGCCAGGCAGTACCAAGGAGTGCCCCATGACCGAGCGCGTGGCCGTTGCCGGCCTGTCCGTCGAAAAGACCCTATATGATGTTTTCGCGGGGGAAATCCTGCCCGCCACCGGCATCGCCGCCGAGGCCTTTTTTGCCGCCCTGGCCGGGCTGGTGGCCGAGCTTGGCCCCAAAAACCGCGCTTTGCTGGCCAAACGCGACGTCATGCAGGCCGCCATCGACGTCTGGCACAAGGAACGCCACGGCCAGCCCCACGACGGCGACGCCTACGACTGTTTCCTGACCGGCATCGGCTACCTGCTGCCCGAAGGCCCTGATTTTGCCATAGAAACCACCGGCGTTGATCCCGAGATCGCCACTATCGCCGGGCCGCAGTTGGTCGTGCCCATCACCAACGCCCGCTACGCCGTCAACGCCGTCAACGCCCGCTGGGGCAGCCTCTACGACGCGCTCTACGGCACGGACGTCATTCCCGAGACCGGCGGCGCGGCCAAGGGGCCGGGCTACAATCCCGGGCGCGGCGCGGCCGTCGTCGCCTACGCCGCCTCATTTTTGGACATGGCCGTGCCTCTGGCCTTTGGCCGCCACGCCGACGTGACCGCCTACGCCGTCCTTGACGGCGTCCTGACCGTCACCTTCGCCGACGGCCGTATGACGGGTCTGGCCCGCCTCGACCAGTTCGCCGGCTACGCCGGCCCGGCCAAGGCCCCAACGGCCGTGGCGCTGGTCAAAAACGGCCTGCACATCGAACTGCGTTTCGACCGCTCCCATCCCGTGGGCGCGGCCAGCCCTTCGGGCCTCAAGGACGTGGTCCTGGAATCGGCCCTGACCACCATCCTTGACTGCGAGGATTCCGTGGCCGTGGTGGACGGCCCGGACAAGGCCCAGGCCTACCGCAACCTGCTGGGGCTATTCCGGGGCGAGCTGGAAGCGACCTTTGAAAAGGGCGGCAAGACTTTGGCCCGGGCCATGGCCGACGACAAGACCTTCACCGCCCCGGACGGCGGGAAGCTCGTGCTGCCCGGCCGCAGCCTCATGCTTGTGCGAAACGTGGGGCACCTCATGACCACCGACGCCGTGCTGGACGCGGCCGGGGAGGAGATTCCCGAAGGCTTCCTCGACGCCCTGGCCACCGCCGCCGTGGCTCTGCACGACCAGCGTGACCTGGGCAGGAAACGCAATTCCCGCCATGGCAGCGTCTACATCGTCAAACCCAAGATGCACGGCCCCGAGGAAGTCGCTTTTGCCTGTGAAATTTTCGAGCGGGTGGAGCGGGCGCTTTCCATGCCGCCGCGCACGCTCAAAATCGGGATCATGGACGAGGAGCGGCGCACGTCGCTCAATCTCAAGGAATGTGTGCGCGCCGCCAAGGACCGCATCATTTTCATCAACACGGGCTTTTTAGACCGCACCGGCGACGAGATTCACACGGTCATGGAGGCCGGACCGGTGGTCGGCAAGAACGCCATGCGCTCCCAGGCCTGGATGGCCGCCTACGAGGACGGCAACGTGGACGTGGGCCTTAGCTGCGGCTTTTCCGGCAAGGGGCAGATCGGCAAGGGCATGTGGGCCAAACCGGACCGTATGGCCGAGATGGTGGCGGCCAAGATCGACCATCCCAAGGCCGGAGCCAACTGCGCCTGGGTGCCTTCGCCCACGGCGGCTACGCTCCACGCCATGCACTACCACGCCGTGGACGTCTTCGCCCGCCAGCGCGAACTGGCCGGGCGCACGCCGGCCAACCGCCTCGATCTGCTCAAATTGCCGGTGTTGCCGGCTGGTGAAGCGCCTTCCCCCGAGGACAAGAAGCGGGAGATCGAGACCAATTGCCAAAGCATCCTCGGCTACGTCTCGCGCTGGGTGGACCAGGGCATCGGCTGCTCCAAGGTCCCGGACCTCGACGACGTGGGCCTCATGGAAGACCGGGCCACGCTGCGCATCTCCAGCCAGCATCTGGCCAACTGGCTGCGCCATGGTCTGTGCACGCCCGAGGAGGTGGAGGCGACGCTGGCGCGCATGGCCGCCGTGGTCGACCGCCAAAACGCCCTGGACCCGGCTTACCGGCCCATGGCCGCCGACTTGGAGAACTCCCTGGCCTTCCAGGCCGCCCGGGAGCTGATTTTCGAAGGGATCAACCAGCCAAATGGCTACACCGAACCCATCCTCACCGCCCGCCGCCGCCAGGCCAAGGCCCGGGGCTAGTGTCGCGCCCCTTCATAACTACGCTGGTATTTATGAAGAACAGTACATGGTTTGGGTTCGTTGCCGACCAAACGCCATAGGCGCTTAGGGCGGACGCGAAACTCGGCGGGAAAAGCAATAACAACGGCCCGGCCGTCCCCTACGGCCGGGCCAGGTTTCATGGAGCGCTCATGCGACGCAGTGCGATTGGACTTGCCCTGATCCTGGCCCTTTTTCTGGCCTTGCCCCAGGCCCTGTCGGCCTCTTCAGGCGGCGGCCACGGCGACGGCGAAGCCAAGAAACAAGAGAAAAAAGAAGAAAAGAAAGAGAAGAAAGAACCCGGAAAAGTGGAAAACGGCGTCATCACCATCGGGCCGATGACCGTCAATATCCTGAGCAAAAAAGGCTACCGGTTTATGCGCCTGGAGATGATCGTGGAGTGCGTCGACGATCCTTCGGCCGAGCGCCTCTACAAGGCCGATGCCCGGGAGGATCTCGTCCTTATGCTGTCCAACAAGCTGGCCGAGGATCTGCTCACCAATTCCGGCAAGATGATCCTGCGCAAGGAGCTCATGGACCTGTTCACCAAGTACGCCGGTCCGGGCAAGGTGAAAAACATCTATTTCGGCGAGTTTGTTTTCCAATAACGCGGCCGTGGCCGCAACGGGGGGCAAGGGATGTTTCACGGACTCACGCCGGCCATGCTGGCCCGCATGGCCGAACTGGAAGCCATGGACGCCGCCGACCGCACCGACGGCACGCCCCATGGGCAGCGGCTGCGCCAGGTGCCGCCCGAGACCGGCCGTTACCTGGCCATCCTGGCCGCCTCGGCCCCGGCCGGCAGGCTGATCGAAGTCGGGACCAGCGCCGGCTATTCCGCGTTGTGGCTGTCCCTGGCCTGCCGCGAGCGGGGGGATACGCTGCTGTCCATCGACCGCGACCCGGATAAGCTGGAGCTGGCCCGCCAGACCCTGGAGATCACGGACTCCTCCGAGCTGGTCTGCCTGGCCGAAGGGGATGCCCTGGAAATCGTGGCCGGCCTGGACGGCGTCGCGTTCGCTTTCGTGGACGCCAACCGTGACGTCCTGGCTCCGTGCCTGGAACTGCTGGCCTCGCGGCTGGTTCCCGGCGGCATCGTGGCCGCCGACAACGTCATCAGCCACGCCGCCGAGATCCCGGGCGTGGTCGAGGCCGTGCTGGCCGATCCCCGATTTGACGCCGTGATCGTGCCCATTGGCTCCGGCGTGCTCACGGCCCGGCGCACCCGGGTTTAGCTCAGGAGAGAAAATGTAACAAAAGGCAGCGCTTGGCCTTTGTTTGCAGCCGTGCTAACCAGATGCCATCCGCCAGACGGCGGCCTGCGGAGGTGTTCATGACCGGCGACGCGGCGAGATTCTGGGGCCTGATCTTTTTTTTGGCGGCCTGCCTGCTCGGTGGACAGGCCAACCTCTGCCATTCCCGGGATGCCACCGCGCCGGCCCTGGTGCTGGCCGCCGGCCCCGGCAAATACGTCATCAAGGCCGGCGACACCCTGGGGCTTATATCCCTGCGCTACGGCGTGCCCACGGCCGCCATCTTGAAGGCCAATCCCGGCCTCAACCCGGCCCGGCTGCCCCTGGGCAAGGAAATCATCCTTCCGAGCGGCACAAAAGCGGCTGGCGAGGCCGTGTCGGCTGTCCAGTCCGCTCCTGTGGCGGCTCCGGCCGGCAGCGGCGGCCTGGAGTTGCGCCCGGAAAAGGCTCCCCAGGCCACGCCCCCCTTGCATGGGCACGATTTGCCCGACAGCCCACAAAAAATTGCGCCCTTGTCCCCGCCCTCGGCCGGTCCGCGCGATCTGCCCCAGGCCGGCGGGGCCAAGCCGTCCGCGCCATCGGCTCCTTCGCCGGCCGGGGCTGTGGGCGGGCCGCGGGACATGCCTGCCGCATCGAATGCCGCTCCCGCGCCGGCTCCGGCCGGTCCGGAGGCTGCAGCTGGGGCGGCCGCCAAGGGGTGGCCTGCCTGGGGCGTTGTCGCCGTCGCGGCTGGGGGGTTGGCGCTGGTCTTCGTCTTTCAGGGAGCGCTGGCCAATCTGGCCGCCGGGGTGACCTTGCGGCTGCTGCGGCCGTTTCGTCGGGGCGACGCCGTGAGCCTGGCCGGCATCGTCGGCCGGGTGGAGTCCATGGGGGCGTGGTATGTGGCCATCCGCTCCGAGACGGGCGAGGCCGTCTACGTGCCCAACGCCAAGGCGGCCGGGGAGATCGTGGTGGTGTCCCAAGCGGCCGGTAAAGCCGCTTCGCCTAAGGAAACGCCGCGCCGGGTCCAGCGAGGCTGACCCGGCCGTCCTTGATGCGGGCCACGGCCCGTATTTCGGGAATCACATCCTCGGGCCGGTGCACGGCGCACACCACCGTGACCCCGGACCGGGCCGCCGCCGACACGGCCTCCATGGCCGCCCGGCGCGAAGCCGCGTCCAGGCCTGAGAACGGCTCGTCCAACAGCAGCAATCGCGGTTCGGCCGCCATGGCCCGGGCCAGAAACAGCCGCCGCGTCTGGCCGGCGGAGAGCGCCCCGAGCTTGCGCCCGGCGAGCTTGGCCACCCCGAAAAAGGCCATCCACCGCTGCGCCGCCCGCAGCTCCCTGTCCGTGGGCTCCACATAGAGCCCGATGCTGGCCTGGCTGCCGGACAGGGCCACCTCCAGGGCGGAGATTTCCTTGTCGTAGTCGGCTTCGAGTTCAAACGAGGCCAGCCCGATGCGGCGGCGGATGTCGCGCAGGTCGGTCAATCCCTCGGGCGCGGCCAGCCCCGGCCGACTGACCCGGCCGCCCAGGGCCGGATGATGCTCGCCGGCCATGAGTTTGAGGAGCGTGGACTTGCCCGAGCCGTTGGCCCCGACCACGGCCAGATGGCCGCCTGGGGCAACGGCCAGATTCACCGAGCGCAGGATTTCTCGCCGATCGAGAAAGACCGAGGCATTTTCCACAATCACCAGGGGCAGGCCCGAGGCCTCGTGAGCGCCGGCCCCGTCAGCCAGGGCGCACTCCGGATTTTGGGCCGGCAAAACCGTTTCCAGACAGCCGGCGATGGTTCGGGCATGGTGTTCCCGGGCTGACTCGGCCGAACCTTCATGGACTACGCGGCCGCCGGCCAGGACCAGCCCCCGGGCCGGACCGGGCGGCAGGCCGGCCCCGGTATGGCTGGTCAGCACGATGGCCGCGCCCGAGGCCGCCGCCGCTGCCATGGCCTGGCTGGCGGTCACCGCGGCGGCCGCGTCCAGGCCGTCGAGAAATTCGTCGAGAAAGAGCACCGTCGGCCGGCAGGCCAGGCCCCGGGCCAGAAGCACGGCCCGCAGCTGGCCGTTGGAGAGTGTGCCGACCGGGGTGTCGCGCAGGTGGTCGATGCCAAGGCGCGTGAGCGCCTCTTCCAGGGCAGCCCGTTCGGCCGGGGTCGGCGGGGCCTGGACGTACATGGCGTCGCGGGGGCCGGACAGGATGACGGTGGTGGCGTCCAGGTGGCCCCACAGCCGCTTGACCGTGCGCTGGAGTTCCGGGGAAATGACGGCGAAGCGGTGGCGCACGCCAATGGGCGAAGCCCGGCCCGGGCCGTGCCCGGCAGCGTAGAGCCGGCTTCCCCTGCCGTCGTCGTCGGGCCAGATGTCGCCGCGAAGCAGGCGCAATAGCGTCGATTTGCCCGAGCCGTTGGCTCCAAGAACGAGCAGGGTCTCGCCGGCAGCCAGGGTCAGGGAAACGTCGGACAGGGCCTTGGCCCCGGACAGGGTGACGGAAGCGTTTTGCAGCTCGATGCGCATGGCGGATTGCACGAAACCTGTTGCGGAAGTTGAAAAAAACGCGGGCCTCCCGGATGGAAGGCCCGCGCGAGAGGTGGCTGGGGGCGCTTAGATGAGGCCGGCTTTTTGGAGCACAGCTTCGAGCTTGGCCTTGTTGTCCGGCAGCAGCGGCACCATGGGCAGGCGCGTCTCGAAGGGGAAGCGTCCCATGAGCGCCAGGGCCGTCTTGGCCGGCACGGGGTTGGTTTCAATAAACGCCGCCCGGTACAGCGGGCTCATGTCGTAGTGCAGGGCCTTGGCCGTCTTGAGGTCGCCGGCAAAGACCGCCTCGCACATGGCTGACATCTTTTGGGGCACGAAGTTGGAGACCACCGAGATGACGCCGCAGCCGCCGATGGCCATAGTGGGCAGGGCGGTGAAGTCGTCGCCGGAGAGCACCTGGAAGTCTTCGCCACAAAATTCCAGCACGCGCGAGACCTGGGTGAGGTCGCCGGTGGCTTCCTTGACGCCGATGACCTGCCGGATCTCTTTTTTGAGGATGGCCAGGGTCTCGGGCAGCAGATTGACGGCCGTGCGGCCTGGCACGTTGTAGACGATAAAGGGCAGGTCCACCCGGTCGGCGATGGCCTTGAAATGGGCCACAAGCCCGGCCTGGGTCGGTTTGTTGTAATACGGGGTGATCAGGAGCGCGCCGTCGGCTTTGGCGTCCTTGGCGTCCTGCGTCAGCTCGATGGCCTCGCGGGTGTTGTTGGAGCCGGCCCCGGCCAGGACGGGCACGCGGCCTTTGACCTGGTCCACGCAGATGCGGATGACCCGTTTGTGCTCCTCGTGGGACAGCGTGGCGGATTCCCCCGTGGTGCCGCAGGGGACAAGGCCATGGATGCCTTGCTCGATCTGCCATTCGATGAGGGCGCGGAAAGCCTCCTCATCGACTTCGCCGCTTCGAAACGGCGTGACCAACGCCGTAATTGCGCCGCGAAACTCCATACGTTCCTCCTTGGAATGAAACCCCGTCATTTCCTAGAATGTTTTTGGCGCGGCGGCAAGGGCGTCAGGGCGGTCAATCGTCATTTGTCGTCTCGGGATCGTCACGATTGCGCACGTCGTCGCGCCAGGCGTTGAGCGGCGCGCAGCAGCCGTGCCCGACGCCGAGCAGAAACCGGAAACGTTCGCCGTGCTCAGGGTCTTCGGCCAACCGGCAGCGGTAGCAGCCGGTTGCTTCGTCCCAGGCGAGGTCGGGACACCGGCGACGGTAGCCGTAGCGGATGTGGGACTCCACGCAGGGATCGGCCAGGCAACACCAGCCGCACCCCACGCAGGGCCTTGAACTCAAATGAGAAGCAGAGGGGCTGCTTGACCGGCGGTCAAGCCTGGAATCGCGTAGGGCATGGCGCGATGTCTCCTGACGGCCCCATTACCGAGGGGGGGCCTGTTTTGGGGAAGCCGGGCGGGCGAAATAGGGCCGCTCCAGATAATAAAACGAGAACATGGCCAGCCCCGTGGCGGCCAGGACGGTGACGGCGTGGTTGGCCAGCATGGACCAGACGTTCGTCACCGGGATGCCGACCACGTTTTGGGTGATCTGCAGGGCCAGCATGTGGGTCATGAACAGCGAATAGCTGATGATGCCGAGAAACCGCAGGGGCGTGAAGGAAAAAATGCGGGACAGGATCGAGGCCCGGGTCATGACCGAGGCGGTGACGAGAAACAGCGAGGCGTTGACGGCGCTGAAAAAGAGCAGATTCTTGAGATGCTCGTTGCCGCCGGCGGCCATGAACCAGCCCGAGCCCCACAGCCAGCGGCAATAGAGCAACAGCCCCAACCCCACGGCCCAGGTCCAGGAGGGCAGGGCGGCCAGGGCGCGGCGGCCGGCCTCGCCGGCCAGGAGCCGGGCCAGGGCCACGCCCCAGAAAAAGCCCAGGAACCGGCTGAAGGAAATGCGAAAGCGCACCTCGAACTCGCACACGACCAGGGCCGCGACCAGGGCGAAGAAAAACGGCCAGCCGGAAACGAATCGAAGCCGCCGGCAGCCGATGAACACGGCCGCGCACAGCACGTAGAAATACATTTCATAGACGAGCGGCCAGGTGAAGAAATGGATGGGCGGCTCGTCAAAGATGTTGAGGAAAAAGAGGTTGTCGAAAAGCCGCCTGGGCGGCGTGTCGGCGGCCACATAGATGGTGACGAAGACAATGACCGGCAGCAGGCGTCGGTAGCGGTCGTAGAGGAAGCGCAACGCCCCGACGGGCTTGGCCATGAGGCTTTTATACACGAGCAGGCCGCTTAAAAAAAAGAACAGGTCCACGCCGAAACTGCCGGAATGGATGATGGTCAAGGCCGTCCAGGGGGCGCCGCCGGGTTCGGTGAAATAGAATTTCGGCTGGTAACGGGCAAAGAAATGCACGTTGAAGACCATGAGGATGGCCCAGCCGCGAATGCCGTCCAGGGCCGGAATGCGCGCGCCGCGCAGCAAAAAGGTTTCGGCCAGCCAATCGCGCAAGCGGCGGCCGGTCTCGACGAGCGATGCGGGAGCGGAGTTCTGGAGCTGCGTCATGGAGGTCACCAGTTGGCCGCGCCGGGCGTCCAGAAGCCATAAGCCCAGCAGTCCCGGGTTGGATCGACCATGTCGGGATGGGCCTTGCGGGCCAGGGCGCAGTCGCCCGAGCCGTGGACGATGATTTTGTAGTCCGCGCCGTCGCCGTGGTAGAGATACTGTTTGTCGGGATCGCTCGTGCCGGCCGGGTCGCGGGGCAGGGCGGGCAGGAA
The DNA here is from genome assembly GCF_000010665.1 of Solidesulfovibrio magneticus RS-1. NCBI lineage: Bacteria > Pseudomonadati > Thermodesulfobacteriota > Desulfovibrionia > Desulfovibrionales > Desulfovibrionaceae > Solidesulfovibrio > Solidesulfovibrio magneticus. Next base: position 3,006,159 of record NC_012796.1, on the reverse strand, counting down.
TTCCCCGGCCAATCCTGGCAGCCAGTCGCCGTTGACCTCGCCCTTGATGCCAATGGCTCCGACGAAACCGGCGTTGGCCGGGTAGCGGCCGTATTTGGCGTGAAAGGCGGCCAGGGCGTCGCGCAGGCTGGACAGGTCGTCCAGGCGTCTGGCGAAGTGCTCGGCCCGCTGGCTCGTGTACCAGGGCAGGAAGCAGGCCGTGAAATGCCAGGCGGCCAGGGCCGTCAGGAGAATAAGCCCCCAGACGGCCAGGGCCGAGGTCTTGGTCGCGGCAGGCGGTGGTGCGTAATTGGTCATGGCTGCCTTGGGGTAAAGGGCCTGCCCTGGGAATTCAAGGTTTTTGTTGCCGCCCCTGGGCTGGGCGGGCTTGACTTTGCGATGCAACTTTGTTGCATTGCTTCTTGTGCGTCCAGGCGACGCCAAGGAGCTGCCATGATCCAACGCTTGACTATTATGATTCTGAGTATCATTTTCATGTCCGTCGCGCCAGTCCAGGCCAAAATCCTGGCTGCGGTCAGCATCGCGCCCCAGGCCTATTTCCTGAAGCAGATCGCCGGCGACCGGGCCGAGGTGGTGGTGATGGTGCCGCCCGGGTCCGACGCTCATACCTACGAGCCCAAACCCCGGCAACTGGCCGACCTGTCCAAGGCGGCGGTCTATTTCGCCATCGGCATGGACTTCGAGGACGCCTGGCTGCCCCGGTTCGCGGCGGCCAACCCCAGGATGGCCATTGTCAAGACCGATGCCGGCATCGATAAGATCCCCATGGTCGCCCATCACGATGACGACGATCACGATCATGACAAGGGGAAAAAAGGCCACGGCCACGGCAAGGCGGAAACAGGCCACGAGCACCATGACGGCGAGCCCGATCCCCATGTCTGGCTGTCGCCGAGCCTGGCCAAGGTCATCGGCGCGTCCATGCGCGACGCCCTGTCCAAGGCCGATCCCGACGGCGCGGTCGACTACGCCGCCGGTTATGCGCGCTTGGCCGCCCAGTGCGACGCCCTTGACGCGGAGATCAAAAAGGTATTTGCCGATGTGCCGGCCGGGCAGCGCAAATTCATGGTGTTTCATCCGTCCTGGGGGTATTTTGCCCGGGACTACGGGCTGACCCAGATTCCCATCGAGCAGCTCGGCCGCGAACCCGGCCCCAAGGCCCTGGCCGGACTCATCAAGGAAGCCAAGGCCGACGGGGTCAAGGTGATTTTCGTGCAACCGCAACTCAGCGCCGCCCAGGCCGAGACCATCGCCAAGGGCATCGGCGGCGCCACCGCCGCCATCAATCCTCTGGCCGAGGACTGGCCGGCCAGCCTTCGCGGCGCGGCCGCGGCCCTGCGCCAGGGACTGGCCGGCAAGACGGAGACCAAGTGACGCAACCGGTCGTCGATATCCGCGACCTGACCTTTGCCTACAACGGCCAGGCGGCGCTTTCGGGCGTGAGCTTGGCCGTTGCCCAGGGCGAGCGTCTGGCCGTGCTCGGCCCCAACGGCGGGGGCAAGACCACGCTGTTAAAGCTTATCCTCGGCATCCTGACGCCAAGCGCCGGAACCATCCGGGTATTCGGCGAGGAACCGGGGCGGCACAGCGCCCGCATCGGCTACGTGCCCCAGCGCCTGGACGGGGTGGCCGAACGCAAGGATCTGCCCATCCGGGTACGTGAAGTGGCGCTCATGGGGCTGCTGTCGCCTGGGCGGCGCGGCTTTCGCTATACGTCCGAGGAATTGGACAAGGCCGACGCCGCCCTGGCCCGGGTCGAGATGGCCGGGCTGGCCCAGCGCCGCTTTTGCGAGCTCTCCGGCGGTCAGAAGCAGCGCACGCTTATTGCCCGGGCCCTGGTTTCCGATCCGGGCCTGCTCATTCTCGACGAACCCACGGCCAACATCGACCCTCAGGGCAAGTTCTGCCTGTACGAAGTGCTCTCGCGCATCGGCGAGGGCGTCACCTCCCTGGTCGTCAGCCATGACCTGAGCATCCTGGCCGCCGGGGTCACGGCCGTGGCCTGCGTCAACGGCCGGGTGGCCTATTCCCCGGAACCGCGCCTGAGCCAGGAAATGCTTGACCTGCTTTACGGCGTGCACAGCCATGCCTGCCCCATGGACGCCTATCTGCGCCGCATTCCGCCGGACCTCGCCCGGCTGTCCCCGATGGAGCGGCCATGATCGAAGCGCTTTCCCTGCCGTTTATGCAAAACGCCGCCCTGGCGGCGCTTTTGGCCGCCGTGTGCTGCGGCGTCATCGGCACCCTGGTCGTGGCCAACCGTATGGTTTTCCTGGCCGGCGGGGCGGCCCATGCCGCTTATGGCGGCGTGGGGCTGGCCTATTTCCTGGCCCTGCCCGTGCTGCCCGTCACCGTCGCCTTCACCGTGGCCGCCGCCCTGGCCATGGCCGCCGTGACGTTAAGGCGCGTCGAGGACACCGACACCGTCATCGGCGTGCTGTGGGCCGCCGGCATGGCTTTCGGCATTATCCTTTTGGATCTGACCCCCGGCTACAAACCCGACCTCATGAGCTACCTGTTCGGCAGCATCATCACCGTGCCGGACAGCGACCTGTACGCTCTGGCCGGCCTGGACGTGGTGCTCCTGGCCGCCGCCCTGCGCCACTACAACGGCTTCGTGTCCATGGCCTTTGACCGAGAGTTTGCCGCCGTGCGCGGGGTGCCGGTGATGTTCCTGCATTGCCTGCTCACGGCCCTGGCCGCCGTGTCGGTGGTGCTGCTTATCCGGGTGGCCGGCCTCATTCTGGTCATTGCGCTGCTCTCCGTGGCCCCGAGTCTGGCCGTGCGCCGGGCCGCCTCCCTGGGGCGGGCCATGGTCTGGGCGGGGCTCCTCAATATCGTGTTTTGCCTGTCCGGCCTGGGGCTGGCCTATGCCTTCAACCTGACCTCGGGCGCGGCCATCATCGCCGTGGCCGCCGGCACGTTCTTTATTTCCCTGGCTCCGGGCCTGGCCCGGCGGCGGCAGGGCGCCTAGAGGCCGGCCGTGGACGCCATGCTCGGCGAAAGCCCGTCCCGGATGCTGGCCCGGGCCAACATTGAGGCCACGCCGCTGCGGCTGGCCGTGGTCGGGGTTATGGCCGGGGCGGGCCGGGCGCTGCCGGCCGGGGATATCCTGGCCCTGGTGCGTCGGCTGCGTCCGGCCAACCGGGTGACGCTCTACCGGATTCTCGATCTGCTGGTGGAAAAGGGGCTGGCCCGCCGCCACAGCGCCGGGGACCGGGCCCAGCGCTACTGCCTGGAGCCCGGAACCGCCGGAGCGCCCCATGGCCATGCCTACTGCGTGCGTTGCGGGGCCATGCAGTGTCTGCCCCAAGGGGCCGGGCTGGCCGACGTGGCCGCCCTGGGCGCCGGGCTGGCCATGGACGTGCTGTCTGTGGAGGTGCGCATCGACGGCGTGTGCGCCGCCTGCCGGGGGCACGAGAGTCGCCCGGCAGGCGCGGCTGTTGACGCCGCCCCCGGAAACTCCTAGAAGATGCGCTTACGCGTAACCGCCCCTCCCTGGATGCCATTTCGCATATGAAGCAAGCCCTCATCTTTGGCGTTTCAGGCCAGGACGGAGCCTATCTGGCGCAGCTTCTGCTCCAGAAAGGCTACCGGGTGGCCGGAACCTCCCGCGACGCCCAGATGGCTTCCCTGGCCAGTCTGTCGGCGCTGGGCATTCGGGAACAGGTCGAGGTCCATTCCGTCACCCTGACCGATTTTCGCAGCGTCCTGACCGTCCTGGCCAAAGTCAAGCCCGACGAAATCTACCATCTGGCCGGCCAGTCCTCGGTGGGCCTGTCCTTTGACCAGCCCGTGGAAACCTTCATGTCCATCGGCGTGGGCACGCTCAACCTCCTGGAAGCCGTGCGCTTTCTCGGCGCGCCGGCTAGGCTTTACCACGCCTCCTCCAGCGACTGTTTCGGGGACACCGGCGGCGAGCCGGCAACCGAGCTGACGCCCTTTTCCCCGCGAAGCCCCTATGCCGTGGCCAAGGCGGCGGCCCATTTCGAGGTGGCCAACTACCGGGAGGCCTACAAGCTTTTTGCCTGCAACGGCATCCTGTTCAACCACGAGTCGCCGCTGCGGCCCAAGCGTTTCGTCACCCGCAAGATCGTGGCCGCCGCCGCTCGCATCGCCGCCGGCTCAGGCGAGACGCTTTTGCTTGGTAACATCGACGTGGCCCGGGACTGGGGCAACGCCCGGGAATACGTCGAAGCCATGTGGCTGATGCTGCAGCAGGACGTCCCGGAAGACTTCGTCATCGCCACCGGCCAGACCATCACCCTGCGCCAGTTCGTGGCCGAGGCCTTCGCCGCCCTGGGCCTGGATTGGCAGGACCACGTGCAGGTCGATTCCACACTTTTTCGGCCCGCCGACATCGCCGTCAGTCGGGCCAATCCGGCCAAGGCGGCGCAGGCGCTAGGCTGGAAGGCGACCATGGGGCCGGCCGACGTGGCCCGGGCCATGGCCGTCCACGAACAACAGGAGATTCTCCAGAAATGAAAGGTAAAGTCGCGCTCATTACCGGCATCACCGGCCAGGATGGGGCCTATCTGGCCGAACTGCTGCTCAAAAAAGGCTATGAAGTCCATGGCATCAAACGCCGGGCCTCCCTTTTCAACACCCAGCGCATCGACCATCTCTACCGCGATCCCCACGACATCGGCCGCAAGTTCACGCTCCACTACGGCGACCTGAGCGACTCGACCAACCTCATTCGCATCATCCAGCAGGTCCGCCCGGACGAGATCTACAACCTGGCCGCCCAGAGCCACGTCAAGGTGTCCTTTGAGTCTCCGGAATATACCGCCGACGTGGACGCCCTGGGCACGCTGCGCCTGCTCGAAGCCGTGCGTATCCTGGGCATGGAGAAGCATACCCGATTCTACCAGGCCTCCACCTCGGAGCTCTACGGCCAGGTCGTGGAGACGCCCCAGACCGAGAAAACGCCCTTTTATCCGCGCAGCCCCTACGCCGTGGCCAAGCTCTATGCCTACTGGATCACGGTCAACTACCGCGAAGCCTACGGCATGTACGCCTGCAACGGCATCCTTTTCAACCACGAGTCCCCCCTTCGCGGCGAGACCTTCGTCACCCGCAAGATCACCCGGGCCATGGCCCGCATCAAGCTGGGCCTCCAGGACTGCCTCTACCTCGGCAATTTGAGCGCCCTTCGCGACTGGGGCCACGCCAAGGACTACGTCGAGATGCAGTGGCTCATGCTCCAGCAGGACGCCCCGGACGATTTCGTCATCGCCACCGGCCGCCAGCATTCCGTGCGCGACTTCGTCAAGATGGCCGCTGCCGAGCTTGGCATCTCCATCCGCTTCGAGGGCACAGGCGCGGATGAGAAGGGTTACGACGCCAAGACCGGTAATTGCCTGGTGGCCGTGGACCCGCGCTATTTCCGCCCCACTGAAGTGGAGACGCTCCTTGGCGATCCCACCAAGGCCCGGGAGCGCCTGGGCTGGGTGCCCAAGATCACCCTGGAAGAGATGGTCACGGAAATGGTGCGCGCCGACCTGCGCGACGCCGAGCGCGACGCGCTGTGCAAAAGCCAGGGATTCGCCGTCTTCGACCTCAACGAATAGCGCTCGGCCGGCCTTGACAAAAGCCAATACCGTATCGATTTCAACGCTTGGCGCGTAGCGCCGGACATCAAGGAGAATGCCCCATGGCTTACGACATCCGACTGGTCAAACTCATCAACGGCGAAACCGTCCTGGGCAAATGGGACGAAGCCGCCAATAAGCTTACCGAAATCGCGCTGCTCCAGACCATTCCCTCCCAGCAGGGCGTGCAGATGATGCTTCTGCCCTTCGGCTACCCCTTCGAAACCGAGATCGGGGGCGAGATCGACGGCGCGCATATTCTCTACCAGTTCAAGAAGTTCCCCGACGAGCTCCAGACCCGCTATCTGGAGGCCACGAGCAATCTGACCCTGTCCACCACCGGCGACCTCAAGAATTTGTCGTCCCTGGCTGGCAAGGGCGGCAACATCTCGAATCTGCTCAAGAAATAAGTTGTTTGTCCGCGCCGCCGCCTAAGGGTTCTTCCCGGCGGCGGCGCGTCCTTTTTCCTGGCCGTCTGGCCACGACCCCCCGGCCTTTTGCCGGCCGGAGACCATCCATGCGCGAGCTCGTTTCCCGTATCCAAAAGCCCACCCAGTACCTCGGCGGCGAATGGGGCCGCACGGCCAAGGACTCGTCCACCGTGCGCGCCCGCCTGGCTCTGGCCTTCCCGGATTTCTACGAAGTCGGCATGTCCTATGTCGGCGGGCGCATCCTGTATGAAGCCGTCAATCGGGTCGAGGGACTGGCCGCCGAGCGCGTCTTTGCCCCGGCCGACGATGCCGTGACCGTCATGCGCGAGACGGGAACCAGGCTTGCCACCCTGGAGTCCGACACGCCCCTTGCCGCCTGCGACGTGGTGGCTTTTCACCTGACCCATGAGCTGTGCTACACCAGCGTGCTCCACCTGCTCGATCTGGCCGGCATTCCTTTTCGCAGCGCCCAGCGGGCCGGGCAGGGCGGCTGGCCCCTGGTGGTAGCCGGCGGCGGCTGCGCCTTTAACGCCGAGCCCATGGCCCCATTTTTCGACGTCATGGTCCTTGGCGACGGCGAAAAGGCCATCGTCGATCTGCTCGAAGCCGTAGCCGACGCCCGGGAGAGCGGGGCAGACCGCCGCCAGCTCCTGGAGACCCTGGCCGCCATGCCCGGCTTTTACGTGCCGGAATTTTTCGAGTTTGACCCCGAAACCGGGGTGCGAAGCCTGTTGCCCGGCTACGAGCGGGTGGACAAGGCCATCGTGGCCGACCTGGACACGGCACCGTTTCCGGCCTGCCAGGTGGTGCCCTTTGCCCAGGCTGTCCACGACCGGCTCTCGGTGGAGATCGCCCGGGGCTGCACCCGCGGCTGCCGCTTCTGCCATGCCGGCATGGTCTACCGTCCGGTGCGCGAACGCAGCCTCTCCACCCTCGAGGGCCTGGTCGGCGAGGGCCTTTGTCGCACCGGCTACGAGGAACTGTCCTTCCTGTCGCTTTCCACCGGCGACTTCTCGGCCCTGGAAAGCCTTTTCGCCCAGAGCATCGACCGCTGCCGCCGCGAGCAGGTGGCCGTGTCCTTGCCGTCGCTGCGGGCCGGCACCCTGTCCGGGTCCATCCTCGACATGATGGCCGGCATCCGCCGCACCGGAGCCACCATGGCTCCGGAAGCCGCCACCCAGCGCTTGCGCGACGTCATCAACAAGGGCATCACCGAAGACGACATCCTCTCCCATGCCGCCCGGCTGTTTGAACACGGCTGGCAGCAGGTGAAGCTCTATTTCATGATCGGGCTGCCCACGGAAACCGAGGAAGACGTCCAGGGCATTTTCGAGCTGGCCAAAAAGGTGCTGGCCCAGGCCCCCAAGGGGACCAAGCGCCTCCAGGTCACGGCCGCCATCTCGCCCTTCGTGCCCAAGCCCCACACACCCTTTCAGTGGCATGGCCAGATCAACCTGGAGCAGATTCGCTGCCGGGTGGGCTATCTGCGCGACCTTTTTTCCAGCGACCGCCGGCTGACCCTGCGCTGGCACGAGCCGGAGATGAGCTTTCTGGAAGGCGTGTTCTCCCGGGCCGGCCGGGAGCTGGCTCCCCTGGTCGAGGCCGGCTGGCAAAAAGGCGCGCTTTTTTGCTCCTGGGTGGACCGCTTTTCCCTGGCCCCGTGGCTGGAGATTTTCGCCGAGGCCGGGCTTGACCCGGCCGACTGGCTGGCCGAGCGCCCGGTGGACAAGCCGCTGCCCTGGGACCATCTGTCCTGCGGCGTGTCGCCGGCCTATTTGCGTCTGGAGCGCAAACGGGCGCTGTCCGGCACGGTGACGGCCGATTGCCGTTTCGGCGACTGCACCGGTTGCGGCGTGTGCAACGACGCCGGCCGCAAGAGTCCCCTGACCGCCGAAACGGCCATCAAGCCCCGTCTCAACCGTCCGGCCCTGGAGCGCGAGGCCGTGGCCGCGCCGCCGGCCCCGCCCCGGGAGGACCTCACCCGCAAGGCCGCCCATTTTCGGGTCTGGTACGCCAAGGAAGGCAGCGCCATCTACTTAAGCCAGCTGGAGCTTGGCCGGGTCATCGAACGCTCCCTGCGCCGGGCCGGCCTCAAGCCGAGCTTCTCGGCCGGCTACCATCCGCTGCCCCAGATTTCCTTTGGCCGGGCCTTGCCTGTTGGCGTGTCCAGCCGGGCCGAGTGGATGGGGATTTTTTTGCGCGAACCCATTGCGCCCGAGGAATTCGCCGCGCGCCTCAACCCCAATCTGCCCGAGGGCTTGACCGTGGTCGGGGTGGAGGAGCTGACCGGCGGGCGCAAGGTGGCCCATCCGGTGGTCGAAACCTTTGAGCTGACCGTGTCGGACGACCAGGCTGAGGCCTGCCGCCAGGGTTTTGCAGCTTTCGAGGCGGCCGCCGCCTTCCCTGTGACCTGGGAATCCAAGAAAGGGCCGCGCACCCTGGACGCCAAGACCGTGGTGCGGGGCGTGCAGCCGGCCGGCCCGGGCTGCGTGCGCTTTTCCTGCGATTTTTCCGAGACCTATTTAAGCCCTCTGCGGCTGGTCGAAGCGGTCTGTCCCGGGCTTGTCCGGGGGCGCTACGACTTGCAAAAGACCACCGTATCCTTTGCCGACGGCGGTGTTTTTCCCCTTTCGTGAAGCTTTTTTAAGTTCCCTTTCCTGCCAAAAGCCCGCACCTTGCAGTGTCGCGCCCGCCCCGTCCCGGGGCGGGCGGCTGCACGAAGGAGTTTTATCCCATGCGTTGGCGCAGCGTTTCCGTCCTTGTCGCTTTCCTTGTGACCTTGTCCACGGCCGCCTTCGCGGCCGAAGCCCCCAAGGTGGCCAGGCTCCAAAACGGGCTTACCGTCATGACCATCGAGGACGACCGGTTCCCCTTGGTCTCGGTGCGGCTTTTCGTCCATGCCGGTTCGGCCTATGAGACGCCCAAGCAGGCGGGGTTAAGCCATCTGCTCGAGCACATGGTGTTTAAGTCCACGGAAAAACGGCCGGCCGGCCAGGTGGCCTCGGACATCGAAGGCGCGGGCGGGGAACTCAACGCTGCCACGAGCTTTGACAGCACTATTTATCGGGTCGATCTGCCGGCCGAGCGCTGGCGGTTGGGCCTGGATGTGGTCAAGGACATGATCTTTGGGGCCAAGTTCGATCCGTCGGAACTGGACGGCGAAAAGCAGGTGGTGCTCTCCGAGATCGCCCGTGGCCGCGACGACCCGGACAGCCGCCTGTTTCAGCTGACCCAGGGCCTGGTCTGGCCGGGGCAGGGCTACGGCCGGCCGGTCATCGGCTATCCCGAGACGGTTTCGGGCTTTACCGACCAGGACCTGCGTGACTACGTGGCCGAGCGCTACCAGCCCCAGTCCATGCTGCTGGTGGTGGCCGGCAAGGTGCGCGCCGACGAGGTGCTCCTGGAAGCCGGGGCGCTTTTCGGTGACCTGCGAAACGACCGGAGCGTGACCCCGCCGGCCCTGTATGCCGCGCCTGCGACGCTCACGAAATCGGTGGCGGTGGAATACGGCCAGTGGGGCAAGGTGCGGCTCCAGGTCGCCTTCCCCATGCCGGCCCTGCGCAGCGCTGACGAGGCCGCCCTGGACGTGCTCTCGGGACTGCTGGCCGGCGACGAGACCAGCCGGCTCTACCGCGCCTTCAAGTACGACAAGCAGCTCGTGGACGACATTTCCTGCGCCGCCATGACCCTGGAGCGTTCCGGGCTGTTCCTTATCGACGCCACCCTAGACGCCAAGAACGTCGCCGCCTTCTGGCAGGGACTTATGGCCGATCTGGCCAAGCTCTCTGGCGCGGCCTTTAGCGACAAGGAAATTGAGCGAGTCAAGCGCAACGCCGAGGACGGTCTTTTCGGAGCCAAGGAGACCCTTGCCGGCCTGGCCATGAAGGCCGGCTACTTCCAGTTTTACGGTTACGAGCCGGGCGGCGAGGCCAACTACCTGCGCGCGGTGCAGTTCGTTGACCGCAAGAGCCTCGACGCCGTCATTACCGCCACCTTCCGTCCCGAGCGGTTGACCGTGGCCGCCCTGGTCCCCAAGGCCGATGAAGCCGTGGTCACCGTCGCCGGCCTGGAAGAAACGGCCGGACGCATCTGGCCCAAGGCCAAGACGGCTGAGGCCGCCCCCGTCGCCGCCGCCGACAAGTCCGGCGCGGAAGTCGTGTCACTGGGCCAGGGCCGCACCCTGGTCCTGCTGCCCGATACGACCCTGCCCTATGTCTCCATCTCCATGGTCTATAACGGCGGCGACGCCCTTTTAGCCAAGGACCGGCAAGGGCTGGCGGAGCTGGCTTCGAGCAGCCTGACCAGCGGCACGGCCAAGCGCTCGGCCAACGCCGTGGAAGACTTCCTGGCCGACCGTTCGGCCTCGATCTCGGCCGCCTCGGGTCGCGATTCCTTCTCGGTCGGGGCGCGTTTCCCCAGCCGCTTCCAGACCGACCTGTACGGCCTTTTCGCCGAGGTGCTGACCACCCCGGCCTTTGCCCCGGCTGAGATTGCCCGGGACGTCAAAGACCAGCTCGCCGCCATCAAGGCCAAGGAAGACGAGCCCATGGGCCTGGCCTTCCGGCGCATCTTCCCGTTTTTGTTCGGTGATTCCCCTTACGGCTACATGCGCCTTGGCCAGGCCGCTGCCGTGGCCAAGTTCACGCCCAAGGACGTGGCCGGCTTCTGGAAGGACCAGCAGGCCATGCCCTGGGTCATGGCCGTTTGCGGCGATTTTGACGCCGCCGCCGTGCGTCGGCTGGCCGAAACCCTGGCCAAGGCCGCCGGGCCGGCCAAGCCCTTCGCCTTCCCCGTGCCGGCCTGGGGCCAGACCAAGGACGGCGCGGCCACGCTCACCGAGCGCAACCAGGAACATCTGTTCATGATCTTCCCGGTACCCGGCAGCGATTCCCCGGAAACGCCGGCCCTGACGCTCTTAAACGAAACCCTGGCCGGCCAATCCGGCTTGCTCTTCACCCGGCTTCGCGACGGCGAAAACCTTGGCTACTCCGTCACCTCCTTCCTGTGGCAGTCGCCCCAGGCCGGGTTCCTGGCCTTTTACATCGGCACGTCCCCGGACAAGGCCGAAGCGGCCCGGACCGGCTTTACCGAGGTGGCGCAGCAGCTGGGCTCCACGCCGCTGCCTGATGAACTCATGCTTCGCGCCAAAAACGTCATGGCCGGCGACTACTACCGCGAACGCCAGAGCCTCAAGGCTCGCAGCAACGAAGCGGCCAACTCTCTGGCCCGGGGCTGGCCCCTGGACCGCGAGCGCCAGCAAGTCGAGGCGGCCCAGCAGGTCTCGGCCGAAACGCTTAAGGAACTGGCCGGAAAGTATCTTTTGCCGGAAAAGGCCTACCTCTACCGCGTCAAGCCCTGAGGCAACGCTGTAAACGGTGCAAAACCTCGGGAAAGCCCCTGCCGGCGACTGTCGGCAGGGGCTTTTTTGCTGGCTATTGCCTGGCGATTAAGTCACTAAACGGGAAAAGGAGACAGGCGTATGATGCAATGCCGAGGACTTTCCACGCCCTTGCAGGTGGCCTTTGGCAACGGCCAATTCACCGGGGTGTGCGACGCCACTCCGGACAAAGGCGGGGCCGGCCAGGGCTTTCGGCCCCACGAGCTGCTGGAGGCGGCCCTGGGCTCCTGCCTGGTCATGGTCATGACCAAGTTCGCGGCCAGCCACGGTATTCCCTTGGCCGGCGTCGCCGTGACCGTGACCCTCGACCGTTCGGACCCGGAAACGGCGGCCTACGCCTGCGCCATCACCCTCGAAGGCGATCTGACGGACGACGACCGCCGCCGCATCCTGCGCGCTGCCCGAAGCTGCCCGGTGCGCCGGACGCTCGGCTGCAAGGCGGTGGTGACCGACGCCCTGGCCTGACGCGTATTATGACGCTTCGTGATGCATGGCCGGGGAAGCGATAGCAACAAACGATTGGTGAACCGCCTGCCGCCTGTGGCATAAGGCACGGTCCCTGGTGAATTGGTGATCGTGAATCCTATTGCCCTTGTTGGGAGGTCTCATGCGTTTGCGTTTTGCCTGTGCCCTGGTGTTGCTTGTCGCCTTGTCCACTCCGGCCCTGGCCGAAACGGTGCGCGGTGGCACCGTCACCTACACGATCGACGTCCAGGCTGAGGCCGGCGCCAAGAATGTGCGGTTGTGGCTGCCGTATCCCCTGTCCGACGCCAACCAGGACATCGGCGACGTGCGCCTTGGGGGCAACTTCGAGCAGTCCGGCGTCTACCGCGATCCGGCCAGCGGCGGGGTCTCGCTCTACGCCGAGTGGAAAGAACCCAAGGAACAGCCCAAGTTGACGCTGTCGTTTCATGTCGACTCCCATTACGCCAAGCTGCCCCGGCTTGTGGACAACGGCGGCCCCATTCCGGCCGAGGTCGTGCCCTATCTCAAGCAAGTGGGCCTTTCGCCCCAGGAGGAGAAGTCCTTTGCCGCCATGGCCAAGGAAGCGACCAAGGGGCGCAAGGACACGCTGGCCAAGGCGCGCGGCGTTTACGAATGGGTCATTGCCCACACCTACCGCGACAACGACGTGGTGGGCTGCGGCCTGGGCCAGCCGGGCCGCACGCTGTCCAGCTGCAACGGCGGCGGCAAATGCGCCGACATCAGCTCCGTCTTTGTTGCCGTGGCCCGGGCCGCCGGCATCCCCTGCCGCGACGTTTACGGCCTGCGCATGGCCGCCCCCAAGACCGGAGCCATCACGGGCGACTATCACTGTTGGGTGGAATTCTATCTGCCGGGCACGGGCTGGGTTCCGGTCGATCCCGCTGATGTGCGCAAGATGATGCTGGTCAACAAGCTGGAACTCAAGGACGCCAAACAGTGGGTGGAGTTTTTCTGGGGCGGGGACGACCTGTTCCGCATCGCCCTGGAACGCGGGACCACTGATGTGACCCTGGCTCCCAAGCAGGCCGGCCCCCCGCTGACCTACTACATGTACCCCTTTGCCCAGGTTGACGGCCGCACTCTGGATTTCTTCAGCCCCAAGACCTTTACCTACACGGTTGACTTCAAGGCCGACTAACGTCGCATCCCTGCATCCCTGAAGCCGGGGCCGTATGGTTTAAGGGAACTTCTTCGTTTTCGCGCGGCTCCAGCGAAACGGCTCCTGTCCGTTTCAAGGATGCCGCACGAAACCCGCTTATCCCCTCACGGCCGCGTCGTGCCTGGGCGCGGCCGTTGCCAAGGAGGTACTCCATGCCGACCAGACGCATGGTTTTGCGCCAGGGTCTTGGCGCTTGCCTGGCCGCTGCCGTCCTGCCGGCGACAGGCCTGGCCGCCGAGGTGCCGACCCCCGACTACGCCATGATCATTGATCTTGGCCGCTGCAATGGCTGCCTGTCCTGCGTGGTGACCTGCCAGGAGGCTAACGACGCCATGCCTGGGGGCTTTCCCACGAAGATTGAGGAGACCGAGGACGCCTCCGGTGCCTTTGCCGTGCTGCGCTTCCTGCCGATCCTGTGCAACCAGTGCCGCGAAGCGCCGTGCCTGGCGGTCTGCCCCAACGGCGCGGTGCGCCGTGAGGCCGACGGCATCGTGGTCACGGACCCCAAGCGCTGCACCGGCGCGGGGGCCTGCGTGACCGCCTGCCCTTACGGCATGCGGTTTATCGACAGCCGCACCGGCAAGGTCGACAAATGCGATTTCTGCCGGGAACGTCTGGCCAAGGGGCATGTCCCGGCCTGCGTTGAGGCCTGTCCTACCGGGGCCAGGTCATTTGGCGACCGCAACAGCCCGGCTGGGCTGTTTGCCGACCAGCTAGCCGCCGGCGGCTTGCAGCCGCACAGGCCCGAGCTTGGGCTCGAAGGGGCCGTGCTGTACCGGCCGGGCAAACGCAAGGAGGCGTCATGACGCGCGAGGAGAATAACGGTCAGGGCGCACTGAACCGTCGCCAGTTCCTGCGCCGGGTCGGCCAGGGCGCGGCCGTGGCCGCCGCCGGGACGATCCTTGGCGACGCCGCTTCGGCCCAGGCCGGGGCGGCTCCCCCGGCCGGCGACGAGACCCGGGTGGTTCATTCCGTGTGCCTGGCCTGCAACGCCGTGTGCGGTGTGCGCGGCGAGGTGCGCGGCGGCCGGCTGCAACGGGTTTCGGGCAATCCCTACCATCCCTACAACATGGCCTTTGCCCCCATCGACCAGGACACGCCGGCGGCGGATTCCCTGGCCGTGCCGAGCCCGGTGTGCGGCAAGTGCCACGACACGGTCAACCATACCCAAAGCCCCTATCGCCTCGTGCGTCCGCTCAAGCGCTGCGGCCCACGCGGCTCGGGGCAGTTCGAACCCATCGAATGGGATCGGCTGGTGGCCGAAATCGCCGAGGGCGGCCGCCACTTCGCCCATATCGGCGAGGAGCGTCAGGTTCCGGGCATCAAGGAGCTGTTGAGCGATGACCCCATTGATCCGGCCGCGCCGGAGCTGGGCAGCCGCCGTAATGGCCTGGTCTTCGTCACCGGCCGTCTGCAGACCGGCCGCCAGCAGTTCATCGACCGCTTCGTCAAGGGCGCGGTGGGCTCCGCCAACCGCATCGGCCATACCGACATCTGCGGCCTGGGCTTTCGCATGGGCAATTTCGCCCTGACCCATGGCAAGGAGATCGAGCTCAAGGCCGATCCGCTCTCGGCCGCCTACATCCTGGTCTTCGGGGCCAATGTCTACGAGGCCCTGCAACCCGGCATCAACACCTACGGCGCGCTCATGGCCCGCAGGCAGGCCGAGGGCAGCCTGCGCTTCGCGGTCATTGATCCCCGGGCCACCCGGGCCGCCGTTCACGCCGACGCCTGGCTGCCGGTGCGTCCCGGCCGGGACGGGGCCCTGGCCCTGGGTCTGGCCCGGACCCTGCTGGACGAAAACCTGTGCAACCTGCGGTATCTGAGCGCTCCCTCGGCCAAGGAGGCCCGGCAGCGGGGATTTGGTTCCTGCACCAACGCGCCCTGTCTGGTCATCGTCGATCCCAGGCATCCGGAAAACGGCCGCATGTTGCGCCTCAAGGACATTGATCCGTCCAAGGGCGGTCAGGCGGGCGAAACGCTCATGGTCCTTGACGCCGCCGGCCGGGTGGTCGCGGCCGAGGCCACGGGCGAGGCCGTGCTGGAGGGCAAGGCCGTGGCTACCGACTATTTCGGCAACGCCTGGCAGGTCGAAACCGCCTTTACCATGTTACGGGCCGGCATCGAGGCCCACTCCGTGGAGACCTACGCCGCCGAGGCCGGAGTGGACGCGGCTGAGCTGCGCCGGGTGGCCCGGGACTTCGCCGCCGCCGGCACCCGCGGCGCGGTGACCCAGTACCACGGGGCCGGCAACTACATCTGCGGCGTCCACGCGGCCTATGCCGTGGCCCTGCTCTCGGCCCTGGTCGGGAGCCCGGACATGCGCGGCGGCTATCTCAAGGGCGGCGGCGGGGCCGGGGACTGCGAGACAGGGCTCTACAATCTCAAGGAATTCCCGGGCCAGCGCAAACCCGGCGGCGCGGCGATTTCCCGCGAGAAATTCGCCTATGAAAAAACCAGCGAGTACAAGAAGAAAAAAGCCGCTGGAGCCAATCCCTATCCGGCCAGACTGCCCTGGTTTCCCTTTTCCGCCGGCGGCCTGTCCAACGAGGCTCTCATCGGCCTGGACGCCGGCTACCCCTACAAGGCCCAGGTGCTTTTCACCTATCTCTACAATGGCGTCTATTCCGCCCCGGGGGGCTCGCGCTTCAAGGAAACGCTCCTTGATCCAGGGCGCACGCCCTTGCACGTGTCCCTCGACACGGCCATCAACGAGACCAACATCTACGCCGACTACATCGTGCCCGACCTGTGCTACCCCGAAGGCCACCATGGCTGGCTCACGCCCCATGCCCCGGCCCTGCGGTTCACGGCAGTGCGCACGCCCATGATGGAGCCGCTGACCGGCCGGACCGCCGATGGCCGGCCGTTTGGCACGGAAACCTTGCTCATTGATCTGGCGCTGCGCTTGAACCTGCCCGGCTTCGGCGACGCCGCCATTCCCGGCGCCGACGGCGCGTCCCATCCGTTGCGCACGGCCGAGGACTTCTATCTGCGCGCCTTCGCCAACCTGGCCCACAACACCAAGGCCAAGCCGGCCACCGACGCCGACGTGGCCTTTGTGGAGGGCAACTATCCGATAGCCGACCACCAGGGCCTGCTGTCAAACGACCAGTGGTGGGCCGTTTGCCGCATCCTGGCTCGGGGCGGGGTTTTTAGGCCTTACGAGGACATGTTCGAGGGAGAGCGTTTCACGCGCGGCATCGAGCGCTACATGGTCTATAACGAGACCCTGGCCCGAACCAAGGATTCCATGACCGGCCGGCGGTTGCCGGGCACGCCTGTCTGGATGCCGCCCCAAACCGGGGACGGCGCGGACCTGGCCGATACCGACCGCGACTATCCGCTGACCCTTGTCACCTACAAGCGCCATCTGCACACCCAGTCGCGCTCGCTGTGGTATTCCCGGGCCATAGCCATCGTGCCGGACAACGCCGTGGAGATGCATCCCGACGATGCTGCCGGGCTGGGCTTGGCCCAGGGCGACCGGGTCCGCCTGGCCTCGGCCTCCAATCCCGACGGCGTGTCCGGCCGGCTGCACCTCACGCGCATGGTGCGTCCCGGCTGCGTGGCGGTGTCCTTTCATTTCGGCCACACCCAGTTCGGCGGCACGGCCCTGGCCGTCAAGGATGCCGCCTCGGTCTTCCTGGGCGGAACCGCCGTCGCCGACGGCGACCGGCTCGTACCCAGGCAAGCCTACCGGGCCGGCATCAATCCCAACGACGTGGCCCGGCTCGATCCGACCCTGGGCAATACGCCGCTGACCGACGCCGTGGCCGGCATCCCGGATTTCAGCAGCACCCGGGTGCGGGTGACCAAGGAGACAGTCTAAACGGAGACAGCTTCAAGGCTAAGACGAGACAACGGGGTCGCGACGCGGCCCCGTTTGGCGGTGGGCAAACTATTGGCGCAGTTTGTCGGCGGTGATCATGCGCACCAGGATGACGATGAGGCAGGCGGTGAACACGCCCAGCGACAGATAACCGAAAAAGGCTTCCGAAGCGGCCAAAAGGCGCAACTGGGCCGTGGGGACGCAGTCGGCGCAGCCGGTGTTGGTGAACTGCGACACGCTGAAATACAGGCAATCGCGGAAGGATTCCGTCGGTTTGCCGTTACACAGGATCTGGAAGGCCATGAACGTGCGGGCGTAGCCGGCGATGACGCAGGCGGCGTAGACCGGCAGCGCCGCAGCCAGGATCACCAAGCTGCGGAAGAGCACCAGCGACAGCAGGATGAGCGTGGGGAAGGTGACGGAAAAGGCGAAGGCCAGAAAGATGATCTGGTCGGGAGACGGGGATTTGGCCTGGCTGATGTAGACCAGATAGCCCAGAAACGGCAGCGAGACCGTAAGCCCGATTAGGCCCAAAACGGAGCGCAGGCTCATGGCGTGGTTCCGAAACCGGCCGCAGGACTCCCGGAGGGAGCCTGCGGCCGGCGGTCATGGCGGTGGGCCGTGCAAGGGTTCATGCGGCGGTCTGGTTCTGTAGCGTCAGGCGGCCAGGCCAGGGCCTAGGCCCGCACCATGAGGGCGTTGACCAGGCGCATGAGCAGATCCGGCCGGTTGTGCAGGTCGGAATTTTGCAGATAGACGCGGCGCTGGTGGAAACGGTCCTTGAGGGTTTCCAGGTAGCGGTCGCGGTTTTCCACCCGGGAGGGGTCGTAGAGCGCGGCGTAGCCGGGCAGGAGCTTTTCCACGCTGTCGGCCTTGGGCAGCTGGGCGCCGGGCAGCAGATCCCAGTCCTCCCACTCCAGACGCTCCAGCAGCAGGGCGGTTTGCAGGGTCAACGAGCTTTGCAGCGGAATCTTCTGCAGCTCGCGATCAGAAGTCTTCCAGAAGCCCACGGAATTGAACGTGTAGCCCACGGCTCCGGCCTCGAAGACCTTGACGAAGGCTTCCACGTCCTTCCACAGCTCATACACCCGGAAGGGGTTGGCGAAAGGCTCGAAGACGAGCTTTTTGAGCTCCTCCTCGCTGACGTTTTCCGCCAGATTGCGTCGGGTCATGAGCGAAGCGCCCATGGCCACGGCCAGATGCTTGTCGGTGAAGCGCACCACCGGCGGCAGGCAGGTGTCCTTCATGAGCCAGACCATGAGGTTGGGGAAGGAGCAGCGGTTGACGTAGGCCCCGAGCAGGTCGCGGTCAATAAGCGCCCGGCCGTTGGGGTTGCGCACGTCCTGGCCCAGGGGCAACACCTTGCCATCGACCTCGGTCAGGCCCAGGTTCATGGTGGAGATCATGTAGCGCCAGTCGGGATGGCCCGTGGGGCGCGAATCGGTCTTGTCGAACAGGGTCGGTTCCCAGACGCGGCAGACCTTGTTCTCGCAGTCGATCTGGAAGGCGTCGTCGTGGAGCACCACCTTGGAGAACCCGGCCGGCAGGGTGCCGCCGTTGTCGTGGGAGTTGGTGTGCGACGACTTGCCCGTGCCGGACAGGCCGAAAAAGGCGATGGAGCGCTTGCCCATGTCCTGGGCCTTGGCGTCGGCGCAGCCGGAAAAGTCGATTTCCTTGATGCCGCCGTGGCAGGCGGCCAGGCCCAGGCGCATGCCCGAGGTCCAGGCCAGGGTCAGCGTGCCTTTCTTGCGTTCGCCGAAGTAACGCATCCCGAGGTTGAAGATGACGTTGGCGTCTTCGTCGACCAGGGCCAGCTGGGAGCCGCCGGCATTGTGGTAATACGGGTCGGTGGTGGTCCATTGGTTGAAGCCGACCACCAAGATGTCGGGAATGGGCAGTTTGGGGCTTTTGGCGTAGGCCTCGGTCAGCTCTTCATAGGGCGTGAAATTGGCCAGCCAGTTGAAGATGTTGACCGCGTCGTCCTCGGTGCCGACGATGGTGGCCTTGATCATGAGGTCGGTGTCGAGGCCGAGAATCGCTTCGGCCTTGATCAGCGGATAGCGCTGCATGGCGTAGACGGCTTCGCGCAGGTCGGACTCGACCTTGCGCCGCTCCACGGCCTCCATGCGGGTGTAGAAGCGCCGGGCCAGGGCCGTGCGGCCGACGATGCGGCCGTGGCAGTTGTTGAGCACGGTGGCCCCTTCGGGCAGGCCCAGGCGCTTGGCCGCCGCCGGGTAGATCGGCAGATCGGTGTCCATGACGTCGTGCTGACGCTTGGCCAGCTCATAGGCCTCGGCGGCCGTGACCTTGCGGACGCGTTTGTCCAGGCAAAGGGTCTGGGCGATGGAGCGTAGCGGCGGCATTTTGGTCATGTCGTCGCGGTAGTAATCGTGACTGGCGAGGCTTGCCATGAACCCTCCTGTGGGGCGGTGAAGTGACGTCAGTTTCTACGCGTTTGCCGGGAGTGGGTAAACCGTTTTTGTGTTCTGTCAGCCGCGTCGTCCCGGAGTGAAGCGTTTGGGATCGATGGCGTATTTTTTGACCTTGTAGTTGACCACGCGGTAGCTTTCGCGCAGGTCCCGGGCAGCCTGGTACATGTTGCCGCGCGCCTTCTTGAGGGCTTCGACAAGCAGTTCCTGCTCGAACTTGGCCACGGCCTCGCCAAAGGACAGCGAGGGTTCGGTGCCGGAAGATTCGCCGGTCTGCAAGGTGGGGGGCAGATGGTAGGTGCGCACCACGGCTTCGTCGCAAAGAGTGGCGGCGCGCTCCATGCAGTTGGCCAGTTCGCGGACGTTTCCCGGCCAGTGGTACTGGCTTAAGAGATCAATGGCCGGCGTGGAGATGCGGCGCACGCTCTTGCCGGTGCGCTGGGAAAAGTCTTCCAGGAAATGTTCGGCCAGGGGCAGGATGTCGCCCATGCGGTCGCGCAGCGGCGGCACGTAGAGCGGAAACACGCCCAGGCCGTAGAAGAGGTCTTCGAGGAAGTCGCCCTGGGCCATGGCGTCTTCCAGGGAGGCGGTGCTGGCGGCCAGCACCCGGGCGTCCACGGCCACCGGCGTGTCGCTGCCGATGCGGGCCACGGCCCCTTCCTGGATGACCTGGAGCACCCGGGACTGGGCCTCCAGGGACAGTTCCTCGATGTCGTCGAGAAAGACCACGCCGCCCTGGGCCAGCTCGAAAAGCCCGCGCTTGGAGCGGGTGGACTTGGAACGCTCGCCCTTTTGGACGCCAAAAAGCGTTTCCATGACCGCCTCGGGCGGCATTTCGCCGCAGCCCAGGCGCAGAAACGGCCGGTGGCGGCGGTTGCCCTGGCTGTGGAGCCAGCGGGCCAGGCATTCCTTGCCCGTGCCTTCCTCGCCGCGCAGGAACACCGGATCGCCGGAATCGGCGGCCTGGGAAATCTGGCGCAGGACCAGGCGAATGCTCTTGGACACGGCCACGGGCTGGGCCGGAGCCGCCTCGGGCGCGGGGTCCTCGGCGGCGATGCCGACGGGCTGGACAGCGGCGGCCACGGAACGCCGGGACAGGTCGAGCTCGTCGCGCAAGCGCAGGGCGGCGTTGCCGAGGATGCCGCCGACCACGGCCAGAAATTCGCGGTGTGCCTCCAAAAAGACCATGGGGGCCTTGGGCAGATCGACGCTGAGCGCCCCGATGACGTCGGACGGGCCGACAGGGGCAAAGCCTTCCACATGGCCGTCGGGCATGGGCACGGTGACGGGCACGCAGATGTGGGACAGGTTGGAGAGCTCCTCGGGCGGCCGGCCGATGAAGTCGGGATGGTCCTTGACGTCCTGGAGGATGAGCGAGCGGCGCGAGCCGATGACCTGGCCCATGGTGATGGGGGCCGGGCCGTAGAGATGGTCCAGGCCCTGCTGGCGGCCGTGGGACAGCACGATGCGCGCCCCCGGCTGGGGCAGATCGTGGAGCTCCAGGCAGGCCCGGCGATAGCCCAGGGCCTCGACCAGCACGGCCAGGGCGTTTTCCAGGCCGCGCCGCACCGCCCGGCCGGGGCCGGTCAGCGCCACGATGCGCGACAGCGCGCCGTAAAACGCCGGTCCAGCCCCGTCGAAAGACGTCAAGGAATCGATCACGCCGCCTGGCCCGCCTTGGCGGCCTCGGCCCCCAGGGCCAAAGCCTTGAGGTTCACGTCCACCAGCTTGGGTTTCAGGTACTTCTCAATGGAGCGGGTGAGATCGGCCACGCTAAACGGCAGCGCGCCGCAGGCCGCCGCCGCGCCTAAAAGCACGGTGTTGGCGGCCTTGGCCGTGCCGGCCTGTTCGGCCAGGCTGATGCAGGGGACCAGCACCACCTGGGCGGCAAAGCCCTTGGCGGTTTCCAGCACGGCCTCAAGGGGCGGATAGCACTCCCGGCCCAGGCACACGCCCACGGGCTGGAGGGCTTCGCTGTTGCCGACGACAAAGCCGCCGCGTTTAAGCATCGGCAGGGCGCGCAGGGTTTCCAACAGTTCGAAGCCCAGGATCACGTCAGCCTCGCCCGGGGCGATGATGGCGCTTTTGTAGCCGCCCACAAGCAGGGTGGACTCGACTACGCCGCCGCGCTGGGCCATGCCGTGGATCTCGCCCGAGGTGACGGGCAAGCCGGCGTCCAGGGCGGTGCGGGCAAGAAGGGTGGTGGCGGTCAAGGTTCCCTGGCCGCCGACGCCGGTGAAAAAGATGCGGGCGCGGGTCATTTCGCCTCCTTCTTGCCGGGCTTGAGGTCCGGTGAGAGCTGGACGCAGAACATGCAGCCGTCGCACTGTTCGGCGTTGATGGTAAACTGGCCGTCCACCATGGCAAAGGCCGGGCAGGCCAGATTGTCGCGCACGGTCAGGCAGGCGGCGGGATCGCCGGCCACCCGGGCGGGCAGGGTCTTTTTGGCCTGTCCCACGCGCCGGGCATGGATGGGGCAGGGGTATTCGGCCACCAGCACGCGCGGGCCGGTCTGCTTGGACAGCTCGGTCAGGGCGGCCAGGGTCGCCTTGTGGTTGAGGGGATTGACCTTGACCGGCTCCACGCCGCAGGCCCGGATCAGGGCCATGAGGTCCACAGGGTTGGGGTTTTCGCCGAAGATGGTGGTGTCCACGCCCGGGTTGGGCTGATGGCCGGTCATGGCCGTGGTCCGGTTGTCAAGGATGACGATGAGCACGTCGTGCTTGTAGGCCACGGCGTCGATGAGCCCGGTGATGCCGGAGTGGAAGAAGGTCGAGTCGCCGATAAAGGCCACCACCGGCTTGCCCGAGGCCCGGGCGAATCCGGCCCCGGTGGAGATGGACGAACCCATGCACAACAGGAAGTCGGCGGCCCGGAAAGGCGGCAAAAAGCCCAGGGTGTAGCAGCCGATGTCCGAGGAATAGACGGCGGTGTCACCGTAAACCTCGCGCACGGCGTAGTAGGCGGCCCGGTGGGGGCAGCCGGCGCAGAGGTTGGGCGGACGCCGGGGCAGGTCGCCCGGCACGGTGAGCGCATCGACCACGGCGGCGGGCTGCCCGACGAAGGCACGCACGGCCTGGCGGACGTTGGCCGTGGAGAACTCGCCCAGGCGGGGCAGGTGTTCGCTTTTACCGAGGATTTCGACCTCGATGCCGCGCGTTTGGGCCAGGGCTCGGATCTCGTTTTCGAGCACCGGTTCGAGTTCCTCGACGATGAGCACCTTTTTGCAGGCGGCCAGGAATGCGGCGATGCGGTTTTCCGGCAAGGGGTAGGTCATGCCGAGTTCGAGCAGGCGCACCTTGCCGACAAGCCCTTCTTCTTCCAGGACGTCGGAGAGATAGTTGCGCGAAACGCCCGAGCTGATGAAACCCAGTTCCCCAGCGCCGGATTCGACGTTGTAGGGCGAGGCGTCGGCCTCGGCGACCAGGCCGTCGAGGATGGCCCGCAGGCGTTTGTGCATGACCCGGGCCGAGGCCGGCAGGGGCACGTACTTGGCCGGATCCTTGACAAAGGGCTTTTCATAAGGCGTGGCCGGCAGGTCGCCGGTGACCACCGGGCCGCGCACGTGGTTGACCCGGGTGGTGGTGCGCAGGAGCACCGGCGTTTCAAGCTTGCGCGAAAGGAGCATGGCGTCGCGGGCCATGTCCTTGCATTCCTGGGCCGTGGCCGGCTCGAAGCAGGGCAGGCCGCCCAGGCGGGCGTAAATGCGGTTGTCCTGCTCGTTTTGCGAGGAATGGCAGCCCGGATCGTCGGCGGACAGCAGCACCAGCCCGCCCGGGGCCGAGACGTAGGCCAGGGTCATGAGCGGATCGGCGGCCACGTTGACGCCGACGTGCTTCATGGTGCACAGGCTCGGCAAACCGGCCAGGGTCGCGCCGCCGGCCACTTCCAGGGCCACTTTCTCGTTGACGGAGTATTCGAAGTAATAGGGCGCGCCCTGGCTCAAGCGGAAAAAGGTGTCCGGCGCCTCGGACGAAGGCGTGCCCGGGTAGCAGGTCACAAAGCGCACGCCGCCTTCCAGGGTTCCCCGGACGATGGCTTCGTTGCCGAGCAGCAGCAGGGTGTCGCCGCCCTCGGTCTTGAGAAGTTCCTTGCCCACGCGTCAATCCTCCACACATGAAAGGGACGCCGCCGTCGGCGTCCGCGCTCCCTTTTTTGGGGGAGAGGCAAAGCGTTACGGTCGCGGCCGTGATCGGCCGCGTTCGGACTATCCGTTGGTCTTGGCCGCGCCGGCGGTCTTGCCCTTGAGGTCGGCGATGCGGGCGTCGATGAAGCTGGCGTTTTGCACGTTGCCGTCGGCCTTCATGCGCTCATAGGCGGCCAGGGCTTTTTGCCACTGGCCGGCGGCCTCGGCCGTGACGGCGAGCTGGCGGTCGATGGTCATGGCAAAGATCTTGGGGGCCTTGGCGGCCAGGGATTCCAGCACGTCCACGGCCTTGGCGTCCTGGCCGGCGCGCGACAGGGCGGCGGCTTCACCGAGGCCGGCGATGGTCTTCATGCCGGACGGGGCGGATTTGGCCACGGCCTCGAAGGCGCTGGCGGCCTTGGTAAAATCGCCCAGGCCCTGGGCGGTCTTGGCCAGTTCGAGGTAGATGCCGGCCTTGGCTCCCTCAGGAGCGGACTTGGCCAGGGTTTCCAGGGCGGCGACACGGTCCGCGCCGGCCTTGGTGGTGATGATTTCGCCCAGGGCGGCCTCGGCCTTTTCGACCTGGCCCTTTTGATAGACGCCAAACAGCGCGTAGCCGCCGGCGGCCACGAGGACGATGGCGGCGGCGGCCAGGGAATGCCGCCAGTACTGGACAGGCAGGCGCAGCGCGGCGGGAATGTCGGACGGTTTGGCCGAGCCGTGTTGCGAAGCGGGAGAATCAGTCATGGAAACGCCTCCAAAGCGCGTACGAGTTTCGCGAAAAGGAGGTCAATTAAGCACAAAGGGCCGGGAGTGTCAAAAGGCGCGGGGCCTCAAACGGGCCGGTTGGCCGGCTTTTCGACGGTCAATGGCCGCTTGGGGCGAACGGGCTAGGCCGGGGCGGCGGACAGGGCGGCAAAGGCCGCCCCCACGAGTCCGGCCTCGGCCGAGGCTTCCTCGACGAGGATGCGCCCGACCGTGGCCGGGACCAGGGGCCGGCCGGCGGCAAAGGCGGCGTAGCCGTCGCTTAAGGCGGCAAACGCCGGCCCGTCCAGACGGTTGGCCTGGGAACCCATGACCATGATCGCGCCAAGGGGGCGGTGGGCGTGGATTTCGGCGGCCAGCATGGCCAGGTGCGCGCCGAGGATTCGATAGATGCCGGCGGCTTCCCGGGCGGCCTCGGGGTCGTCGCCTGTAAGCCGGCTGTGGAAAAAGGGGATGGCGTCCTCGATGCCCAGGCCATAGCGAGTCAAAAGCCCGAGTTCATGGGCGGCGGCGGCCAGGCCGTAATGGGAGAGCGGGTGGCGCGGGGTGGAGAACAGCGGCCCGCCCGGCCGTGAGGGAACGGCCCGGATGGCCAGCCAGCCGTATTCGTCAAATCCTGGCGGGCTGTTCCCGTCGCCGTCCAGGCAGTGGACGCAGGGGCAGGCCCCCAGGCGCAGGGTCAGCAGATGGCCGTCGCCCGCCGCCGCCTTGCCGTCGGCAAAGTGAAAGGCAAAAAGGGCCTGGGCACGGCCGTCGTTGACCAGGACCGCCGGCCGGCCCGGAAAAGCCCGGGAGGCCGCATCGGGGATGGCTGTGGCCGTGCGCTCGAGCTCCCATGGGGAGCAGGCGGCGAACAGTCCGAATTGGGCCACCGGCAGCGGCCGACCGTCCATGACCGTGGCGGCCAGGCTTACCCCCACAGCCTCGACGTCGTCGGCCGCCTGGCCCAGATCGGACCGCATGGTGGCCAGGATGTCGGCTATTTCCGCCGTGAGACAGCAGCGCGTCAAGTCGTGGCAAGTTTCCCGGCGAAACAGGCGCTCCACGGCGCAGCCGCCGTCCTGGGTGAGGCGAATAAGTCCCCAGCTCGTCAGGTGTTGGCCGATGTTGACGGCCAGCGCCAGCCCCGGCCGTGCCTGCCCGGGCTTTGACCCGCCTGTCGCGCCGCCGTGTTCTCGGGCTTCGGGCAGGGAACCATCGGTCTGGCACGCGTCGATGGACAGGTCGCGGCCAAAGGCCGACTGCACAAGTCCATGGAGGAAATACAGGGACATGTTGGAAA
The DNA here is from genome assembly GCF_000010665.1 of Solidesulfovibrio magneticus RS-1. Lineage (NCBI taxonomy): Bacteria > Pseudomonadati > Thermodesulfobacteriota > Desulfovibrionia > Desulfovibrionales > Desulfovibrionaceae > Solidesulfovibrio > Solidesulfovibrio magneticus. Next base: position 2,980,657 of record NC_012796.1, on the reverse strand, counting down.
AATCGTCAAGCCGGGTGAAGAGATTGTGGCGTACGGCGTCCAGCAATCCGGCATCGTGGCGGTTCCTGGAGAGAATTTCGACGCCGTGGGCTCCGGCGAGAGACAGCACGTTGTTGAGTCTGGCCGAGAGGTGCAGTTCGGCGATCCGGCGGGCGCGCGGGGTGCCCAGGTCCGGCAGCAGCCAGCGTTCCACCACGTCCGGGAAGGGCGAGCGTTTGAACACCAGGGCCACGGGCGCGGCCTGGGTCGGGTCAAGATCGGCGAAGGCCTGGGACCAGTCCACGAGATAGGGGGAGACGGCCTGTTCGGCGGCGAACAGGTCGCGGCAGGGATCGCACAGCATGGAAACCGCCTGATCCGTCCCGGCGGCCATGGAAGGACCGGGGCCGAACCATGGCCCGGACATCGCCGGCGGCCGCCCGAAGCGGGTGATGCCGGAAGTGTCCGTCGGGAAGGACAGGCGGTTACGGGGCATGGGGCAGCAACACGTCGCGCGTCGTAAAAAAGTGCACGGACGTGGCCGGCCAGGAGGCCAAGGCGGCCTCAGGCGGCGGTTTTCTGACCGAGCTTGCGCTCAATGAGCGCCTTGGCCCGCATGGCCAGCTGGCTGACGTCGGGCTTGGAAATCTGGTCGTCGGCCCCCACGGCCTCTCCCTTGTGACGCAGCTTGTCGGTAATAAGCGAGGAGAACAGGATCACCGGCAACTCGCGCAGGACCGGATCGTCCTTGATGCGCTTGGTGAGGTTGTGGCCGTCCATGGCCGGCATCTCGATGTCGGCCACCATGCAGTGGACAAAGTTGGAAAGGGGCTGGTGTTCGGCCTCGGACTTCTCCTTGATCTGACTGAGGAGTTCCCAGGCCTCGCGGCCGTTCTGCACGGCCGTAACGTCGAAGCCGGCCTTGTTGAGCAGGTCTTTTAACATCTCGCGCACCAGCACCGAGTCGTCGGCGACCAGGGCCCGATAGCGGCTGGACGAGTTCCATTCGATGCTCATGTCCAGGCGTAGCCCCAGGCTCGGGTTGAGGTCGGCCACGATTTTTTCCAGATCCAGAAGAAAAACGATGCGGTCTTCCAGCTTGACCACGCCGGTGATGGAATCGCCGCTCATCTTGGAAACGTAGCGGTTGGGCGGCTCCACCGACTCCCAACTCATGCGGTGGATGCGGGTGACGCCGGAGACCAGAAACGAGGACGTGACGTTGTTGAATTCGGTGACAATGACCTTGGGCGAGGCCGTGTCCTGGCGCTGCTTGTCGAGCCAGATGCTGAGGTCCACCAGGGGGATGATGTGGTTTCGCAGATTGAACGCGCCCATGACGCTTGGGTGGGACACCTCGGGCATGGCCGTGACCTTGGGCAGCCGGATGATCTCCAGCACCTTGGCCACGTTGACGCCGTAATAGCCCCGGTAGTGGCCCGACGTTTCGGGAGCGTCGGCAGTAAACGAGGAGGCCGTGGGCTCGTCGATGAAAAACTCCACGATCTCCAGCTCGTTGGTGCCGGCTTCCAGGAGAATGTTGGTCTGGGCCATGAGGTTCTCCGCGGTTGAGGCCGCGCCGGACAGGGGCGGGGCGGCGTTTGTCGGCCGGTCGGCCGCCAGGGGCGGACGACCGGCATGAGGCTAATAGGATTCCAGCACCTGCTGGACACGGTCAATTATTTTCTTCGGCGTTGACGCGCCGGCTGTCAAGCCGATTGTGGCGTAGCCCGTGAACATCCCGGGTGAAAGTTCGTCGGCGGTTTCGATATGGACGCTCGGCGTTCCGGCACTGCGGGCCACCTGGGCCAGGCGTCGGGTGTTGCCGGAGTCGCGCCCGCCGACCACCACCAGGAAGTCCACGGCGGCGGCCAGATCCATGGCCTCCTGCTGGCGGTTCATGGTGGCGTTGCAGATGGTGGACAACACCGTCAAGCCCGCGCCGAAGCGGTTTCGCAGATAATCCCGGATGCGCAGGAATTCCTGCTCGTCCTGGGTGGTCTGGGCGGCCAGGAAATAGGTGGGGCCGTGGGGCAGGTCGAGCTTTTCGAGTTCTTCCATGTCGCCGAAAACGTGGGCGCCGGCCGTGGCGTAGCTTAAAAGCCCCTTGACCTCGGGATGGTCCTCTTCGCCGAAAAGGAGCAAGGTCCGCCCCTGTTTGGCCTGGGCCTGGATGAGGGTCTGGGCCTTTTTGACCTTGGGACAGGTGGCGTCCACGATCTCGGCTCCCCGGTCGGCGATGGCCCGGCGCACGGGGTCGGGGATGCCGTGGGCGCGAATGACCACGGTGGTCCCGGGGGCGATGGCGGCCGGGTCGTTGACCACGCCTACGCCCTTGGCGGCGTAGTCTTCGAGCACCTGCGGATTGTGGATGATGGGGCCGAAGGTGACGATGGCTTTGGCCGGGGCGTCCTTGGCCGGGGCGTCGATGAGGGCGGCGAGTTTTTTCAGGGCCAGATCGACGCCCATGCAGAATCCGGCGGTCTGGGCGCGAAGGAGTTTCATGCGGCTTCTCCGGCGGCTTGGGGCGAGGCGGCGGCTAGGGCCTCGGCCTCGCTTATGATGTCGGACAGTTCGTTCCAGGACTGCACCCGGCACAATCGGTCGCGCAGCGCCCGGCAGCCGGGCAGGTCGCGCAGGTAGCGGGGCACGGCCGTGCGCATGCGCAAAAGCGCCTGGCGGTCGTCGGCATATTCCCGGCACAGGGCGGCATGACGGCGGATGACGTCGCACACCGACGGGACTTCTCGGGGCGTGGTCTGGCCTTCGTTGGCAAAAAGGGCGGCATGGCGGGCGAAAACGCGGGGATCGGCCAAAGCTCCCCGGGCGTACATGACGCCTTGCGCGCCGGTTTGGGCCAGGACCGCGCGGCCATCTGCGGCGGTCATGAGGTCGCCGCTGGCGATGACGGGCAGGGTTGAGGCGGCGACGAATTCCCCCAGGGCCTGCCGGTCGGCCGTGCCGGCAAATCCCTGGCTGGCGTGGCGCGGGTGCAGGGCCAGCCAGGCCGCGCCGGCTTCGGCCAGGCGTATGGCCAGTTCCAGATCGACCCGGGCCGGAGGCTTGGGCCCCAGGCGCAGCTTGACCCCGACCCGGCCAGGCCCCACGGCCCGGACCATGGCCCTGGCGCAGGCGACGAGCCGGTCCGGGTCGCCAAGCAGGGCCGCGCCGGCGCCGGTCTTGACCACCTTGCGCACCGAGCAGCCGCAGTTGAGGTCGAAATACGTGTAACCGGCCTCGGCCAGGGCGACGGCGGCGCGTTCCAGGTAGTCCGGCTCGGCCCCAAAAAGCTGCACCACCAGAGGGCTGTCGGCCGGGCAGGTGTCAAGCAGGCGCTTGGTGTTGCGCGAATCGTAAAAAAGGCCCTTGGCGCTGACCATTTCCGTTACCGCCACCGCCGCGCCGAGTTCCCGGCTCAGCAGCCGAAAGGGCAGATCGGAAAAACCGGCCAGGGGGGCCAGCCAGGGCGCGTCGGGAGCGATGGGAGGATGGGATATGCCGAAAGGATGGGACATAGGGGATACGCAATTCCTCGGCGGTCTATAGCCCAAGGCCGGCACGGGGGCAATGGCCGCTCGCGGTTGGTCCAGGCAGGCGTATCGCCTGTAGCGGGCGGTCCATGGCTGACGCTCTGTCGACATTGTCCAAGCAGGTGATTGCTGGACGGCGCAATGGGCCGCGCGTACGACGCCGGCCCGGGTAGTCTTAGGGGTTTTGGCTGTTAAGCCCCACGGAAAATGAGCTTTTCCGAATTGCCTTGCCCAGCGCATGAAGCTGTCTTACACTAGATAATCTCGAATCGTCCGAGGCGACATGTCGCGGCCTCGGCTGTCACACCGTCAACGTGCAAAATACTGCACTCAACTGTATTGGAGTTGCATGGCAAATCATCCTCTAACCACTTCCCGGCCGTTGCCCCTGCTGGAGCAGGCCTTGGCCCCGTTTCGCCGTTTCAGCCATGTCCAGGCCTCGGGCGGCATCGTGCTTATCGCCTGTACCATGATTGCCCTGGTCTGGGCCAATTCGCCCCTGGCCCCGGGCTATTTCGCCCTGTGGGAAACGCCCGTGACCGTGGGCTTTGGCGACCACGTCCTGTCCAAGACCCTGCTGCACTGGATCAACGACGGGCTCATGGCCGTGTTTTTTTTCATGGTCGGCCTGGAAATCAAGCGCGAAATCCTGGTCGGCGAACTCAATTCGCCGGCCCAGGCCATTCTGCCCGTGGCGGCGGCCGTGGGCGGCATGGTCGTGCCGGCTTTGTTCTATGCCCTTTTCAACCAAGGGTTGCCGACCATGGCCGGCTGGGGCGTGCCCATGGCCACGGACATTGCCTTTGCCCTGGGCATCTTGTCGCTTCTGGGCAATCGCGTGCCGGTTTCGCTCAAGGTCTTCCTGGCGGCCGTGGCCATCGTTGACGACATCGGCGCGGTGCTGGTCATCGCGATCTTTTATTCCGGCGATATTTCGCTCATTTCCCTGGCCGTCGGCGGAGCCATGTTCCTGGCCATGCTCGGTCTCAACATGGCTGGGGCGCGCCATCCGGCCGTTTACGGCATCTGCGGCGCGATCTTGTGGCTGGCCTTTCTCAAATCCGGCGTCCACGCCACCGTGGCCGGGGTGTTGGCGGCCATGACCATCCCGGCGCGCACCCGCATTTCGGCCGGGGCGTTCCTGCACAAGGCCCGCCGGCTCCTCGACTGCTTTGCCGCGTCCATGGAGCCGGGTCAGGCCCTCTTGGCCAACAAGACCATGCAGGGGACCCTTGAAAACCTGGAAAGCGCCTGCCTGCGGGCCAGCGCGCCCCTGCCGCGCCTGGAGCACGCCCTGCACCCCTTTGTCGCCTACGGCATCATGCCGCTGTTCGCCCTGGCCAACGCCGGAGTGCCGCTCTTTGGCCAGGCCGGGCAGTCCCTGGCCGAGCCGGTGTCCCTGGGCATCTTCCTGGGGCTTTTCATTGGCAAGCAGCTCGGCATCTTCCTGACCTGCCTGGGGCTGTTCCGCCTGGGGCTGGCGGCCATGCCGGAGGGGATGCGGCTTTCCCACTATTACGGGGCCTCGGTGTTGGCCGGCATCGGGTTTACCATGTCGATCTTCATCGCCGGCCTGGCCTTTGGCGACGGCGCGGCCGCCGGCGAGCAGGCCAAGGTGTCCATCCTCGTGGCCTCGACCCTGGCCGGCGTCTACGGTTTTGCCGTGTTGCGGCGCGGCGAAGCAGTGGATGATCCGTCCTGTCGGGAACATGACGACGACGAAACAGTCTGCCCAGGGTCAGCCCCGGGCTGTCCCGGGAGCGGCGGACGCCATTGAGGGCGCGTCGCCTCGTTGTGGGGCGTCCTGACGGGAGCGACGGGAGCCGGAAGCAAAATCGCCGTCAAGGGCGCGCCGTTTGTTCGGGGCGTAAGCGTCTCGGGAACGCGACGCGGCGTTTGGCCGCCATACGGCGGCCGGAGGGGTGGGCTGGGAAGCCGCCCTAAACGGCCAGCCCCGGCCGCAGCCAGGAGCACTGGCGCACGCCGGAAAGCCCCTTGAAGCAGCTGCCGGCCCGGATGCCGGCCAGGGCCGCCTCGGGGTCGGGCACGTCGCAGCCGGCCAGGACGTCAATGCCGCAGCGCATGAGGCCCGGGGCAAAGGGCGTGGTGGGGCCGAGCATGATGACCACGGCGTCGTCCCGGCAGGCGGAAAGCAGCCCGGCCAGGCTGCCGTTTAGCAGGGTGGTGCCGGTGACGGCCACCATGTCGGCCCGGGGCAGGATCTCGCCGGCCATCTCGGCCGGCAAGTCGCCCGGTCGCGGCCGTTTTTCCAAGACCCACAGCGAACGGCAGGCTTCGCGCAGACTGGCCGTGAAGGGAAAGTGCCCGACCACGGCCACGTCTTTGCCCCGGCCGAGGGACATGAGCAGGTCCTGCCCCGCGCCGTCGCGGACGTCTTCGGGCAGCGGCAGCAGGGAATTGGCCGCGGCCAGGGCCACCGAGGCCAGATCAGTCTCGGCGGCGGCCGGGTCGGCAAGCAGCCGTAGCGCCTCGTGGACCGTGGCCGGCACGGTCTTGGGCCGGGCCGGGGCCAGCCCCGGGACGATGTGGGAGACCAGCGAGGCCAACCCCAGGCCGCGCGAGGCCACGGCGGCCAGACATGTGCCCATGGTCAGGGACGCGAGGGGCTGGTCGGGCAGGGCGAAGACGTCGTCGGCCACGGCGGCCAGCACCTCGGCCTGGGACAGTTGGCGACGCATGGGCAAGTTCCTTACGGTTTGGCCGGACTGGCGGCCGGACCCAGGACATCAAGGACCCGGCGACAGAGCAGGTCGTAGCCGGTCATGGTCATGTGGACGCCGTCGCCGGCCCGCAGGCTGACGGTCTTGCCGCCGATGTCCTTGGCCTGGACATAATTGCCTGAGGCGTCGGTAAAGACGTCGCCGGGTTCCAGGTAGCGGCAGCCGGCCGTCTTGGCGCAGCCGGCCCGGGCCGCGGCGTTGACCGCCGCCACGCGCTGGCCGTAGGCCGGGTCCTTCATGGCCGGCAGCCCCACCCACAGGACTTGCACCCCGGCCTTGGCGGCGATGGCCAGGAAACGCTCCACCTTGGCCGTGTAGGCCTCGTGCCACTCCGGCGTGCCCGCGCCCTTGCCGGCGATGGCGTTGTTGGCGTCGTTGCCGCCAAGGACCACCACCACGGCCGAGACGGGCTGGCGGGCCAGGGTCTCGGCCAACGCCTTATCCCAGTCGTATTTCTTGGAAATGAGTCCTGTCGAAACCTTGCCCATGGCCAGACAGCCCGGCCCGCCGGTCTTGGCCAGGCGCTGTTCCATGGTCATGCCCACGCCCACGGCCAGGGAATCGCCGACCACGGCCACCATCGGCCCGTCGACGTTCTTCGTTTTTGGGGCGGCGGCTTGGGCCTCGGCCGATCTGGCGGCTTGGCCGGACTCGGAGGCGGGCGCGGCCGGTTCGGAACGGGGAGGCTTGATGGCGGCGTTGACGGCTGGTTTGGGTTCCAGGGCCTGCTTGGTGGCCTGTTCGGGCACGGCCGGCTCCACGGCGAGGTCCGCCTTGGGCAACGGCGGCACGGCCGGCGGCACGGCCGTGGGCAGGGTATCGACCGGCGCGGGTTTGACCTCGGCCTCGGCCGGAGTAGTCGTTTCATCGCCGGTCGGCGCGGGAGCCGGCGGGCGTTTGGCGCAACCCGGCAGAACCAGGACGGCTGCGAGCAGTGGAACAATCAGTCTGGCAAGCGGACGCATGGCGCATCTCCGTGAGGGCAGGCGACCTCGTGTGCTGTTCATGGTTGGCGGCGTTGTCGGGGCGTGGCTCATCTTGCCGGCCAATGGGGGCGACGGCATCGATGCCAGACGGCGCAGCCGCAACCGGAGAGGGCCCGGTTTTGCCGGTTCGGCGTGGCTGCGGCGCTTTTGCTTGGCCCAATCGTCGCGACAATATCCCCGGACGGGAGTATGACCCATGGCGGTTGGCCGGGTCAACGGCGAAAAGTCGTGGAGTTCCGGGCTGGTCGAAGCGGCCCAGGCGGCCGCGTTGCGCGAACCTAGCGGCGGCGCACGGGCAGGCGTAAGGATTGGCCGATGGACAGACGTCTAGGATCGGCGTCGGGATTGAGCGCGACGAGGTCTTCCTCGGACACGCCCAGGCGTTTGGCGATCAAACGGAAGGTGTCGCCGTCGCGCACGCTGTAGACCTTGCCGCTGGGCCGGGCCTTGGTTTTGGTTTTGCCGGAGGCCTCGCGTTGGGCCTGGGGGGCGGGATCGGCCACGGGGCGCAGATCCCGAGCCTGGGCGCGCAGTTCGTCGAGACCGGCCGCAGGCGGCAGTTGTTCCTTGCCGGTCAGGGAAGCGGCCGTCACGCCGGCCAGGAGCCTAGCCCCGGCTTCGGTCAGGTGTACGCCGTCGGCGGTGCGGATGGCCGTGGTTTCGCCCGTGGCCGCGTCCCTGGCGTGGCGGGTATAACGCCCATCGGCGTCGGAAAAAGCGGCTTCGGCGTCGATGAACCGGCAGCCCGCCTCGGCGCACAACTTGGCCAGCACGGCGTTGACACGTTTAACCCCGACGGCCAGGGCCGCGTCGCCCATGGACGGCGCGCCGACCCAGTTTATCGCCACGTCGGGATTGGCCTGGCGGCAGATGGCGAGGAGTTCCCGGGCCTTGGCGGTGTAGGTTTCGGCCCAGGCCGGCTGGTCGAAATAGACCCGGTTGCCGTCGGCGGCGGTCAGCGGCATGACGTCGTTGGCACCGATCATGATGACCACGATGTCGGGCGGGGACTTGGCGACCAGTTCCCGCAGCCGGGCCGGCCAGTCCAAGAGTTCCGGTCGGCTTAAGCCCGTGGAGCGCTGACCGTCGCGGGAAAAATCCAGGCCGGGCGCGCCGGCCAGGGCGTGTTCGAGCTGTTCGCCAAGGCTGATGGACAGAGAGTCGCCGACCACGAGCAGGCGTTTGGCCCGTGTCTGGGACGACGGCGATAACTGGGGCGTCTGGGAAGACTGGGGCAGTGTCGCGGTCTTGGCCGGCGGCTGGGACGAGGCCGCCGTTTTGGGCGCGTCAGCGGATTTGGGCGCTTCGTCCTGGCCGCAGGCCGTGCCGAGCAGACAGGCCAGGCAGGCCAGGGCGGCCAGGAAGCGGCGGGTCGGGCCGGGGGCGGCTCGGGCGGCATGTTCCCGGCGGTCGGCCGCCCTCGGCTGACGGGCCGGCGTCCGGTGTCGCGGCTCGGGGCCGGCGTCCTTGGCGGTGGGATTGGGCACGTGTTCTCCCGCCGCCTACTTGGGGGCCGTCTGGGCGGCCTGGGGCGCGGCGGCGGCCGGTTTCTTGGCCGTGATCTCCACGTCCTTGGCCAGGGAGGCCAGGAAGGCCTGGGCCAGGATGTCGCCGCCGGCCACGGTGAAGTGCACCTTGTCGTTGGCCCGCACCTTGATCTTGACCCCTTTGTCGTTGGGCAAAAACGTCGAGTAGTTGCCCTGGTCGTCGGCCAGCAGCGTCCAGGTGTCCAGGTAGGTGCTGTTGCGGAACTTGGCCGCCTCGGTTTTCACGATGTCATTCATGATCTCGACCTGCTTGGCGTAGGGTGCGTCGCCCATGACAGGCAGGCCGATCCAGTAGTTGCGGATGTTTTTTTCCTGCATGGCGGTAAGGAAATCCTCCACGCGCATGGAAAAGACTTCCGGCCAGGTCTTGTTGGGATTGCCGGGCGAGCGGGGTTTTTCATTGACGTTGATGTACTTGGCGTCGTTGGCCCCCATCATAACCACGACCAGATCGGGCTTGTACTTGTCGAGAAAGACCCGCAGCGCCCGGCTCCAGTCGTAATATTTGGGATTGGCCAGGCCGCTGGAGACCTTGCCTTCCTCGATGAGTTCCAGGCCCTCGATTTCGGCCACGCTGCGCCGCAGCGACAGGGACAGGCCGATGGCCAGGGAATCGCCGACCACCAGCAGCTTGCGCGGAGCCGGTCCCTTGCCCTGGGTCAGGGCTTGTTCCCCGGAGCCGGGCTGGCCGGACGGGGGTGCGTGGGCCACGGCCGGCCCAGTGGTCTCGCTCTCGGCCGCGCCCGGTTTGGGGGGCGACAAGGCAGCCAGCAGGTTGTCGGCGTCGATGGGCTCGTCGGGCTTGAGCAGGGGCTGGTTGGGGTCCAGGCGTTCGCGCAAGGCCTGGGCGGCGGCGTCGGAGGTCGGTTCCTCGCGGCAGGCCAAGTTGTTTTTATACGTCTCGTCGAAATAGGCGGCCATGTCGCAGTCAAGCTGCCGCCAATGGGCGGCCAGCTGGGTCTCGCGCCAAAGATTGCGCACCCGGCGGACCTGCCGGGCCGCTTCCGAGGCCGGGCCGTCGCCCAGGCGATCGTCCACCCAGACCGACACCTTTTCGATGTTGGCCAACATGGCGACGACCAGGGCGATGCAGTATACGAGGCAGGCTTTTTTCCAACTCATGGATGGTACGGGGGTATCGGCGTTAGGCGCGCGGGTTGGCGGCGTCAGGGTGCCACGGGCAGGCCGGTGGCGATGCGGTCGGTCAGCAGCTTGCAGCCGGCCGGGCTGAAGTGGACCCCGTCCTTGCCGCGAAGGGGAACGGCCTTGCCGGCCACCGGCTTTTTGGCCGAGAAATTGCCGGAATTATCGGCAAAAAGATCCCACGAGTCGATGAAGCGGCAACCCTTGGAAGTGGCGCAGGCCGCCCGCATGGCCTCGTTGGCGGTCCAGGCCTTCTGGCTGAAGGTCTTTTCACGCATGGGCGGCAGCCCCACCCAGGCCACGGGCACACCACGGCCGGCGGCGATGGACAGAAACCGCTCGGCCTTGGCCTGGAAATCCCGGGACCACTCCGGCGTTCCCTTGCCGTTTTTGGCGTCGTTGCCGCCGAGCATGACCACCAGGGCGTCGGGCTTCTCGGCGTCCAGGAACTCGCCCAGGGCCTTTTCCCAGTCATAGAACTTGGGGCTGTTGAGACCGCTGGAAACCTTGCCCTTGCTGGCCAGGGCCACCGGTCCCCGGGGCTTGAGGGATTGTTCCAGGGTCATGCCCAGACCCACGGCGAAGGAGTCGCCGACGATAAGGATCTTTTTGGGGGAGCAGGCCGGTTGGGCCGCGGCGGCCAGGGATTGGGCCGTGGCCGGCTCGGTTTCCGCCGGCTGGTTCTTGGGCTGCTTTTTTGCCCAGGCCTCGGGGGCGAAAACCGTCGTGCCGAGGCAGGCTGCCAGGAGCGCCGCCGTGAAAACTCGGGACAATAAAGGGGTGGTGCGCCCAGGGCAAGGGCGGTCCAAAACATTTCGCATCCGCTGGCGTATAGACGCGGCATGGCGCTTTGTCCAGAAGCGAAGGGGCGGCCAACCTGGCTGGGGCGTCGTCATGTCCCCGAGGTCGCCTGATTGGCGGCCTCGGGGAACAAGGACTGTTGTTTCGGAAAAAGACCGGCTCGGACGGCTTGCCGCCCAAAGTCCGGCTAGTTGAGGTAGCGGCTGGCCACCCAGCCTTCCTGGCCTCGGGTAAAGGCCCAGACATGGGTCCAGTCGCCTTGGTGGCTGAGCACCTGCACCTGTTCGCCGGCATTAAGGGAATTGATGATGTCGCAGCGCGTGGAACCGCAACTGCGAAGGCTCAACCCCTGGGTGTTGACCACGGCGTAGACCGCGTCAGGCGGTACGACCACGCCGGCCGGCAGGGGCAGGCAGCCGTAGCCCGAGGCGTAGTAGTAGCCTTCGGGGCAGGCCGGCGGCGGCACGTAGACCATGGGCGCGGCCGTGACCGTGCAGCCCGAAAGCGCCGCGACCAATCCCAACAATGCCAAGAGATTCCAGATCGTCTTCATGCAAGCCTCCTGGGCCGGGAACAGATGCCGGCTTGTCGCCTCCAGGCCTGCCGCAACCAGGCCGGCAGACGGGGAGGTTTTCCCATCTGCCGCTTCTAGCACCGGCCCTGGCCCTGGTCAACGCGGCGACAAGGCGGCGGCAGGCCACGGCGGCCATGACAGCGCTTTACAAACGTCGCGGTTGAAGGGTAACGACTTCTTTTTTACCAATTCTGGGAAGTCGCTCCGGAAGGATATCGCAATGCCCCGACATTTTCTGACCATCCTCGATTTCAGCCGCGACGAGGCCGCCCGCATCCTCGACCGGGCCGCCGCCATGAAGGCCGCCGACCACCGCAGCGATCTGCTGGCCGGCAAGACCTGCATTCTCATTTTCGAAAAAGCCTCCACCCGCACCCGGGTGTCCTTCGAGGTCGCCGTGCGCCACCTCGGCGGTTGGCCCATTTTCATGACCCAAAACGATTCCCAGCTCGGCCGCGATGAGCCCATCCGCGACACGGCCCGCGTGCTGTCGCGCTACGCCGATTGCCTGATCGTGCGCACCTTCGGCCACGACAAGCTGGTCGACCTGGCCGGCTACGGCTCCATCCCCGTGGTCAACGCCCTGTCCGACGCCTACCACCCCTGCCAGATCATGGCCGATCTGCTCACCATGCGCGAGCATTCCGGCCGCCTCGACGGCCTGAAGCTCGCCTACGTCGGCGACGGCAACAACATCGCCCATTCCATCATCAACGCCGCCGCCCGCTTCCCCATCCGCGTGGCCATCGCCTCGCCCGACGGCTACAAGCCCGATCCGGCCGTGGTGGCCAAAGCCCGGGAGCAGGGAGCCGACGTCACCATTACCACCGATCCGGCCGAGGCCGCCGCCGGAGCCGATTACCTTTATACCGACGTCTGGGCCTCCATGGGCCAGGAAGCCGAACACGCCGCGCGCGTGAAGATTTTCGCCGGCTACCAGATAAACGACGCCCTGCTGGCCAAGGCCGCGCCCGGGGCCAAGGTGCTCCACTGCCTGCCCGCCCACCGGGGCGAGGAGATCACCGACGCCGTCATGGAAGGCCCGTCCTCCATCGTCTGGGACGAAGCCGAAAACCGGCTCCACGTCCAAAAAGCCATTCTCGAATGGGTTTTCACGGCGGCCGACTAGCCGCCTCACGCGAAGGTTTCCCCGTATTCAGCAATATTCCGGCCCGCCCGTCGCCGCCGCCTGATCGCCAGGAGGCGCGCCGGCCCGCCGATCCAAGGAAAGCGCCATGAGCACCATCAAGAAAGTCGTCCTGGCCTACTCCGGGGGCCTGGACACCTCGGTCATCCTCAAATGGATCAAAAAGACCTACAACTGCGAAGTCATCACCGTCACCTGCGACCTCGGCCAGGAAGAAGAACTCGACGGCCTGGAAGAAAAGGCCCTCACAACCGGCGCGACCAAAGCCTACATCGACGACCTGCGCGAAGAGTTCGCCAAGGACTTCATCTTCCCCATGTTGCGGGCCGGAGCCATCTACGAAGGCCGCTACCTGCTCGGCACCTCCATTGCCCGGCCGCTTATCGCCAAGCGGCTGGTGGACGTGGCCCGGGCCGAGGGCGCCCAGGCCGTGGCCCACGGCGCCACCGGCAAGGGCAACGACCAGGTGCGCTTCGAACTGACCACCGGCGTCCTGGCCCCGGACCTGCGCACCATCGCCCCCTGGCGCGAATGGGATTTCGCCTCGCGCACGGATCTGCTCAATTTCGCCAAGGACAACGGCATCCCCGTGCCTTCCGACAAGAAAGGCTCGGACCATAGTATGGACCGCAACCTCATGCACCTAAGCTTCGAGGGCGGCGAGCTGGAAGACCCCTGGAACGAACCCAGCGCCGACACCTATCTGCTCACCGTGCCCGTGGAAAAAGCTCCTGACGTGGCTGACGTCGTCACCATCGACTTCGAGCACGGCGACCCGGTGGCTATTGACGGCGAAAAGCTGTCCCCGGCCGCGCTCATCAAAAAGCTTAACACGCTGGGCGGCAAACACGGCGTTGGCCGCATCGACATGGTGGAAAACCGCTTTGTCGGCATGAAGTCGCGCGGCGTCTACGAGACCCCGGGCTGCACCATCCTGCACATCGCCCGGCGCGACCTCGAAGGCATTTGCCTGGATCGCGAAGTCATGCACCTGCGCGACAGCCTCATTCCGCGCTACGCCGAAATGGTCTACAACGGTTTCTGGTACGCCCCGGAACGCAAAGCCCTGCAGGCCATGATCGATCAGGCCCAGGAGCGCGTCACCGGCACGGTGCGGGTTAAGCTCTACAAGGGCCAGGCCTACCCCCTGGGACGCAAGTCGCCCAACAGCCTCTACAACCCCAAGCTCGCCACCTTCGAAAAAGACGAAGTCTACAACCAGGCCGACGCCACCGGCTTCATTCGGCTGGTGGGGCTGCGGTTGCGTGGACTGGGGCAGTAGCTAGAGAAAAAGAGAAAAGGAAGATGCCTCCGGCGGCCGGGAGGGGGGCACCCCCTCCCGGACCCTCCCCGACAGGGCGTGCGGCGGCTCGGTCGGGTGCGTCGGACGGCGGGACGCTAAACGTTTGGGGGCGCAATTTCGGGCAACGCGCCGGCCGCAAAGCCGGCCGACACGTTGCCCGAAATTGCGCCCCCAAGGTGCGCCAGCGGCGAAGCGCCGCATTAACGGCAAAGCGCCGCACATACGGTGAAGAAGTAAACCCCCGTTGGAGTTTTTGGGGGAGGGAGGGGTTCCCTCCCCCGGCACATCCCGGAGGGATGATTCATGTCCACGAAAATGTGGGGCGGGCGGTTTGGCGAGGGCACCGGGGCCTTGATGGAGGCCTACAGCGAATCCGTTTCCTATGACCGGCGCATGTACCGTCAGGACATTGCCGGCTCCAAGGCCCATGCGCGCATGTTGGCCAAGCGCGGCGTGCTGGCCGGCGAAGAGGCCGAGCGCATCGTGGCCGGCCTGGATCTGGTGCTGGAGGAGATTGAGTCCGGGGTCTTTCCCTGGCGGCAGGAGTTGGAAGACGTTCACATGAACATCGAGCAGCGCCTGACCGAACTGATTGGCCCCTTGGGCGGCAAGCTCCACACCGGGCGCAGCCGCAACGATCAGGTCTGCCTGGATTTTCGCCTTTATGTGGCCGAGAGCCTGGAGGTCTGGACCAAGCTTTTGCGCGAGCTGGCCGGGGTGTTTGTCGACCGCGCCGCCGAGCATCAAGAGACGCTTTTGCCCGGCTGCACCCATCTCCAGCCGGCCCAGCCGGTGAGTCTGGCCCAGCATCTGCTGGCCTACGCCTGGATGCTTAGGCGCGACTGCGAGCGGGCCGAGGACGCGCTGAAGCGCGTTCGGGTTTCGCCTCTGGGCGCGGCGGCCCTGGCCGGCACCACCTATCCGCTGGACCCGGCCATGGTGGCGCGCACGGTGGGTTTTTCCCATGCCTTCGGCAACAGCATGGACGCCGTGTCCGACCGGGATTTCGCCCTGGAGTCGCTTTTTTGCGCCTCGGTCATCATGGCGCACCTGAGCCGCTTTTGCGAGGAGATCATCCTCTGGGCCAACCCGCGTTTCGGCTACGTCGCCCTGCCCGACGCCTACGCCACCGGGTCGAGCATCATGCCGCAAAAGAAAAACCCCGACGCGGCCGAACTCATGCGCGGCCGGGTGGGGCGGGTGTACGGTTCGCTCATGGGCTTGCTCACCGTGCTCAAGGGCCTGCCGCTGACCTACAACCGGGATCTCCAGGAAGACAAGGAACCCTTTTTCGACGCCGACGACACGGTGCGGGCCTCGCTTCGGGTCATGGCCGGGATGCTCGCCGAGCTGCGCTTCCGGCCCGAGCGGATGCGCGAGGCGCTGGGGCAGGGGTTTCTCAACGCCACCGAGCTGGCCGACTACCTGGCCGCCAAGGGCGTGCCCTTCCGTGAGGCCCACCACATCACCGGCCGGGCCGTGGCCCAGGCCGAGGCCCTGGGCATCGGCCTGGAGCAATTGACCTTGGAGCAATTGCGTGTATTTTCCACGGCGATTGACCAGGATGTTTTCGAGGCGCTGCGGTATGAAACCGCCGTGGCCCGGCGTAATGGACCCGGCGGCACCGGTCCTCAATCCGTGACCAACCAGATGGCGGAACTCTCCCGATGGCTTCAAAGACCCTGAATCTCCAGCTGCATTGCCTTCAGGCAATAAGCGGCATCATCGACCAGGCCCTGGACCTGGAGCAGTCGCTCCAGGACATCCTGCGCATCCTGGCCGAGACGCTTTCCATGAAGCGGGCCACCATCACCCTGGTGGACCGCTCCACGGGCAAGCTGGTCATCAGCGTCTCCCAGGGGTTGTCCCCCGAGGAGAAGCGGCGCGGGGTCTACGGCTTAAGCGAAGGCGTCACCGGGCTCATTTTCCAGACCGCCGAGCCGTACGTGGTGCCGGACATCCGCCATGAGCCGCTGTTTCTCAACAAGACACAGTCGCGCAAGATCGAGCGTGACCGCATCTCCTTTGTCGGCGTGCCCATCATCCTCCACGGCCAGCCTATTGGCGTGCTCAATGTGGACCGGCTTTTCGGCGACGAGGTGGACTACAATGAGGACGTGGCCTTTCTGACGGTGGTGGCCACGCTCATTGGCCAGTTCATGAGCCTCAACGAGAAATACGAGGCCAAGGTCGAGGTGCTCAAGCGCGAGAACGTTTCGCTGAAGTTCAAGCTTTCCCAGGAATCCCGGGGGCTGTACATCGTCGGGCGCAGCCTGGCCATGCAGGATGTCCAGCGCCAGATCGAAAAGGTCGCCCCGACCCGGGCCACGGTGCTGCTGCTTGGCGAATCCGGCACCGGCAAGACGCTTATTGGCCGCATCATCCATGACCTGTCCGAGCGCAAGGACTATCCCTTCATCAAGGTCAACTGCGCCTCGATCCCGGAAAACCTGCTGGAATCGGAACTTTTTGGCTACGAAAAGGGCGCGTTCACCGGTGCGGACCAGACCAAGCCCGGCCGTTTCGAGGAAGCCAACAAGGGCACGATCTTCCTCGACGAGATCGGCGAGCTGCCCCTGGGCCTTCAGGCCAAGCTCCTGCGCGTGCTCCAGGACAAGGAATTCGAGCGGCTTGGCAGCAACAAAACCCGGCAGGTGGACGTGCGGATCCTGGCCGCCACCAACAAGGATCTGGCCGCCCTGGCCGAGGTCGGCTCGTTTAGGCCGGACCTTTATTACCGCCTCAACGTCTTTCCCTTGCAGACCCCGCCGCTTCGGGAGCGCAAGGAGGACATCCAAAGCCTCATCATCCATTTCCTCAACAAGGTTTCCAAGGAATACGCCCGCAACCTGACCTTTTCCACAGAGGCCCTGGCCGTGCTCAAGGAGTACGACTGGCCTGGCAACGTGCGCGAGATGGAAAACCTGGTGGAGCGGCTGGTTATCCTGGCGGAAAACGAGCGTATCGACGCCGACCTCATCCGGCCCTATCTCACCATCCCCAGCCGCGACGACAGCTACGAGGCCGAGTACGGCGGCGAAGGCGAGGGCGCGCCGTCGCTCAAAAGCCTGGAAAAGTCCGTTATCATCGACGCCCTGCGCCGCCATGGCGGCATCCAGCACAAAGCGGCCAGGGAGCTTGGCATCACGCCCCGCCAGATGGGCTACCGCGTGAAGAAATTCAATCTGGAGTCCATGGTGGCCGTGCAGCGGGTGAAGAACCGCTGAACGCCTGCCGGGCTGTTCCTGGCGCGTTGTTTTGACCGTCATAAAGGCCGTCCGTTGGGTGGCCTTTTTTCGTGGCGTCGGCAACCGAACAGCGAGGCTCGTTTAGGAGGAGATCGTTACGGCTTCTGGCCACGGGAGCTCGGAACAAACGGCCGCCCCAACCACGGGGCGGCCGTTATCCTTTCGAGGAGGCGTCATGGCCCGTTCACTGACCGGTCCATGCGCCTGTCCTGTGTGCGCGTGCCGCTCAGCCGGACGTCATCGCCGGGGCAGCTTGTCAGGCCGTTTTTTCCAGGTAGAGTTGGTTGAGGGCGTGAAACAGGGAAACCCGCACGGCCTCGAATTGCTCCATGAGCGCCGAGGCCTCGCCGCTTTGGCCCTGGTTGACAAGAGCGGCAATGCGGCGGGCCAGGGCATGGACCTGCTCGTGATGGCGGCCGATCTCGTCGAAAATCGGGTGGCCGGCGAAGGAACGGCGGCCGTCGGCATCGTACCACTTGCCGAACTGGCACTGGTGATGGTCGGCCACTTCCGAGGGATCAAGGTGGATGTGGCCGAGTAGGATGGATTCGAGCCTGGCCCGCCAGGCCAGGTGAGCCGTTTTGACGGCGGCGATGTCAAAGGGCGGCCTGCCAAGCTCGAATTGGCCGATCTGGTCGGCCAGCAGGCCGGTGAGGCGCGTCAGCTCCCGGGACGAGGAATTGACCTGCTGGGAGGCGGCGGCCATGCCGGCCACGGACTGGGCCACGTCGGCCGCCCGGCCGGAGATGTCCCGGGCCGCGTCCAGGCCATGGCGAGCCTGTCCGCGCATGTCCTCGGCGATGCGGGCCGCGCCGGACAGGCTTTCGGCAATGGCGGCCGTGGCCTGGGAATGCTCTTCCGTGGCGCTGGAGCTGGTGAAGATCATGTCTCGCAGGCTGTCCACGGTCTCGGCGATGGCCCCCACCTCGCCGCCCACGTCGCCCATGGCCCGCATGAGGCCCTCGGCCCCGGCGATCTGCTCCTCGGCCAGCCGGGCGCTGGCTTCGACAGCCGCCACGGCCTGCTCGGTGGCCGCCACGTTGCCCTTGGCCATGGCTTGGATGGAGGCGATGGCCGCGCCCACGTCTCTGGTCGCGGTCATGGTCTTTTCGGCCAGCTTGCGGACTTCGTCGGCCACTACGGCGAACCCCCGGCCGGATTCACCGGCCCGGGCCGCCTCGATGGCGGCATTAAGCGCGAGCAGGTTGGTCTGGTCGGCGATGTCGGCGATGACCCCGAGCACTTCGCCGATGGATTGGCTGTCGCGCCCCAGCGCGGCCATGTCGCGCTGGAGATTGGCTGCCTGGTCGCGCACGCCGACTATGGAGTCGGCCACTTGCCTCAGGCCGGTGGCGCCCGTCGCGGCGCGTTCCCCAAGGCCGGCGATCTCCACGGCGTTTCGTCGGGCCGCCTCGGCGGCGCGTTCCACGGCCTCCCTGGCCCGGTCCACGCTGGCGGCGATCTCGTCGCTGGCTTGGCGCGTCTGTTCCACCGAGGCGGCCACCGAGGCGATGTGGGCGGCGGTGTCGTCGGCGGCGGCGTCCATGGTTTCCATGTCCTGGGCGAGTTGGCGGGCCCTGGCGTCGATGGCGGCGGCGTCGCCCTTGGAGGCGGCGGCCATGGCGCTGGCCGCGCTGGAGCTGGACTCGAACTCCCGGGAATAGGCGGCGATGGTGGTGACGGCGTTTTTGTCACTCACGCAAAAGTCGCGGAAGCGGTTGCGGGCGGCCAGGCCCACGGGCGGCGGCGTGGCGGCCAGATTGCCGGCGGCCAGGGCGTCCAGCGTGCCCGTGGCGGCAACGGCGGTTCGGGCCAGTCTGGACAGGCGCGCGTAAACCGTCGCGCCCCAGACGGCCAGCACGCTCCAGCCCACGGCGGACAGCGGGAGCAGGGCGGGCGTGGATTGGAGCCAATCGGGGGACAGGGACAGGGCTAGGGCAAGGCTCAGGTTGGCGGCAGCCAGGGCGGCCAGGGCGGCGGATGGGATCGGCCCGATAACGTCGCGGGTCGGGTGAGACATCGACAACTCCTTGAAGTGTGGCGAAGACAGCACAACGACGACAATAACACCGAAATCAGTTTTGCGACTTTCAAGAGTGCATACAGTAAGCCTCTGGCGCGGTTGAAGGAATCGCAATTGTTCTTCTTTCTTCTCTACTAGCAGATTCGATAGGTAAATGATTGTTTTGTGTCAATATTGTTGTATTTGTTCTTTTTGTCACTTTCATGAAGCACAAGAGACAGTTTTATACAGTCGCGCAAAAGCGCTTGTGGTGGGAGCTCTTGTCTCCAACGAGGAAACAATGTCGGAAGATTGTGCTGTCTGTCACAAGACTTGGCCGTGATCTGGCAACAAAAAAGCCGCCCGCCCCTGTTGCAGGGCGGGCGGCTGAAGGTCTTTATCCGCGGCGCGAACTAGGCGCGGCTGAAATGGCGGTATTTGATGCGGTGGGGGATATCGGCGTCGGCTCCCAGGCGCGCCTTGCGGTCGGCCTCGTACTCGGTGAAGTTGCCGTCAAAGAAGACAGCTTGGCTCTCGCCCTCGAAGGCCAGGATGTGGGTGGCCACGCGGTCCAGGAACCAGCGGTCGTGGCTGATCACCAGGGCCGAGCCGGCAAAGGAGAGCAGGGCCTCTTCCAGGGCGCGCAGGGTGTTGACGTCAAGATCGTTGGTCGGTTCGTCCAACAGCAGGACGTTGGCGCCGCTTTTGAGCATAAGGGCCAGGTGCAGGCGGTTTTTCTCGCCGCCGGAGAGCACCTTGACCTTTTTTTGCTGGTCGCCGCCGGTGAAGTTGAAGCGGGCGATGTAGGCCCGGGCGTTGACGTCCTTGTTGCCCAACCGGATGGTGTCATAGCCTTCGCCCACCACCTCGAAGACCGACTTCTCGGGATCGAGCGCCTCGCGGCTCTGGTCCACGTGGGCCAGCTGCACGGTGTCGCCGAGCTTGAAGGCTCCGCTGTCCACGGTTTCCTGGCCGGTGATGAGGCGGAACATGGTGGTCTTGCCCGCGCCGTTGGGGCCGATGATGCCGACGATGGCGCCGCGCGGCACGGTGAAGGTCAGATTCTCAAAGAGCAGGCGGTCGTCGAAGCCCTTGGACACGCCCTCGGCCTCGATGACGTTCTTGCCCAGGCGCGGTCCGGGCGGGATGAAGATTTCCAGTTCCTTGGCCAGACGGTCGGATTCCTGGGAGGCCAGGGATTCGTAAGCGGCGATACGGGCCTTGGATTTGGCGTGGCGGCCGCGCGGCGACATGCGCACCCATTCCAGTTCCCGGGCCAGGGTCTTGGACCGTTCGCTCTCGCTTTTTTCCTCTTGGCGCAGACGCTCCTGCTTCTGCTCCAGCCACGAGGTGTAGTTGCCCTTCCAGGGGATGCCCCGGCCCCGGTCGAGTTCCAGAATCCAGCCGGCCACGTTGTCCAGGAAGTAGCGGTCGTGAGTGACGGCAATGACCGTGCCGGGGTAGCCGTGCAGGAAATGCTCCATCCAGGCCACGGACTCGGCGTCCAGGTGGTTGGTGGGTTCGTCGAGGAGCATGATGTCGGGCTTTTGCAGGAACAGCCGGCACAGGGCCACGCGGCGGCGTTCGCCGCCGGAGAGCACGTTGCAAGGCGTGTCGGCCGGCGGGCAGCGCAGGGCGTCCATGGCCATGTCCAGGCGGCTGTCGAGATCCCAGGCGTCGCAGGCGTCGAGCTTTTCCTGCACCTCGCCCTGGCGCTCGATGAGCTTATTCATGGCGTCGTCGTCCATGGGCTCGGCAAAGGCGGCGTTGATGTCCTCGAATTCCTTGAGCAAAGCCACGGTCTCGGCCACGCCTTCCTCGACCACCTCGCGCACGGTCTTGGTGACGTCCACCAGCGGGTCCTGTTCCAGGTAGCCGATGGTATGGCCCGGGGTGAGCACGGTCTCGCCCTGGAAATCCTTGTCCACGCCGGCCAGGATCTTGAGCAGGGTGGATTTGCCCGAGCCGTTCAGGCCCAGCACGCCGATCTTGGCGCCGTAGAAATAGGACAGCGAGATGTCCTTGATGATGGGTTTTTTATCGTGAAACTTGCTGACGCGGATCATTGAATAAATGATCTTATTGGGCTCTACGGCCATATCCTTCCTCCACAAGCGCCGCCCAAATCGGGCGCGCGCGTCAATTGGCGCTTACATGCAGGACAAGGGGCGACAATGCAAGCGGCCCTGCGCTCCGCCCGAAGAACGGAGTGAGGGCCGCCTGAACATGGACCCGGCAGGGCCGGGCCTCGGCTTGGCCTCGTTTCGTGGCTTCCCGCAACGTCCTAGACTTGCGGTCTGGACGTTACGGAACAGCATCCCCACGCCGACGTTTTGCCGGCGCGGGGATGGCCTTACTTCTTCTTGCGGGACATGGCCTCTTGGAGCTTTTCGCCCAGAAGCCCAAGGCCGCCGCTGGGGGCCGCCGCCTTTTCCTTCTTGACGAAGCGCTTCCATTCGTCGGGATTCTCCCGTTCCTTCTGGCCGCCGACCGGAGACAGGGTCATCTTGCGCTTGTCGGTATCGATCTCGGAGACGATGACCGTGGTCTCGTCGCCGATTTTCAGGCGTTCATAAGTCTGGGGTTCCAGGGCGTCGCGCAGCTTGGAAGCCGGCAGAAGTCCGGTGACGCCGGGGGCCAGATTGACGAAGATGCCGAACTGCTGGCGGTTTTCCACCGTGCCGGTGACGGTGGCCCCGATGGGGAAGGTCTCGGCCACGCCCTGCCAGGGGTCGCCGGCGGCTTCCTTGAGGCTAAGGCCGATGCGGCGCTTGGACAGGTCGATGTCCTTGATCGACACGGTGACGGCGTCGCCGGCGGCAACTACGTCGCCCGGCTTGGCCACGCGGCGGACATGGCTCATCTCGCTGACGTGGATAAGGCCCTCGATGCCCGGGGCGATTTCCACGAACGCGCCAAAGTCGGCCAGCCGCACTACCTTACCCTCGACCTTGTCGCCGACATTGAACTGGTCGCCTACGCTGTCCCAGGGATCGGCCCCGGCCTGCTTGATGGACAGCGAAATGCGCGGGCGGCCCTTCTTGTCGCGGTCAAAGGCCAGCACCTTGACGGTGACGGCTTCGCCCGGCGTCACGGCGTCCTCGGCCTTCTCGGCCCGGGACCAGGACAGCTCGGACAGGTGGATGAGGCCTTCCAGCCCCGGAGCCACCTCGGCAAACGCGCCAAAGGCCACCAGACGGCTGATGACGGCCGGCACAACATCGCCGGGCTGGACCGTCTCCATGAAGCGCAGCTCGGATTCGACCCGGGCCTGCTCCAGGAGTTTGCGGCGCGACACCACGATGTTCTTGCCGTCACGCTCGAAGGTGATGATGGCGAACTGGTAGGTCTGGCCCACGTGGGCTTCGGGATTGTCGGTAAAGGCCAGATCAATCTGGCTGACCGGACAGAAGGCCCGGCGGTGGACGATCTCGATGTCGAAACCGCCTTTGCGGGCCGCCGTCACCTTGCCCTCGACCGGAATATTGTTCTCGTAGGCCTCACGCAACGCCTCGGCGCCGCCCTGGCCGGTCAGGGCCTTGGACAGGGCCACTTCGTCGCCCCGCACCGAGACGACGTAGAGGGTGACCTCGTCGCCTTCGCCCACCGTGAGCTGGCCGTTGTCGTCGAGAAATTCCGACTTGTCGGCCACGCCGTCGAGTTTGGTGCCGGTGTCGACCACAAGCGTGGTCTCGGTGACGGCGATAACGGGTCCGGTGATGCGGTCTCCAACATGGATCTCACCGCCGCGCTCGGCCAAAGAGGCCTCCATGAGCGCGGCGAATTCGCCCTCGGCCGGCATTTCCTTGGTGTCCGGCGACTTGTCTGCCATGATCGCTCCGAAAAAAAAGGGTGATTTGGGCGCGAATGCGCCGGGGCGCACTGTAGCGCAGCGGCTATCCTTGTCAAATGCGAAAAAAGCCCTATCCTCCCCAAATCCGTCTTTGAAACGTGAGGAAGTTGTCGCATGGATCCAGTTACCCACATCACGGCGGGCGTGCTTTTAGGCCAGGCGGCCAAGGATCGTTTCCCGGGCGTCAGGCCCCTTGTGCCCCTCTCGGCCTTGGCCGTCTGGATGCCGGATGTTGATAATATCGTTACGTTTTTTGGCGCTGAGGCCTACATGCGCCACCACCGGGGCTACACCCATTCGCTGCTTGGCGGGGCGCTTATGGCCTGGCTTTTGGCCCTTGTCGTTTCCCGATTCGCCGGGGGTGCGAAGGCCTCGCGGCTCTTTGTGCTTTTTTATTTAGGCGTACTCTCCCACCTCTTTCTCGACTGCATCACTTCCTACGGAACAGGCGTTTTCCTGCCTTTTTCCGATGTCCGGGTGTCCGTGCCCTCGGTCTTCATCATTGATCCAATCTACAGCCTGGCCCTGATCGGCCTGGCCGTGGCCGCCGCCCTACGCCCGGCGGCGGGCAAGAAGCTGGCCGTGGCCGGACTGGCCGTCATGCTGGCTTGGCCGGCCATCGGCTTTGGCGTGGGTCAGGCCGTGTCCGCCCATGCCCGCGATCTGCTTGTCGCCCGGGGCGAAAAGCCCACGCGCGTGACGGCCCAGCCCGATGCTTTTGCGCCCTTGTGGTGGAAGATCATCGCCGAGGAAGGCAACGACTATGTGCTGACGGGTCTGACCCTTGCCGATCCCGATACCCTGCTTCCCGAGCGGCGTTTCGAGCGGGCCGGGCGCGACGAACTGGAGCGGTTGGGCAAGCAGGCTCCGGTTTTTTCCTACTATGTCTGGTTCACGGATTTTCCGGTCAAATCCGCCGCCGCCACGCCCGACGGCACGGCCCTGGCCTTCCAGGATCTGCGGTTTATCGCCGTCAATCCGCTGGTGGAGAAGGTGCGCGGCCCCATGGTGCCGTTTACGCTGACGGCCTATCTTGATCCGGCCGGCAAGCTCACCCGGGCCATGTTTTCCCAGATGGGCAAGGGCGAGCTGATCCTGCCGCGCACGGGCGTGGGGCTGGCCGGCTTCGGCGGCGGCTGATCTTTTTTTGCCCCCAAAGAAACGGCCCGGAACGCGAAAGCGTTCCGGGCCGTTTCTTTGGATGGGGGGGCCGGGGGCCTCAGGCACCCGGCGGAGAGGTCCAGGAGAGGCAGAGCCTCTCCTGGCCGCCGGAGGCACTCCCCGCGCGCTACCGCGCCGGGCCGACTGGGACGAGGATTTCGGTGAGCAGTTGGTCGGGAGGGGTGGTTTTGGGATCATTGAGGTAGATTTCCATGCTCGGCTCCATGGCGAATTCCCGGCCGCAGTCCGGTCCCCAGACGCCGCACAGCCAGGCGTAGGCCGGGGCCAGGTTCGTGTACGGTCCTTTGACCACGGCGCTGGCGTAGTCCCGGCCGCCGATGGAGGCCACGGGCAGGTCGGGCGTGCCGGCGAAACTGTCGGGCACGGTCATGCAGGCGTCGTAGCGGATTTTCTCCGGCGGCGTGATCTGCGGATCGTCGTGGCCGATGCCGATGAACTTCGTGTCCGGGCCAAAAAGTCCCAGCGGCCCGGCCTTGGCGCAAAGGCTTGCCCAGGCCGGCTCGCACTGGTCGTAAGGGCCGACATGGCGCACGCAGGCCACTTTCATGAGCGGCAGGGTTTTGATGACGACATCCAATTCCATGATGACGAACTCCTTTGCGGGGGGCAGGTGTTTGGGGGTTTCGGGCGGCCCTTTGCGCTCCCGGCTGGCCTGACGCCAGGCCGAGGGCGATACGCCGTAGACGGCGCGAAAGGCCCGGGCAAAGGCTTCGGGCGACTCGAAGCCGGCTTCCAGGGCCACGGTGGTGACCGGCTGGTCGCCGTAGCACAGGCGCTGGGCGGCCCGCTCCAGGCGCAGCCGGCGCAGATAGGCCCCCACCGTCTCGCCGGTCATGCCGACAAAGATGCGGTGGAAGTGATAGGGCGAGAAATGAGCCGCCCCGGCGATGTCGGAGAGCGCCAATTCTTCGTCGAGCCGGGCTTCCATCAGCCGCATGGCGGCCAGCACACGCCTTTGCCAGTCCTTTCGCGTTACTTCGCTCATGTCCGTTTCCTGCCCAGGGAACTAGTCGATCCTTTCCCTGTTCGCCTGATATTTTTTGCTTTTTTTCATGGGCGGCGGCTTTTGTCTGTTTGTCTGTGAAAAACAGTCAAAATTTATCGTTGAACAATGAATCAAGCTTGTTTATCGATGCCCTGTCCGGACGCATGGAAGCCCGGGGCGGCGTCGGCCGGCGCTCGCCTCGAAGCCAACCGCTATCTTCTTGGAGAGACGCCATGAAAAAGATGTGTTTGCTGTTGTTGCTTGTGGCCTTTGCCGGGGGCTGCGCCAGGACCACAACCACGAGCCTTGTGGCCGGGAATCCGGCCGGCCGCGATCTGGGCCTGGGCAAGACCGTCGTGTTGACCTGGTTTGAGTTCGAGACGACCGACAAGGCCGGCCCGGAAAAGGCGGCCCGGCTGCGCGGTCTTATAGAAGCGCGTTTTGCCGGTCTGCCCGGGACCGAAGTCGTGGATGCCGGGCCGCTCGTGGCGGCCCTGGGCAGTCGCGACTGGCGCGCGGCCTCGGACACGGAACTGGTCGCCGCCGCCCGCACGGTCGGGGTCCACAGCGTGGCCCTGGTGGAAGTGGCCACCCTGGTCGGCCGGCTGCATATCTCCCTGACGCCGGCCTGGAGCGTGGAAACGTCGTTTGCCTATCAGGCGAGACTGCTTGACGCGAGGTCCGGTTCCCTGGTCCTGTCGGCCCTGCGCGGGCGGGATGTCGCCGTGGCCTTCGGGGTGCGGGGCCGCGAGGCGCTGTACCGCGATTTCACCGCCGATCTGGCCGAACTGACCCAATCTCTGGCGCAGCCGACCGACAAGTAACGGAGTCCGCCATGTATATCAAAACCAATCGGGACAGCATCCGCCGACAGGCCGGGCGGCTCGAAACCGTTTGTCTGGCCGCCGCCGTGGCGGTTTTGCCGCTGACCGCCCTGTACTGGGCCGCGTTCAACTTCCTGCCCGCCGACATGACCCGGCAGGCGGCGTCCCTGGCCGCCGGCCCGGAGTTGCCGGGCTGGGTGCGGCTTTTATGTTTTGTGGCCGCCATGGTTCCGGGCGCGGCGCTCATGGTGGCGCTGTTGCGGTTGCGTCGGCTGTTTGGTCTCTACCGGGAAGGCAGCCTCTTTTCCCTGGCCAACGTGCTGGCCTTTCGCGGCGTGGCTCGCTCGCTTCTGGCCTGGGCCGTGTGTTCCGTACTGGCCACGCCGCTGCATTCCCTGGCCGTCACCGCCGCTAACCCGCCCGGCCGGCACATGGTGAGCCTGGGCGTTGGCGGCACGGAACTGGCCCTCGTCTTTTTGGCCAGCCTCGCCCTGGTCATGGCCCGGGTCATGGACGAGGCGCGGCGGCTGGACGAGGAAGCGGCCCTGACGGTATAGGCTGGCCATATGGCGATCATCGTCAACCTCGACGTCATGTTGGCCCGGCGCAAGGTCAGCTCCAAGGAGCTGGCCGAAGCCGTGGGCATCACTGCCCAGAACCTGTCCATCCTCAAAACCGGCAAGGCCAAGGCCGTGCGTTTCTCCACCCTGGAGGCCATCTGCGCCTTTCTTGGCTGCCAGCCGGGCGACATCCTGGAATATCGCCCGGACACCGCCGGCCAGTCCGGCGAAGGAGCGTAACCCATGGCGGTCAGCGTTATCCTGGCCCATCCCCGTCCCGGCAGCTTCAACCACGCCCTGGCTGGGGTCGTCTGCGAAACGCTGGCCGACCTTGGCGTCGAGGTCTGGTTCCACGACCTCTGCGCCGAGGGCTTTGAGGCGCTTTTACCGGCTGCCGAGATTCCCCGCGACGCGCCCCTGCCGCCGCTTATCGCCAGCCACTGTCGGGAGGCGGCGGCGGCCGAGGGCTTCGTCATCGTCCATCCCAACTGGTGGGGCATGCCCCCGGCCGTGCTGGTCGGCTGGGTGGACCGGGTCATGCGGCCCGGCCTGGCCTACGAGTTCCTGGAGGGCGACGGCGGCGAGGGTGTGCCGCGCGGCTTGCTTGCCGCCCGCGCGGCCGTGGTCCTCAACACGTCCAACACGGCGGCCCAGAGGGAACGCGAGGTCTTTGGCGATCCCCTGGAACGCATCTGGAAGGACTGCGTCTTTGGCCTGTGCGGCGTGGCCGACGTACGCCGCCGCATGTTCGAAACCCTTGTCACGAGCAGTTCGGGACAGCGTCGTGGCTGGCTGGAGGAGGCCTCGGCCTTGACGGCCGCCGCGTTCGGCCCGGCGTGATTCCAAAGGAGAACCCCATGCCCCTGGTCAACATCAAGATCACCCGCGACGGCGCCACCGCTGAGCAGAAAGCCAAGGTCATCGAAGGCGTCACCAACGTCCTGCGCGACGTCATGGGCAAGAACCCGCAAACCACCTTTGTCATCATCGAGGAAGTCGACTGCGACAGCTGGGGCATCGGCGGCGAGACCGTGGCCGTGCGCCGGGCGCGGGGCTAATGCCCATTATAAAACATAACGACAGTTATGTTTTATAAGTATAAAATTAAATCAATATATTGTTTGCAATGTGCTTTCGCTTGAGAAATGGAATTGGAATAAGGGAAAAGAGAAGAGTGGGGCGCTGCCCCACGCCCCGCTGGGGGCCTTAGGCCCCCAGACCCCCAAACTGGGGATGACAAGCGTTTAGAATCGGATGAGATAGACGCCGGCCAGGAGCAGGACGGACCCGATCAGGCGCTTGAGGTCGAAGGGGATGTGCGGAAAGCCGAGCAGCCCGAAATGATCCAGCGCCATGGAGGCCGCCACCTGGCCGGCCAGGGTCAGGGCGATCATGGCCCCGCCGCCGATGCGCGGAGCCAGGATCACCGTGGCCGTGACGAAAAACGCCCCCATGGTCCCGCCGATCCAGTACCACCACGGCGAGGCCTTGTAGGCCGCCGTAAAGGGCACGCCCTGGCCTGTGACGCCCAAAACGACGCCCAGGGCCAGGGTGCCGACCAGAAACGAGACGAAAGCCGAGGGGATGGCCCCGCCGACCGCCCCGGCCAGCTTGCTGTTGATTCCGGCCTGGATGGGCATGAATGTTCCGGCCGCCAAGGCCAGGGCCAAGAGAATGTACTGCATGACGGCTCCGATGGCGAAGGGCCGGTTCTTGTAGAAAGCTGGCCGGCGTTGGTGGGCGCGGCCGCCGGGTCGGCTGCTGCGCTCGCCGCGCCCGGTTGATAAGGCGAATCTAGTAGCGCTTGTCGATGACCGTCTTGCCGATGGGGGCCAGGGCCAGGCCGGCCAGCTTGAGGTGCTGCAACGCGAACGGGATGCCGATGATGGTCACGAAGTTGGCCACGGCCGCCAGCAGGTGGCCGATGGCCAACCACACCCCGGCCAGCACGAACCAGATGACGTTGCCGATAAAGCCGAAGGTTCCGGTGCCGAGGTCCGGGCCGGACACGTCGCGGCGGTCCACCACTTCCTTGCCAAAGGGCCAAAACGACAGGTTGCCCATGACAAAGCAGGCCCGGGCCCAGGGGATGCCGATGATGGTGATGGCCATGACCACGCCGGCCAGGTACCAGCCGATGCCCAGCCACAAGCCGCCGAGAACGAGCCACAGGATGTTCATGAGAAAATTGACCGGGGCCATGAGGTGCTCCTTGAGCGGTTGATCGTGAATCGAGCCGGGCGCGCCGGCTTAAGCCTCGGGCAGCCGGGCCAGCAGGTTGGCCACGGCCCGCAGGTGGGCTTTTTCTTCCAGGGACAGGGTTTCATACAGGGTTTTGGCTGCTTTGTCGCCGGTTTGCCGGGCCAGCCGGGTATACAGGTCCAGGGCCTGGGCTTCCACCGAGGCGGCCAGCTCCAGGGCCTCCCGGGCCGAGGCCGGTTCGCCGCCGAGCATTTCCAGGAAAGCCGTCGCCGGCAGTCCGCCTTCCAGTTCCGGTCCGGTCCCGGCCACAAGCGCCTCCAGGTCGGCTGTCTCACCGGTCTCCTTTGCATACAGGCTATGGACATGGCGCAAGTGGCGTTCCTCGAAGCCGGCCAGCCGGGAAAACGTGGCGGCGGTTTCGGCGTCCCCGGCCGCGTCGGCCAACTTCTGGTAAAAGCCGCCCAGCGCCGCTTCCATGCCCAGGGCGGCCAGGAGGATCTGGCGCGGGGTTTCTGCTCCGGAGAGCAGCGTCATGCCGGCGTCCGGCGCGCCAACCGCCGCCGCGCCCTGCCAGGCCATGGCCCCGCCGAGCAGATTGACCACGCGGGGAAATCCCGCTCCGGCCAAGAGTTTCGCGGCGGCGGCGCTGCGCATCCCCGAGCGGCAATACACGGCAACGGGCTTTGCCTGGTCGATTTCCCCGAGGCGGTCGGGCAGCTCGGGCAGGGGCACGAGCTTCGCGCCAGGCAGGTGGAATTCTTCGTATTCCGGCTCCATGCGCACGTCGAGAAGGGTGATCTCGCCCGGCCGGGCGGCGTCGAGCAGGCGGCGCGCCTCGTCGGCCGAGACGTTTTGGATGGCCGGGACGGCGTCGGTTGACATGGCTGGCTCCGTGTTGCGGGTTGCGCTTGGGGCTGCGTGTAGGATAGCAAGCCCTTACGACGGAATATATGCTCGTGGGCGGGAAACCTTGTCAAGGCGGGATGGTATGGCGGGGGTTGTGACGCGGCGGCTTGCGCCGCTTTGGTTGGAGTTGGCGGTCATCGTGATCCTGGGCGTCGGCCTGTCCGTGGCCATGAACATGGCCCGGCAGGAGCCCGTGCCCTGGATTGTGGATTTTGCCGCCCTGGATAAACGTGACGCCTTGCGGCGCGGCCTGGAGACCATCGATCCCCATGCCGCCGTGACCATGCTCGGCAAGCCCGGGGTGGTTTTCGTCGATGCCCGCACGGCCGAGGAATTTTCCATGCACCGTGTGGCCGGGGCCAAGAACCTGCCCCAGGAGGCCATGTACGGCGATCTCGACGCCGCCGCCGGCAACCTCGGCCTGCGGGCCGAGGACCGCATCGTCGTCTACTGCGGCAATCTGCTGTGCGACAAGAGCAAGGAACTCGGCGAAGCATTG
This sequence comes from Solidesulfovibrio magneticus RS-1, assembly GCF_000010665.1. Taxonomy (NCBI): domain Bacteria; kingdom Pseudomonadati; phylum Thermodesulfobacteriota; class Desulfovibrionia; order Desulfovibrionales; family Desulfovibrionaceae; genus Solidesulfovibrio; species Solidesulfovibrio magneticus. The sequence goes on along the minus strand of NC_012796.1, from coordinate 2,950,645 downwards.
CGCACGGCTGGTTTCACGTTCGTCACGGTGATGCCGGAAGGCTTCGACGGCTGGCTGGCCGTCGGCGGACCCACGGAGGGCGGGGCATGAGGGTGTTCTTCGTACTGCTGCGCATGGCCCTTGGTCTGGTGTTTCTTTTCGCGGCCTGGGACAAGATCGTCGATCCCATGGCCTTTGCCAAGATCATCCGCAATTACCAAATATTGCCCGACATGGCCGTATCCGCCGTGGCGCTTACCCTGCCCTGGATCGAGGTCGTGGTGGGCATGTGTCTTCTCACCGGCTTCGTGGCCCGGGGCGCGTCCCTTTCGGCCAGCCTCATGATGGCCGTTTTTCTCGCGGCCATGGCCTGGGCCTGGCACAAGGGCATCGCCACCCAGTGCGGCTGCTTCACCACCAAGGCCGACGACGCCATCTCCCAGGCCACCTTCATCCGCGACGGCTCCATCATGGCCGTGTGCTTGCTCGTGACCCTGGACGTCTTTCTCCGGGCCAGGCGCGCCCCATGACAAAGGGCTTTTGCTGGTTCCTGTGAAACGCGATGCGTTCATATCAAGGACGCGACCCTAGGGGGACCATGTCCGGCGTCAAGATCATTCCCATCGGCAAGCCGCGCACGGTGCGCCAGCGCATCCTGGAAGCCCTGGGCGACCTGCTCGCCAAACAAGGCTTCGACGGGCTCTCCCTCGACCTCCTGGCCCGGACGGCCGGCCTGGAACGCGGCGTCATCCTGCGCCACTTCCAGGACTTCGACGACGTGGTCACGGCCTTTGGCCAGTCCTCGGCTTTTTGGCCCACCGTGGACGAACTGCGCGAGGACGTGGCAGAGCGTTTCGCCGCCATGCCGCCGCGCGCCCAGCTGGCCCATTTCTTCAAGGCCACCATCCGGGGCCTGCTCGCCCGGCCGCGCACCCTGGACATCCTGGCCTGGGAACTCATGTCCCGCAACCGCTACACCCGGCTGTTGGAATACCCCCGCGTGCGCTCGGCTCTGGAATTTTTCGAGTCTGTCACCGGCGACGTGCCCGAAAGCCTGGACCTGACGGCCATCGTGGCCGTGCTCGGCGGCGCGGCCATCTTCTTGACCGTGCGCTCCCGCCAAAGCGGCGTCTTCGGCGGGCTTAACCTCTACGACGACGCCGACCGCGAACGCGTGAACCGTGCCCTGGATCTGCTGCTGTCCGGGCTTATCCGTGAGGCCGAGACCCGGCAGTAGGCGAAGACGGGGAGAAGCGGGGGAATGCCCCCGGCGGCCAAAGAGGCTGAGCCCCTTTGGAAACCCCACCTAGGTCAAGGGGGGCGTTGGTGGGGCGGCGGTCGGGAGTGTGATACAGTTCTGGAGCCTGGGATGACACGCCGCATGTGGGCGGCCTCAGCCGCCCCAGAGGCATAACGCCGGGCGTCCCGGCAAGGAGAAACCCATGCTGATGCGGGATAAAAAAGTCGTGATTTTCGGCGTGGTCAACGAACGCAGCATCGCCTACGGCATCGCCAAGGTCCTGCGCGAGCAGGGGGCCAGGCTGGCCCTTGGCTACGCCGCCGAACCCATCCGCAAGCGCATCGAACCCATCGCCGCCGAACTCGGGGCCGAGTGCATCTTCCAGTGCAACGTCTCCAGCGACGAGGAAATCGCCGAAGCGACCCGGTTCGTCGGCGAAAAGCTCGGCGGCGTGGACTGCCTGGTCCATTCCATCGCCTACGCCAACCGCGAGGACCTGGCCGGCCGGTTCATCGACACCAGCCGCGAGGGCTTCCGCGTGGCTCTTGACGTTTCCGCCTTTTCCCTGGTCGCCTTGTGCCGGGCCTTTGAGCCGCTTTTCACCCCCGGCTCCTCGGTCATGACGCTGAGCTACTACGGCTCGGGCCGGGTCGTGGCCAACTACAACGCCATGGGCGTGGCCAAGTCGGCCCTGGAAGCCAGCGTGCGCTATCTGGCCGTGGACCTCGGCAAGCGCGGCGTGCGCATCAACGCCATCAGCGCCGGCCCGGTCAAGACCATGGCCGCTTCTGCCATTCATGGTTTCCGCACCATCCTGGAGACCATTGAGAACCGTTCCCCGCTGGGGCGCAACATCACCCTGGAGGATATCGGCCGCTGCGCCCTGTACTTGGCCTCGGACCTGTCGTCGGGCACCACGGGCGAGGTGATTTTCGTCGATTCCGGCTATAACATCATGGGCGTGTAGGCCCGTGCGGCGCACAGTGCTCGCTTGAGCGGGCCTTGAAGCCACAAGGTCTCAAAAGCCGGATAGCCGTGAAAAGGGCACGCAGCCTTGTTCGCTGCGCGCCAGGGGCAAACGCCTTGGCCCATCATCAAGCGTAAACGCCAAGTGGCTTCTCATGAAAAAGGCCGGGATATTCCGGCCTTTTTCATTGGATGCCGCAGGCAAGCCTTAGTGGCTGCTCAGGTAGTTCGACTGGACGTACTTGATCTCGTACCAGGTGCTGTTGGGGTTGACCGAGCCGTTGATGCTGTGCAGCGAACCGATGATGGAAGAGCCGCCGCCGGGATAGATGTTGCCGTTTGCCAGCACCGTGCCGAACCAGTCCACGCCGCCGCCCAGGGTGAAGGTTCCCCCCGTGTAGAGGAAGACCTTGGCGGCTGAGGCGGAAAATGTTTCGTCAATGCTGTTCATCTTGTTGCTGTTGGTGAAGCAGTTTCCCGATGTTGACGTTTTAACGTAGATAGTGGCGTTACTGGAGGCATTCCCCGAGACAAAGATGTTGATGTCGCCGCCGGAAACGTCGAGGCAGAGGTCGATCCAATTTGTGCTAAACGAGGTATAGTAGTAGTTTCCCGCCGTTATGGTGGTCTGGCTGGTAATATTCCGGGCCGTTGAAGCCGTAAATATCGGCGCTGTGGGCGCGGTGTAGCTGGCGCAGGCCACCGGCGCTGTCGGCGCGGTCGGGTTCGTGTAGATGTTGCCGTAGAGGTGGGTCAGGTATTGCTGGGTAGTGACGCCGGTCTTGGCGTACATGTTGCCGTAGACGGTGATGTTTTGCAGGGCGATGTTGGTCTGGCTGTGGATGTCCACATAGATGGTCGAGCCGCCGGTGGCCGTCACCGTGCCGGCCGCGTAGATGAAGCGCTTGACCGTGGAAGAACCGATCTTGGCGCTGGTCAGGCTGACCGAGGCTTGGCTGTGGATGTTGCCGTTGACGGTGGAGCCGCCGCTGACGGTCACGCTGCCCTTGGCGTAGATGTCGCCGTTGACCGTGGCCCCGCCGTCGATGGTCACGTCGCCCTGGGAATAGAGCGTCCCGTTGACCACGTCGGAGCCGCCGCTCACCGTGATGCTCGAATTGGAACAGATGACCTCTCCCGTGCCGCCCACGGTGACGCCGCCGCTGATGACCAGCGGCGTGGTGGTCGATGTGGTGGTGAGGGATCCGGCCACGGTGGAACCGCCTTGCAGGGTGACGGTGTTGGCCAGGACGTCGCCGGCCACATAGCCGGCCACTTTGGCCGTGCCGCCTGATGACATGACGTAATCCGACACGCCTCCGTCATCTTCACCGCCGCCCGAAGAGACCGGCGTGATGGAAGCCGACATGTAGGCGTTGGCTTCATAGCCTGCGCCAGGGTTGGCCGTGCCGATGACGCTTACCGGATATTTTCCAGTTCCAGTATTTTTCGCCCCCACGGTCAGATTGAAGGTGAGGCCGGTGGCCAGGGTGTAGTTGGTGGCCCCGGCCGTGTGCATGGCCGCAAGGGCGCTGTCGTTTTGCGCCGCCGCGAAAGCGAGACCGGAATAGGCGGCATAGGTGGCGCTGTCGGCCCGGTTTTCCGTCACCACGGAACTCGACGACGTGCCGAACTGCTTCTGGATGGCCGCCGCCAACACACCCAGGACGATGATCGCGCCGATGACGGCCACGATGACGCTGCCGCGCGTCGCTGTCGTGCTGCTGGAGGGGGGTGTCAATTTGTCCATGCTTCCCCCATTTTTATGCAAGTCTCGTTCCGCGATCACAAACTCTCCAGGGCGCGCCACGCGCCAAGCCACATTCCAGACACTGCCGCTAGTGTTTCAAATAAGTGACGGATCGGCTCTTGGCAAGGAAAAGCGGCCCGACCCCGGGCTTGGGGTTTGGCGATGCGGGACGACTTCCCCCCCTTGACGAGGTCGTGGCTTTTGGGCACTGGTTGCAAACAATTGTTTGAAACAAATGTTTTCGGAGGGGTCATGGACGCCAGCGAGGTCGGGATCAAGGATAAGCTTTTTTGGGCCGCCCTGCGGACCTTTGCCGCCAAGGGCTACAAAGGGGCCACCGTGCGGGCCGTGTGCCAGGAGGCCGGCGGTGTCAACGTCAGCGCCGTGCAGTATTATTACGGCGGCAAGGACAAGCTGTATCAGGCCGTGCTGGAGGTGCTTTTTACCGCAGCCGACCAGCGGTTCCGCCAGCGCCTGCTGGACGAGGCCAAGGCCGGGGACGGCCCCGAGGAGCGTTTGCGGCTGCTTATTGAGGTGTATTGCCAGGTGCTTTTTGCCCACGGCGAGGTCGGCGACGCTTTCCTGCGCCTGTGGGCCATGGAACTGGCCAACCCCACGCCCTTTCTCGGCGACATGGCCGAGCGCCACAGCCGGCCCCAGACCCTGGCCATGCTGGGGCTCATGGCCGAATTCGCCGGCCCGGACGCGCCCGTCACGACCCTGGTGGCCATGATGTCCTGCGTCCTGGGACCCTGCCTGTATCAGGCCTTGCTGTGGCAAAACCATCAGCGCATCGTGCCCGAGCATCCGCCCATGGCCGAGCATTGGCCGGTGTTTGCCGAGCAGTGCTTCCGCCACGCCCTGGCCGGACTTCGGGCCGTTGGGCAAGCCCGCCAAGGAGGCGCGACGTGATCTCAAACAAGCAGGCCACGGAGAGATTTTGGCAGCTTGACGCCCTACGGCTGACCGGCGTCCTGGCCGTGGTGCTCCAGCACGCCGCCGTGGCCTACAGCGCCTATGTGCCCTGGTGGTATGTGCGCGATCCGGCCAAGAGCGCCCTGGCAGACCTCATCTTGCTGATCTGCGACGGCGCGACCATGCCGCTGCTTTTCGCCGTGGCCGGGTATTTCGTTCTGCCGTCCCTTGGCCGGCGCGGCCTGGGCGGCTTTCTGGCCGGCCGGGCCAGGCGGCTCGTCGTGCCGCTTGTCGGGCTGACATTATTTTTCTGCCCGATCATCGCTTATGTCGATTACCGCGACAAAGGCGGCCTGGATGGCTTTTTCGCCCACTGGCTGGCTCTTGCGCCAACGGCCCTGGATTGGCGTTTCCTGCTTTTCGCCAGCGCCGACGCCGCCAAGGTGTCCCAGACGCTTCTGTGGTCGTTTCATCTGTGGTTTTTGGCCATGTTGTTCGTTTTTTGCCTGGTTGTGGCCGGTGCGCGGCTGGCGGTCGGGCCCGGGCTGACGCTGCGTGGGAGTTGGGGGGGGTGGAGCTTGGGCCGTATTGGCCTGCTGGCCCCGGGCGTCGGCCTGGCGGCCGGAGCCGGACAGATGGCCTGCCCGGACCCAGCCTGGGCCAGGTTGGGGCCGTTTCTGGTGTTCCAGCCCACGAGGCTGCCACTTTATGCCGGATTGTTCCTGCTCGGCGCGTCTGTCTGGAAGCGCGGCTGGTCGCCCGATCACGGCCTGCCCGGTCGGCCCTGGGGCTGGGGGCTGGCGTTTATTTTCACCCTGGCGGCCATGGCCAGGACCGGCGGCGAGGCCATGCAGGCCTGGGCGTCCGGCGCGCCCTCTGTCCCGCTGGCCCTGGTCCATGGTCTGGCCCGCACGGCTTTCGCCCTGGCCGCCACGGCCCTGGCCGTGGCGCTTGTCGGCCGGGCCAGGGCCGGGGCGTTCTGGCGGCGGCCGGGCTTGTCACGGACGTCGTTTGATTTGTACCTGTACCACTTCCCGCCGGTGGTGGTGCTGCAGTACTGGCTGTGCGGCACGGCCGTGCCGGTAGTGGTCAAGATCGCCGTGTGCGCTATCCTGCCGATTTTCGTCTGTCTGGGGGCAACCAGGCTGTGCGGCCGCCGGGCCTGGACCCGGCCGGCCCTGGTCGGGCTGGCGTTTGTGGGCTGCGCCGTGTTTTGGGGATAAAGGCGCGTCGGCGACCCTGGACCGGGATGCCGGCGCACCGCGCTGGGGCAAAGCGCCTCGGGCCGGCGTGGCCGTGAGGATGAATCAAGACCGAAGGAGTATGGACATGACCGAAGAAGCCGCGTTGCAAGAGCGCATCGCCCCGTGCGGCCTGGACTGCGGCCGTTGCCTGGACAACCCGGACAGCCCCATCGGCCGGCTGTCCCGGGAGCTGGCCCGGGAACTGGGCGGCTTTGGCCAGCGGGCGGCCTTTTTTGCCCGGCTCGATCCGGTGTTTGACGCCTACGCCGCTTTCGAGGGGGTCCTTGAACGCCTGGGCAAGGGCGGCTGCTCGGGCTGCCGCACGGGCAACTGTCTGCTGGGCGACTGCCGGGTCAAGGACTGCACCCGGGAGCGGGGCGTGGGCTATTGCTTCCAGTGCCCGGACTTCGCCGGCTGCGATCCAGGGCTGCCGCCGGGTCTGGCCGAGCGCTGGCGCGACAACAACCGGCGCATGGCCGAAATGGGGCTGGCCGCTTATGCCGCCTGGCAGGCCGGTCGGCCGCGTTACTAAGGCCGAACGACCAAAAGGCCCGAGGACCGGCGGCCACAGCGGCGCAGCGCCGTTGCGGCAAAGCCGCTTCAAAACGCGCGGCCGCTTGCCTGACGGGGCGAGCGCTTCAGACGGCGCGTCCGTCGAGCCCGAGCAATGCGTCAAAGAGGAGCGCGCCGAGGCCCGGAAGGGCGGCGCGGCTCAGCCGCCGCCCACGGGCGGAAAGATGCCGACCCGGTCGCCGTCGGCCAGCACGGTGTCCAGGGACGCGGCCGCGCCGTTGACGAACACGAGCTTGATTTCTTCCAGGGGAATGTCCAGACGTCGGACCAGTTCCAGGGCGGTCTCCCCGGGGGCGATGGGAAACGCGCCGGCATTGGCCGGCATGAGCGGGGCCAGGGTGGCGAAACAGCGCAGGTCGATGGGCATGGCCGTCTCCTTGTGGGGCCGATGGCGCGGCCTTTTTATGTTCTTTTAAGCGTTGCAAGGTCCGGTTGTCCATCGTTGTTGGTTGGCCACTGCCGCTGGTTGGCCAGGGAGGCGTTGCCTAGGATACGCCTGCCGTGTATAGGGTGGAGGATAGCAAAGGCCCGCTTGTCGTTGGCGGGTCGGCATGTCCCAACCGTCACCCTGGCGGGCGCATGAACAAAATCTGGGGCTACATCGCCGTAACGCTGTTTTTCGCCGCGGGCACGCTCCTGGCCCTGGTCTATCTCCGTTCCGGTTCCGTCCAGCCGTCGCCGCCCTGGGCCGGCGGGGAGATCCGGGTGGGGTATTCCAGCGAGCCGCCCTACGCCTTCCGTACGCCGGCCGGCGAGGTCACGGGCGTCGGGCCGGAGACCGCCAAGGCCGTGCTGGCCCGGCTTGGCGCCCCGCGCATCCGCTGGGTGCTGCTGGATTTCGGCCAGGCCCTGGCCGCCCTGGAAGCCGGACAAATCGACCTGCTCGCCAACGGCCTTTTCATCACCTCCGAACGGGCTGGGCGGGTGCTTTTCAGCCTGCCTTACGCCCGGGTCGGCCAGAGCCTTTTGGTGCGGCAGGGCAATCCCCGGAAACTGGCCTCCTACGAAGACGTCGCGGCGGCCCCGGACGCCGTCGCCGCCGTTCTCGACGGCTCCGTTGAAGAAACCGCCTTGCTCGCCATGGGCCTGCCCAGACAACGCCTGTTCGTCGTTCCTGACCCTGGCGCGGGACTGGCCGCCGTGCGTTCGGGACGGGCCGACTGCCTGGCCCTCTCCGGCCCCACCGTGCGCTGGCTGGCCGGCGAGAGCCAGGGCGAGGCCGAAGAGGCCAAGCCCTTTGTCCAGCCGGCGGCCCTGCCGGCCGGGGAGAGCGCCTTTGCCCTGCGCAAGGCCGACGCCCGGCTGGCCGAGGCCGTCAACGATGCCCTGCGCGATGTGGTCGGTTCTCAAGGCTTGGCTGCCCGCATCGAGCCCCTGGGCTTTGGGCGGCAAAACCTGCCGCTCTGGAGCCTGTCGCGATGAGCCTTGCCGTCATGCCCCTCGACCGTCGGGCCGGCGCGAACGGCTGGATCGACTTGCACCTCTACGCCATGGCCATGGCCGCCTTGTTGACCGGCCTGCTGTTGTGGTGGACCAATGTTTCCTGGCGGGAGAACTTCGAAGCCTATCCGCCGGTATTGGAAGAATTGCAGCACGCGCGGGCCGATACGGTCAAAGCCTACCTGGGTGTGGAGCGATACATGGCCGGCGAGCGGCATGTGCGCGTTCCGGACGTGGAAGCGTTCTTCGATCAGGCCCTGGAGAGCTGCCGCGATATTGCTCGGGCCATGGGCAAGGCCGAGGCTGTGGGGGAGGGGCAGGCCGAGCGTGAACCGTTTATTCAAAACCTGGATCGTTACGCCGCCTCCATTGCCGCGTTTCGGGAGCTGGCCATGCAGGGCATGGCGGCCGTGTCTGACAACAGAGCGTGGCTGGGCGTCGAGCGTCAGGCCGCCTTCGCCGCCCTGGAAAAACAGGCCGACGCCCTGAGCGAAACCGTGCGCAGGTGCATGGACGCCGCCGCCAGCCGGCAAACCCGCCTCAACAACATCCTCTTTTTCGCCTGGATATCCTTCCTGGCCTTTCTGGCCGCGAGCTTGGCCATCGCCGGCTCCCGCCGCCGCAAGGCCGAACAGGCCATGCTGGCCAGCGAAGACAAATACCGCAGCCTGTTCGATCAGGCCCGCGACGCCATCCTGGTCGTCGACGACGACACGGGACGCATCCTCGACTGCAACCGGGCCTTGGCCGCCGAATGGGGCTACCCGCCGGAAACCCTCATCGGCCGCACCACCGAGGCCGTGGGCCTCACCGACCCGGCCGACGACGACGCCCCGGCCTCGGTGCTTGGTCAAAACGGCAGCCTCACCACCATCCGGGAAACCCGGATGCGTACGGCCGCCGGCGACGAGCGCCTGGTTTCCGTCAAGTCCGGGCGGTTTCGCCTGGGCGAGGCCACGGTGCGCCTGGACATCTGCCGGGACATCACCGAGCTGCGCCGCGAAGAGGAGGCGCTTCGCGGCCGCGAGGCCATGCTGCGCAGCCTGGGCGACAACCTTCCCGATGGCGTCATCTACACCCTGGAGGTGGACTCGGCCGGCAACCACCGCTTCCTCTACGTGAGTCAGGGCCTGGAACGCATCCTGGGGCTGCCCGTGGCCCTGGCCCTGGCCGACGCCGAGCTGGTCTTTGCCAGCATTGTTGAAGACGACCGCGAGCGCCTGCGCCAGGCCGAGATCCAGAGCATGGCCACGGGCGAGCCGTTCGATGTTCAGGCCCGTATCTTGGCTCCGGACGGCGGCGTGATTTGGGGCCAGTTCCGGGCCGCGCCGCGCCCGGGAAGCGGGCGGGTGGTGCTCTTTGACGGCTTTTACTTCGATGTCAGCGCCCTTAAGCGCATCGAGGGCGATCTGCGCCGGGCCATGGTTGTGGCCGAGACGGCCAGCCAATCCAAAAGCGAGTTTCTCGCCAACATCAGCCACGAGATCCGAACCCCCCTCAATGGGGTGCTCGGGATGCTCCAGCTTCTTGAAACAGCGCCTCTCGGCCGCGAGGAGGCCGGCTACGTGACCACGGCCCTCAAATGCGGCCGGGGGCTGACCAGGGTGCTCGGCGACATCCTCGATTTCAGCCTGCTGGAAGCCGGAGCCATGGTCATCAAATCCACGCCCGTGGACGTACGCGACGTGACGGCCGATGTGCTTGGGGCGCTTTCCATCGAATGTCGGGCCAGGGGGATTGACGCCGGGCTGGTCGTGGCCCCGGATGTGCCGGCCCGAGTGCTGACGGACGGCGCGCGACTGCGCCAGATACTGTTTAATCTGGTCGGCAACGCAATCAAATTCACCCAGGCCGGTTCGGTGCGCCTGGACATCGCCCTGGCTTCGCAGCGCGGCCAGGCGGCGGTGCTCCTTTTCACCGTGGCCGACACCGGCATCGGGATGCCCGAGGAGAAGCTCGACGACGTGTTCGAGCCTTTCACCCAGGCCGACGGCTCCCTGACCCGGCGCTTTGGCGGCACGGGCCTGGGGCTTGGCATCGTCAAACGCCTGTTGACCCTGCTTGGTGGTTTTCTCGCCGTGGAAAGCCGGGTGGGCGTGGGCACCCGCATCGATTTTTCCCTGCCATGCAAACTGGAGCAAGCCCCAAAGGACGCTGTGGTCAAGGCGCGGCAGGCGAAAACGCCGGAAGGCCCGGCCCGGGTGCTGGTGGTCGAGGACGACGCCGTCAACCGTCTGGCCACGGTCGTCATGCTCGGCAAAATGGGCTATACGGTCGAGGCCGTGGAAGACGGCGATCTGGCTCTGGACGCCCTGGCCGCGCATTCCTTTGATGTGGTGCTCATGGATATCCAGATGCCGCGCCTAAGCGGCGACGAGGCGGCCCGGCGCATCCGGCAAGGCGCGCATCCGGGCGTTGACCGGCATGTGCCCATCATCGCCGTCACCGCCCACGCCCTGGAGGGCGACAAGGAGCGCTATCTCGCCTGCGGCATGAACGATTACCTGTCCAAGCCCGTGGACGTGGGCCTGTTGCGCGAGGCCGTGGGCCGGGCCCTGGCCGGCCGCACGGGAATTGGTGTAGCCTGAGGCCCGGCACCGATCACTTTAAGCCGTATCCAGCGGAGGATTTCCATGCCCCAGACCGTCATCGAACTGCTCATGTCGCGCCTCAAGGCCATCGGCGTCACCGACGTCTTTGGCGTACCCGGCGATTTCTCCTTTGCCTTAAACGACGCCATTGACGACGATCCGGACATGCGCTGGATCGGCTGCACCAACGAACTCAACGCCGCCTACGCCGCCGACGGCTATGCCCGGGTGCGCGGCAAGGCCGCGCTGTGCACCACCTACGGCGTGGGCGAGCTGTCGGCCATCTGCGGCGTGGCCGGCTCCTACACCGAACATCTGCCCGTGTTCCATCTGGTCGGGATGCCCAGCATCTCCACCCAGCGCCTGGGCCGGGTGGTCCACCACACCCTGGGCGACGGCCAGTTCGACGCCTTTGCCGCCATGGCCAAGCCCGTGGCCTGCGCCAGCGCCATTTTGACGGCTGAAAACGCCGCCTGCCAGATCGAACGCTGCATCGAGGCGGGGCTGACCCGCAATCGGCCGGTCTACATGGCCCTGCCCCAGGACCAGGCCAACAAGGCCCTGCCCGGGGAGTACGTCTGCGCCCCGGAAGCGCCGGTAAGCGACCCGGCCGTCCTGGCCGCCTGCCTGGAGGCCATGGCCGAGAAATTCGCCGGGGCCGGCACGGCCGTGGTCCTGGCCGGCTACCTCATCGCCCGGCTCGGGCTGCGCCAGACCGCCCGGGAGTTGCTGGAGCGGACCGGGTTGCCCTTTGCCACCATGTTCATGGACAAAACGGCCCTGGACGAGACGCTGCCCGGCTATGTCGGACTCTACGACGGGCGCATCATGAACCCGGAAGTGCGCGATTTCGTCGAAGGCTGCGATCTGGTGCTCAACCTCGGGGCGCACTGGAGTGATTTCAACACTGGCGCTTTTACCGCCCACATCGACCAAAGCCGCATGATCGCTGTCATGCAGCACGAGGTGCGGGTGGGTTACGCCACCTTCCCCAACGTCGAAATGCGTGACGTCCTGGCCGGGCTGGACCGCCTTTTGCCGGCCAAGACCATCAGCCACCCCCGGGCCAAGGGCCTGGGCGAGCCCAAGGGCGCGCCGGGTGATCCCATCACCCCGGACTACCTCTATCCGCGTTGGGAGAAATTCCTGCGTCCCGGCGACATCGTCATGGCCGAGACCGGCACGGTGTCCATGGGCCTGGGGTTTGCGCTGATGCCCGAGGGGGCGGAATTTTTCAACCAGACCTTGTGGGGAGCCATCGGCTGGGCCACGCCGGCCGCCTTTGGCGCGGCCCTTGGCGCGCCGGATCGCCGCACGCTGCTTTTCACCGGCGAGGGCGCGCACCAGATGACCGTGCAGGAACTCGGGCAGTTCGGCCTGCATGGGCTCAAGCCCATCGTCTTTTGCCTCAACAACGACGGCTATCTGATCGAGCGCCTGCTGTGCAAGAACCCCATGAGTTCCTACAACGACTTGGCTCCCTGGAAGTATGCCGAGCTGCCGGCCGCGTTTGGGCTATCGGACTGGTACTGCGCCAAGGTCACGACCAACGCCGAGCTGGAAGCGGCCATGGCCAAGGCCGAGAGCTGCGGCACGGGAGCCTACATTGAAGTGGTCATGGACCGCATGGCCGCCTCGCCTCTGGCCCAGAAACTCGGGGAGTCCATCAAGACGCTCTACGCCAGCGCCAAATAACGGGGTATGACTTTTCGTTTTTTTACAGGCCCGGGCAACGACGTTGGCGCGCCGTTGTCCGGGCTTTGTCGTCGAGGGCGAGGCGGTAAGGCGGCGGCGCGGCCGCGCCTCAGCAGACGGAGCGAAAAAGCGGGATGCGGCGCAAGGCCGCGATGGTCCCGAAGGAGGCGAGGAAGACGCCCATCGCTGCCAACGGAATGTACCAGGCCGCCCCTCGCTGAGGCAGGGGCAGGGCGTGGTCGAGGACGTACAAAAAGACCGGATGGATGAGGTAGACGCCAAAGCTCGCTTCGGCCGCCGCGGCAATGAACCGGCTTTGGGGCAACGATGCGGCGTTTTGCCGGAAAAGACAGAACAAGGCCGCTGTCAGGGCCAGGACGGCGACGCCGGCATCCGGCAGCAGATACTGCCGCTGGACTAGTCCCGTGGCCATGACCAGGGCGAAATTGCCCAGCGCCCCGACGGCCACGACGGCCACAAAAACGCTGACCAGCAGCACATTGGGCAACCGCCGGTTCAGGCGCGTTTCGAGCACGTAGCCGGCCGCGTAGCAGCCTACGAACCAGGCAAAGGCCCCGGCCCATTCCAGGCGCAGGCCCTTGATGGCTTCGATGAGTTCCGCCGCCTGGTGCAGGGCCGCGAAAAAAGCGACCACCGCGAAAAAGGCGACCAGATCGGCCCGTTCGGGCCGCCGGCCGATGAGCCAGGCGTTTAAGAAGGGATGGACGAGCATGAGCCCGAAAAACATGGGCAGATACCAGAGGTGGTAATAGGTCGCGCCGGTGACCAGCACGGCATTGACGAAGCGCTCCCGCATATCCAGGCCGTCGCCGCCCGTGGCCCAGGCAAAGAGCAGATAAAACACGCTCCAGAAGGCAAAGGCGGGCAACAGGCGGGCGGCGCGTTTGCCGTAGAAGGCGGCGGCGTTCTCGTTACGGCCGAGCAGCAGCGCGCCGGCCAGCATGACGAAAAGCGGCACGGCAAAGCGCACGGCGCAGTTGACGACGTTGGCGATCCACCAGTCGGTGCGATGCAGGACGGCGATTTGGGCGTAGAGCGGCGCGGTGACATGGATGACCACCACGGCAAAGGCGGCGATAGCCCGCAGCCAGTCGATCCAGTGCTTGCGGCCGGGGTTGGGCCGAGGGCCGTGTACTGAAGAGGCATGATGGGCATTCATAGGGCAAACGGAAGCGGGCGAAGGATCATAGGGGCAATGTCGCTGCAGGTGGGCGGGACTATTCCCCGATGATCTTGACCAGCACGCGTTTTTTGCGCCGGCCGTCGAACTCGCCGTAGAAGATGCGTTCCCAGGTGCCGAAATCCAGGCGGCCCTGGGTTATGGCCACCACGACCTCGCGGCCCATGATCTGGCGTTTCATGTGGGCGTCGGCATTGTCCTCGCCGACGTTGTGGCGGTAGCCAGACACGGGTTCATGGGGGGCGAGCTTTTCCAACCAGACTTCGTAGTCATGGTGCAGCCCGGATTCATCGTCGTTGATAAATACCGAGGCCGTGATGTGCATGGCGTTGACCAGGCACAGGCCTTCGGTGACGCAGGATTCCTTGAGGCAGGCCTCGACGTCGCGGGTGATGTTGACGAATCCACGGCGGGCTGGGACGTTGAACCACAGTTCCTTGCGAAAGCTTTTCATGGGCGCGGCTCCGAAACGTTTTGCCCGGTGTAGCCGAAACAGCCGCGCTTGTCGCGCTCGTAACCCTCGCCCCCACAAAGAGGGGCCGGGAGAGGGGAAACCCCTTTCCCGGCCGCCGAAGCAACAGCATTGTACCTCATGCTCTTTGACTTGCCGACCGGGCAGACAACCAATCAGCGTCGAAAACCCCCTAACACTTTTCTCCAACTGGGGGGTCCGGGGGCCTCAGGCCCCCGGCCGCCGGAGGCATCTTCCTCTTTGTCTCTCTTTACTTTTACCTACTTCTCGCGCGCGAACGGCCAGGCGGCCAGGCCGCCTTCCATGACCGTGACGTTGTCGTAGCCGGCGGCCAGGAGCATCCGCTGGGCCTCGTAGGCCCGCATGGACACGCCGCAGTAGGCCACGATGGGCGTGGTCTTGTCCTGGGGCAGTTCGGCCAGGCGTTTGCGCAATTGGCCCACGGGAATGAGCGTCTCGCCGAGGCCCAGGCGGGTGCGCTCGAATTCCTTGGGGCCGCGCACGTCGAGGAGCAAGGGGCGGTCCCCGGCGTCGAGGCGGGCCTTGATTTCGCCGTTGCCGACGCTGCGCATAAGTCCGCGCATCTTGTTTTGGAGGATGTGGGCCGAGGCGATGGCGTGGTCGATGGCCAGGGAGTAGGGCGGCGCGTAGGGCAGGTCGGCCATGGCCAGATCGTCCACGGTGAGGCCTCCGAGGATGGCCATGGCCATTTCGGCCACCTGCCGGTTGACGTTGCCCGGCCCGACGCAGGAAAAGCCCAGGATACGACCGGTTTTTGCTTCGGCCACGATCTTGGAGACGAGGAGTTTGGCACCCATGAAGCCCGGGATGTCGGAACCGGCGTTGACGGCCGAAACGACATCGATGCCGGCTTCCCTGGCCCGGCGTTCGGACAGGCCCGTGGAGCCGGCGGCGAAATCGAACACCTTGCAGATGCCGCTGCCGATGGTTCCGGGGAAGGTCGCCGTATCGCCCAGGGCGGCGTTTTCGCCGGCCACCCGGCCTTCGAGGTTGGCCAGATCGCCGTAGGGCGCCAGCATGGGCTGGCCGGTCAGGCGATTGGTCACTTCCACGCAGTCGCCGGCGGCGTAGATATCCGGGTCGGAGGTACGCATGTGGGCGTCGATCTTGATGCCGCCGGTGGCTCCAAGTTCCAGGCCGGCGGCCTTGGCCAGGGCGACGTTGGGGGCCACGCCGATGGCCAGCACCACGAGCGAGCAGGGCAGTTCGCGGCCGTCGGCCAGCCGCACGCCCGAAACCGCGCCGTTCGCGCCGAGGATTTCGCTTAGGCCCACGCCCGTCAGCACGGCCGCGCCCTTGGCCTTGGCGTGGTTGGCGACAAGCAGCGCCAGTTCGGGATCGAGGAAGCCGAGGATCTGGGGCAGGGCCTCGACTACGGTGACGGCCAGGCCGGCGTCGGTCAGGGCCTCGCAGGTTTCCATGCCGATGAGCCCGCCGCCGACGATGACGGCCCGGCCGCCGGGCATGGCTTTGGCCTTTTCCCGCAGGAGGTCGGCGTCCTCCAGGCTGGCGAGCGTCGTGACGCCGGCCAGTTCGCGGCCCGGGATGGGCGGAATTTTGGGACTGGAGCCGGTGGCGATGATGAGCTTGTCGTAGGGGAGATGGCCGGTCTCGCCGGAAGCGGCGCGTTTCCAGGCGATGGTATGGGCGGCGCGGTCGATGGCCGTGACTTCTGTGCCGGTCAGGGCGGCCACGCCCTTGGCCCCGGCGAAAAAGGCCGGATCGCGCACCACGCCGGCCGGGGTGGCGAGGAGTTTGTCGCGCTCCTTGACGCTGCCGGCGACGTAGTAGGGGTAGCCGCAGGAGGCCATGGAGAGGTTGGGGGCTTTTTGCAGCAGGGTGACATCGGCGTTTTCGTCCAAGCGTTTGGCCCGGGCGGCGGCCTTGGGGCCGGCGGCGGTGCCGCCGATGACGACGATACGTTTTCTGCTCATGGGGCGTTCTCCTTTGGTGACGCTATGGTATGGCCGCTGCCGCGGCCGGAGGCGCGCTAATTACGATACTGTTCATACCGTAAATTAAAAAGGCCTGCAAGACCGTCGCTCCCCATTCAGGGTGGCGGGGGCAGGCTAGTTGCCGTCAAACATCGTACCCAGCCTTGTTGCCTTCCCAGCCGACAAAGAACCACTCCCCGTCGCCCCCCCTTTAACTTTTTCTCTCGTTGGGGGGTCCGGGGGCCTCAGGCCCCCGGCCGCCGGAGGCACGTCTTCTCTCCCCCAGCAGCGGCTTCGAGGCTGGCGAGGGTCTGGCGGGCGGTGCGCTCCCAGGTGAAGCGGGCTTCGTTGGCGTGGCCTTCGGTGATGAGCGTGCGGCGCAGGGCGTCGTCGGCAAGGACCTGGGCGAGGGCCTGGGTCCAGGCGTCGATGGAGGCGGGATCGACCAGCAGCGCGCCGCGTCCGGCCACTTCGGGCAGGGCGGTGGCGTTGGCGCAGACCACGGGCGTGCCGCAGGCCTGGGCTTCGAGGATGGGCAGGCCGAAGCCTTCGAAGAGTGAAGGGAAGGCCAGGGCCTTGGCGCAGCGGTAGAGCAGTGGCATGTGCTCGCGCGGCACATGGCCGAGGCGATGCACCCGCGAGTTCAGGCCGAGTTGGCGCGTCAGGGAGCTGAAATCTTCGTTCCAGGCCAGGCCGCCGGTGAGGACCAGATCGCAAGAGGTCCGGTCAGCCAGTCGGGCGTAGGCGGCCAGGAGCACGGGCAAGTTTTTTCGCGGCGAGACGTTGCCGCTGTAGAGAATGAAATCCTGGGGCAGGTCCCGGTCGCTGCGGAAGCGGGCCAGGGCGTCGTCAGTTACCGGGGCCTTGTACATGGGGTCGCAGGCGAGGTGGGTGACGGCGACGTGTTCGGACCTGGCCCGGGTCAGGCGCAGGACGTCGCGCCGGGTGTAGTCGGAGATGGCGACCAGACGCTCGGCGCGCCTGGCGCTGTAGCGGATGGCGAACTTCATGTAGCAGGTGTCGGCGGCCCGGTACATGGAGAGCGTCGGGTGGAAGTAGCCGAGGTCGAGCATGGCCACCACGGCCGGGCAGGGAATGCCGGGGGGCATGTTGGACGAGGGGAAAAAGGCGGCGTCGAAGCGGCGGCGGCGCAGGGTCAGGGGCAGGGCCAGCCAGTCGAAGGCCAGCCGGTTGGCCGTGGGCAGGACGATTTCCTCGGCCTCGGGGAAGGTGCCCACGTCCTTGGGATCGGAATAAAAAAGTGTGAAGTCGTGGCCGGCGTCCAGGTCGAGCATGGCCCGCATGAGGCTTAAGAGATATTCCTTGGGGCCGCCGGAGGGATAGGCCAGGGTGCGGGCGTTGACGGCGATGCGCATGGGCTATCCGGCCAGACCGTGTTTTTTGCGGGCATAGGCACGCAGGGGTTCCAGGCGGCAATTGACGTGGCTGGGCAACGGCCGGCCCTTGGCGATGGCGCCAAGCTGGGCCAGGACCGAACCCAGACGCACTTCCAGGGTCACGAGCTTGATTTTGAGTTCATGCAGGAACCCGGAGCCGTGGCGGTGCTGGCAGGCGGCCACGTCGCGGCGAAAGACCTCCTGCCAGGTGGCGGTCTTGGCCGAGGGGTGCAGGCGGAAGGCGGCCAGCACCTTGGGCAGGCGCACGATGCGACCCTGGCGGCTTATCCGCTCGAACAGGTCGAAGTCCATGCAGTAGGAAAAAGTCGTGTCCATGCCGCCGGCCGCCTCGTAGGCGGATTTGCGGAAAAAGGTCGATTGCTGGGGCACGGCCATGGTGTAGCGCATCTGGCGCGAGGAGGGCAGCACCATGTCGATCATGACGGGCTTGCCCTCGGCGTCGGTCAGCACGGTGTCGCCGGTGACCATGACCGCGTCGGGGTGCTTGGCGAAGGCCTCGGCCACGGCGCGAAGCGCGTCGTCGGACCACAGCCAGTCGTCGGAATTGAGCCACCCCAACACCTCGCCCGTGGCCCGGGCAAAGCCTTCGGCCAGGGCGGCGGTCTGGCCGTCGTCCTTGGCCGAGCGCGAGAACGCCAACCGGCCGTCCCAGGCCAACAAGATGTCGGGGGTGGCGTCGGTGGAGCCGCCGTCGAGGACGATATGCTCCACAGCCACGTTTTGCTGGCCGGCCACGGAGGTCAGCGTCTGCTCCAGATAGACGGCCTGATTGTACGATGGGGTGACGATGGTGACCTTGGGCCGCTTGTCGCTTTCCCCGGCGGCCTCGATGAGGGCGTCAAAGACATTTTGGGCGCAGTCCTGCCAGGAGAAGGCAGCGGCCCGGGCCAGGCCCAGGGCGATCTGCTCTCGGCGAAGGTCGAGGTCGGCCATAAGCCGGGTCAGGATGGAGGCCAGGGCGGCGTCGTCGTCCGGGGCGAAGGGCAGGCCGGCTCCGCCGGCGGCTTCGGGCAGGGAGGCGGCCTCGGCATAGGCCACGGGCGTGCCGCTGGCCATGGCTTCGAGCAGCGGCAGCCCGAAGCCTTCGTAGCGCGAGGGAAAGACGAAAGCGGCGGCGGCCCGGTAGGCCAGGGGCAGATCGTCGTCGGGCAGATAGCCCAGGCAGCGCACTCGGCCCGGGGACAGGCTGGCCGCCAGGGCAGCTACGCTCAGTGCGCCAGGATCGCCGTGGCCGACCACGGCCAACACGGCATCCTCGGGCAGCCGGGCCATAGCCCGTAGGGCCACGGTGAGATTTTTGTGGGCCATGAGGTTGCCCACGCACAGGAAAAAGGCCTCCGGCAGGCCGTGGCGGGCGCGGAAATCGGCCAGGGAAGCGATATCGCCAGCATCACCCGTATCGGCGGGCTGGGCCGGGCGGAAACGGTGGTGGTCCACGGCGCAAAGGCTGGTCGGGCGGATGCGAGCCGCCGCCTCGCCGTACAGGGCCAGGGCCTCGGCCCGGGTGAAGGCCGAAAGCGAGAGCGGTATGGTGAGGTTTTCCAGGCTGGCCCGCTGGCGCAAGGCGAACACCCAGCGGATGTGGCGCGGCAGGGTCTCGGGGATGCGCTTCCACAGGACGTCGTTGACCACGCCGAGGCTACGGCCGGTAAAGCCGACGGGCAGCAGGCCGTCCGGGGCGTAGTGCACGTCGCTGCCGACTTCTTTCGTCTGCCAGGCCATGCCGGCCTGTTGCCAGGCGTAGAGCGAGGGGACGTTGACCGTGGCGGCGCGGACGGCTCCGGCCTCGATCAGGGCCAGGGCGGCGGCGTTGACCACGGGCTGGCCCGAGATAAGGGTCAGGCTGTCGCCGCGCGCCTGGGCCAGGGACGCCAGATGGGGCAGGACGGATTCCAGACAACGGCCGATGCCGGTGCGTTTGGGATAGGACAAGGAACTGGCGTCAATGGTGATGCGCATGAAGGTCCGCTTGGCTTGGGAGGTTGCGGGGCGTGTCGGATGCGTTGACATGCGTCAATTCCATCGAATATGCAACCGGCTCCATGTATACGCAATCCAAGGTCATGGTCGTGCGGCGGCCCCGGGCCGGCTCCTTGTGGGCCGGCCTAGCCGCGAACCTCGGTCCGGTGGCCTTTGCCCGGGCCTTTTGGCGTCGTCGCGAGCTTTTGGCCGCTTTTACCCGCATCGAGTTCGCCTCGCGCTACCACGGGGCCCAGCTCGGGGCGCTGTGGAGCCTCGTTTCCCCCCTGGCGACCCTGGCCGTCTACACCTTCGTGTTCTCGGTGGTCTTCAAGCCCTCCTGGGCCGGGGCTGACGGCGGCGTTGCCGGTTACGCCCTGATCCTGTTCGCCGGGCTGACGGCCTTTGAGGTCTTTTCGGGCAGTGTGAACCGCGCGCCGAGACTTCTTTCGGAAAACGTCAATTTCATCAAAAAAGTCCAGTTTCCCCTGGAGATCCTGCCGGTGGGGCTGGTGCTGGCCGCCTGCCTGGAATCCCTGGCCGCCCTGTCCCTGGTGGTCCTGGGGGTGCTGGTCACCACCGGAGCCTTGCACCCGACCGCACTTTTGGCCCCCCTGGCCTACATCCCCCTGGCCATGCTGACTTTGGGGCTGTGTTGGCTGCTGGCCCCGGTGGGGGTGTTTCTCAAGGACCTGGGCAACATCATCGGCGTGGTTGTGCAGCTGCTGTTTTTCGCCACCCCCATCCTCTATCCGCTCTCGGCCGTGCCCGAGCCGTACCGGGACCTTTTGGCGCTTAATCCGCTGCATCCCGTGGTGGACCACCTGCGCCGGACCATTATTTATGGTCAGATGCCGGACTGGCCGGCCCTGGGGCTGACCACCGTCATTTGCGCCGTGGTCATGCTGGCCGGGTACTCCTTTTTTACCAATGTGAAGAGGCTTTTTGCCGATGTCGTCTGAGACCCCGGTCATCGACGTGCGAAACGTCTCCAAGATGTACGAGCTCTACGCCCGGCCCCAGGACCGGCTGCGCCAGATGCTCGTGCCCGGCGGCAAGAAGCTTTACCGCGAGCACTGGGCCCTTCGCGACGTGTCATTTACTGTCTCGCCCGGCGAATCCTTTGGCATCATCGGCAAGAACGGAGCCGGCAAATCGACCCTGCTGCAAATCCTGGCCGGCGTGCTGGAGCCGACCGGCGGCGAGGCCATCCTGCCCGAGCGCACCACGGCGCTTCTGGAACTCGGTTCCGGGTTTAAGCCGGAATTTACCGGCCGGCAAAACGTCTTTGTCAACGCCGCCGTGCTGGGCATCCCCCGGGCCGAGGCCCTGGCCCGCATGGACGACATCGCGGC
This sequence comes from Solidesulfovibrio magneticus RS-1, assembly GCF_000010665.1. NCBI lineage: Bacteria > Pseudomonadati > Thermodesulfobacteriota > Desulfovibrionia > Desulfovibrionales > Desulfovibrionaceae > Solidesulfovibrio > Solidesulfovibrio magneticus. Next base: position 2,929,892 of record NC_012796.1, on the reverse strand, counting down.
CTTTGCCGACATCGGGCCGCACTTCGACCAGCCGGTGCGCACCTATTCCAGCGGCATGTTCTTGCGCCTGGCCTTTGCCGTGACCACGAGCCTCACCCCGGACGTCCTTATCATCGACGAGGCCTTGGCCGTGGGCGACGTCTTTTTCCGCCAGAAATGCTACAAGCGCCTGGAAGGACTCCTGGCTCAAGGCACGGTGGTGGTGCTCGTTTCCCACGCCATGAACGACGTGGCCCAGTTCTGCCGGCGGGGACTGCTCCTCGAACACGGCCGGGTGGGCTATCTCGGCGACGCGGCGGCGGCGGTCAAACGCTACATGGTCGGCGGCGGCGACTACGTGCCGACATCCCTTGGCGACGCGTCGCGAAATCTCGACCTGCCGCCCGAAGGCCAGGACGGCGACGGCTGGCCGGCCCAGGACGCCTTCCTTGATCTTTCCGGCGCGGCCGTGGCCGAAAACGACTGGGCCGGCTGCACCCACGTGGCCGTGTGCGACGCCTCGGGCCAACCCTGCCGCAGCTTCGAGCAGGGCGAGACGGTCTCGATTTTTTGCCGCTACGCCGTGCGCCACGACCTGGAAGTGGCCGTGGCCGGGGTGGAACTGATAAACGACAAGCGCGTGATCGTTTTCGGCAAAAACACCCTGCAATTCGACTGCGACCACGCCCTGGCCACGCCGAACGGCACGGTGTTGCGGGCGCGTTTTGATCTCAAGCTCGATCTGGCTCCGGGCGAATACACCTTCAATCTCGGCTTTTCGGCCCTGTCCGTGAGCGATTTCGAGCGCCGGGCCAGCCTGTCCCACGAAGAACTGGAGGGCCGGACCACGGTCATCTCCATCGTGACCCGGGCCGGGGATTTCCTGGTGACGTTTCGCAGCCGCGACACCACGCCCGTGCAGCTCACCCATCACGGCGTGGCCAATCTGCCCGGCCAGGCGACCCTGCGCCTGTATGGCGGCGAGTCCGCTCCGTAATTCCCCAGCGCGACGGGACCAACGAACACGGACAATAGTTAACCCACCCCCTTGGAAAGTTTTTGGGGAAGGTGGGGGTCTGGGGGAGGAAACCCCTTTTTTCAAAAAGGGGTTTCCTCCCCCAGTTTGGGAGTTTTCATATGCGGCAGTGTTGGTGCGGGATGGGCGGGTTGGAGCCTTTCGGGGCCGAGTACATGCTGTGCCCGGGCTGCGGCACCTTGGTGTCGCGGGTCGAGGACGGCGAGCGCTACGGCCGGGACTACTGGTACGACCATCAGGTGGCCGACCTGGGCCAGCCGTCCATTGAGGTCCGGGCCCGGCGCGATTTGCCCGAGCGCTGCCTGGGCTGGCTCAAGTTTCTGCTTTCGGCCTGTCTGCCGCCGGGCGAGACGTTGGAGCTGGGTTGTGCCCACGGCGGCTTCACGGCGCTCTTGTCGCGGGCCGGGTTTCGGGCCAGGGGGCTGGAGCTTGACGGCTCGGTGGCCCGGTTGGCCGGGGAAACCTTCGGCATAGAAGTTTTGGCCGGGCCACTGGAGGAGCAGGCCATTGCTCCGGGGAGCCTTTCGGCTGTGGTCCTCATGGACGTGTTGGAGCATCTGCCCGATCCGGTGGGGTTGCTGCGGCGGGTGGCCGAGCTGCTTGCTCCGGGCGGGGTGGTGCTGGTGCAGACCCCACGCTTTCCGGCCGGGGCCAGCCATGAGCGGCTTTTGGCCGAGGCCGATCCGTTTACGCGCATGTTGCTGCCGGCCGAACACCTCTATCTTTTCAGCCAGTCAGCGGCGCGGGCGCTTTTCACGGCCGCCGGGTTGCCGCATCTGCGCTTTGGCACGGCGCTTTTCCCTTACGACATGCTGTTTCTGGCCGGCAAGGAAGCCCTGGCCGACCACGACGACGCTGCTGTGGAAAAGGCGCTTTGCGCCCAGCCGGACGGCCGGCTGACCCTGTCCATGCTCGATCTGGCCCGCCGGGCCGAGGCGGCCGAGGCCGAGGCGGATCGGCTGTGCGGCGGCGAGGCTCCGGTGATCGGGGGCCTGGAAGGCGTGGTGCGCGAGATGGCCTCGGGCTGGGTGTCCGAGGGGCGGCTGCCCCAGTTCGTCAACAAGGCGCTCCTGCGAGTCGGTCGGGTGGCCTGGTTCTGGAACAAGGCCGTCAAATACGTGCTCAAGGAGCGCGGCCGCCGGGCCGTCCCGGCCGCCAAGGCCACGGACAAGGCGCTCGTGCTGGTCGATCTCACCCCGGTGCTGCCCGGGGGCGACAACGGCGGGGCCAAGCTCATGACTATCCTGCTGCTCCACGCCTTGTGCGACATGCGGCCGGACTGGCGCTTCGTGTGCCTGACCGCCGACGCCGCCCACGAGGAGCTCTCCCACCTCGACGCGCCAAACGTCGAGCGGGTCCGGGCCTCGACCCTGGGGCGGCTGCGCGGCTTGGCCCACTGGCGCGGCCAGCCCGTGGACCTGTATTTCTGCCCGTTTACCATGCCCTATTTCCACCATCCCGACGTGCCGGCCGTGTCGGTGGTCTATGATCTGCAGTACGCCGCCTATCCGCAGTTTTTCGCGCCCGATGACGAGGCCGGGCGGGAGCGCACATTCTTGACCGCCGCCCGGCTGGCCGAGCGGCTGGTGTGCATCTCGGAATTCACCCGCCAGTCCGTGCTGGCCCAGGGCAATGTGCCGCCCGGGCGCACGGCCACGGTGCATATCTCCCTGCCGCGCCGGCTGATGCGCGCCGCCCCCGAGGCCGTGGCGGCCGCCCGGGCGCGTCTGGAGCTGGGAGAAGCGCGCTATTTCCTTTATCCGGCCAATTACTGGCCGCATAAAAACCACCGCATGTTGCTGACCGCTTTCGGCATGTTGGCAGCCGGCCGGACCGACGACGTCCGGTTGGTATTGACCGGGGCGGACACCGGGCTTCGGGCCGAACTCGGTCAGGCGGCGGCGCGCCTGGGATTGGCCGAGCGGGTGACTTTTGCCGGCTACGTGTCCGATGAGGAGCTTTCGGCGCTTATGACCGGCGCGGCTGCTTTGGTTTTCCCCTCGCTCTTCGAGGGCTTCGGGATGCCGCTGGTCGAGGCCATGGCCGTGGGCACGCCGATTGTCTGTTCCGACGTGACCAGCCTGCCCGAGGTCGGCGGCGATGCGGCGCTCTATTTCGATCCCAAGCGGCCCGATACGATTGTCGCCGCCTTGAGCCGGCTCCTGGACGAACCCGGGCTGGTCGAAGGGCTTGTGGCCAAGGGTCGGGAGCGACTGGCCGCCTTCGGCGGCCCCGAGGACATGGCCCGAAAGTACCTGGCTGTTTTCGAGGACGTGCTGGCCCGGCCGGTGTCCCAGAGCACGGCCGTGCGCGGGCTGTGGGCCGACGGTTGGTGCGGGACGAGGCTTTTCGCGGCCTATGGCCCGGCGGCCCATCGCCAGTGGCTGCGGGCGACATTCGCCCTGCCGGCCGAGGCCCCGGCGGCCCGGGTGACGGTGACGGCCCTGGTGGCCGGCCGGGCGGTCGGCAAGGCGCAAACGCTCAAGCGCGGCGGCCGGGCGGCGTTTTCCCTCGACCTGCCGCCGGCCGGCGGCTGCGTGGAATTCCTGTTCGACGGCGCGCGCCGGGGCGACGGCCAGGGGCCGGGCGCGGACCGGCGACGGCTGTCGGCGCGCTGCGAAGAGCTGCGCCTAACCGACGGCGCGCGCGACGTGGATCTGCGTTACGCCGGAGGCGACCATGGGCAAGCTTAGCGTCGCCGCCGTCACGCCCTCCTACAACCAGGGGCAATTTATTGGCCGCACCATCGACAGCGTGCTGTCCCAGGGTGTGGCCGACCTTGAATACGTGGTCATGGACGGCGGCAGCACCGACGAGACCGTGGCCGTGCTGGAAAGCTACGGCGACCGTCTGACCTTCCGGTCGGAGCGCGACAAGGGCCAGCCCGACGCTGTCAACAAGGGCATTGCCGCCACAACCGGCGAGGTCATTGCCTGGCTCAATTCCGACGATGTGTATATGCCCGGCGCGCTACAAGCAGTGCTTGAGGTGTTTGAAGAACATCCCGACGTGGATGTGGTTTACGGCGACGGCGACCATATCGATGTCCACGACGCCTTCATCGAGGCCTACCCGGTGCAGCCTTTTGATCTCACGCGCCTCAAGGAGCGCTGCATCATCTGCCAGCCGGCTGCCTTCGTGCGCCGCCGGGCCGTGGAGCGCTTCGGCGTCCTGGACCTGCGCTGGCAGTATACCCTGGACTACGAATTCTGGCTGCGACTGGCCAAGGGCGGGGCGGTCTTCCGCTACCTGCCGCGCAAGCTGGCCGGGTCGCGGTTCTACCCCCAGACCAAGACCTCCGGGGCACGGCTGAAAGTCCACGCCGAGATCAACGACATGCTGCGCCACACCTTCGGCACGACCCCGGACCGGTGGCTGTGCAACTACGCCCATGTCCTGGTGGAAGAGCAGTGGGGTTTAACGGGCAGCCGGCTCTTTACCCCGGCCGTGGCCCTGGCGTCGCTGGGGGCATCCTGGCGCTGGAACCGTTCGATCTCGCCGGGGTTATGGCGCACCGTCGCTTCCTGGTTGACGCGGGGCCTTATCCGCCCCGGAGGCGGCCCGGCATGAGGATCGGCTTCGACGTCTCCCAGACCGGTTCGGGCAAGGCCGGCTGCGGCTATTTCGCGGCCGGGTTGTTGAGTTCCCTGGCCCATGTGGATACGGCCAACGACTATGTGCTCTATCCGGCCTGGGGCGACTTTTTCCGCGAGCCGCGCCCCGGGGCTTGTTTGCGCCCCGCTGGCGGCCGATTCCGCCAGGGGCCGGCCTTTGGCCGTTTTTGGGACCAGAAACGCTTCTTCCGCCAGCCGCCGGCCGATTTTGAGGCCCGCCTGGGGCAACCAGACATTGTCCACGCCAACAACTTTTTTTGCCCAACGGGCCTGACCCGGGCGCGGCTGGTCTACACGCTTTATGACCTGTCGTTTCTGGTCGAGCCGGCCTGGACAACAGAGGGCAACCGCACCGGCTGTTTCGACGGCGTCTTTGGGGCGGCGATCCGGGCGGATTGCATCGTCTCGATCTCGAAATATTCCCTCAAGCACTTCTTGAAGGTTTTTCCGCGCTATCCCCGGGAACGCACGGTGGTGGCCCCGCTGGCCAGCCGCTTTGGCCTGTCGAGCCCCCGGACCCGGCCGGCCGCCTTGGACGGAATGGAAACGGGTTCCTTTTGGCTGTGCGTGGGCACCATCGAGCCGCGAAAAAACCATGAGCGGCTTTTCGCCGCCTACGCCGCCTGGCGGCGGGAGACCGGCGGGACCATGCCCCTGGTCCTGGCCGGCGGCAAGGGCTGGCTCATGGACGATCTGGCCCGCACGGCGGCTGAACTGGGCATTGCCGAGCATCTCGTCTTCACGGGCTACGTGTCCGACGCCGAACTGGCCTGGCTCTACGCCTCGTGCCACGCCTTCCTCTATCCGTCCCTGTTCGAGGGCTTCGGCTTGCCGGTGCTGGAGGCCATGAGCCTTGGCGCGGCGGTCATCTGCGCCGACGCCACATCATTGCCGGAAGTGGCCGGGGACGCGGCCGTGCTGGTCGATCCCCTAGACGTGGCCGGGTTGGCCCGGGCCATGGCCGCGCTGAGCGCTGATACGGCAATGGCGGCGACGCTGCGGGAAAAATCCCTGGCCCGGGCCGGGCTTTTTTCCTGGGACACCACCGCCCGCATCGTTCTTGACGCCTACGCGCGCGTCGTCTCCCAGCCGCCGGCCTGGGGGTAGCCCACCCTCATTGTCGCCGGTTTCTGTGAAGGCCCCTGGGACGCCCTTGGTGGTCGTCTGGCGCCATTTCGTGCCCTTGCGCCTTACCCACGACAACGGACAGGCGACAGCCTCTCCAGCCAACCGTTGACGCTTCTCGAGTCGCGTCCCTTAACAAATACGATGGTTTTTTAAGAAATATTAAGGGGTTTAGCCTGTTGTCCGCGGAATCCCCATGTACTTTTTGTGGTCGTGAGACGAGGCCTCCCCTACGACGTGAAAACGCCCCGCCCTCATCGCAGCCGGACTGCGGGGAGGGCGGGGCGTATTGCCTTGCCAGGCGGCGCGCGGCGGCGACGCCTGGCTATTCGAACAGCTTCTTGATCTCGGGATCGGCCGGGTAGGCCTCGTCGAGGTTCACCACCTCGGCCTTGAAGTTCTCGCCCAGCTTCCAGGCAAAATCCGGGCCGCCTGGCAGTTGCTGGAGGTCCAGGCGGTTGACGGTCTTGCCTCGGGTATAGGCCCGGGCGAAAAGCGTCTTGCCGCCGGGGCCGGGCCGTCCGGCCGTGCCGGCGTTAAGGCCGCTGCCCAGCAGCACGTCCAGGGCGTCGGGGTGGGCGGCCAGGAAGGCTTCCTCGTCGAGCATGCCAATGCCGCTGACGCCGATGACCAGAGCCGCCGATGGCCGCAGCTTCCTGGCCGCCTCGGCCACGGCGTCGCCCACGGCCGGGGGCGTGGGTTTGGTCAGATCGGCCGGGGCCGGGAAAAAGACGATGCCCACCTTGACCCCGCCCTTGTCGATGACAGCGGTGGCCGGCTTGTCGCCAAGAACCGTGAAGCCGGCCGGGATGGGCGCACCGACGCTTTGGAGATACTCGGCTTCGCTAGGCAGGATGGCCCCGGCGTCGTAGCGAAGGCGCGCCATGGCCTGGCTGATGGCCGGCAGGCGGCGCGGCTCGGGCTTTTTCTCCGGGCCGTCGGACAGGATTTCAAAAGGGGCGGCAATGACCAGGGTACGGTCCTTGCCAAGCGCGGCGCTGCGCAGCGATTCGATGAAGGCGGCCCTCCGGGCCAGCCCGCCGACGAGCTTACCGCCTCAGGACGGGCAGGGCTCGTAGTTGCCGTAGGTGTTGCCGGACAGGACGATGGTCAGTGCCGGTTCCTGGGCCTGGGTCGGAAGGCCGTAGAGGACCGTCAGGGCCAGGAACAACGCCGCAGCCAGCAGGCGGCGCAATGCGGTGTACACGGTTAGCCTCGAAAGGTTAAAGGCCGCCGCCCGGAAGAGGCGACGGCCGAAATTACTTGAGAATGGCCTCGACAGCCGGATCTTGCGGGAAGTTCTCGTCCAGGGGGTCGACCTTGGCCGTGAAGTTCTCGCCGATTTTCCAGCTAAATCCCGGCGCGCCCGGCAGGGCGGCCAGATCCAGGCGGTTTATGGTCTTGCCCTTGATGTAGGCCCGGGTCCACAGGGTACGGCCGTCCTTGGAGGTGCGCGAAGCAAAGCCCGAGCCGCCGCCGCTGCCAAGCAGCACATCCACCGCGCCGGACTTGGCGTTGATGAAGGCTTCTTCGTCAAGCGCTCCCCAGGGGCTCACGCCCACCACCAGGGCGACCTTGCCGCGCAGTTCGACGGCGGCCTTGGCCGCGGCGTCTATGAGTTTGTCCGGCACAGCGGCGCTGATGTCTTTCGGCATGGGGAAAAAGACCAACCCGACCTGCTTGCCGCCGACGTTGACGACGGCCGTGGTGGGCGCGTCGCCAAGCAGCACGGCCCCCTTGGGCAGGGCGGCCTTGTTGGCCGACAGGATGGCCGCTTCCTGGGGTGTGACGGCCAGGGCGTCATAGCGAAGTTTTTCGTGGGCCTTGGCCACGGCCGGGAGCTTGGCCGGCTCGGGCGGGGCGGCCGAGACTTCGGGAGCGAATTCCCAGGGTCCGGCTATGGCCAGGGTTTTGCCGGAAGCTCGGGCCGTGTCGATTGCGCTGGCCCGCCGGGCCAGTCCGCCGAGCTTTTGCGGGCCGCAGGTGGGGCAGGGGTCGAAATAGCCGTAGGTATTGCCGGCGTAGAGGATGGTCAGCGCCGGTTCAGCGGCCAACGCCGCCGCCGTGGTCATAGCCGTGACGGCCAGGACCAGCAGCAAGGTGGTCAGGGTGCGCATGGGTGCTACTTGTTGAGATATTCCTTGAGTTCCTTGCCGGGGCGGAAGAAGGGAAGCTTCTTGGGCGCCACGGTGACGACGTCGCCGGACTTGGGATTGCGGCCGGTGTAGCCCTTGTAGCCCTTGATCTTGAAGCTGCCGAATCCCCGGATTTCCACGCGGTCTTCGTTGATAAGCGCCTGTTTGACGGAATCGACAAAGGCGTTGACGATGTCGGCGGCTTCGTCGATGTGCAGGTCCTTGGTCTCGGCCAGGGTCTTGATGAGTTCGCTTTTGTTCATCGCGTGGTCCTCGCGCTGTTGACGGTTGGCCGGACGCCTCCCCAAGCTGGCGGAGTGCAATCGTCCATCTATTTCATACCATTGCCGAAAACAACGGTCCCCCGTCAAGTCCTACTTGCGAATCGTTGGAATTTTTCCCAGCACCGGCCCGCCGAGCAGTTCGTCGTGGCGCTGCTGGCGCACCCGGTGCAGCCGCACCGCGCCGCTGACGATGTCCAGGGCGGCGGGGCTTTTGGGGGCGTGGCGCAGCAGGGGAATCTGGCGGCGCACGGCGTCGGGCAGGGCCTGGTCATGACGCACGCCGCCGATGAGCTGGGGTTCGAAGCCCAGGAAATGGCTGCAAGCCGCCGACAGCCGGGCAAAGGTGGCCTGGGTGTCCGAGACCCGCTCCACTTGGTTGACCAGCACGTGGAAGTCGGAAATGCCGTACTGGGTGTGGAGCACCTTGATGACGGCGTAGGAGTCGGTGAGCGAAGTCGGTTCCGGAGTGACGACCAGCACCCGCATCTGGCTCATGGCGGCCACGGACAGCACCGTGGGCGAGATGCCGGCCCCGAGGTCGAGCATGAGGTAGTCGTAGCCGCCAAACACGCCGTTAAGCTTTTGGAACAGCACCTCGCGCATGTCGTCGTCCATCTCCAGCAGCTCGGGCACGCCGCTGGCCGCCGGCAGGAAGTCGAAACCGCCGGGCTCGACAGGCACCATGACCTCGGCAGCGGTCACTTCCGGGCGAAACAGGTCCTGGAGATTTTTTTCCGGCGACAGGCCGAGCAGCACGTCGACGTTGGCCAGGCCCACGTCGAAGTCCATGAGCAGCACCCGGTGGCCGGCGCGAAACAGGGCATAGCTGAGGTTCAGCGTCAGGTTGGATTTCCCGACCCCGCCCTTGCCGCTTAAAATGGCCACCGACAGCGTGGCGTTGGGATTTGAGGCTTCGGGCATACGCCGTATCATCCTTTGGTCGTGCCGGTGAAAAGAAAGCGCTTTTCATCGGCCCGCACCAGGGTTTTTTCAGGGGTTCCGGTCAGGTCGGCGATGGGGGCGCAGCGGACGCGGTCCTTGCCCGCCGCTTTGGCCGCATAGAGGGCCTCGTCGGCCATGGCGTAGAGCTTCTCCCAGCCGATGGCCACTTTGCCCTTGGTGCAGGCGATGCCGGCGGAAAGGGTCACGCAAAGGGGCGTGTCCACACCGTCGCAGACCACCCGAAGCGTGCGGGCCGATTCGATGAGGCGCTCGACGATGCCTTCGGCCCGGACCATGCCGACGCCAGGCAGGATCAGGGCGAATTCCTCGCCGCCGACCCGGGCGGCGTAGTCGTAGGTGCGCTTTTCGGCGGCCAAAAGCGCGCCCATGGTTTCCAGCACCCGGTCGCCGCAGGGGTGGCCGTAGGTGTCGTTGACCGTTTTGAAATTGTCGAGGTCGAGCAGCACCAGGGCCAGGGGCTGGCCCGAGCGCGAGGAGCGGATGAGTTCGGCGGACAGGATACGCTCGAACGCGCCCCGGTTGTGAAGCTTGGTCAGGGGATCGTGTTCGGAGAGAAAGACCAGTTCCTTGAGCGTCTGCTGGATACGCGTGAGATAAGGGAACGGGTTGGCGGTGATGGGCAGGGCCATCCAGTCGCGCAGGTCGCGCCGCGCGCCAAGCCCCTCCCATTCCTGAAGCGTCAGCCCCGAGCACAAGCGCATGATGACCAGCCCTTCACCTTCCTCGGCGCAAGCCGGCTTGTCCGTTCCGTCGAGCAACTGGCGCAGCTCGTCCAGCTCGGCGGCCAGGGCCTCGTCCGGGAAGTCCGGCGAACAGCCGTCGCTATTTGCGGGAGTCATCGCCCGACGCCAGGAGGAAGCCGCGAATGAACTTGTCCAGGTCGCCGTCCAACACCGCTTCGACGTCGCCGGCGTCCACGCCGGTGCGATGGTCCTTGACCAGTCGGTATGGCTGCATGGTGTAGGTCCTTATCTGGGATCCGAAACCGATGGCGTTTTTGGATTCGTAGCTTTCCTGCTTCTCGGCCTCAAGCTTTTTGAGCTCCAGGTCATAAAGCCTGGCCTTGAGCACCTTCATGGCCGTCTCACGGTTGCGGTGCTGCGACTTCTCGTTTTGGCACTGCACCACGATGTTGGTGGGCAGGTGGGTGATGCGGATGGCCGAGGACGTCTTGTTGACGTGCTGGCCGCCCGGCCCCGACGCCCGGAACACGTCCACCCGCAGATCGTCTTCCTTCACCTCGATGTCGATGTCCACGCCGGCGTCGGGGTAGACGTCCACCGAGGCAAAGGAGGTGTGGCGTCGGCCCGAAGAGTCGAAGGGCGAGATGCGGATCAACCGGTGGATGCCTTTTTCCACGGCCAGCAGGCCGTAGGCGTAAGGGCCGGAAATTTGCAGGGTGACGCTTTTGACGCCGGCTTCGTCGCCGGGCAGGAAGTCGAGCATCTTGACGTCGAAACGCTTGCGTTCGGCCCAGCGGCGGTACATGCGCAGCAGCATCTCGGCCCAGTCCTGGGCCTCGGTGCCGCCGGCTCCGGGGTGGATTTCAAGGATGGCGTCGGCGTTGTCCTCGGGGCCGAAAAAGGCGGCCAGTTCGGCGTCGGCCAGTTCGGAGCGAAGCGTGTCGATCTGTTCGGCCAGGGCGTCGAGGATCTCCGGGCTGCCGTCGTCCTTGGCCATGCCGAGCCATTCCTCAAGGTCGGCCCGGGCGGCCAGCAGACGCTCGCCGTCGGCGACCTTGGTGGCCAGGGCGCTTTTTTCCCGAAGAATCGGGGTCAGACGCTCGGGATTATCCCAAGCGCCGGGCTGGGACAGTTCGGCTTCGATGAGTTCAAGACGCTGGCGGCTTTTGTCCAGGTCAAAGACGCCTCCAGAATCCTTCGAATTTTTCCAAAAGCTCGGCGCCCTGGGTGCGCAGTTCCGAATATTGCAGCATGTCGTGAGCAGTCGCTTGGGGTTAAAGGGTCAGCCCGCCGGGGCGGCGGTCGCGGGACCGAACGGGCCTTAAGCAAGCGGCCAGCCCCAGGAGCACGAACAGGGCCGGCAGGCCCCAGGTGATCAGGCCGTAGCAGCGGTGATACCAGGTCGTTTCCGACACGATGGGCGTCTCCGGGCATGGCAGGGCCAGGGCCGTGAAAAGGCCGCCCTGGGCCATGACGCGCCCCCGGGGGTCGATCACGGCGGAAATGCCCGTGTTGGTGCCTCGGATGAGCGCCCGTCCTTGTTCGACGGCCCGCAGCAGCGCCAGATCGAGATGCTGCCGGGGAGCCGCCGTATCGCCGAACCAGGCGTCGTTGGAGATGTTGACCAGGACGTTGGCCCCGGCTTCCACCCGTTTTTGAGCGAGTTCGGGAAAGATTGCTTCATAGCAAATGAGCGTTCCCAGGGCAAGGTCGCCCTGACGTAGGGGAGCGGCCGACGCGCCGGGTTTGAAGTCGCCCACGCCCTCGACCAGCTTGCCGATGAAGGTCAGGTACTGCCCCAGAGGCACGTATTCGCCAAAGGGGACGAGATGTTCCTTGTCGTAGCCGGCGGTCACGCCGTCCGGGGCCAGCAGGAAGGCCCGGTTATAAAGCACGTGCCCACCCAGGGTGCGCTCATAGGCCGGCGCGCCAAAGACCAGGGGCACTCCGGCCGAGGCGACGAAGTCGCGCACGCGCTGGGCGAGATGGCCGCCATCCTGGAAGAAAAACGGCATGGAGGTCTCGGGCCAGATAAGGAGGTCGGAAGGCGCATCGGACAGGGCGCCCCTGGACAGTTCAATGTACTTTTCGACCGTCTCTTCCTCGGCCTCCGGGGCCCATTTGCGGCTCTGGTCCACGTTGCCCTGGACGATGGTCACATGGGCGGCGGCAATCTTGGGCACGGGGTCGGCCAGCCGGCGGTTGCCGAGAAAGGCCAATCCGGCCGCAATGAGGATAACGGCCAGGGTCGGACGGGAGAAAAGCCCGTAGACGGCCGGGGCGGCGGCCAGGGCGGCGAGCAGGCCCGAGAGGCCATAAGCCCCGAGGTAGGCCGCGCCCTGGATGGCCATGGGCCAGGGCGAAAAAGCTCCGGCCAGGGTGAGCCAGGGAAAGCCGGTGAAAAGCGTGCCCCGCAACATTTCCATGACGGTCCAGGCAGCCCCGGCGTAGGGCACAAACAGCCAAGCCGGAAGCCTTGCCGCGCCAAAGCGCCAGGCCAGGGCCAGGGCGGCGGCGTACGCGCCAAGAACCAGGCCCATGAGCACCGGCACGGGCGTGGCCAGCACCCAGGGCATGCCGCCGAAGTCGTGAACAGGCAGGCAGGTCCAATAGAGATTGCCGGCGGCGGCCAGCGCGCCGGTCCAGTAGGCCCATTTGGCGGCTTGCCTGGCGGTTTCGGCCCGGCAGGCGAGGTAGGCCAAACCGGCCGGCAGCAACAGCATGAGTAGCGGCAGGCGGGCGACGGGATTGGCCAGGCCGAACCAGGCCCCGCACACGGCAAGAAAAGCGGCAAGGATCACGGCGTCACTTCCGGGGATTTGAGGATAGGCGGCAGGGGGAAAGCCTCCGGCGGCCGGGGGGGTGATCCCCCCGGACCCCCTCGACGGGAAAAGTGATTAGCGACAGTTAGGCCTCGGCCGGCTCGATGACGATGGAGCGGATCTGGCGGCGATCGGCCTCGCGGACGGTGAAGCGCCGTCCGTCCAGGGTGAAGGCGTCGCCCTGCCGGGGCACGCGGCCGGCCAATTCGGTAAGGAAGCCGCCGATGGTCTCCACTTGCTCCGACTCCAGGGACAGGCCCAGGGCGGTGTTGATGTCTTCGAGCATGGCCCGGCCGGAAACCTGATGGACGCCAGGCCGCAGCTCCCGGATCTCCTCGGGCTTGCTCGGGTCGTGTTCGTCCTCGATTTCGCCGACGATCTCTTCCAGCACGTCTTCCAGGGTGAGCAGCCCCGACGTGCCGCCGTATTCGTCCAGGGCCACGGCCATGTGCTTTTTCTGGCTGCGAAATTCCAGGAGCATCTTTTTAAGGTCCAGCGTCTCCGGGACAAACAGCGCCTCGCGCATGATGGCGCGCAGATCGGGCGTTTCGCCGCAGACCGGCAGCATGTTGCTGAGGATGTCCTTGGCGTAGAGCACGCCCAGGATGTTGTCGCGGTTGCCTTCGTAGACCGGGATGCGGGAGTGGCCGTGGGTTTTGATCAGCGCGCACACGGCGTCCAGGCCGTCGTCGATCTCGGCGCAGACGATGTCCGGGCGCGGCACCATGATGTCCGACACCTGCTTGCTTTCCAGCCGCAGGATGTTGAGCAGCATGGAGGCGTCTTCCGGGATGATGGAACCCTCCGCCCGGGCTTCCTGGATCAACTCTTCAAGGGAAATGCTTTTTTGGCGGAAAAATTTGGTCAGGGCATTCCAAAACCGACCATCGGAATCGTCGTCCAACCTGATCCTCCTAAGCGGGGCGCGCCGTCATGCGGCGTTTTTCCGCGAAGTACTCCGGGAATTGCGTCGTTTCCGTGACAAGCCCGGATAGCGGAACAAAAATACTAACAACGATCTTGGCGTTCGTCCATGGGGCTATTCGCCGCGTTGGCGGTAGATGGCCAGATGGCGGCGGTAGGCCCAGTCGTCCAGGGCCGGCACGCCGGCGGCGGCGGTTTTCCAGGACAGCGGCTCGCCGGGCGTGTCGCCGGGCACGGCAAAGCTCGTGATGTGAAAGCCCACGCCGACGATGCCCAGGGCCTTGGGATCGCCGTAGATATTCTGCAGGCGCAGAGCCAGATTGAACTCCACGGGCTGGCCGATTTCCGGCTCGGCCAAAAGCAGCCGGGCGATGAAGCGCGAGGTCGGCTCGAACAGGCGATGCCCCCGGCGGTAGGCCTCGTGCTGGACCTCCAGGCGCAGGCCGCCGCCGGAAATGTTGCGCAGTTCAATGTCGGGCGTGTCGAACTTGGGGTCATAGCGCAAAAGCGGTTCCCCCCAGGTGGCCGGGTCGGCAAAGCGGCCCCGGTTGTTCTTGATGGTGGATTCGTGCCACAATTCCAGTTCGAGAATGACGTTTTGCGGCGGCTCCACCCGCAAGAACCCGCGCTTTTGCTCCAGTTCCAGGCGGGCCGGCCAGTCCACGGTCATGTGAATGAAGTTGTCGCCGGCCTTGCCGATGGCCAGGATGGGGGCAACGAAGTTGTAGAAGCTGTGCAGATCGCGGTGGGGGTCGATGCGCAGGCGAAAATCGCAGGCCACGAGCTTGCCGATCCAGGTCGGGTTGGCCCGCACCAGCGACGTCATTTCGAGTTCGATGCCGCGTCCCGGCGAGGCGGCGACGATGGCGGCGTCGGTCATGCGCGCGCCGGGATCGTCGCGCACAAAGCTCACCCGGACCTTGCTGCGCTGGGTCAGGGCCGTTTCCACCAGGGCCCGGACCTCGGCCGGCTTGGTGATCCAGGTGGTTGGGCGCACGTCCGAAGGCCGGTATTTGGTCTTCACGAACGCGCCGACGCCGATCAGTGTGAAAAAGGTCCCGAAAATCATGGCCATGATGAGCAGGGCCTCGGGCGAGGCATGGCCGGTGTTGGTGGCGTCGAGCATCCGATCCCACCAACCGGGGTCAAAGAGGCTTAAAAAAGCCGGAAGGTGGGCAAACCCCCAGAATTCCGCCATGAATCGGTCATAAGCCATCGCCCGGGCGGGCACAAGGGGCTTTTAGGCCTGTCTGGACAGCTTTTTGAGATGGATTTCCAGACAGGACACCGCCGCCGGGGTGACGCCCGAGATGCGCGAGGCCTGGCCCAGGCTGCGCGGGGCCACCCGGATGAGCTTTTCCACCACTTCCCGGGACAGCCCGGCCACGGCGGCGTAGTCGAGGTCCTGGGGCAACTCCACGCCCTCATGGCGGCCGGCCCGGCCGGCCAGCTCCTCCTGGCGCTTCAAGTACCCGTCATATTTGACGCGGGTCTCGGCTTCCACGGCCGCCTCAGCCGGCAGTTCGGCCAGTTCGGGCCAGAAACGGAACAGATCAGGCAGCGTGACGGCCGGGCGACGCAGGAGTTCGTCCAGGCGCAGGCTGCGCTCGGCCGGCTTGCCGCCAAGGGCCTCCCAGGCCGCGTCGTCGCAGTCTCCGGGCCGCACCCGACGTTCGGCCAGCCCGGCCAGGGCCTGGGCGATGGACGCTTCCTTGGCCTGGTAACGCGCCCATTGGGCCTCGCCTACCAAGCCGATCTCCCGACCCAGGGCGGTCAGCCGGGCGTCGGCGTTGCCCTCGCGCAAGAGCAGCCGATGCTCGGCCCGGGAGGTGAACATGCGGTAGGGTTCGCTGGTCCCCTTGGTAACGAGGTCATCGACCAGGACGGCCATGTAGGCCTGATCGCGGCGCAGGAGAAACGGCGGACGGCCGGAAAGCGCCAGACAGGCGTTGAGCGAGGCCCACAGGCCCTGGGCGGCGGCCTCCTCGTAGCCGGAGGTGCCGTTTATCTGGCCGGCCAAGTACAGTCCCGGCAGGGCCTTGGTTTCCAGGGTCGGGGACAGCTGCACCGGGTCGGCGTAGTCGTATTCGATGGCGTAGCCCGGGCGCACGATGACCGCGTTTTCCAGGCCCGGGATGGTGGCGATCATGGCCTTTTGGGTCTCGATGGGCAGGCTGGTGGAGATGCCGTTGGGGTAGATCTCCGGGCTTTCCAGGCCTTCGGGCTCCAGGAACACATGATGGCGGTCGCGCTCGGGAAACCGGGCCACCTTGTCTTCCACCGAGGGGCAGTAGCGCGCGCCGGTCCCCTGGATGACGCCGGTAAAAAGGGGCGAACGCTCGAAACCGGCCCGGATGGCCTCGTGGGTGCGGGCGTTGGTGTGGGTAAGATAGCAGGGAACCTGGGGCAGCACCGGCCCGGGGCCGTGGAAGCTGAACCCCGGCGGCGGCGTGTCGCCGGGCTGGGGCACGGTCACGGAAAAGTCGATGCTCTTGGCCAGCAGGCGCGGGGTGGTGCCGGTCTTGAGGCGGCCAAAGATCAGCCCATGGCGGCGCAGGCTGGCAGGCAAGCCGTCGGAAGGCGGATCGCCCAGGCGGCCCCCGCGCAGCTGGGTCAGACCGATGTGGATAAGCCCGCCCAGAAACGTGCCGGTGGTGACGATGACGGCCCGGGTGGCAAAGATTTCGCCCGAGGCGACGCGCAGGCCGCTGACACGCCCGGCCTCGGCCAGGATGTCCTCGGCGCTGTCCTGGCGCACGGTGAGGTTTTCCTGGGCAAACACGTCGCGCTTGACCACCCGCATATACTCGTCGCGGTCGATCTGGGCGCGGGTGGCGCGCACGGCCGGACCTTTGCTGGTGTTTAACGTGCGGAACTGGATGCCGGCGGCGTCGGCCCACAGGCCCATCATGCCGCCAAGGGCGTCGATCTCGCGGACCATGTGCCCCTTGGCCAGCCCGCCGATGGCCGGATTGCAGGACAGGTGGCCGATGCGGTCCACGTTCTGGGTGAGAAGCAGGGTCTTATGGCCGAGCCTGGCGGCGGCCATGGCCGCCTCGCAGCCGGCGTGTCCGGCCCCGATCACGATGATGTCGAACGTCATGGAAGTCACGCGCCTCCGGCGTAGGGAAAGGGAAAGAGCATGTCGGGGCGCTGCCCCGACGCCCCGCCGGGGGGGATAATCTCCCCCGGACCACCTTGCAAGGGGTGGAATGGGCAAAAAATGGGGGGCATGGTCAGATCGGCGTTAACGGAAAGGGCGGCCTCAGGCGGCTCTAGGCTGTGTCGGGCTTGCGGCCCAGGCAGCACAGCCAGCCCTGGTCGGCTTCCTCGCGGACAGCGACGTCTACAAAGCCGGCGGTCTCGAACAGTTCCCGGAACCGAGCCGGCGTCAAATAGGTCATGGGCACGAGTTCCAGCCATTTGCGGTTGCGGGCGTCGAAACGCGGCGTGTCGTAGACCTCGGCAAGAAGCAGGAACCGGCAGCCCGGGCGCAGCACCCGCCGCACTTCGGCCAGGTCGGCGACCAGGTCGGGCCAGAAGTAATGCGTCTCCACGGCGGTGACCAAGTGAAACGTGGAATCGCGGTAGGGCAGGGCCGAAACCGAGGCCTGGCGGATTTCCATGCGGCCCGAGGCCACGGCCTGGGCGTTGTGGCGCAGGGACAGGGTCACGCTTTTGGGCGAGGCGTCGACGCCGCAGATGCGGCCTCGCGGGGCGAGTTCGGCCAGCCGGGCCAGGGTGCGGCCGCCGCCGCAGCCGATGTCGAGGATGTCCTGGTCCGGGGCGACGTCCACCTGGGACAGGCCCCAGGTGGTCAGGGCGTAGTGGCTGCGGTTCATGCGCCGGCCGATGTATTCGCCAAGAATGCCGCCGGGCCGGCGGCACTGCTCCATGAGGAGTTTTTTCCAAGCGCGCTTGATATTCATCCCTTTCTCCACCCGCCGAAACAGTAACGCTTTCCCAGAAACCCATGTGGGGGGTCCGGGGGCCTCAGGCCCCCGGCGGAGAGGTCCAGGAGAGGCAGAGCCTCTCCTGGCCGCCGGAGGCATCTTCCTCTCTTCTCTCACTTAACTATATAACACCCGCGCCATGACCTTGGCGTCGCCGATGGTCTTGGCGATGCTGGAACGTTCGTTGGGCTGATGGGCGTTGTGTTCCAGGGTGGCCCAGACAACGGCCGGGTAGCCCCGGCGGCGCAGGTAGGCGGCGACGGTGCCGCCGCCGATGCCCATGGGTTTGGGGTCGGCTCCGTAGACCTGCCGGATGCCGTCCATGACCCGGGTGACGATGGTGGCCGAGACGTCGGTGGCTGGCGCGGCTTGCTCCTTTTGCACGATCTCGTAGCTGACGGTGACGCCGCAGGCTTCCTCAACTTCTTTGCCGTAGCCCGCGATGGCGGCCAAGACGTCGTCGAGGTTGTAATGGGGCAGCACGCGGCAGTCGACGTAGAAGACGTCGCGGCCGGGGATGGTGTTGATGTTTTCGACGTTGGCTTCTTTCTTGGTTGGCTCGAAGGTGGAGTTGGCCGGATGGAACAGCGGGTCCTTGTCGCCGAACTTGTCGTAGAGCTTGGGAATCTTGAGGATAAAAAGCGAAGCGGCGGCCAGGGTGTTGACGCCTTCGGCCGGGGTGGAGGCGTGGCACTGGCGGCCTTCGACGATGACCTTGAGCCAGAGCATGCTTTTTTCGGCCACTTCCACCATTTCGCTGGTGGGCAGACCGAAGTCGGGCACGAGGAAGAGGTCGTCCTTGGAAAAAAGCCCGTCGTGGTGGGCGGCCACGTAGTCCAGGCCGTACTTGCTGCCGGTTTCTTCGTCGGCCACGAACAGCATCCCGTAGTTCATGGGCGGCAGCAGTTTTTTGGCGGCAATGGCCCGACCGAGCAGGATGGAGCTGACCACGGCCTGCTGGTTGTCCTCGACACCGCGCCCGTACACGAGGTCGCCATCGACGGACAGCGTGTAGGGATCGTTCTTCCACAGGGCGCGGTCGCCGGGCGGCACGATGTCGAGGTGGGAGATGACCCAGAAGGTGCGCGAGGTGTCGGCCCCGGGCATGACCACGGCGAGGTTGGGCCGGTGGCCGCAGGGCACGCGGGGATCGGGAGCGTTTATTTCGCGGACTTCGGGGAAGCCCATGCCGGCCAGCAGGACTTTGAGGCGGTCGGCTTTTTCGCGTTCGCCGGGGCCGCCGTTGTCGGGGCCCAGGGCGGGGATGGCGGTCAATTCGCGTTGCAGGTCGATGACGGCCTCGCGTTCGCCGTCGATATGGGCCAGCAAGTCGTCTAGCATAGAGGCTCCGGGCTTATGGGTGGAGAAGTCGCCAAAGCCGGCAATGTAGCCGGTCGGCGGACGCTTGGCAAACCGGACGCAACGCAAAAAGCCGGGAGGCGCAAGACCTCCCGGCTGGGCGTGATAGAGAAAGAGCGGGGCCTAGCGACCGCGGGCGGCGCGCTTGGAGGCCTTGAGGGGGTTGATGTTGACCTTGCCGCCCTTGTCGACTTCGAGCTTCATGTGGGTGGCGAAGTTGCAGACCTTCTGGGCCCACTTACGCTCGGGCAGGGGATAGCTCTTGCAGTATTTGACCCCATCCTGCTCCATGGTGCGATCGCAGCCCTCGCACTTCTCCACGATGGGATGGCATTCGACGCCATTGACGGTGATGACCTGGGACATGGGATAACCTCCGGACCGCGCGGGATGGGGCGCGGGAATAGTTGCGGCGCAAAGCCAGCCTTTATTACGGAGCCGGGCGGGGCTGTCAAGGGACTTTTCAGGGGCTGCCGCTACCGCCCCGTCAGCCGGGCGGCCGTATCGGCCACGTCGCGGCGCAGCTTTTCGTAGTCAAAGGTCAAAAACGCGCCGTCGTGGTAGAGAACCCGGCCGGCGACCATGGTGAGGACAACCTCGCCGCCGCTGGCCGCGTAGACCGTGTCGGACACCGGGTCCAGGCCGGGGCGCAGGGCCGGGCGCGTCAGGTCCAGGGCGCACAGATCGGCCGGCGCGCCGGGCGCGAGACGTCCCAGTTCGGGCCAGCCCAGGGCGGCGGCGCCGTCGCGGGTGGCCATGTCCAGGACCGCGCCGGCCTCAAGGGCTGTGGGGTCGCCGGTGCCCACCTTTTGCAGGAGCGCGGCGAAGCTCATTTCCGAAAAGAGGTTCAGGGCATTGTTACTGGCCGGGCCGTCTGTCCCCAGGCCAACCGTCACGCCGGCCCGGCGCAGGGCCTGTACGGGCGCAATGCCGCTGGCGAGCTTCATGTTGCTCTTGGGACAGTGGGACACGCTCGTGCCCGAGGCGGCCAGGAGCGCGATGTCGCTTTCATTTAAGGCCACGCCGTGGGCGAGCAGCGTGTGCGGCGAGAGCATCCCCAGCTCCTGCAAATACGGAATGACGCGCTTGCCGTTGGCGTTGAGGCAATCGTCGTTTTCCCGGGCTGTCTCGGCGGCGTGGGTGGACAGGAGCAAGCCGCGCTCCCGGGCCAGGGCGGCGCAGCGCTCCAGGGTGTCGCGGCGGCAGGTATAGACGGCGTGGGGAAACACGGCGGCGCGCAGCCGGTCGTTGCCGGCGAGTTGGTCGGCCAGGGCCGCGCCTTCGGCCAGGGAGGCGTTGGCGGACTTGAAGCCGGCGCTTTCCATGTCGAAAACGCCCTGGCAGATCACGCCCCGGATGCCGGCCGCTTCGGCGGCGGCCACGGCGGCGTCGTTGTAGAAATAGGCGTCGAGAAAGCAGGTCGTGCCCGAGGCCAGCATTTCGGCGCAGGCGAGCAGTGTGCCCTGGCGTACGGCCTCGGCCGTGAGCTTGGCCTCGGCTGGCCAGATGTGCTGGCTTAGCCACACCGAGAGCGTTTCATCGTCGCACAGGCCCCGAAACAGGGTCATGGCGGCGTGGCCGTGGCTGTTTATCAGCCCCGGCAGCACCATGGCTTCACCCAGATCAAGGGTTTCGGCCGGGGCGTAGACAGCGGCCAGCTGCGCGCGCGGCCCAACGGCCGAGACCCGGCCGTCGGTTATGGCGAGAGCAGCGTCGCGCAAAACCTCGCGGGCATCGTTTTGGGTGACCACAACGGCGGCCGTGACCAGGACATCGCAGGGCAGGGGGGCAGTGGCGTTTTCCATGGCCGCATCCCTTAACCCAGGGCGGCGGGCAGGCCAAGCCCGGCTTGACCGGATGGCGCAAAATTGCCTATGCGACTGCGGTTACCTGACTGAATTTCCAAGGAGAGGCCCATGGACCTGCGTCAACTTATTCGCGATATCCCGGATTATCCCAAGGAAGGCATCCTCTTTTTCGACATCACGCCGCTTCTGGGCGATCCGGACGGGTTCCGCCGGGCCATCGACCTTTTGGCCGAGCGCTTCGCCGATTCCGGGGCCACGAAAATCGTGGCCGCCGAGGCGCGCGGCTTCATTTTCGGCGCGGCGCTGGCCTACAAGATGGGCCTAGGCTTCGTGCCGGTGCGCAAGCCCGGCAAGCTGCCGTACAAGACGGTTTCCGTCTCCTATGACCTGGAATACGGCTCCGACACCCTGTGCATGCACGAGGACGCGCTGCTTCGTGACGAGAAAGTGCTGGTCATCGATGACTTGTTGGCCACGGGCGGCACGCTGTCCGGTGTCATCGATCTCGTGGAGCATTTCGGCGCGGACATCGTCGGCATCGGCGTGGTCATCGAGCTGGAATTTTTAAACGGCAAGGAACAGCTGCGTTCCTACGGCTGCGAGAGCATTTTGCAGATCGCCTAAGGGCGGATTTCGTACCGACGCGGCGGTTGTCTGGACAAAGCGCCCGAGGCGCTCTTCCCTGGCCCGGGAGCCTCTGGAACCCTGGCTCGTTCTTAGTTGACTATCCAGTCGGAGAAAAACGGCATGAAGATCGGCATTATCGGCGGCAGCGGCCTGGACGACCCCAATATCCTGGAAAATCCGTCCGACATCGAGGTGGACACCCCTTACGGCGCGCCCAATTCGACCCTGCGCCAGGGCCGGATCGCCGGCAAGGACGTGGTGCTTTTGGCCCGCCATGGCCGGTCGCATACGGCCACGCCCACCCACGTCAACTACCGGGCCAACATCCACGCCTTGCGCGCGGTCGGCTGCGCCGCCGTCATCTCCACCACGGCGGTGGGGTCGCTGCGGGCCGAGATCGGGCGCGGCGATCTGGTCATCCTCGACCAGTTCATCGACTTCACCCGGCGTCGTGCGCTCACCTTCCACGACCGTTTCGAGCCGCACAATCCGGCCCACACGCCCATGGCCGACCCGTTTTCCGAGCCGTTGCGCCAGCTGCTCATCGACGCCTGCCGCAAGTTCGGCTACTGCCACCACGACAAGGGCACGGTGGTCACCATCGAAGGGCCGCGTTTTTCCACCCGCGCCGAATCGAACATGTTCCGGGCCTGGGGCGCGGACGTCATCAACATGAGCGTGGCCACGGAATGCGCCCTGGCCGTGGAGGCCGGGCTTCCCTACGCATCGGTGGCCATGAGCACGGACTACGACTGCTGGAAGACCGACGAGCCGCCCGTCTCCTGGGAGGAGATCGTGACGATCTTCAAGGAAAACGCCGAGAAGGTGACGAGTGTGCTTATCGAGGTGGTGGGGAAGATGTAACCCGGCCGTCAGTGGGCTGACTGTTTTTTTGCGGGGCGCCCGGCGACGGACGCCCCGCTTGTTTTTCGTATTGTCTTTGTTAAAGTTGCTATGGCTGTTGTTGCGTGATTATCTTTTTTTGTGTTTTTTGGCTGATCGTTTGTGGTGCCGCTTGGGTTTGTTTGTTGTTGTGGGTGCAGAATGTGCTTCGCGACAATTTGTTTTTGAGTTTTCTTGTTCGTTTTTGATGTCTTCCGATATGGACATGCTTTCCTCATTGAATACTTCAAGATATGTTGTTTTGAAAATCTCTGTCTCTCTAAAATTTTCAAACAAAGGCCAGTTGTTGTAGTCAGCTTTTGTTACTTCACCGTTGCAACCTATTTTACGCATGGTTGTGGCGGCCTCTGTATTGTTGTCGTTTAATACAAGAACAGCAAGTTTAAATTTTTCGCTGGAAGCCGACCAGTCATTTTCGTTGAGTAGTTTTTCCATCTCCTCTTTCTTAGATGAAAATTTTAAGGCTATTGCATAATTTATTACAATAATTCTACGTGTTTCCTCTGATGAAAATTTTTTACCTATGCATTTTATTGCAAATTTACAGAGAGTTATAGTGGCGCTGTAGTGTTTTGATGTTAAAAGTGAATAAACAACAGAAATTAAATGTTTGTCGGCATCTTGTGACTCCTCTGGCTGGAACTTTCTCCATAAAACATGCCCTATCATAAATCCAATTGTAAGGACCGTATTGAATGCATTGTCGAAATAGTCTGGGCTGACTTGGAGGGGGTCACCTTTTTTTAAATCGTTAATTTCTATTTTGTGTTTTTTGCAAGTATCTAGGTACTGCTTGCTGACAATGCCGTTGCAATGTACAAATAAGTTCCTCCTTTCTGTTAGTTCGACAAAATCATTCCAACCTTCTACTTCTTTGGTTAGTATGACAGAAAAAGTTGCCTCAATGATCTTGAACTGTTCAGGATGGCTATTTCTCAGTAGGTTTTCAACTTCTTTGTCAATGATTATCTCTTTTATTTGGTCTAAAGAGTCGTAAGTCACGATGTCGGAAAAGGAAATCTGGTTGTCTTTAGAGTTTAATACTTCGGGTTTTATGCGGTACATTCTTCTTATAATCATTCCAAGGTAGGCGTCATACTCACTGATTAAGGAGACTACAAAGCTCTTTGGTATTATTGTCCCTGACCTATTTACCCACTCAACATCTCGTAACTTTTGTTTGAATTCGTAGTAGCTTGTAAATTCTATACTATATTCCGTTTCGGTCTCGCTTTTTTTGGTGCTTTTGGCGTTCTTTGAGAGAAATTCCTCGAACTCGTCGTTTGTATTCTTTCTGACATGCTTAATAAAGCTCATGACGATGTAGAGAGTTCTGTGGAGGCTCTCTATGTTACTGATGAAATCACTTATAATTGAACCAAAATCTTCTTTTGAGGATTTCGTTTGTATTAAGCTCATTGTTTAGTCCCGGTTGTTGATTTGCGGTGTTTCTATCAGCTTTTTAAAAAAATATCTATACAGGTTGTTGCTATATGTCAATGTGATTTTGCGGTGAGCTTAAGGGTGATCGATTGGTTCCCAAATCCCCCCATCCGTGCCATAACAGCTCCAATCATCCCTCTTCCCGCGACGCCGCGCGTCGCCAAGGAGCCGTCCATGACCGAGCCGTGCCGCGCCGAAAGCCTGCCCGCCGCCCATAAAGCCTTCTTGGACCGCATAAGCGCCTTCATCCCGGCCGAGCGCATCTTCCTCGGCCCGTTTCGAAACCTCGCCCTGGGCGACGACGCCAGCTTCTATCGGCTGATCCCCAAGATCGTCATCAAGGCCGTGACCGAAGCCGAGGTGGCCCGGATTCTTCGCACCGCCGCCGCCGAACACGTGGCCGTCACCTTCCGCACCGCCGGCACCAGCCTGTCCGGCCAGGCGCTGACCGATTCCGTGCTGGTCTATCTGGCCGGCGCCTGGCGCGGGCTGCGCATCCATCCCGGCGCGGGCCACATCAGCCTGGAGCCCGGCGTCATCGGGGCCGAGGCCAACGTGCGGCTTGCCCCCTATGGCCGCAAGATCGGCCCGGACCCGGCCTCCATCAGCGCCTGCATGATCGGCGGCATCGCCGCCAACAATTCGTCGGGCATGTGCTGCGGCACGGCGGAAAACAGCTACAAGACCGTGGAATCCATGCGTCTGGTATTTGCCGACGGCACGGCCCTGGACACCGCCGACCCGGCCTCCCGGGCCGCCTTTGCCGTGGCCCGGCCGGAACTGTTGGCCGAGCTGGCCGCCATGCGCGCCGAAATCCTGGCCGACGCCGAACTGGCCGAGCGCATCCGCCGCAAATTCAAGATCAAAAACACCACCGGTTACGGCCTAAACGCCTTCATCGACTTCGAAGACCCCTTCGACATCCTGCTGCACCTCATCATCGGCTCCGAAGGGACCTTGGCCTTTATCAGCGAGGTCACCTACCGCACCGTGGTCGAGCATCCCCACAAGGCCTCGTCGCTCATGATCTACCCGACCATCGACGCCGCCTGCCGGGCCACCATCGCGCTCAAGGCCGGCCCGGTGTCGGCCGTGGAACTTATGGACCGGGCTTCGCTGCGCTCGGTGGAGGACAAGCCCGGGATGCCGGCCTATCTTAAGGAATTGTCCGAGGATGCCGCCGCCATTTTGGTGGAGGTGCGCGCCGCCGACAAACCCGGGCTGCTGGCCGCCATCGACGGCGCGCTGTCTCGGGTGGCCGGCATCGAGCCGGTCTTTCCGCTTATCTTCATGGACGGCAAGGACGATTACGAAAAGCTCTGGAACATCCGGCGCGGGCTTTTCACCTCGGTCGGCGGGGCGCGAAAGCCCGGCACGGCCGTCATCATCGAGGACGTGGTCTTCCCCATCGAGCGGCTGGCCGAGGGCACGGTGGAACTCCAGCGCCTCATGCGCGACCACGGCTTTGCCGAAGGCATCATTTTTGGCCATGCCCTGGAAGGCAATCTCCACTTTGTCTTCTGCCCGGACTTCGGCGACCCGGACGCCACGGCCCATTACCGGGCGCTGCTGGATGAAGTGGCAGCCATGGTCGTTGGCCGCTACGACGGCTCGCTCAAGGGCGAACACGGCACCGGCCGCAACATGGCCCCCTTTGTCGAGATGGAGTGGGGACGCACCGCCTACGCCTACATGCAACGCCTCAAGGCCGCCTTCGATCCCGAAGGCATCCTCAACCCGGGCGTTATCCTCAACGACGACAAGGAAGTGCATCTCAAGGACTTGAAACCCATGCCGCCCGTCGATCCCATCATCGACCGCTGCATCGAGTGCGGCTACTGCGAATCGGTCTGCCCCTCGCGCAACGTCACCACCACGCCGCGCCAGCGCATCGCGTTGCAGCGCCACATGGCCTTGGCCAAACAGACCGGCGACCTGGGCGAATTCAATGACTTCCATGACGCCTACGCCTACTACGGCGCGGCCACCTGCGCCGCCGACGGCCTGTGCGCCACGGTCTGTCCCGTGGCCGTGGACACCGGCTCCTTCACCAAAACCTATCGCGGCCGGGAAGCCGGCGACCGGGCGCGCAAGATCGGCCGGTTCGTGGCCGACCACTACGGCTTGGTGACGACCCTGGCCAGCGGCGGCTTGCATCTGTCCCACGGCGTCCATAAGCTGCTCGGCACCAAGGCCATGACCGCCATGACGCATGGCCTGCGAAAGCTCTCGCGGGGCCTGGTTCCCTACTGGACGCCCACCGCCCCCAAGGGCGCGCCGCGTCTGGAACTGCGGAACACCCGCCAGGGCAAGGGCCGGCAGGTGGTCTATTTCCCGAGCTGCACCACCCGGGCCATGGGCCCCTCGGCCCTGGACCCGGACCAGCGCGGGCTTTTCGCCGCCGTCATGTCCGTTTTGGCCAAGGCCGGCTACGACGTCATCTTCCCCGAGGGATTGAAGGAACTGTGCTGCGGCCTGACGCTGGAATCCAAGGGCCTGCACGAGGACGCGGGGCGCAAGTCGGCCGAGCTGGAGACGGTGCTGCGAAAAGTGAGCAACAACGGCGCGATCCCCATCCTGTGCGACGCCAGCCCGTGTCTCTACACCATGCGCTGCAAGATGGAACCGGGGCTTAAGCTCCACGAACCAGTGGAGTTCATCCACGACTTCTGCCTGCCGCATCTTGATCTGACCCCGGTGGACGCGGCCGTGGCCCTGCATGTCTCGTGCTCGTCGGTGAAAATGGGCCTGTCGGCCAAGTTCGCCGCCCTGGCCAAACTCTGCGCCAAGCAGGTGGTCATCCCACGCAACATCCACTGCTGCGGCTTTGCCGGTGACCGGGGCTTTTTCTACCCCGAACTCAACGCCGCCGCCCTGGCCGATCTGCCCGGGCAGCTGCCGGCCACGGTCACGGCCGGCTACAGCAACAGCCGCACCTGCGAAATCGGCCTGTCCTTCCACGGCGGCATCCCCTACCAGTCCATGGCCTACCTGGTGGACCAGGCCGCCCGGCCGAAGTAGGGGGAGGGGGGGATGCCTCCGGCGGCCAGAAGAGGCGCTGCCTCTGCCTTACCCTCTCCGCCGGGGGCCTGAGGCCCCCGGACCCCCCAGTTGGGTGATGGGGACTGGCGGTAGTGTCGTGGGGGGGCGAGAGGGTGAAAGGGGAGTGAGCGCCTGGGGCGCATGAGCGGAAATTCATGAAGCGTTAAGAAAGGACGAAATGCCGCGCCAGGGCTGGATTTCCGGTCCTGGCACGGCCCTTGCGGGCTTGACGCGGACAGGCGGCGGGGAGAAGAATGCGCGCCGCCCGGTATTGGGCGAGGAGTCTGCCCATGCGCCTTCGCGTACTCGTTCTCACCATTCTCGTTCTCCTATTCTCCTTCACCCACGTCGCCGCCGCCACGCCGCCCGCCGAGCCGATTCTGCGCATCGAAACCGGGATGCACACGGCGCTCATCAAGCGCATCGCCGTGGACGCGCTGGGCCGCTATCTGGCCACGGCCTCCGACGACAAGACCTGCCGTGTCTGGGACATCAAGACCGGCGAACAACTGCGCGTGCTGCGTCCGCCCATCGGCCACGAATACGAGGGCCGGCTCTACAGCGTGGCCATGAGCCCCGACGGCCGCTACGTCTTTTGCGGCGGCTGGTCCGGCTACGGCTGGGACAAGGCCCACAGCGTCTATGTCTTCGACCGCGAATCCGGCCAGCTCGTGCGCCGCCTCACCGGCCTGCCAAGCGTGGTCAACCACTTGGCCATCTCCCGCGACGGGGCATATCTGGCCGCTGTCCTTGGCGAGGACGGCCTGCGCGTCTGGCGGCTGTCCGATCTGGCGCTTGTGGGTCAGGACCGCGACTACAAGGGCGAAAGCTACGGCGCGGCCTTTGACGGCAAGGGCCATCTGGCCACGGCCTGCTACGACGGCGCGGTGCGCCTCTACCGCGTGGCCGACACGGGCCTGACCCTGCTCGCCAAAACCCAGACCCAGGGCGGCGCGCGGCCCTTTTCCCTGGCCTTTTCCCCGGACGGCAGCCAGCTGGCCGTGGGCTTCACCGACACTCCGGCCGTGACGGTCCTGGACGCCGAAACCCTGGGACTCCTCGGCGCGCCCAACCTCGCCGGCGTGGACAACGGCAACCTCGCCACCGTCGCCTTTGCCGCCGACGGGTCGCTTCTGGCCGCCGGCCGCTGGGTCACGGACCGGGGCTGCCCCATACGCAGCTTCAAGCCTTCGGACTACGTGCAGTACCGCGACCTCGACACCGGCAAATCCGCCGTGGTGGCCCTGTGTCCGCTGCCCGACGGCGGCGTGGCCTACGGCACCGTGGCCCCGCGCTGGGGCGTGCTGCGCCCGGACGGCAGCTTCGGCATGACCCGCTCGCCGGCCATCCAGGACTACCGCTCCTCGGTGCGGGCCTTCTATCTCGACCGCACCGGCGAGACGGTAGGCTACGCCGTAGGCGGCCGCAAAGGCGTCTACCGCTTCGCCTTGCCCGGCCGCGACCTGCGGCACATCGACGCCGTGACTCCGGACATGGCCGCGCCGCGAACCCAGGCCGCCGGCCTGACCGTGGCCGGCTGGGAAGGGGGGCGCACGCCGACGCTAAACGGCCAGCCGCTCAAGATGAAGGACTTCGAAACGTCCTTTTCCCTGGCCATCGCCCCGGACAACCGCCGGCTGATCCTGGGCACCTCCTGGAACGTCCGGGCCTACGGAGCCGACGGCGCGCCGTTGTGGCAGACCCCGGCCCCGGACACGGTCTGGGCGGTCAATGTCAGCGGCGACGGGCGCATGGTCGTCGCGGCCATGGGCGACGGCTCCATCCGCTGGTACCGCCTGGAAGATGGGCGCGAACTGCTGTCCTATTTCCCCAATGCCGACGGCAAGCGTTGGGTGCTGTGGACCCCGACAGGCTACTACGACGCCTCCCCGGGCGGCGAGGATATGATCGGCTGGAACGTCAACAACGGCCCGGACCACGCGGCCGACTTCTTTCCGGCCTCGCGCTTCCGCGAGGCCTACCACCGGCCCGATGTGGTGGACATGGTGCCGCGCGCCCTGGACGAGGACCGGGCTTTGGCCGCGGCCAACGTGGCCCGGGGGGGCGATGTGCGCGCGCCTTCGGTGCTGACTGCCCGGCCGCCGGTGGTGGAAATCCTCAGTCCGGCTCCGGGCGGGGGATTTGCCGCCCCGGACATGGCCGTCAAATATGCCGTGCGCAGCCCCGGCGGCGAGGACATTACCGCCGTGCGGGTGCTGGTGGACGGCGCACGCGTGCTGGAGCAACGCCCCAATCTCGCCGGCCGGGGCCTTGAGCCCAGCGTGCTCACCAGCAACGTGGCCCTGCCCGAGCGCGATGTGGTGCTTTCGGTGGTGGCCGAGAACAAAAACGGCCCCTCGGCCCCGGCCACGGTGAAGCTCAAGTGGACCGGCCGGGCCGCCGCGCCGGCCGCACCGGCCTCCAAGCTCTACGTCCTGGCCATCGGGGCCGGAGCCTATGCCGACAAATCCCTGTCGCTCACCTATCCGGCCAAGGACGCCCAGGACTTCGCCGCCGCCATGGCCCTGCAAAAGGGCAAACTCTACAGCGACGTGGTGGTGCGGACCCTCACCGACGAGGCCGCCACCAAGGAAGCCATCCTCAACGGCCTGGACTGGATCGAGCGCCAGACCACCCAGCACGACGTGGCCATGATCTTTCTGGCCGGTCATGGGGTGAACGACAAGAACGGCGACTACTACTTCCTGCCGACCACCGTGGAGCTGGAAAAGCTGCGGGCCTCGGGGCTGCCGTTCATGGAAGTGCAAAAGACCATCCGCAACATCGCCGGCAAGACGCTCTTTTTCGTGGACACCTGCCACAGCGGTTCCATCATGGGAGCGTCGCGTCGCGGCATGACGGACGTCAACGGCGTGATCAACGAGCTCTCCAGCGCCGGCAACGGAGCCATCGTCTTCGCCGCCTCCACCGGCCGGCAGTATTCCCTGGAAAAGCCGGACTGGCAAAACGGAGCCTTTACCAAGGCGCTGGTGGAAGGCGTGCTCGGCAAGGCCGACGTCAAGCGCACCGGCCGGGTGACGTTCAAGATGCTCGACCTCTACATCTCCGAGCGCGTCAAGGAACTCACCGGCGGCGAACAGACCCCGACCACCGGCGTGCCCGGCACGGTGGAGGACTTCCCTATCGCGGCCTACTGACGCAAAGCGTCGATGTACGCCCTTTCAGCCCCGTCGTCGCCGCCCGCGACGGCGGGGTTTTTCGTGTTCCGCCGCCTGCCTGACGAGAAATGCCAGGCGGTGCGGCGACGGCCGGGAAGCCGACCATCCCGCTGTGACGACGGCGGCAAAGCTCCGGCGAGCCTTGCGGCAGCGATGGTATTTGCCGCACGGCGGCATTCAGGCGTGGCGGGTGGGGCTGAGGTGCGGACGGGAGCTCAGAGCCGGATGACGATGCCCCTGACATGAAGGGCCAGGGCCAGCAGGTACATGATCGTCAACATGGCCAACCCCCAGCACAGGGAGGGAAAAGGGCCGGGCGGCAGGAAACCGAACAGGGCCAGATAAAGCGCCTTTTGCAGGTTGACGGTCTGGCCGGCGGCGTCGGCGAACCGCACATGGCGCAGGCTGGCGGCCAGAAACGAGGCCGTGACGTAGAGGAAAAGGGGGTTGCGGCCGAGGATGCCCAGCGGCCGCGCCCAGGCGGCCGGGGGCCGGCCGTCGAGGACGGCGTGGGCGACAGCCAGCATAGCGAGGCCCAGGCCGCCGGTAAGGAGCACGAAGGAACTCGTGCACAGGGACTTGTTGAGGGGGAAAACGGCGTCCCAGGCCAGGCCGATGGCGATCAGGAGCAGTCCGAGCAGGCCGGCGCGCCCCGGCCGGTCGCCGCCCCGGCGCAGCCAGCGGCCGGCCAGCACGCCGATAAGCCCCAGGGCGATGGCCGGGAAGGTGGACAGAATGCCCTCCGGGTCCCAGCTCGTGTGGAATTTCCAGATGTGCCGGCCAAGGACGAGCTGGTCGAGCCAGCCTTGGAGGTTGGGTTCCATGGCCAGGGACGGGTGGCCGTGGCCGGGCACCGGCACGGCGGCCAGCAGCAGCCAGTAGCCAAGCAGCGTCACGGCGCCGACGACGGCAAGGGCGCGGCTGGACAGGCGAGACTGGAGCCAGGCGGCGGCGAGATAGACCACGGCGATGCGCTGGAGCACCCCCGGGAGGCGCAGTTCGTCGAAGCTCAGGCGCAGGTAGGCATTTTCTCCCAGCCCCAGGGCAAACAGCACGGCGGCGCGCGGGAGGATTTTGCGCCAGAGGCGGGCACGCGCCTCGGCGTCGCGGGGCTTATCGGGGTCGATGGCCAAGGCGACGCACACGCCGACCAGGAAGAGAAAGAGCGGGAAAACCACGTCGGCCAGGGTCAGCCCGTGCCATTGGGCGTGGAGCAGTTGGGGATAAACGAAGCGCCGGTCACCGGGATTGTTGACCACGATCATGGCGGCGATAGCCAGGCCGCGCAGGGTGTCCACGGACGACAATCGGGGAATGGCTGGGGTGGGCATGGCCGACTCCTTGACGGCGGGTCTTCACCAATTCTGTCCGGGATCATGCTACGCGCCAACGGTCCGATGTGGAAAGGGCCGTGGATTACAAGGCGGAAAGCGGGGAAGCTTGGCGCGGCGCTGTAGCCCCATAACGCCCCGGTCGAAGATGGTTCGGCCGGGGCGTCGGGTTTTACGAAAAGGGCAAGCCTACCACGTCAGGCCAGCAGCGTGCCTTCCCAGGCTTCGACATGATACAGGCTGGTGCCGGGATTTTTGGCCCAGGCGCAGGTGCCGGGCCAGTTGCGTTCGATGGGCCAGTCGCTGCGGGTGCGCAGGGCCTCGTCCAGGGACGCGGCTTCCACGGTGTGTTCGTCCGAGACGGTCAGCTTCAGCTGGGGACCGCTGATGTAGCGCAGGGCAAAGGCCGGCATCATCTCCTCCATGTCCGCACCAATGCGCCAAAAGGCGTTTGTGCGCGCATTTCATGCCGTTGAACAAATCACATCACGCAACACCCCCGCCCATCACCCAACACCCCTTGCAGGGAGGGTCCGGGAGGGGCTTAGCCTCTCCCGGCCGCCGGAGGCATATCTTCTCTCTACGTAACTACCCATGTGCTCC
Source organism: Solidesulfovibrio magneticus RS-1 (assembly GCF_000010665.1). Classification (NCBI taxonomy): domain Bacteria; kingdom Pseudomonadati; phylum Thermodesulfobacteriota; class Desulfovibrionia; order Desulfovibrionales; family Desulfovibrionaceae; genus Solidesulfovibrio; species Solidesulfovibrio magneticus. The sequence goes on along the minus strand of NC_012796.1, from coordinate 2,898,079 downwards.
AGGGAAAAAGACGTTGCTGGCGAAATAAAAAACCACGAGCAGGGTGACGCCGATGCCCAGGCTCCAGGCCACCAGGCGTTTTTCCGTGGCGTCCAGGGGCTCATATTCCATCTTCTTGATTTCTTCGGCGAACTTGAGGTCGTTGAGCTGTTCCATGATGCGCTCCTTGGGGTGTTAGCTGGCCAGGGGGGGCTTGACGCCGCTGAAGAAGAGCCAGGAGATGAAAAGGCCCACCCAGATGATGAAGCCGAACAGGCAGACCACGTAGACGGCGGCCAGCCGGCCGATGCCTTCTTCCCAGAGCTTCTTGAAGTTGGAGACCACGCCGATGGTGAAAAAGGTCAGGGAGAAGAAGATGACGCGCAGTGCGTTGAGCGCGCCCACCATGTTCTTGCCGAGCTTCATGCCTTCGGCGGAATTGGCGCACAGGACGAGCAGGATGAGGAAGGTGAGGATGTAGCCCAGAACAAAGCGGGGGAAACGGTTCCAGACTTCGGAGAAGCGCATGCGCTGGCCCGGGCAGCGCTCGAACTTGGTGCACCAGATGTAGGCCAGGATAAAGGACCAGATGCCGATGAACACGTCGATGAAGATCTTCACGGTGGTGGTCACCATGACGATCCAGCCTTCCTGATACTTGATGCCGTAGTCGGACAGCGCCTTGGCCCGGATGAGCGCGTCGGCGATGGCCCCGCTGGCGATGGCTCCGCCGTCGGACTTGACGGCCAGGCCCATCCAGCCGCCGGCCACCATGGGTTCGCCGGTCAGCCACCACTGGGCCACAAAGGGCAGGATGACCATTTCCACGCAGGTAAACACCACAACAAGGGAGGAGACCATGATGGGCACGACCGGGCGGGCCCGGATGGCGCCGCCGGTGGCGATGGCGGCGGACACGCCGCAGATGGAGATGCCCGAGGCCAGGGGCGCGGCCCATTCGCGGCTGAACTTGAAGTACTTGCGCGACACGTAATAGACCACGGCCCAGTAGATCAGGTAGGCCTCGACGATGGCGCAAAGGCCCCGGAAGATGATGGAAGAGGCCAGGCCCATGGCGTCGGCGGCCTTGACGCCAAGTTCCGAGCCCATGATGACGATGGCGATTTTCACGAACATTTCCGGGCGGCAGGCGGCCTTGAGCTTGTCGGCCGTGCCCGGCATGAAGTTGCCGACAAAGATGCCGGCCAGAAGCGCTATGATGAAGCCGGCTTCGCCGGTGAGACCCAGGGACCATGGGATATTGAACTTCTTGAGCGTGTCCGGCGTGGCGGCGATTTGGGCGTAGTGCCCGGCCGCGTAACAGATGAAGGTGACGAAAAAGACGATGGTGAAGGCCTTGAAGAATTCCTTGGTGTCCGCGCCAAGCAGTTTGACGCCGAGCGTCAGGACGCCGGTCAGGGCCACATAGGTGATGCACAGCGAAGCGATGCCGGGGAGTGCCTTGTAGGCGGCCGTGGCCGGCGAAAGCACCTTGTCCAGCGACGTCCAGATGTTGGGCTTGACCACCCAACCGAGCAAGTCCAGCCCAAACACGTTGCAAAAGGCCAGGATGAACACGCTGGCCCCGACAAGGAGTGCGACCTTGTCTTCGGTGAGTCCTGTCTTCTGGCTCATAGGCTCCTTTTCTCCTATCCCAACAGGGATTGCCGGTGATGCCTGAGGTTGCCTGCCGACGCGCCATAAAAGTGATTTTATTCACAAGGCGAGCTGTCTTGTGCTGCAATTCACAAAGCAATTTCTGAACCAAATATTTTCTTTAAGAAATGTTTTTATGGTGCAAGCAGTTGGCGGGAAACAATTTCGGCCGGTGTAAACTGGAGTTGTCACATAAATTCCGTTGGTTGGCAGGGCTGAGGCAGCAGAGTGAGTGCTTTTGAGGATGGGCGTTCGACGGTCTTCGCCCAGCATAAGGCAGGGTTGGGTTTTCTGGGACAGACCAAGACAGCGTAACGTTTTTGGATGGCTATCGACTAGAAGCCCTGAGCATGGGGAGTCTCCGGGAACGGAGAGGAAACTACCTTGCCAGGAGGACGGGGGATATGGCCATTCGCAAAAAGGTGTTGCTGTTCAATCCGCCGCCCAATCCTGATACCGGGGCTCAGTTGCACCTTGAAAGTCTCGGCCTGGGCTATGTCGCCGCCGCCGTGCGTCGGGAGCTGGGCAAGAGCCATGACGTGACGCTTTGGGACTGCAGCCTCGTGGACAAGGCCATGGACCATGTTCCAGAAGTGCTCGACGCCGTCGCGCCGGATTACGTCGGTCTGAGCCTTTCGGCCATGAACGCCGGGCAAGGCGTGACCCTGGCCGCCCAGGTCCGCAAGCGCCATCCCCGGGCCAAGATCCTGATCGGCGGCATTCTGGCTTCTTCCCTGCCGACTGAGGAATTGGCTTGCTACAGCCCGGATGCGATCCTTCGGGGGGAAGGCGAAGCGCTTGTCCCGCAGGCGTTGGCCTTGCTTGATGACACCGCGTCTGGCGACGTGTTGGAGCTTGTCCAGGAGCAAGCCCTTGATGTGGACGCTCTTGCCTGGCCCGCCCGGGACATGTTGCCCTGGCAGCTCAAGATGCATGCCCAGGCCAGCGTCGCCGCTTCGCGCGGTTGTCCGTACCGATGCAGTTTTTGCAGTATCCCCAAAGCCGGTCCCATCAGAAAATGGCGGCCCCGGGACATCGACGACGTGGTCGATGAGATGCGTTTTCTCTATAAGACATACAACATCGCCCACTTCTATTTCGTTGACGACAATTTCATCCTCAACTCCAAACCTTCCTTTCTGCGGGCCGAACGCTTCGCCAAGCTTGTGCGGGACAAACTGCCTTGCATCCGCTTTGGATTTATGTGTCGATCCTCAGCCATCGACAAGCGACTGCTCAAGGTCCTGAAATCCGCCGGCCTAGCTGGTGTTTTTCTTGGTATAGAATCGTTTTCCCAGGCTGTCCTCGATCGCTATAACAAGAAGGAGACCGTTGAGGAGCACATACGGGCCATTGCCATCCTCAACGATCTGGGCATCACCATCAATCCTGGTTTTATTTTCTTCGATCCCTGGACCAGCGCTTCCGAGATGCGGCAGACGATAAGCGTCATGAAGGAAATTGATTTTCCATCACTGCAATCCATCAATTCCAAATTGACCTGCTATCGCGGAACGGCCATCGAACAACAGCTGAGAGAACTGGAGCAGCCAGAAACACGTTTGGGTATTTGCGGCTATGCCGTCAAGGAAGTGCAAACTGCAATAATTATGGAGCAATGTTGCGACATATTTCAAAAACAACTGCTTTCGGATTCTGATTATGTCGATTACCAACATTGTCAGTATGTGTTGGGATCTTTGCAGCCGTTTTTTCTCAATACGCCCCAGGAGTCGCTTTTTTTATTGCATTATGCGCAATGCAAAACGCTGTGGAAGGCCGGAGACATGGCCGTTTTGCAACGGATAGACGACTATTTGCGCGGTGCGAGCGCTCCGGGAGCATCCGCTGGCGCGGTGCTGGACGCCCACTCCCGGGAGCGCTGGCGCAAGGGCAATGCCTGCGCCAAGCTGTCTTTCGCCCTGGCGCAACCGCATCTGGTCCGCGCCGTGGCCACCGGCAGCGCCGAGGAGGCCCGGCTGGCCGTACTGGCCTTCAGTGTGCCCGGCGGCCACCTCAACATGGCCGGCCTGCTCGATCAGCCCGGCGCAAACGGCGGGATAAACGACGTCGTCATCGCCCAGGCCCTGGGGTACGCCTGGGACGCCGGCTTCTTGAACGGCTATCTGGGACGGCTGGTGCGCGACAAGAACGTCGAGGCCCTTGTGGCCCTCGTGGAGTCGGCCTGCCTGACGTTCAACTTTGCCGTCATTGAAGCGGTGGAGCGCTGCCTGGAGGAAACGGGCATCCCAGCCGGCGAATTCCTGGCGGCCAGCCTGGGGCAGGCCAGACAACTGTTTCGCTCCAGCTATCCCGAGTTTATTTTGGCCCAGGCCCAAGCGCCGGCGTCGGTCGCCTCAAGGGCAAGGACGACGGAACCCATGGTCAACTCCTGGCCAGCCGATTAAACATTTCGGTCAGGCCGAGAAGACCGACAATAAGGGCCAAGGTGAGGACGAAACAGAGCGTATTCATTGAAAACCGTCTTCAAGGGGCTGTCGATGCCCCGGATATAGCCCTGGGGACATAGAGGCGGTGTATAGCTGCGGGGCGAGGGCGTAATTGCTATTTGCGGGAGAGGAAAGAGGTCGATGGGCAGGCCGTTGTTGGACGCAAGAAAAACAGCGGCGTTTGTACGTCGCTGGAGATTGTAAGTGGCTGATTTTATTGATTGGCGGAGAGGGTGGGATTCGAACCCACGTGCAGGCTATTAACCCGCAACCCGATTTCGAGTCGGGCCCGTTACGACCACTTCGGTACCTCTCCGCACAGAGAGCTGGAAGGGAGTCGGGAAATTATCCTCGGCCCGGCCGCTTGGCAAGCATTTTTTCGCGTGGGCCGCAAACATGCCTCAACCCGCGCCGCCGCGCCGCTTTTCCCGAAAGAAATTCCGCAAAATCCCGCCGCATTCTTCGGCCCTGATCCCGGACACCACGTTGAAACGGTGGTTGAAAAAAGGCAGATCCGGGCCGGGGAGCCGGGAGTCGACGACCCCGCAACGCGGGTCCGTCGCGCCGTAGACGAGCAGCCCCACCCGGGCGTGGATCATGGCCCCCAGGCACATGAGGCACGGCTCCAGGGTCACGGCCAGGATCGTGCCCGGCAGCCGGTAGTTGCCGACCTTGGCCGCCGCCTGGCGCAAGACCCGCATTTCGGCGTGGGCCGTGGGATCGTTTGTGGTGATGGGCGCATTGCCGGCCCGGGCCAGCAGTTCGCCCGCGGCAGAGAGCAGGACCGCGCCAACCGGCGTCTCGCCCACGGCCGCCGCTGCCCGGGCCTCGGCCAGGGCCAGGGCCATCACTGCCTCGAAATCCGGCCAGCCCGGCGGCGGGGCGGGCAATTCGCCTAAAGCGGCGTTGAAGCGTTTGGCGGGAACGAGAGCCATGGCGTTTGTCCGGCTGGCGCGCTTGGCAGGGGAGCGCGGCGGTAGAGGTTCTTGTTGCGGCGGCATGTTGGCCAGAGGCAAAGGTCACACGACTTTTCTGATCGCCGGGTGTTCGCGGCAAAAAGGACGCGGGGAGCGCCTTGCCGGGCTGAAGTCTGCACCTTCGCTACAACGTTGAGCGGCGGCGCTGGCCTCAGGCCGGCGGGCGTTCTCGGGCGGCGGCAAAAACGGCCCGGCGCGGGAAGCTCCCGGCCGGGCCGTCAGCTGGCGGTGAAGTCCGATCAGGCCCCTGCGCGCAGGAAAGCCACGGCGTTTTCAAAAAGGGCCGTGCCCAGGGTCGGGCGCGCGCCTCGGGTGTAATCGGGGTGGTTGGTCGGATGGTTGAAGGCCTCGGGATGGGGCATGAGTCCGAGGATGCGGCCCGTGGGGTCGGTCAGTCCGGCGATGGCCTGGGGCGAACCGTTGGGGTTGGCCGGATAGTCCATGGTGACCGCGCCCGTGGCCGGGTCGGCGTATTGCAGGGCCACCGCGCCGCTGGCCATGAGCTCGTCGAGAACGGCCGGTTCCATGGGCACGAGCTTGCCCTCGCCGTGGCGCACGGGCAGGTCGATGACCGAAAGCCCCTTGGTGAACACGCACGGGCTTTGCGGGTTGGCGCAAAGCGTCACCCAGCGGTCCTCGAAGCGGGCCGAGTCGTTATTGGCCAGGCTCACCTGGCGGGCGAAGTAAGCCCCGCCGAGAGCCGGCAGCAGGCCGAGCTTGACGAGAAGCTGAAAGCCGTTGCAGATGCCGAGGATAAGGCCGTCGGCGTCAAAAAAGGCGCGCAACTGGTCCAGCAGCGGCTCGCCCGCAGCGGTTTGGGCATGTTTCCAGCGCACGGCCGCGGCCTGGGCCGCGCCGAGATCGTCGCCGTCGAGAAATCCGCCGGGAAAGATCAAAAAATTGTAGGCGTCGATCCGTGTCCGGCCGGCCACGATGTCGGAAAAGAACACGATGTCGGTAACATCGGACCCGGCCATGCGGGCGGCATGGGCCGATTCGACCTCGCAGTTGGAGCCGAAACCGGTGATCACGAGGGTGCGCACCTGAGGCATACGGGGAAATCCTCCCAAGGGTTCCTTGAAAAATTGCTTCCGAAAGCTTACTTTGCGCGGCTGAACATACGGGGCCGCACCGGCCGCGTCAACCGCGCCCGCGCGTCAGGCCCGGCGGTTGGCGCATTCCGCCGGGGTCGCCGGGACGGACCCGTGAAACAAGGACGGCATGCCATGAAGACCAAGTTTATTTTCGTTACGGGAGGGGTGCTGTCCTCCCTGGGCAAAGGACTCGCCGCCGCCTCCATCGGCGCGCTGCTCCAGGCCCGGGGACTCAAGGTCACCATCCAGAAGCTCGATCCCTACATCAATGTCGATCCCGGCACCATGAACCCGTTCCAGCACGGCGAAGTGTACGTCACCGACGACGGGGCCGAAACCGACCTCGACCTCGGGCACTACGAGCGCTACCTCGGCGTGCCCATGAGCCAGAACAACAACTTCACCTCCGGGCGCATCTATTTCAGCGTCATCCAGAAAGAGCGCCGGGGCGACTACCTGGGCGGCACCGTCCAGGTGATTCCCCACATTACCGACGAGATCAAGCGCTCGATCCTGGGTGTCGCCACCGACGAGGACGTGGCCATCATCGAAATCGGCGGCACGGTCGGCGACATCGAGGGCCAGCCCTTCCTGGAGGCCATCCGCCAGCTGCGAATGGAACTCGGCAAGGAAAACGCGCTCTACATCCACCTGACGCTGGTGCCCTACCTGCGCACGGCCGGCGAGGTCAAAACCAAGCCCACCCAGCATAGCGTCAAGGAACTGCGCTCCATCGGCATCCAGCCCGACATCATCATCTGCCGCAGCGAAGTGGATCTGGCCCGGGACATCAAGCAGAAGATCGCGCTTTTCTGCGACGTCGACGCCGACGCCGTGTTCACGGCCGTGGACGTCAAGAGCATCTACGAGTTGCCGCTTCGCCTCTACGGCGAGGGCGTGGACCAGAAGATCGCCATTTTACTGCGCCTGCCGGCCAAAAACGCCGAACTCGAACCCTGGCGCGACCTCATGTACCGCCTGGAAAACCCGGTCGGTACGGTGTCCATCGCCATCGTCGGCAAGTACGTGGACCTCAAGGAGGCCTACAAGAGCCTTCACGAATCCCTGGTCCACGGCGGCGTCCACGCCGGGGTGTCGGTCAATTTCGTTTACGTCAACTCCGAGGAGCTGACCCGGGAAAACGTGGCCGCCACGCTTTCGGGCATTGACGGCATCCTCGTTCCCGGCGGTTTCGGCTCGCGCGGGGTGGAAGGCAAGATCGCCTCCATCGAATACGCCCGCACCAAGAAGATCCCCTTCTTCGGCATCTGCCTGGGCATGCAGTGCGCGGTCATCGAATACGCCCGCAACGTGCTGGGCCTTGACGGGGCCAACTCCGAGGAGTTCGACCTGACCACGCAACATCCGGTCATCTACCTCATGCGCGAGTGGTACGACTTCCGCACCCAGACCATCGAGCACCGCGACCCGACCAGCGACAAGGGCGGCACCATGCGCCTGGGCGCCTATCCCTGCGTGGTCGCGCCGGGCACCAAGGCGGCCGCCGCCTACGGCGCGTCGGAAATCTCCGAGCGCCACCGCCACCGCTACGAGTTCAACAAGGCCTACGCCGGCAATTTTGAGGAAGCCGGCTTGGTCTTAAGCGGCCTGTCCCCGGACGGCGAACTGGTCGAGATGGTGGAGCTGCCCGACCATCCCTGGTTCCTGGGCTGCCAGTTCCATCCCGAATTCAAAAGCAGCCCCATGCGTCCGCATCCGCTGTTCCGCGAGTTCGTGGCCGCGGCCAAGCGGCACAAGGGCTAGACGGCCCAAGCGCAAAAAGATTGCACGGTCCGGGGAAGGCGGCTTCTCCGGACTTTTTTTCGGCCAAAGGGCTGCATGGCTTGGCAAGGCGCTAAAAACGTTTATCTTCTGGTCATGGTGCGATTTTTGGGCTAGATTGCACCTGTCGGCGGTTGGGGACATGGCCTTGCGTTCAAACCATGCCGCCGTCGCATCGCAAGGGAGGCTGTTATGCCTGAAGACGCCAAGCTGGCCATTGCGCGCGCCCGGGACGTGGAGTTGCTGGTGCTCGACGTCGATGGCGTCATGACCGACGGCGGCATCTACGTCGATGCCCGGGGCGAGGTGACCAAGCGTTTTCATGTCCACGACGGTTTAGGCATCAAGGCGGCCCAGGCGGCGGGGCTGGCCGTGGCGGTCGTCAGCGGCCTGGACAGCCCGGCCGTGGCCGCCCGGATGCGGGAACTGGGCATTGAGGAATACCACCCCGGCCACTACCGCAAGGTGGCCGTGCTGGAAGGCATCCTGGCCCGGGCCGGGCTGGCCCCGCATCAGGCCGCCTTTCTCGGCGACGATTGGGTGGACGCCGGCCCCATGGAGCTGGTCGGTCTGCCCATGGCTGTGGCCGACGCCCAGCCCGAAATCCTCGATCTGGCCTTGTGGGTGTCGCGGCGCGGAGGCGGGCAGGGCGCCGTGCGCGAGGCCGTGCGCTACATTTTGGCCGCCAAGGGCCGTCTGGAGGCGGCCTACCAGTGGTTCCTCGGCTGAAGGCCGATTGTGCCGATTGCCACAAGGCTTCAATTGTGGCATGGTTTTTGTTGGGCGGGGTGGCCCTGAGCCGGGCAAAGCCCGGAGACGACCCCGGTAACGTCAACGACTTTCGAGCACGGCGGTAAGCATGGCCCTGGAACTGCGGCAGCAACTCAAGCTTTCCCAACAGCTGGTGATGACCCCCCAGCTGCAGCAAGCCATCAAGCTCTTGCAGCTGTCGCGGCTGGAGCTGCTTGAAAGCGTGCAGCAGGAGCTTTTGGAAAATCCTCTTCTGGAGGAATCCGTCGAGGAGGACCGCCAGCCCGAACGCGTCATGGTCGAGGACAACAATGGCCCCACGGGAGCCGACGCGGCCATGGAAAAGGAGCTGCTCAAAAACGCCGAGTGGGACGACTACCTTGGCGATTTCGCCAGCACGAGCAAGCAGTCCCTGTCCCGCGACCTGGAAGTTCCCGAAGAGGGCATGGCTTTCGACGCTCGCCTGGCCTCCAAGCCGTCCCTCGACGGCCACCTCGGCTGGCAGATGCACCTGTCCAATTTCACGGCCAAGGAAGTGGAGATCGGCGAGACCATCGTCGGCAGCCTCAATTCCTCGGGCTATCTGCGGGCCACGGTCGAGGAAATCGCCGGCATGGCCAACGCCGACCCGGCGCATGTCGAAAAGGTGCTCCACCGCCTCCAGCGCTTCGATCCCGTGGGCGTGGCCGCTCGCACTCCCAGCGAATGCCTGCTCATTCAGATCGAAGTCTACGGCTACGACGATCCCATCCTCATCGAACTGGTGCGCGAGCATCTCGAAGATCTCGAAAAGAAGCGCTACAAGCCCCTGGCCAAGAAATTTCACCTGACCATGGAAAAGCTCAAGGAATACCTGGAGCTGATCCAGACCCTCGATCCCATGCCCGGAGCCAGCTACGGTTCGGGGGACCCGATCTACGTCAGCCCCGACGCCTTCGTCTACAAGTACGGCGAGGACTTCGTCATCCTGCTCAACGAGGAGGGGATGCCGCGCCTGGGACTCAACATGTCCTACACCGACGGCAGCCTGCCGCGAAACGACAAGGACAAGGACTACCTCCAGGACAAGATGCGTTCGGCCATGTGGCTTATGAAGAGCCTGTACCAACGCCAGCGCACGCTGTATAAGGTCCTGGAGAGCATCGTGAAGTTTCAGCGCGGATTTTTCGAGGACGGCGTGACCAAGCTGCGGCCGCTGATCCTCAAGGACGTGGCCGACGACATCAGCATGCACGAGTCCACCGTCAGCCGCATTACGTCCAACAAGTACGTGGCCACGCCCCACGGCATCTTTGAACTCAAGTTCTTTTTCAACAGCGCCCTGGAACTCGACGACGGGGGCACGGTAGGCTCCGAGTCGGTCAAGGCCATGATCAAGCGCATTATTTCCGGCGAGAATGACAAAAAGCCCATCAGCGACGAGGCCATCGCCGACATGCTCAAGGATGAACTGCAAATCAACATCGCCCGGCGAACCGTGGCCAAGTATCGCACGGCCATGGGAATCGAGTCGTCGTCGAAGCGCAAGGCGGTTTTCTGATGCTTCGGGCCGGGTTTCCGGCCTCTCACCACGCCAGCCTGGAGGATTCTATGAACATCACCTTTAATTTCAAGAATTTCGAGCCGTCTGATCATTTGCGCGATTATGCCAGGAAGCGCTTTGAAAAGCTTGGCAAGTACACCTCGTCCACCGATACCTCGGATGTCCAGGTCAACCTGGCCGTGGAAAAGACCCGGCAGATGGCCGACGTCATCTTCCTGGCCGACAATATGCACATCTCGGCTCACGAAACCTCCGAGGACATGTACTCCACCATTGACCTGATCCTCGACAAGATCGAGGCCCAGGCCAAGAAGTTCCGCGAGAAGCAAAAGGACCGCCGTCGCCAGACCGTGGAACAGGTCCGCATGGACGTCATCAGCATCAGCGAGGACGCCGCCGGCGGCCGCGTGCCCACCATCATCGAAACCGACGAGTATCAGCCCAAGCCCATGGCCGTGGAAGAAGCCGCCATGCAGCTGGAGGCTCTCAAGTACGAATTCCTGGTGTTCATCAACTCCGAAACCGAACGGCCCAACGTCATCTACCGCCTGCGCAACGGCGACTTCGGCCTCATCGATCCTGGAACGGGCGCTTAGATGCGGTTAGAGGACTATCTCCAGCCCGAGTTCGTCATCGGGAATCTTGCGTCGGAGTCCAAGTCCGAAGTGTTGGCCGAGCTCGTGGCCCCCATCAAGAAGCAGTGGCCCGATTTTGACGCCAAACGCGCCCATCAGGTGCTGCTCGACCGGGAAAACCTCGGAACCACGGGCATCGGCGACGGGGTGGCCATTCCCCACGGCAAGATGGAGAGCCTCGAACGCATCGTCATCGTCGTCGGGAGAAGCCTTGCGGGCGTCAGCTTCGATGCGCTGGACTTCAAGCCCTGCCGCATCTTCTTCCTGGTGCTCGCGCCCGAGCATGTCGCGGGCCTGCATTTGCGCATTTTGGCCCACATCTCGCGGCTTTTGTCCGATGAATCCTTCCGGCGGGCCTTTCTGACCGCCGAAACCGACGAGGCCTTGCGGCAGGTGCTCGCCGCCGCCTAAGGCTCCCTGAAAAAACGTTTCCCGCGCGTTTGTTGTCACACAAACGCGCGGGAAATTTGTTAAGCCCTTGGGCCGGAAGGTGAATGCCATGGAACATGCGGCCAGGGAACTCCCCGTCGTTATCTTGACCGGCCTGTCCGGGTCCGGAAAATCCACAGCCCTTCGCGTCTTCGAGGACCTGGGTTTTTTTTGCGTGGACGGGTTGCCGGTCAGCCTCGTGCCCAAGCTCATGAGCCTTTTCGACGACAAGGGCGGCCAGCGCTACAAGGGCCTGGCCCTGGGCATGGACGTGCGCCAGGCCGACCTCGACACCGACTGGGGCGCGACCCTGGCCGAGGTGCGGCGTAAACAGGACCTTACCCAGATCATCTTTTTCGAGGCCGATAACGGTGAGATCATCCGCCGCTACGCCACTACCCGCCGGCCCCATCCCCTGGAAAGCGCCGACATGGGCCTGGAGCAGGCCGCCCTGGCCGAGCGCGAACGCATGCGGCCCCTTCGCGACGCCGCCGACATGGTGCTGGACACCACCCATTTCACCATCCACGACCTACGCCGCAAGCTCCAGGAAAAATGGGCCTCCATCCGGCCCACCGCCGGAACCCTCAAGGTCCACGTCATGAGCTTCGGCTTCAAGTACGGCCCGCCCTCCGAGGCCGACATGGTCTTTGACCTGCGCTTTTTGCCCAATCCCTATTTCGACAAGGAACTGCGCGAGCGCACGGGCAAGGAAGCGGCGGTGCGCGATTACGTCCTGGCCGAGGAGCCGGGCCGGGAGTTTTTGCGCCGGCTGACCGAATTTCTGCTCTACCTGCTGCCGCTGTACGCCAAGGAAGGCCGTTACCGCCTGACCCTGGCTTTTGGCTGCACCGGCGGCCGCCACCGTTCGGTGGCCGTGGCCGAGTCGGTCTTTGACACGCTCTCCAAGGCTGGCTACAATATCTCCCTTGAACATCGGCACATCGAACGCGGCTAAACTCTAGGTTTTGAACGCCGCGGCAACGTGGTTGCCGGCGAGAGCGGTGGGGCGGCGAGCCCGGTCCAGGGACTTTCGTGTTTGGTGACAGCGTGCCGTCACGGCCGGTAGCCTTGTCGGCTCGGTAGCCTCGTTCAAAGACCGCTATGGTGTGAGGCCTTGGGCTTTCGGGCGGCGCGGCCGGACCGGAAGCAGAAAGCAATGCCGACGGTTTCAAACCGTCAAGACGGGGGCGCCATGCTCCGGGATGCCTGTCTATGAATGCCGAGTCCCGCAAGGACGCGCCCGTTGGCGTGGTGGTCGTCACCCACACCGACTACGGGTCGCGGCTTATTGCCGCCGCCGAGTTCATCCTCGGCCCCCAGCAGCACTGCCAAGCCGTCAGCGTCGATCTGACCAAGGCCGTGGACGAATCCCTAGCCGCGCTCAAGGCCGCCATCAAGGACACCGACCAGGGCGGTGGGGTGTTGGTGCTGACCGACATGTTCGGCGGCACGCCCACCAACATGAGCCTGTCGCTTTTGGGTTCGGGGCAGCTTGAGGTCCTCACCGGCGTCAACCTGCCCATGCTCATCAAAATTTTGGGTTCGCGCACTCGCCCCCTGCAAACCCTGGCCGTGGAGGCCAAGCAGGCCGGCTGCCAGGGCATCGTCGTGGCTGGCGAGGTGCTGCGCAAAAAGGTGGCCGAGGGGTAGCCATGGCCTTCGTGCGCATCGACAACCGGCTTGTCCACGGCCAGATCATCGAGACCTGGCTGCCGTTTACCCACGCCAGCCGGATTGTGGTGGTCAACGACGACTTGGCCGCCGATCATCTCCGCCAGGAGATCATGTCCCTGGCCATCCCCGACGGCGTGGCCATCGTGTTTCTGCCCGTGGCCGATCTGGCCGGCTATTTCAGCCATGCGCCCCTGGACCTGCCCGAGGCGCTGATCCTGTTCGCCAGTTGCCGCGATGCCCAGGTCGCCTACGAATACGGGTTCGATTTCGCCAACTTGAATCTCGGCAATCTCCACTACGCCCCAGGCAAGAGGCAAGTCTGTCCCCACGTGGCCCTGTCCAAGGAAGATGAGTCCTGCCTGGATTTTTTCCGGGACAAGGGCGTACGCCTGGACTACCGCTGCGTGCCGGGCGATCCGGCCCAGCCCAGGGTCTGACCCGGCCCACGCCCCAATGGTAACCCCCGCGAGGCCCATGCCATGACCCATCAGGCCGACATCTTGCTCCACGTCCTTGGCGTCGCTTTTTTTTTGTCCTGTGCTCCTCGTTCCGCTTTGCCGTAAACGCCGCCCTGCTGGAACGCCCCCTGGTCATCGGTCTGGCCTGGGGCCTGTGTCAGGGCGATCTGCCCGCCACCCTTAATCTCTGCATCTTCTACGAGCTTTTCTGGCTCGACGGCATTCCCGCCGGCACCCACATTCCGCCCAACGCCGCCGCCGCCACCCTGGCCGGATTGTCGCTCATGCACGTCTTTTCCCTGACCACCCCGGCCGAGGCTCTGTGCGTGGCCGGGGCCACTTCGGTCCTGGCTCGGTTGTTTTCCGGCCTTGAGGGGGCCCAGCGGGTGGTGGAAAACATCGTCTTTTCTCGCTACGCCGCCGCCCGCCAACGCCAGCGTGCCCCCTTTGAGCCGGGCAAACTCATCCGCCGGGCCTTGGTCAACACCGTCGTCATCCAAGGCCTGGTCTTTGCCGTGGCTCTGGCCGGCCTTATTGCCCTTTTTGCGGTGGCCTTGCCCAAAGTGTGGCCGTATCTTGCGTCCTCACGGGCGAGCTGGGGCCAGCTGTGGATTCTCGGCAGTCTGGGGGCGGTCTTGTCCCTGCGCTACCGTCCGGCCTACGCCGCCTTGGCCGGCGGCATGGGTTTGGCCGTGGCTTGGCGGTTTTTCTAGGCTTTTTTCACATGGCCGGCCTTGTGGTCCGGCTGGACTTTCGGGAAAAAAGACGTCGCCCCGGCCCGGTTTGGGCTTGGCAAGAGACGACTATTGGGATATTATTCACAAGTTACTCACGCGGATGCCGACCCGTCAGGGTCTTGGACAAACCCCCAGGAGGAAAAAGACATGGCTGTTTACGTCGTTGGTCACAAAAATCCGGATACCGATTCCGTCGCCGCCGCCATTGCCGTTGCCGATCTCATGAACAAGTCCCAGAGCATGGGCGCTATCGCCGCCGCTCAGGGTCCGCTCAATCCCGAAAGTGCCTTTGTGCTCGAAAAGTTCGGCGTGGCCGCTCCGGAGATCGTCACCGACGCCACCGACAAGAAGATCATCCTGGTCGACCACTCCGATCTGGCCCAGAGCCTGGAGAACCTCTCCAAGGGCGAACTCATCGGCATCTACGACCACCACAAGCTGGGCGATGTGACCACCTCCAATCCCCTGGACATCCTGGTCAAGGCCGTCGGCTGCTCCTGCACCGTGGTCAAGATGATGTACGACTGCGCCAAGGTCGAGATCTCCAAGCCCATGGCCGGCATCATGCTGTGCGCCATCCTGTCCGACACCGTCATGTTCAAGTCGCCGACCTGCACCCCGGCCGACAAGGAAGCCGTCGAGGCCCTGGCCAAGATCGCTGGCGTCGCCGACTACATGGCTCTGGGCGTCGAGATGTTCAAGATCAAGTCCGCCGTGGGCGGCACCCCGGCCAAGGACCTCGTTTTCCGCGACTACAAGGACTTCGACATGGGCGGCAAGAAGGTTGGCATCGGCCAGCTCGAAGTCGTCGATCTGTCCATCCTTGAGCCGGTCAAGGCCGACCTGTTGGCCGAGTGCAAGAAGGTCAAGGCCGAAGGCCGCCACAGCGTCTTCCTGCTGTTGACCGACATCATGAAGGAAGGTTCCGAGATGCTGATCGTCTCCGACGATCCCAGCTACGTGACCAAGGCCTTCGGCGTCGAAGTGAAAGGCGACTCCGTGTGGCTCGACGGCGTGCTGTCCCGCAAAAAGCAGGTCGTGCCGCCCTTCGAGAAGGCTTTCGCCTAGTTCTCGAGCGCGTAAACGCCAAAAAGGGAGCGGCTTCCGGGCCGCTCCCTTTTTTTGTGGGATGTTTGGCTGTCGTTGCGTCGTCGTGCTCCGGGGGGCGTGCGTCGTGGCCGACGAAAGAGCGGTTCCTGCGTCCGCATGCCGGGCGAGAGAACGTGGCGCGCCATGCCCGATCGGGCGATAGCGGGTGCTGTTGGCCATAGCCATGGGCGCGAAGCGCCCCCGCTTAGACCCGTCCCAAGGCCTCGGCCAAGGCGGCGCAGGCGGCGTCGGCCAAGCCGACTTCGGGCAGGGACAGCACGCTGCCTGTGGTCGCCTGGCGGGCGGCCAGCCCTGGCAGGAAGGGGAAGGCGACCCGGACATCCGGCAGCGTTGGCGGCAGGGCGGCCAACGCGGCCAGCCCGGCCTGATCGACCCCGGTGACAACCAGGACTTGCCGGGTCAGCCCGAGCTGGCCGGCCATGGCCGCGACCCGTCCGGCCACGGCCAGGGACCGGGCCGAGGCTTCACTGACCACGCCTAAGGCGTCCACATCGGCCACCGTGCCCCGGCCCAGATGTTCCACCCCGGCTTCGCAGTCTATGAGCGTCCAAGCGTCCCGGGCGGTCAGGACATGGGCCAGCATGGCCTGGAGCAGATGGCCGGCGGCGCAGGCGCAACCCGCGCCGCCGCCGCTGACCCCGCCCATGACCAGCAGCCGCTTGGCCCCGGGGCGGGGGGCGTAGAGCGGCCCGTGGCCGACCGGGACGGCGACGCGGATGGCCTCGGGTAGATCGTCCGCCCGGGGCGTCAGGTTGAGATAGACGCCGTCGCCGATGCGCTCCCGCACGAGATCCTCGCGCTCGGCCAGGGAGGCGGGCAGGGCGGCCGGTTCCAGACCGCAGGCCGCGCCCAGCGACAGGGCCGTGTCGGCGTCAATGAGTGTCACGTCCTGCCCCGACCGGGCCAGCCAGTCGCCGAAAAGCGCGGCCAGGGCGGTCTTGCCGACGCCGCCCTTGCCGGCAAAGGCGATTTTTCTGACCGGCCGCCTGAGTTGGCCGTCCGAACTAGGCAGGCCCTGCGTCAAAGCGTTCCAGGAACCCGGGGACAAACGGGCTGCGGTCGGGGCGCTTACAGGATTGTCGTTCATAGCGTTAAGAAAAAACCGCGCCGTCGAAACGGTCGTTGAGTCCCAGGGCCAGGCGCTTGGCCGTGATGCGGCGGCTGATGGCCTCGGCCGCCTTGACCGGGTCGGGCTCGACCACGAAGGTGGCGCCGAAGACGTCCTCCAAGCCTTCCAGGGCCAGGCCCGTGACCAGTTCGCTGCCCAGGATGTTGGGCGGCAGGCCCAGATGGGTCATGATGCCGCTGGCCACGGCGTAAAGTCCGATGGCGGCGGCTTTTTCCGAATACCACTCCGGCGCGCTGGCGGCCACGGGCAGGTCGGCGATGTCCACGCCCAGGGCATCGGCCAGCAGGCCGCACAAGGCCAGGATGCGGGAGTTGTCCACGCAGCTGCCGACATGGAGCACCGGCGGCAGATCGAACCGGGAACAGAACTCGGCCAGCCCGACCCCGGCCTGCTCCAGGCCTTCGGTGGTCATGAGTCCGGCCTTGCCCATGGCCACCGTGGCGCAGCCCGTGACCACCACCAGGATGTCCTGGCGGATGAGTTCCTTGGCTAGCCCGGTCAAAATCCCGTCATGGGGCAGCTTGGGGTTGTTGCAGCCGACGATGCCGACCACGCCGCGCACTAGGCCGATCTTGATCGCGGCCAACAGCGGTTCGGCTGAACCGCCCAGGGCCTCAAGGACCGCTTCGTTGGAATAGCCGGTGCGCAGGCTCACCGGGACGGACGGGATGTCCACCCGGCCGGCGTCCCGTCGGGTGAAGGCCTCGATGGCCAGCTCCACCGCCTCGTGGGCCTTGTCCCGGGCATTTTCCAGGGTGAATTCCAGGTGCGTGCCGCCCGGGAAACGGGCTTTTTCGGAGGTGGAGACGAAACGGGTGTGGTAGCAGGAAGCGATCTGCACCAGGCTCGGCATGACGCACTGGTAGTCGGCCACGACCATCTCCACGGCTCCGGTGACCAGGGCCAGCTCGGTCATGAGGTGGTTGCCGGCCAGGGGCACGCCCTGGCGCATGAGCACCTCGTTGCCGGTGCAGCAAAGCCCGGCCACGTTGATCCCGGCCGCGCCCACGGCCTTGGCCTTGGCGACCATTTCCGGGTCGCGGGCGGCGGCCAGGATCATTTCCGAGACCACCGGGCTGTGGCCGTGGACCAGAATGTTGACGCTGTCGGCGCGAAGCACGCCGAGGTTGGCCTCGACCGTGGCCGGACGCGGCGTGCCGAAAAGGATGTCGGACAGTTCCGTGCCGATCATGGAGCCGCCCCAGCCGTCGGCCAGGGCCGTGCGTGCGGCGTGCAGGCAGATGGAGACCGGGTCGCAGTCCACGCCCATGTGGGTGCGGTGCAGCATTTCCACGCACTCGCGGTCGATGCCGCGCGGGGTGGAGCGGGCGGCGTCCCAGATTTCCCGGCGTTTTTTGGGGGCACGGGAGAGCAGCGACAGAGCGGGGCGGCGGGTGCCGAAGTCCTCGAAAAAGTGCTCGGCCAGGGCCTTGGCCTGGTCGGGAGCGTCCAGGCCTTTGGTTTCGATGCCGACTTCGGCGCACAGCCGGACCAGCTTGTCCGCGTCGCGCACGGCGTAGCCCGGAGCCGTGCCCTGGCCCACGGATTCAAGGGCTTCCAGCAGATCGCGGCCGTGGTCGGAATGGGAGGCCGCGCCGGCGGCCACGAACCGGCCGAAATTGCGGGCCACGGTCAGGTCGCCGTCGGCCCCGCACACGCCAAGTTGGCGCTTGGGACCCTTGGGGTTCACCCGGCAAGGCCCCATGACGCACTTGTTGCAGGTCAGCCCCTGGTCGCAAAAGGTGCAATGCGGCGTCTGTTCGGCCAACCGGTCCCAGACCGTGGCGATGCCTTCGTCCTTTGCCTTGGCAAGCATCCGGCGGGCATCTTCCCACGGCGACAGTTCCTCGATGGTTCTCGTATCCTTGGCCATGCCATCCTCCCTTGGCGCGAGGCCGGGGGACCCGGCGCGCGCGGACGTTTGGCCTTGGTTACGATCCGGGGACGACCGTGTCTGTCAGATTGCCGACAAAGGCGCTCTGAAACTACTCGTGGACCAGGGCTTCCAGGCGGGCCAAGTCGGGCAGGCAGATGACGCCCCGGGCGCGCATCTCGATGACGCCGTCGCGTTCGAGGACATTTAAGAGGGACGACACGGTCTGGCGGGAGGAGCCGACAATGGTGGCCAACTGTTCGATGTTGAGCCCATGGGAGAAGCACAGGATGTGCTCGGCGTCGGCGCTGGCCCGTTCGGCTTCGTAGAGCAGCAGCTGGATGAGGCGTTTCCGCACGTCGAGAAAGGCCAGGCCGTCAATGACCGAGAAGGCGTGGGACAAGAGATCGCCGAGCACCTTGACCATGGAGGAGGTCAGCGCCGGCATGTCGGCCAGGAAACGGCGCACGGCGGCCAACTCGGCCACGAGGATGGTCAGGTCGTCCAGGGCTTCCACCGAGGCCCGGGTGTGGGTGGTGTAGACATCGCCCACGTCCAGGATGGCCATGGTGAATTCTTTGTCCTTGTAGGACAGGTAGACCCTGGCCCGGCCCTTGGCCACGATGAACAGGGAATTGCGGGCTTCGCGCGGGGCGTACACCTGCCGGCCTTTGGGGAAGTGCCGGGGCACGAAAGCGGCCCGCACGGCGGCAAATTCGGGTTTGTCGAGGTCGCGCAGGAGATCGGAATCGGTCAGGCGCATGGGCGGGATCAGTAGGTCACGTCGCCGGCGCTCACGGCTTCCCTGGCGGCGTCCACGGCGTCGGCGTCAAAGGCCGTGCCCCGGTGACGGGCCAGTTCCTCCAGGGCGACAGAGACGCCCAGCGCCGGCCGGTAGGGGCGGTTGGAAGCCATGGCGTCCAGGACGTCGGCCACGGCCAGGATACGGGCCGGCTGGCACAGTTCTTCGCCGCCAAGGCCTCTGGGGTAACCTGAACCGTCCAGGCGTTCATGGTGGCAAAGGACAATCTCGGCCACGGGCCAGGGGAAGTCGATGTCCTTTAAAATTTCATAACCCGTGGCCGCGTGCTGCTTCATGAATTCCCATTCCAGGCCGATGAGCCGGCCGGGCTTGCACAGGTAGCGCACGGGCACGCTGATCTTACCGATGTCGTGGAGCTGGCCGGCCACCTGGATGCAGTCCACGGCGTCGCGGTCAAGCCCCAGGCGCTTGGCCATGGCCGTGGCCAGGCGGGCCACCGAGTCCTGGTGGCCGGCGGTGTAGGGGTCGCGGAAGCGTACGGTGGTGGACAGCGATTTGACGGTCTGGTGAAACAGCGCCTTGGTGCGCTTGAGGTTGTGGCGCAGGGCCTCCTGGGAGCGCCGCCGTTCGGTGACGTCTTCCATGGAGCCTTCGTAGAGCACCACCGCGCCGTCGCCGCCACGCACGGCCCTGGCCTGGACAGACACCCAGATGCGCGTGCCGTCGCCGCGCCGCAGTTCGGTTTCCATGGCCCGGACCACACCGGTTTCGCTGAGGGCGGCGTGGAGGAATTGCCGGTCTTCGGGGTGGGTGAAGAGGTTGGCCGCCGCGTCGCCCAGGGCGGTCAAAGCTTCGGGGGAGGCAAAACGCAGCATTCGGGACAAGGCGCCGTTAACCGTGACGAAGCGTCCGGCCGGCGTCATCTGGAAAAGCCCTTCCACGGCGTTTTCGAAAATGGTGCGGTATTTTTCTTCGGCCTCGGCCAAGGCCCAGCTCGTGCTTTTTTCCTCGGTGACGTCGCGCAGGAAGCCGACATAAAAGACGTCTCCCGCAGGTGAAACCGTGCGTTTGGCCGATTCCTCGATCCAGATCACGAAGCCGTCGCCGCACATGGCCTGATAGCGCCGGCCGGCCACCACGCCGCCGGCGGCGAGTTCATCCAAAACGGATTTCCGGGCATTGGGGTCGAGGTAGAATTGTTCCGGGCAGTCGGCCATGGCGGCCAGAAAGGCGGCCGGGTCGACATAGCCGAAAAGGGCGGCCGTGGCGTTGTTGACCTCCAGAAACGCGCCGTCCAAGGCGCGCAGATACACGGCCGCGGGCACGTCGTGGAAGAGCAGGGCGCTGGCGTCGGCCATGGCCGCGTCGGCGGCGCGGTTTGGCTCGGTTTCGGGCGGAGAAGGGTTCGTCATGTTCGGCCGATGAAGCGTCGCACCACGGCCACGAGGCTGGCCGGTTCGAAGGGCTTGACCACCCAGCCCGAAGCGCCGGCGGCCAGTGCCTTGTCGCGCAGGTTTTTTTGCGATTCCGTGGTCAGGACGAGGACTGGCGTGAACCGGGTGTCGGGCCGCTCCCGCAAGAGTCCCAGCAGCTCGATGCCGCCGATGTTGGGCATGTTGATGTCGGTGATGACCATGTCGAAGCCGCTGTTGACCTTGTCCAGGGCGTCGGCGCCGTCCACGGCCTCGACCACGTCGAAACCGGCTTGGCGCAGGGCGCTGGATACCAGGGAACGCACGCTCACCGAGTCATCCACGGTCAAAATTCGTTTTTCGGCCATTACTACTCCTTGCCGGCCCTGGCCTCGATACTTACCATAGGTGAACATATGAGGCATCGGAATCCTTGGCAAGCCTTCCCGGGCGCGCGGCGGGGGCGTTTGCGCCCGCGTGGACAGGTCGGGCGGCCCTGTGTTAGGACTTTTGCCTTATACAACCAACGGGCCGCTTCGGCCCCATCCGTCCCCTGGAGGACTCCAGTTTGAACAGCTTCGCGAAAAATCTCATGCTCTGGGCGGCCATCTCCCTGGTCATGGTCGTCCTGTTCAACTTGTTTAACCAGCCCCAGAGCCAAAGCGCCAAGCTCTCCTATTCCGAATTCATGCAGAAGGTGAATGCCGGAGACGTGGTCTCCGTCAAGATCCAGGGCAAAAAAATCACGGGCGTGGCAACGGGCGGCGGCAAGTTTTTGACGTATGCCCCCGAGGACCCGAATCTTGTCGGCTCGCTCATGGCGAAAAAGATCGAGGTCATGGCCGAACCGGACGAGGAATCGCCCTGGTACATGACGCTGCTCGTGTCTTGGTTTCCCATGCTCCTGCTGGTTGGCGTATGGATCTTTTTCATGCGCCAGATGCAGGGCGGCGGCGGCCGGGCCATGAATTTCGGCCGCTCCCGGGCCCGTATGATCACCCAAGAACAGACGCGCATCACCTTTGAAGACGTGGCCGGCGTGGACGAGGCCAAGGAAGAGCTGACCGAGGTGGTGCAGTTTCTTTCCGACCCGAAGCGATTCACCCGTCTTGGCGGGCGCATCCCCAAGGGCGTGCTGCTGGTCGGCTCGCCCGGCACCGGCAAGACCTTGTTGGCCCGGGCCGTGGCCGGCGAGGCGGGAGTGCCGTTTTTTTCCATCTCCGGTTCGGATTTCGTCGAGATGTTCGTGGGTGTGGGCGCGGCCCGGGTCCGCGACCTCTTCCTGCAGGGTAAGAAAAATGCCCCATGCCTGATTTTCATTGACGAAATCGACGCCGTGGGCCGGCAGCGCGGCGCAGGCCTGGGCGGCGGCCACGACGAGCGCGAACAGACCCTCAACCAGCTCCTGGTCGAGATGGACGGCTTCGAATCCAACGAAGGCGTCATCCTTATTGCCGCCACCAACCGCCCCGACGTCCTGGACCCGGCCCTGCTGCGGCCCGGCCGCTTCGACCGGCAAGTCGTGGTGCCCACCCCGGACGTACGCGGCCGTCGGCGCATCCTTGAAGTCCACACCCGCCGTTCGCCCCTGTCCCCGGACGTCGATCTTGAGGTCCTGGCCCGGGGCACCCCCGGCTTTTCCGGCGCGGACCTCGAAAACCTGGTCAACGAAGCCGCCTTGCAGGCCGCCAAGATCAACAAGGATCGGGTGGACATGGCCGACTTCGAGCACGCCAAGGACAAGGTGCTCATGGGCAAGGAGCGTCGCAGCCTCATCCTCACCGATGACGAGAAGCGCACCACCGCCTACCACGAGGCCGGCCACGCCCTGGTCGCCAAGAAGTTGCCCGGCACTGACCCCATCCACAAGGTCTCCATCATTCCGCGCGGCATGGCCCTGGGCATCACCATGCAGCTGCCCGTTGACGACCGGCACAACTATTCCCGCGACTTCCTGCAAAACAATCTGGCCGTGCTCATGGGCGGCCGGGTGGCCGAGGAGCTCGTGCTCAACCAGTTGACCACCGGCGCCGGCAACGACATCGAACGGGCCACCAACATGGCCCGCAAGATGGTCTGCTCCTGGGGCATGAGCGAGGTGCTGGGGCCGCTTTCTTACGGCGAGAGCGAAAACGAGATATTCCTTGGCAAGGATCTGGTGCACCACCGCAACTTCAGCGAGGAGACCTCGCGCCAGATCGACGCCGAGGTGCGCAAGATCGTGGAATCGGCTTATCGCCGGGCCAAAAACATCCTTGAAGGCGAGCCCGAAGCCTTGGAAGCCGTGGCCAAGGCGCTGCTGGAACGCGAGACCATCTCCGGAGCCGACATCGACATGTTGCTGCGGGGTGAACAACTCCCCCCGCAGGAAGCCCCGGCCGGGAAACCGGGCGGGGCGGCCGGGACTTCCGCCGCCGCCTCGCCGGCGAGCGGGCCCGAAACCGCTTCTGGAGCCGCCACCGCCCAGGCGACGACGGCTGAGACAGCCACGGGGACAGGCGACGAGTTCACCCTGGAGCCTGACGACGGCCAGCAGCCCGAGGATTCCTCCGGCCACGCCGGCTCCGGCCAGGGCCAGGGCAAGGAATCGAAGTAGCTCGCGCCAGCGGCTTGGCCGGCCTATGCGGCCCACCATGCGACAGATACGTTCCACTGCGCCCATAAGCGGCCCTGGCGACTCCATGGAGCAGGACATGGCCTCGATCTGGCGGTTGGGCGGCGGGCGGACCCTGGACTGCTCCGGGGACCGCGTCATTGGCATCGTCAACGCCACGCCCGACTCCTTCTACGACGGCGGCCGCCACGGCGACGTGGCGGCCGCCGTATCCCATGGCCTGCGTCTGGCCGGGGAAGGGGCCGACATGCTCGACATCGGCGGCGAGTCCACCCGCCCCGGGGCCGCGCCTGTCACCGACGCCGAAGAAATCGACCGGGTCGTGCCGGTCATCGCCGAGCTTGCCCGCCGACTGCCGGACATGCCCATTGCCGTGGACACCTACCGGGCCGGCTGCGCCACCGCCGCCCTGGCCGCCGGAGCCTGCGCGGTCAACGACGTGTCGGGGCTGGCTTTCGATCCGGCGCTGCTTGAGGTCGTTGCGCAGCGCCAGCCCGGCTACGTGCTCATGCATACCAAAGGCCGGCCTGACGTCATGCAGCGCGACCCCCGTTACGACGATGTAATCGGCGAAATCCTGGCCTATTTCGAACAGGGGCTCACGCGCCTGACTCGGGCCGGGCTGCCTGAGGACCATGTGGTCCTTGATCCCGGCATCGGTTTCGGCAAGCTCTCGGAGCACAATCTGGAAATTTTGCGCAATCTTGAACGGTTTACGGTCTTTGGCCGGCCGGTCTATCTCGGGCTGTCCAACAAGTCGTTTTTCGGCGCGCTCCTTGGGCTGCCCGTGGGCGAGCGCACCGTGGCCACGGCCGTGGCCTCGGCCCTGTGCGCCGGGCGCGGGGCGCGCCTGCACCGCGTCCACGACGTCGCCGCCGTCAAACAAGCCCTGGGCCTGGCCGCCGCCCTGGCCGGCTGAGCCGGCTTTCGCCGCAGGACCGTACCATCATGGGAAGCTTTTTTGACAACTTCCACCTGTCCTGGCGTGATCTCCTGGACATCGCGGCCGTAACCTTCGTCTTCTACCAGGCCTTGCTTCTTGTTCGCGGCACACGGGCTGCCACGGTGCTCCACGGTTTTCTCTTGATCCTCGTGGTCTACTATCTTTCCGACCTATTTGGCCTCAACACCCTGCACTGGCTTTTGACCAACTTCCTCGGCTCCATTTTCCTGGTCATCATCATCCTGTTTCAGGCCGACATCCGCAAAGGGTTGTCGTCAGTGGGGACGCGCGGGTTTTTCCGGGCCAGGCGGCGCGAGGAGGTATCCGAGGCGGCCCTTGACGCCATTGTCCTGGCCGTGTTCCAGATGGCCCGCTCTCGCACCGGGGCGCTCATTGTGTTCGAGCGTCTGGTGCCCCTTGGCGACTACGTGCAGCGGGGAGTGGAACTCATGGCCAGACCGAGCCGCGAACTGCTCGGCACCATCTTTTTCCCGGACACGCCGCTCCATGACGGAGCGGTCATCATCCAGGGTGATACTGTGGCCGCCGCCGGCTGCATCCTGCCGCTGATCGCCGGCGTGCCCCTGGACGCGAGCCTGGGCACCCGCCACCGGGCGGCCCTGGGCATTACCGAGGAAACCGACGCCTTGGCCGTTGTGGTCTCCGAGGAACGGGGCGTGGTGTCGGTGGCCGAAGGGGGCAAGCTCATCTCCCCGGTGGACGAGTTGACGCTTAAAAACATGTTGTGGAACCTCACGGCCAAACGCCCATGAAATCGAACTGGCAATACCTGGCCCTGGCCCTGGCCTTGTCGCTTTTTTGCTGGTATCTGGTCACAGGCCGGGAAAAAGTCGACGCCTGGATGCCCATGCGGGTGGAGATGACGGGGTTGCCCGAAGACCTCTACATCAAATCCGGTATGTTGGGGGCGGTGGACGTGCTGGTGCGCGGTCCAAGAGGCGTGGCCCGCAAGATCGACGAGACCCAGCTTGTCTACAACCTCAACTTGTCCAAGATTGTTCCGGGACGCAACATCGTCCTTTTTGAGGCCAGAAATATCGTTTTGCCAAAGGTTTACGAGGCCGTGGAGATACGCCCGGCCCGGCTTGAGCTGGAGGTGGAGCGCCGCGCCGTCAAGACCGTGCCGGTCAAGGTGATGCTGCGGTCATCGCTCCCGGACGGGTATTCCATGTCGGCGGTGCGGGCCGTGCCCGAATCCGTGCGCCTGTCCGGGCCGGCCGGAAAGCTCGACAAGATCAGCGAGATCCGTACCCAGCCCATTACCGTGCCCCAGCCGATTCCGGCGCGCTACGACGAACGGGTGCCCCTGGACGTGCCCGAGGACGTCGATGCCTCGCCGCCGGCCGTACAGGTGGTCATGGGCTTTGCCGCCAAGGAATCGGAGATCACGCTGCGCGCGCCGCTGGCCGTCAAAAAACCCAAGGGCCGAGAGGCCGAGGTTTCGCCCCAGGCCGTCACGCTGCGGGTCAAGGGACCGGCGGCCATCATCGGCGACAAGGATTTCCCGGGGTTGGTCGAGGCCGCCTTGGAACTGGCTGCCGACATCCAGCCGGGCAAGTACGAGGCTTCCTACCGGGTCAAGATGCCCCAGGGCTGCGAGCTCATTGAAGCCAAGCCCGACAAGGTTTCCCTCACCGTCAAATGAGGCCGGCGTGAACCGGCCGAATCAAGGAATGGACAACAAGCTTTTCGGCACCGACGGACTGCGCGGACGGGTTAACGCCTATCCCATGACCCCGGACGTGGTCATGCGCCTGGCTCTCTCGGCCGGCCTGCACTTTCGAAACGGCAGCCGCCGCCACAAGGTGCTCATCGGCAAGGACACCCGACGTTCCGGCTATATCTACGAATACGCCCTGTCCTCAGGCTTTTGCGCCGCCGGCATGGACGTCTTTTTGACCGGGCCGTTGCCGACGCCGGCCATCTCGTTTCTCACCCGCGACATGCGGGCCGACGTGGGCGTGGTGATTTCGGCTTCCCACAACCCGGCCTGCGACAACGGCATCAAGTTTTTCGACCACATGGGTTTTAAGCTCCCCGACGCCGTGGAAGCCGAGATCGCCGCCCGGGTCGAGGGGTATGCCCAGGACTGGCGTCTGCCCGATCCCGACCATGTGGGCCGGGCCTTCAAGCTGGAGGACAGCCCCGGCCGCTACAACGTGTTTCTCAAAAATTCCATCCCCCTGGACGTCAACTTCGAGGGCCTCAAGATCGTCCTGGACTGCGCCCACGGCGCGGCCTACCGGGTGACCCCCCAGGTCTTCGAGGAACTCGGGGCCAAGGTCATCAAGATCGGCGTCGATCCCGACGGCTCCAACATCAACCAGCGGGTGGGTTCGCTTTTCCCCCAGCAGGTGGCCCGCATGGTCGCCGAGGCCGAGGCCGACATTGGCATAGCCCTGGACGGTGACGCTGACCGGGTCATCGTGGCCGACGAAAAGGGGCGGATTCTCGACGGCGACCAGATCATGGCTATCTGCGCCCTGGATCTTATGGAGCGGGGGGCTTTGCCAGGTAATCTGCTCGTGGCCACGGTCATGAGCAACATGGCCCTTGAAGTGTTCATGAAGGACCACGGCGGCCGGCTGCTGCGAACCCCCGTGGGCGACCGCTACGTGGTCGAGGCCATGCGGGCCCAGGGCGCGGTGTTTGGCGGCGAGCAGTCCGGACATCTCATCTTCTTAAATCATAGCACCACCGGCGACGGCACCCTGGCCGCCCTACAGCTCATGAAGATCATGGTGCGCAAGGGCAAGCCGCTGTCCGAACTGGCCACGCTGTTGTCCCCGTTTCCGCAAAAACTCGTCAACGTGCCCGTGGCCCGAAAAATCCCTTTCAGCGAGGCCCCGGCCATCGAAGCCGCGGTCAAGGACGCCGAAGCGACCCTTTCCGGGCGTGGACGGGTGCTGTTGCGCTATTCCGGCACCGAATCCCTGGCCCGGGTCATGGTCGAGGCCCAGGACGCGGCCCTGGTCGAGTCGCTGTGCGACTCCCTGGCCGAGGTGGTGGCCAGGGCTCTGGCTTAAGCCGAGGAGCCCTGGAACTCCCTTTTGGGGCTGGACTTGTTTATCTAAACGAATTAACTTCGCGAGGCGATGCCGGCCGCCCCGAAAGGGGAGGGCGCGGCCTCGGCGGAGAGGTCATCATCCGGAGGGCCGGCGCGTTTGCGCGGGCCGCCGCCTCCGAGAAAATACCCGGGCAGTGCGCGCATTCAAGGAGAAGAGCATGGAAATCAAGAAGGTGGTCATTCCCGTCGCCGGATGGGGTACGCGGTCCTTGCCGGCCACGAAGAACATCCCCAAGGAAATGCTGCCCGTCTACAACAAACCCGTCGTGCAGTACGTGGTCGAGGAAGCGCAAGCCTCGGGGCTTCAGGACGTGGTGTTCGTCACCAACCGCAACAAGACCATCATCGAAGACCACTTCGATTACAACCTCACCTTAGAGGATCTGCTCACCCGCACCAACAAGACCGAGATGCTCAAGATGGTCCGGGAAGTGGCGGAGATGGTCAACATCATTTCCGTTCGTCAGAAAAAGCAGCTGGGCCTGGGGCATGCCGTGCTGTGCGCCCGCGAGGTCTGCAAGAACGATCCCTTTGCCGTCATGGTCGGCGACGACCTCATGTTCAGCATGGAACCGGGCATCAAGCAGCTCTTGACCGTGGCCATGACCGAGCACATGCCGGTCATAGGCGTCATGGAAGTTCCGCCGCACATGGTTTCCCGCTACGGCATCATCGACGGCGAGGAATTCGCCCCGGGCATGTACCGGGTGCGCGATCTGGTGGAAAAGCCCAAGGTCAACGAAGCCCCGTCGCGGCTGGCCATCGTCGGCCGCTATGTGCTGTTCCCGGACATCTTCTACCACCTGGAGAAGGTCACCCCGGGCCACGGCGGCGAGATTCAGCTCACCGACGCCCTCAAAGGCTTGGCCGGCAACAACCGCCTGCTCGCCGTCAAGATTCAGGGCCAGCGCTTCGACGCCGGCGACTGGGTCGACTACCTCACCGCCAACATCTACTTCGCCCTGCACGACGAGGTTCTGCGCGAGTCCCTGGTGCCTCGCCTGCGTGAGCTTTTGCCGTTTGGCAACTAGGCCCGTCGCCCTTGTCCGCACCTTTTTGTCGCCCGGGGGCGTAAGCCTCCCGGGCGATTTTTTTGCCATGCCATGAACGACGCCCTGGCCGTCGCCCTGACCACCCCGCCTTTTAGCGTGCTGACCTATGCCGTGCCGGACGGGTTTGCCCTCGCCGACTTTCCGGTGGGCCTGCGCCTGCTGGTTCCGGTTGGCAGGACGCTGCGCGTGGGCGTGGTGGCCGGCTGCGGCGTCGCCGCGCCCCCGGGCGTGACCCTGCGCCCGGCCCTGTGGCCCCTGGAGCGCGCGCCGCTTTGCGACGCCGGCTATCTGGAACTGGCCGCCTCCCTGGCCAGCCGGCATATGGCCACGGTTGGCCGCATCCTCGGGGCCATCCTGCCGCGTGGGCTGCGCTCGGCCAAGGTGGTCTTTACCTGCCGCGCCGCCGGCCTGCCCAAGGCTCTGACCGCAACTGCGTTGTGGCGCAAATCCTCTGATGAACGTTTGGAACTCGCCCCGGCCTGGCGGGACGGGACCATGGCCTGCCGCCTGGAAGCCGGGGAGAGCGATCCGCTGTGCTGTCTTGCCGCCTCGCCGCCCTGGCCGGTGCGGCCCGGCGCGGCCAAGCAGGTGGCGGTCCTCGACGCCCTGTGCGACGCTGGCCCCATGGCCCTGTCCGAACTTAAGGCTAAGCTCGGCCCGGGCACCCTGCCTCTGGTGCGCCGGCTGGCGGAACTGGGGCTGGTGCGCATCGAGGAGCTCGAAACAGCGGCCCAGGTCCAGCCGGCCGAGACGTCCGCCGCCGTTGCCTTGCCGCCGCTCACCGACGAACAGGCCGCCGCCATGGACAGCCTGCTGCCGGCCTTGGACAGCCCCGATGGCGCGGCCCGGCTGGTCTACGGGGTCACCGGCAGCGGCAAGACGCGCCTTTATATGGAACTTGTGCGCCGCACCCTGGAACGGGGCCGCCAGGTCTTGCTTTTGGCCCCGGAAGTGGCCCTGGCGGAAAAGCTCCACCGGGCAGCCTGCCGGGCCTTTCCCGAAGTCGGGCCGGCTTTTTACCACGGCTACCAGTCGCCGGCCCTGCGCGAGGCGCTTTTCTGGCGCTGCGGCGGCGGGTCACCGCCGGCCATCGTGGCCGGTACGCGCTCGGCTTTGCTCCTGCCGCTGCGCGACCTTGGGCTTATTGTCCTCGACGAAGAGCACGACGGGGCTTTCAAGCAGGAAGACCGGCTGCCCTATCAGGCCAAGGAAGTGGGTTTTTTCCGGGCCAGGCAATCCGGGGCGCTTTTTGTCCTGGGGTCGGCCACGCCGGACGTCAAGACGTTCCATGCCGCCCAGTCCGGCCATGTGCCCATGGTGCGTTTAGAGCGCCGGGTGGGCGGGGGCGGAATGCCGCGCGTGGAAATCGTGGACATGCGCGGCGCGGCCAAGCTCACGGGTTCGGCCGTTAACCGCGAAACCGGCGACCGGGTCGGCGTGCTCACCGACGCAAGCGCCGCCGCCCTGGCCCAAACCGTGGCCGAGGGCGGCCAGGCCATGATTCTCCTCAACCGCCGGGGCTATGCGCCGCTGCTCTTCTGCCTCGATTGCGAAACCCCGGTGCGCTGCCCCCACTGTGACCTGTCGCTCACCTTCCACAAGGACCGGGAGCGGCTGGTGTGCCACTACTGCGGCCATGCCCGGCCCCATCCCTCGCCCTGTCCGGGCTGCGGCGGCACGAGCTTTTTGCCCATGGGCGTGGGCGCGGAGATGCTTGAAGAACAGCTGGCCGGCGTGTTGCCGGCCGAGGCGGCCGTGGCCCGCCTTGACCGCGACGTGGCCCGTCGTCCCGAAGAGGCCCGGGCCGTGCTGGCCGATTTCGCCGCCGGCCGTTCCCGGGTGCTGGTCGGCACCCAGATGCTGTCCAAGGGCCATCATTTCCCGGACGTCACCCTGGTTATCGCCGCTGACGCCGACCTGGGCCGCAACCTGCCGGATTACCGGGCCTCGGAACGGGCCTTTCAACTGCTTACCCAGGTGGCAGGCCGGGCCGGCCGGGGCGAGCGGCCGGGCAGGGTGCTCATCCAGACCCGGATGCCCGAGGATCCTTTTTTTGGTTATGTCCTTCGTGGCGATTACGAGGGCTTTTTCGACGAGGAGCTTTCCCGCCGCCGCCGGTTGTGTTATCCGCCATTTGTGCGCCTGGGCCTGGTGCGCCTGAGTTTTCCCCGGGACTACGAGGAAGGCTACGCCCTGGCCGCCGCGGCCGGCGAGGCAATGCGCCGGTCGGCGGCCGCCGTCGGGGCGCGCCTGCTGGGGCCGGCGCCCGCGCCCTTGGCCCTGGTCGCTGGTCGGCGGCGGTTGCACTGCCTCATCAAATCGCCGGATTGGCCCGGGGTGCGCCAGGTGTTCGCCGCCGGGGCCAAAACCCTGGAGAAGGCGGACAAGGTGCGCTGTACCCTGGACCTGGACCCGGTGGACATGCTGTGAACCGATAGCCTTGGAGGCCATGGCCGATGGAAGCTTTTGTCAACGACGACGCAAAATTGCTGCGGGAAGTCGAGAGAGCCTTGACCCGTCGGCGCAAGGACGGCCTCGACGGGCTGGTCGGTAATCTGGCCGCCGTGGTCATAAACGTGGCCGAGGCCGACCTCGTGCCGGCGGCCGAGGAACTCCTTGGCGGCACGAGCCTGCGCTTCGAGGCCGCCCTGGACCATCCCTTGAGCCCTGGCGGCGGCCCGGCAATCCTGCTGCGCGATCTCGAAGGCGCGGATTTTCTGCTCAAAAGCCGACCGGCCGGCCAACCCAATCCCTTTGTCGCCTACAACGGCGGCCACAAAACCGCCGGAGCCGCCCCCGGCCGTCTGGAAACCTTTGTTTTCGACTGCCCCGACCTGGCCCGTTACGTGTCCATCCAGCGTGGCCGGGGAGTCGCCTTCGCCACCCCCGAGCCCGTGGTCACCAACGTCTTTTCCTACATCGAGACCAAACCTTCGGCCCATACCGGCAACGCCCTGGGGTTTATCCAGTGGAACGGCCGTCCCGGAGCCTACGTCCATGGCCGGTCCAACCTCCTGCCCCTGGCTCCGGCCGGGCCGGACGCCGCCGCGCGTCCCTATCTCGCCCGCATCGGCGGCCTGGACCACGTGGCCACGCGGGTGCGGGCCGCCCACCGCGACGCGGCCATCGTGGAGTTTCTGGAACTGACCAACTACCGCTTTGATTTCGCGGTCTACGTCGAATCGCTCAATTCCATCACCAACGTGGCCCGGCTTCGCGACGGCGACTACGCCCAGGTGTTCACCTCGGGCATCGCTTCTCCGGACAGCGGGGGAGACGGCGGCCCCACCGAGGCGTTTATCGCCAACTACGGCCTGCGGCCCCATCACATGGCCTTTACGGCCGACGGCATCGAAGACGTGGTGGCCGGCCTTGTCGCCGACGGCATGGGCTTTCTTTCGGAGCTGGTCGGCTCCCGGGAGGAAGGCCTCAAACAGATTTTTTCAGCCATGTCGCCGCGCACCATGCTGGTCAACGAGTACATTGAGCGCTATGACGGGTTTGACGGGTTTTTCACCAAAAGCAACGTGACCCGGCTCACCAAGGCCACGGAAAACCAATAACCGGAACGGGTCGACCGCCCTTACGGCCACTGCGCCGGCGATCCGGCTCCCGGAGCGGAAATCCATGCCGATTCCCGAGCCCACAAGCCGCCTGTCCCGCTGGCTTGGCCCCATGCCGACCCGTGTTTCACTCCTCTACGCCCTGTTTGGGCTGGTCTGGATTCTTGGCTCGGACAATCTGGCCGACGCCTTGTTCCGGCACGATCCGGACATCCTGTTGCGGGTATCCTCCCTCAAGGGGTTCTTCTTTGTGGGCCTGACCTCGGTGCTGCTTTACACCTTGCTACGCCGCTACGACGACGCCTATCGCCACAAGGAACAGGAACTGCGAGACAGCGAGGAGCGCCATCGGTTGGTGGTGGAGTTCGCCCCGGACGCCATCCTTATCCACGACGGCGTGCGGTTTCTGTACGCCAACCCGGAAGCGGCCAAGCTGTTTGGCGCGCCGTCGCCCCAGGCCATAGAAGGCCGGGAGATCATGGATTTCGTGGACGGAGAAGTTCAGGCTTCGGTCCGTGAACGCATCCGGCAGAACATTATTGAGCGCGTGCCGGCTTTACTGCGCGAACAGCGTTACCGCCGCCTCGACGGCGGCATGATCGAAGCGGAAGTGGCGGCCGTGCCCTTCGACGTCAACGGCGGTCCCGGCGCGTTGGTCTTCATGCGGGATGTGGGGCCGCGCAAGGCCGCGGAGCGCAGCCTGCGCCGCAGCGAGCGCCAGTATCGACTCTTGGCCGACAATGCCCACGACCTCATCAATATTTTTGACGAAAACCTGGGGCTCACGTACGTGAGCCCCTCGGTGACCCGGCTGCTGGGTTTTTCCGTTGCCGAAGCCCTGGCCCGGCCCCTGGACGTCGGCATGACGCCGGATTCGGCCCGGCGTGTCCTAGAGGCTTTCCACTTGGACCCGGCAAAGCCCGTGGACAGCAATTTCGTGCGCAAGCTTGAAATCGAAGCCTATCGCCGGGACGGCTCCATAGTGTGGCTGGAGTCCATGATTCGAGGCGTTTTCGACCAATCTGGCGCATTCCGCGGTTTTATCGCCGTTTCGCGCGACATCAGCGACCGCAAACGGGCCGAGACGGAACTGGAACTTTCCAGGCAATTCAGCACGCTTATTCTGGAAGCCATTCCCGATCCGGTTTTCGTCAAGGACAGCGCCCACCGTTTTGTCCTGGTCAACGAGGCCCTGTGCGCCATGCTTGGGCAGCCGGCCGAGGTTCTTATTGGCAAGAGCGACGAGGATTTCGTGCCCATCGAGCAGGCGACGGTCTTTGTCGAGCGCGACAACATCGTTTTGGAGACCGGCCAACCCGATTTGTACGAGGAGTACCTGACCGACGCCACGGGACAGGTGCGCACACTGCTGACGCGCAAGGGGCTTTTTGTCGATCACCGAGGCCAGCGCTTCATTGTCGGCGTCATCCGCGACATGACGGCGGAAAAAATCAGGGAACGGGAATTGCGCGACTCCCTGGCTGAAAAGGAAGTGCTGCTCAAGGAAGTGCATCATCGGGTCAAGAACAATCTGCAAATCATTTCGAGTCTGCTGTTTTTGCAAAAAGACGCGATGAGCGACCCTGTTTTGCAAGGCGCGCTGGAAGAAAGCCGCAACCGCATCGCTTCCATGGCCCTTATTCACGAGGAACTTTACCGTTCGGGCGATCTGGCCCGTGTGGACATCAAGGAGTATCTGGAGCGGCTGGCTCCCAAGGTGGTCCATGCGTTGCGCGGAGCCAAAAGCGTCGGCTTTGCCCTCAGCTTGGCCGATTGCCGGGTGTCCGTGGACAAGGCCATTCCTGTTGGGCTTGTCGTCAACGAGTTGCTCACCAACGCGGTCAAGCACGGACTGGCCAGCCGGGATACCGGGGCCATCCGGGTGCGGCTGGAGCGCGATGGTGTCCTGGCCCATATCACTGTCGAAGACGATGGCGCGGGCTTGCCCCCGGGGTTTCATCCCGATGCCACGCGTACCCTGGGGATGCAGCTCGTGGTGCAGCTCACCCGCCAATTGCGGGGTACCCTGTCGTTTGGAAGCAGCGGCGAGGGGGCTTTTTTCCGTTTGAGCTTTGCCCCCGAGGACAGCGCCGCCTAGTGTCGCGCCCTCCAAAAGCATACAAAGCAACTCGCGGGCAACAGGCTACTATCATTGATTATTTTTAACAAATACTATCGTATTTGTTAAGGGACGCAGCGCCAGACGCGTCGCCGTTCCTGCCGTCAAAAGCCGGCGTCAAGTCTAGGACCGACCTGGGCCAACACCTCGTATTTGCGGCGCAGATCGCTTGTGGTCGCCTGCCGGAGGGCGGCGGCCATGGCTGCGTAGCGCCCGGCGTGCTTGGCGGCGAGTTTTTGCCAGTTGGCTTGCCCGCCGGCCAACTGGTCCGGGCGCGGCCGGACCAGGGCCGGAGCCGGGCGGCGGTGGGCTACGGCCAGATGCCCCTGATAGACTGGCGGCGTGCCAGCCAAGGCCAGTCGCCAGTCATGGTCCACGTCGTCGTACTGGGACGGGCTGAAGCGGATGTCGAAGCCGCCGGTTCCAAGCAATCGCTCCCGACGAAAGAGATGGCAGCAGCCCATGACGGTGAGACACGGCCGTAAGTGGGCAAAGCCTCCGAAATCAAATCCTTGAGCATGAAGGCCCGAGAGCTGCGGCTCCTCCTGCCCCTGATCAGGGGGCAGGAGCATGACATCGACTCCCTGGGCAATGGCCGGATTGACGGCGTCCAGGACCCGGCAGCCCCAGACGCCGGCCTCGGGATAGGCCTCGGCGGCGGCGGCAAGCCGGGCGATCCAATCGACGGGCAAATCCACGTCATCATCGAGGTAGGCGACATGGGCGGCCTCGGCCAGACGATCATCGCTGGCCAGCCAGTTGCGGGCGGCCGGCGCGCCGACATTGACCGGTACCCGGATGGCGGCCAAACGGTCGATCCCGACCCGGTCGGTCCAGGCGGCGACCACGTCGGGCGTGGCGTCGCCGGAGGCGTTGTCGAGCAGCAGCGTGCGCACGGTCCCGTCCACCCGGGAAAAGTCCGAGGCAAAAAGGCTGGCCAGGGTTTTGTCGAGATCGTCGGCCTTGTTGAAGGTGTAAAGGGCCACGCACAGGTCGCTGGCCAGGCGCCCCAGGCCGCGGCGACGCCCTGAGATCAGATCGTATAAGGCCAGACCGGCCGAGACGTGCTCGGGGAAGTCCCGAAGAAGCGCAGCCAGGGCTTTGGCGGCAACGTCCTCCCGGCCGGCGGCCAGGGCAGCCAGGGGACGGCGAAACAGGCCCGCCGGCCAGGGGGCCAGGGCCTCGGCCGCGTCGTAAGCGGCCAGGGCGGCCGGGGAGTCGCCGCGAAGCAGGGCTAGGTCGCCCGCGACCTTGTGCCCCAAGGGCGTCAGCTCTCCAGCCAGGGCCAGTCCGGCCAGGGCGGCCGCCCGGTCGAAATCCCGGCCAAGGACGGCCCGATGCAGGGCGATGTGGAGCCAGAACAGGGCGGCCCGGCCGTTTCGGATCTCGTTTTCCAGATAGGCCTCAATACGCCCCGGGTTGCTGGCGGCCAGGAGCCGTTCATAGTAGGCGACGCTCTCGGGCGGCCTGAACCGGGCAGCCAGGGCCTCGACCTGAGCGGAGAAGGCCGGATTGATCCGGCCCGGGGGCGCGGCGCGAAGGGCCTGGGCCAGGGCGCCGGCCGTCGGGCCGTAAAGCGGGTCTTCCTCCAGGGCGGCGGCCAGCAGCTGGCGGCGAAGGCGCGGCCAGTCGGCGTTGTCAGGCGCGGTTTCCCCGGCCGCCTGGGCCATGGCGGCCGCCCGTAGCAGGTGGTCGCGGCCAAGGGTTCCGGCCAGGAGCATATCGGCCAGCGGTAGCGGGAAACCGGGTGTGTCCAACCAGAGCGGAGTCATCATGGGCCTCCCTGGGCAATGTCCCGCCAGAGCTCGCCGTAGACGGCGGCCTGGGCGCTGAGCAAATGGCTGCGGTCAAGAGTTTCCCGGGCCTGAAGGGCCAGGCGGCGGCGCAAACCGGCATCCCCGGCCAGCCGGGCCACGGCCTGGGCCCAATCTCTCGGGTCCGGGCCGACTAGGAGTCCGGTGCGCCCATCCTCCACCACCTCGCGGTAGGGCGGCAGATCAGCGCAGACGCTTGCTGCCCCGGCGGCGGTGTATTCCTGCCATTTGACCGCGCTTTTGACCCGATTAAAAGGCGTGTCGGCCAGAGGTGCCAGGCCAATGGACAGGCCAAGTCGCGGCAGACGGGCAGCGTAGGCGGCGTAGTCGGCGCTAAAGGGGATGGCGGTGGCGTCGGCCGGAAAATCCGGCGGCGTCGGGCAGCCAAAGCAAACGAACCGGCCAGTGAAATCGGGTTGTCGGGCAAGCTCGCCAAAGGCCGGTGCAAGGCAGGCCAGATCGGCGGCATGAGATGGCGTGCCGGCAAAGCCGATGGCGGCAACCGGACGCTTTGGCGGCGCGGCAAGGCTCCACAGGGCGTCGGGCAGGAAGTTGGGCAGCACCCGCACCTGTCTGGCGCGACCGGCGTACACGGCGGCCAGGGCCGGTGTGCTCACCGTGACGCAGGCCGCCCGGGCGATGGTGTCGCGGACGAAAGGCAAAAGCGGGGCCAGGTGCGGGAAAAAAGCGTGTTCCGGCGGTGTGGCCTCGAAATCGTCGTCGGTGTCGTACACAACGGGTTTGCCGCTGGCGAAGGCCGCCTCGAGCAGGGAAGCCGTGGCCGGTCCGGGGAAAAAACGCTGGATGAGGATGAGGTTGGCCGATTCGATAACGGCCGGACTTACGGCATGGCCGGCCCCTTGGGCGGCGACTCCGGGGATCAACCGTACGGCCGGCCCCAGGGCCCGGGCTGGTTCGTATACCCGCAGCCGGGCGCAGGCGGCAAAGGGATCATCGAAACCGTAGTAGGCTATGGTGAGGGGCGAGGGCGGCATGGCGGCGCGGGGCGCTTGCCCGGAACGGGTCACCGGGCAAGCGCCAGATTGAGGCCTTAGGCTCCAAGAGCCTTGGGACCTTTTTGCGGCGAACGGAAGACGATCTCGGCCCGGGCCGTGTGGGGGTCGTTGTATGACACGGTGATATCCACGGATTCCTTGAAGAACTCCGCGGCTCCGCGCAAGATGCCCTCGTAGTATTCCGGGTAGCCGCGCTTGGACATATACGTCATGATCAGACGGTTGCCCTTGTCTTCGTAGGTGAAGCGGGGGGGCATGAGTCCGGGCATGTCCTTGGTGAGCCGGGCGTGGGTGTCATTCATGGTCAGATAGAATTCCTTGAGGGTGTCGCCCTTGAAGTAGCGCGGGTAGTGCTTGTGGAAGCCCTTGATGGTGTAGCGGCCAAGAACCAGGAAAACGTCCTTAACGGTCTTGCCGGCTTTTTGAGCCGCCAGTTCGGCCATCTGGCGCAGCACCTGATCCGGGTAATTCTGGGTGGGCAGGAAGGTGGGGTGACCCATATCTTCCTGCATGGCTTCATAGACAGCCTCGCCGTACTGGTCCTTGATAAATTTTTGCATGAGCTTGGGCAGGATGCCCTTCATGTTGCCGCTGGATTCCCGGAGGTGGACGGCGTTTGATTGACGCTGGGCAAAGGTCGTGGCCAGGGTAAGCAGGGAATTGGCCAGTTCGGCCAGTTCGCGCGTGGCCTGGGCGGTCTGGCCCGCGCCTTCGTCGGCCTCGGCGGCCACATGGGCGATGACTTCAATGTTGCGGTTGATCTCTTCGGCAGCGGCGGATTGCTGTTCGGCGGCCGTGGCGATCTGGCTGACCTGCCCGTTGACCTCGCGGATGCGGGCCATGATGCGTTCCAGGGATTCGCCGGCCTTGTGGGTGGCCTCGGTGCTGGCCGCCACCCGGGCTTCGGTCTCCTGCATGGAGGCCACGGCGTGCTGGGAGCCGTCCTGGATTTCGCGGATGGATTTTTCCACTTCCTTGGTGGCGGTCATGGTCTTTTCGGCCAGTTTTCGCACCTCGTCGGCGACCACGGCGAAGCCGCGACCGGCGTCGCCGGCCCGGGCCGCCTCGATGGCGGCGTTGAGTGCCAGCAGGTTGGTCTGGTCGGCGATGTCGTTGATGACGCTGATGATGCGGCCGATCTCGGCAGCCTGGCCGTCCAGGGAAGTGAGCACCTGGCCGAGCTTGCCGGCTGATTCGGCCACGGCCTTAATGCCGGACACGGCTTCCCGGACTTCCACCGAGCCGGTTTCCGCAGCCGTGTTGGCGCTTTCGGCGGCATCGGAAGTCTGGGCGGCGTTTTTGGCCACTTCCATGACCGTGGCCGTCATTTCTTCCATAGCCGTGGCCACGGCGTCGGACTGCCCCTTTTGTTGTTGGGCGCCCCGGGCCTGTTCGTCGGAGGAGGCGGACAGCTCTTCGGAAGCCGAGGCCACGCGTTGGGCCAGTTCGTTGATTTCGCCGCCAAGGTTGCGCAGTTCGGCCTGGGCGTGCTCCAGTTCTTCCTGCTTGGCCCGCAGCGGCGTCAGGTCGGTCATCGTGGCCACCGCACCGAGCAGGTCGCCGCGCAGGCCGTGAAAGCAGGCGACAAAGAAAAAGCAAGGCAGAATGCGGCCGTCCCACAGGGTCAGGTCGCGTTCGGCCTGCAACGCCTTGCCTTCGCTTAAGCATTTCTCCGTAAGCGAGATGCCGGTTTTATTATAGACGGCCTGGCTGACGGTCTTTCCCACAACATCATTTTTGGATTTGCGCAACATGTCGCACAAACTCTGGCTGCAATGGGTGATGATGCCGTCCTTGTTGGTGATGAAAAACGGCGTGCTGACGGCATTGACCGCGCCTCGGTAATACTCGCGCCGCAACATGTTGCAGGAAAGGGCCTGGGCGGCCTGTTCACCAAGCGGTCCAAGTGCTTTCCAGGCATTGACGTCGTCAAGATGAAACGCAGTTGGATCATTGTTGATTGTCAACAACCCCTGATACAGCATCCGTATGGGAGCGTTGACCCGTGAAGCGAGGACAACGGCTGCAATGCAGCCAACAACGGCTACCGGAATGGCAATATATAAGTTGGGGAAGAAGGCGACGACGAGGAGGCAAACACTGAGTGCCAGGCCCAGCAACAGGGTTGGCGCGCCGGGCGACGGCGTGGCGCTATGGTCGTTCATGGATGCTCCTGATTACAATTTGTTTTCATACAATACCATTTGAGGCGAAAGGTCAATGCTGTTTGAGGTGTTAAGACGACGTATGTAGTTGCTTTATTGTTGTTTGAGGGCCGTAGCCGGCAAAACGGCAGGCAGGCGGCCCGAGAAGCGAAAGGGGG
Source organism: Solidesulfovibrio magneticus RS-1 (assembly GCF_000010665.1). Lineage (NCBI taxonomy): Bacteria > Pseudomonadati > Thermodesulfobacteriota > Desulfovibrionia > Desulfovibrionales > Desulfovibrionaceae > Solidesulfovibrio > Solidesulfovibrio magneticus. The sequence continues at coordinate 2,859,093 of NC_012796.1, read as the reverse complement.
CAAACAAGCCCTGATAAAGCGCCTCCAGACTGGCAGGAGCTTCGCCGTAGGTGGCTAGCCGCGCCCCGGACTGCGGGACCAGGGCCAGATCGTAGGGCGACTGGGCCGCCACCAGCACGAACCCGCGGCCGGCCTTGGCGGCCAACTCCCGGACCAGCCGTTCCTGCCCCGGCCGGCGGCGCAGGTCCGTGGCCAAAAAAACGACGTTGCCGGCCTGGGCCGCCTTGTCGAGGGCCTCGGCCATGGCCGCGTCATCGGGATCGGCCGGTAAAAAGAGCGCGCGCGGCCCGGCCCAGGCGGCGATGGCCGCTTCGGCTTCAGCGTCCACGGCCTCGCGGCCAAGGCGCGGCCGGATGACCAGACAGCTCTCGGCAGGCAGGGGCAGGGCGGGGCTTGTCGGGCCAACGGCCGTGAGGCTGCGTCTGGCGATGCGCCGGGCCAGCACGGCGTCTTCGGGGCGGCCGATCTGGCTGACCGGGTCGGGAACGGGATTGGCCAGGGCGGCGGCGTCCAACAGGCCGTAGCGTTCCTTGAGGCGAAGGACACGCCCCACGGCGGCGTTGAGCCGGGCCATGGGCACGCGCCCCGAGCGCACGGCCTCGGCGACGGCGTCCATGGCGGCCAGGCGTTCGCCTGGTGAGCGGCCGGCGTCCGCGCCAACGAGCAGCACGTCGGCCCCGGCGGCCAGGGCCCGTACCGAGGCTTCAGGGATGCCGTAGGTGTCGGCCACGGCCCCCATGCCCAGGGAATCCGTGAAAATGACGCCGTCAAAACCCATGCGGCCGCGAAGCGTCCCCTCCAGGACCCGGCGCGACAAGGTGGCCGGCAGGTCGGGTTCGCCGTCCAGGGCCGGGACGACCATGTGGGCGGTCATGACCGCCGGCGCGCCAGCGGCGAAAGCGGCCCGGAAGGGCGGAAAATCAAGCTTGTCCAGGGCGGCGGCGTCATGGTCCGAGCGCGGCAGGCCGACGTGGGAATCGATGGTCGTGTCGCCGTGGCCGGGGAAATGTTTGGGCGTGCAGATCATGCCGGCGGCGCCGTAGCCGGCCGTGGCCGCTCCCGTGAAACGGGCCACGTCGGCCGGCGCGGAGCCAAAGGACCGGATGCCGATGACCGGATTAGCCGGATTGACGTTGACGTCGGCCACGGGCGCGAAATTGACGTTGATGCCCACAGCCCGCAATTCCCGGGCAGTGGCCGAGGCGGCCAGGCGGGCCAGATCGGCCCTGCCAGTGGCGGCCTGGGCCATCTGGCTGGGGAAGAGGGTGAAGCCTTTTCGCAGCCGGGCCACGGGCGCGCCTTCCTGGTCCACGCCGATCAACAGGCCCAGGCCATGCCTGGTGGCGGCGGACACCGCCTGGAGGCCGGCGTTTAAGGCGGCCAGTTGGCCCGGAGATTCGATGTTGCCCGGGACGCCGTAGAGGATGACGCCGCCGAGATGGCGCTGCCGGATCAGACCGGCGATGTCGTCGGAAACGGCTGGGCCAGCGAACCAGACCATGAACACCTGGCCGACTTTTTCCTCCAGGGTCATCTCCCCGGCCAGCCGGGCGGTTCGGGACGCGGCCGAGGCCTCGACCGGGGTCGCGGCGCAAGCAAGGAGAATGGACAACAGCCAGACGAAAAAGCGGCAAAGAACCATGGAAGGCTCCTGGGATGCAGTTTGCTCCGGGACGGCCCGGGAATTGTCAGCCGGCGGCCGGAGCGCGTTTTTCCCGGTACATGGCGGCGTCGGCCGCCCGTACGAGGTCGTCGATGTCCTGGCCCGGGGCATGCAAGGCCACGCCGATGGACACAGACAGCCCGGGCAGTCCGCGCTCGGCGGCCACCTCGGCCACGCAGTCCCGGATGCGTTCGGCCATGACGGCGGCTTCGTCGGCGCCGGCGTCGGGCATGACCACCACGAATTCGTCGCCGCCAAGCCGGGCCAGCAGGTCATAGACCCGCACCCGGGCGGCCATGGCCCGGGCCACGTCGCCAAGGACCAGATCGCCGGCCTCGTGGCCGAAGGTGTCGTTGACGGCCTTGAACCGGTCGAGGTCGCAAAAAAGCAGGGCCACCGGTGCTTCCCGGCGTGCGGACAGGCTTAACAGCGCCGGTCCGTGGCGGCGCAGGAAGGCCCGGTTGGGGATGCCGGTCAGTTCGTCGGACTCGCGCTGCCGGGCCAATTCCTCATGGATCTTGACGTGGAGCAGATCGCCGGCCAAAACCTCGCAGAAATGCTCCAGAAAATCCGTCCCTTTGGACGGCGTGTAGCGCGAGGGATCGACGTCGGCCATGGCCAGGACGCCGATGCGGCGCTTGGGCTGATACTTGTCGGCCAAGGGCGCGATAAAGCACGAACCGTCCCGGAGTTTGGGCTGATCGGCCAGAATGGCCGGATCGAAAAAGAAATCCGGCCGGGGCAGGGCGGCCAGAGGGCCGACGTAGACCCGGCGGGGATCGGTTCCCCGGGGCAGGGCGTTTACGGCCGCGCCCAGGGCCTTGGCCGTCGGGCAGGGGAATCCCGGAGGCACGTAGGCGGCGAATTGTTCCCGGGAAAGCAGGCAGGTCAGGGCCGCGACCCCCATGGTACGGGACAATTCCGCCAGCATGTCGGGCAGATCGGCCATGCGTCGCAGCCGTCGCGACAGGAGCATGGCCGAGCGGAAAGTGGCGAAGGCCTGGTCGTTGGCCCGAAAGATTTCCTGCATCCGCACGACCCGGGCGCCCAGTCGGCGGACCTGGCCGCGCAGTTCTCCGATCTCGGCGGTCTGGTTCTCCCGGCAAGCGGCGGCCTCGGCCAGGGTCTCGATGAGACGGCGAAATTCGTCGCGACGGCCTTCGGGAAGGAAACGCTCCAGTTCCAGGGCCTTGGCGGCGATGGCGTTATCGTCGATGGGGGTGCTCATGGGTGTGTTGGGGCCGGCCGGCCGGGCCATGCTGCCTGACTTTGCTGGTAGCACCTTCAAGCCGGGGCAACAAGTCGGCCGCGTCCGTCGCGGCAATTTGTCCGAAACGCCAAAGTCCGTCATGGAGCCGGTATGAACATCGTGTTGCAAAACCTCACCCGCTTTGGCGATTTGCTCCAATCCCAGCCGGCCGTCAGCGAACTGGCCGCTGGGGGGGACCGTGTTTCTTTGGCCTGTCTGGAAAATTTTGCCGGCGCGGCCGGGTTGCTGGCTGACGTATCGGAAGTTTTTCCCCTGCCCGGGGCGAAATTTCTCGCCAGCCTCGATGTCGATTGGAAGCTGGCCCTGGCGACGGTGGCCGACTTCGCGGATACGGTGGCGACCCGGGCCCGGCCGGACTGCGTGGTCAACCTGACGGCGGCCCTGCCGGCCAGGCTTATGGCCCGGAGACTGTGCGGCGAGGCCGTGCGCGGCTTTACCCTGGACCCTTTCGGCTATCGCCACGAATCCAACCTGTGGGCCTCGTTTCTGGAGGCGTCATCGACCCGGCGCGAGCTGTGTCCTTTTAATATCGTGGACGTTTTCCGCAAGGCCGCGGGCGTGGGCCAGGGGCCGGGACGTTTTGCCCTGCGCCGGCCTGAGGCGGCGGCGGCCGAGGAAGCGGCAGCGCTTTTCGCCGGGGCCGGGCCTTGTGACGACTTGTTGGTCGTGGGGTTCCAGCTCGGGGCCAGCGCGGCGGCCCGGCAGTGGCCGGTGGAGCGTTTTGCCCGGCTGGCGGCACGGCTCCACGAAAAGCGCGGCATTTTGGCCGTGCTCGTGGGCGCAGCCTCGGAAAAACCCCTGGCGGTCTGTTTTCGCGAGATATTCGATGGCCCCTGCCTGGACTTGTCCGGAGCCACCTCGCTGCCGACGCTGGCAGCTGTGGTGGCCCGGCTGGGGCTCTTGGTCACCAACGACACCGGCACGCTCCATCTGGCCGCCGGCCTGGGGGTGCCGAGCGTGGCCCTGTTTTTGGCCACTGCCCAACCCTTCGACACCGGCCCTTATCTGGAGGGCTGTCTGTGTCTGGAGCCGGACATGCCGTGCCATCCCTGCTCGTTTCGGGAGGCTTGTTCCCGCAGTCACGCCTGTCTGGACGCCATCGATCCCGAAGCCGTGGCCGAAGCCGTCCTCGCCTGGATCCGGGACGGGCGTTTTCCGGCCGGAGCCTATTCCGGAGCCCGGGCCTGGCTGTCCGCGCGGGACGCCGAAGGGTTCATGGACCTCGTTTCGCTCTCCGGCCACGAAACCACTCCCCGGGCCGTGTGGCTGCGTTGTCAGCGTCATGTTCTTCGTCAATTCCTTGACGATGTTCCCCATGTCCCGCCGGCCAGGCCGCTGCCGCCGCTGCCCGAGGTCGAGCGCCAGGAATTGTCGCGGCTGTTGTCGCAATCCGTCGATCTGCTGCGCCTCGTCGAGGGCCAAGCCGGGCTGGCCATGCGCAATCCGGCCATGAAGAAGCGCTTTCTTGCCAGCTACAACCGCTTGGCCGCCCTGTGGTCGGCCTCGCCTTATCTGGCGACCCTGGCCCAACTGTGGCAACGCCAAGCCCAGGAGGAAGTCGTGGACATCGACGGGCTTGTGGCGCGCATTCGCCGCTACGGCGCCTGCGCGGCGGCTTTTGCGGCCATCCTTCAGGGCTGACTCCTTTTGGCACGGTTGTTGTAAGAAATGGGGCGGGAAGGAAATCCTTACCCTTCGACAACAACTCCAGAGGGAGGCGCGACATGATCAGTGTGGATGGCCGGTCAACCGGCATGGAGATCAAGCAGTTTCACAATCTTGAGGAAATCCTTCTGCGCATCATGGAGACCAACGAGCTTGAAGGCCGGGTCGTCACGGATGTGTTCGTCAACAATGAAAGTTTTTCCGAGATCTACCCGCACCAGGCCGAGGACATCGAGATCGACGAGATCGAATCCGTCGAAGTCCGCAGCATGCCCGTGGCCGACATGGCCCTGGAAATCACCCGGGAGATGAGCAAAGTCGTCCAGCTCATGGACCACGGCGCGCGCCGGGTGGCCGAGCTGTTCCGTCAGGCCGACGACGCCGAAGCCCTGGAAGTCTACCAGGACCTCATGGACGTCACCCGCGACTTCCTCAACATGATCGGCGTGCTGCGCGGCGAGGCCCTGAGAACGGCCGATCCTGCCTTCAACGCCGTCGCCGACGAGGTGTCCAACCTGTTTTCCGAAATGCTCGAAGTGCTGGAAAACGAAGACTGGATTTTGCTTGCCGATCTGCTGGAATACGAATTCATTCCGGCCATGGCCCGGTTCAAGGGCGTCATCGGCGAACTGCTGACCGGTTTCGAGCGCACCGTGAAGGAATAACGCCATGTCCGACAAGCTTGAATTCCTTGAAGCGGCCCTGGCCACCGGTGAACGCGAACTGCACCATCTTCTGGCCGGCGAAATTGAAGAAGCCGAACTTTTGGCCAAGGATCGCGGCCGCCTGCTGGAGATGGCCTGGCGCTGCGCCGATCCGGAGAGCATTGGCCTGCTTCGGGACAAGCTGCTGAAGCTTCGCAACCTGCAAGGCCAGCTCACCGTGGAAGCCCGTCGCCTCCACGCCGAACTTCAAACCGATCTGCAGAGGGCCAAGCAGGAGAACCAGCGGCTTTCGGGCTACCGCACCACCGTGCGGCCCAATCCCGCCGTGCGACGCTATCTGGACAAAGCCGGCTGAGGCATCCCTCTGGCATCATGAGCCGGGTCGTCGCGGCCCGGCTTTTTTTTGCGCAAATGGATTTGGCCCGGCGGCCATGAGCCTTCCAACAGGTTGCCAAGGAAGAGGACGGCGGGGCGAGGAGCCGAGCAAGGGCCGGCCTTGCCCGACCGGAGCGGCGGAAAAACGGTCTCGTTCTTCCTGCCCCTCGGCAAAGCGCCGGGGGCGTCGATAAGGACTCCCCGTAGGCCACTCAGCGACCCTGCGGTCATGCGAGGCATGACGTCGTTGACATCAGACCAGCCCAGAAAACCGTACGCCACCCGGCGATCCTGCGGGCAGCCGAAACCGCCAGGGACAGCGTCGAACCAGATGGGCCCATCCCGAGTCCCGTGCTGTTCCCTGACCGCCGCCTCGGGCTGCGGGGCTTCCCAACGACGCCAGAAAAAAACCTGGCTCTCCGAGAGTTACGACTGCCGGCGAGGCGCGTCGAACAGACGCCTCAAGGGCGCGTCGCCGGATTCATGGACCGCCGCTGCGACGACGCACTTTGCCGCCAAAGGTTTGACGAACGCGCGAGGTGGCGCTTTTTTTCTTTGAAATAATTAAATAAATTTCTTGGCAGGCTCTTTGCTAAGAAAAAGCCGGAACAGACAGGAAGGCGGCCGCGAAATGCCCGCCGCAACGTGACGACAAGGAGGACGGCATGCTTTCCCTCTTCACCGGCTCAGACAAGAAAATCCGCGAACGCCACGAAGAACTCAAGAAGGGCGCGCGGCTCAAAAACGCCAAGGAACTCTTTTTCAGCGGCAAGTTTCCGGTGGTCACCACCCCCGGGCTCGAAGGCCGCAAGATCCGGCGGGTCCTTGGCCTGGTCAGCGGCCGGGGCTTCGACTCCGAGTGCGCCTTCTATGGCCTGACGGCCAGCGCCCTGGACATCGGGGCCGACGCCATCATCGGCTATCAGGAAAACGTGGCCTTCCATCCTGACGGCTCACGCTATTTTTCCTGCTACGGCACGGCCGTGATTCTCGAAAAGCTGCCCGCGGCCAAGACCGAGGCCAAACCCCAAACCGTCAAGTCGTTCATGCACTGAAACCCGGCGGGTCGCCGGGCCGCAAGGAGCCAAACATGAACCGTGCCATCGCCACCCTGCTCGCGGCTTTTGCCGCGCTGGCCCCGCCTGCCCTGGCCGCAGCCCAGGAGTATACCCAGGGGACGAGCTACGTCGAACCCCGGGGCGGCGTCTACGCAACCACCAACCCCAACGTCAACGTGGTCGGCACCTACGGCGGCGCGGCCGGCCATTACGTCGCCGACGGCGTGGCCATTGAGGCCGAGGGCCTGGGCTACGCCGTGGATCAGACTACCAAGACGCCGACGCCGCTCGGCATGGCCTCCAGACAGGAAACCACCAACGCCGCCGGCGTCGCGGCCATGGCCCGTTGGAACTTCGTGCGCACGCCCAAGGGGACGCTTTTCGTCGGCGCGGGCGGCGGCGGCGTTTTCTCCGACAAGGAGCTGCCCTACAACGGGTCCAAGCAGGCCGGAACCGGCCAGGCCGACCTCGGCGCGTCCGTGGCCCTGGGCAAGAACGTCAGCCTCAAGGCTGCCGGACGTTACCAGCATCTGGGCGCGTTTTCCGATAACGGCGTCAACAGCGTCGGCGGCAACATCGGCCTCAAGATCAGCTTTTAGGCCAATCCTCTTTGTCGCCTGGAGCAGAGGAAGGCTTGCCGGGGCGCGGACCGCACCCCGTGTCGATGCCTCAGCCCCGGATGCCGAGCCTGGGGAAGACGAAGCGGACCACCACGAACCAGCCGACGAGCACGGCGCAAAAGATCAGGATATCGTTCATGGCCCGTAGATAACACAGGCCACGCGGCGGCGGAAGGGCCGCCGCGCCGTTTTGGCCTCCCCACGTTTCTTGCATGATCGTGCCTGATCTGCTAACGGTTTGGGATAACGAGCAAACAGTGGCCGATGCGGCCTAAATCCCAACACCTTTCCCAGCGTAGGACCCAAGCGGAGCCGCCGTGGAATTTGAGCAGCACCTGGCAGCCATCGTGAACACCATGAGCGAGGGGTTGCTCCTGGTTGGGGCCGACGGCGGCATCGTCATGATCAACGAAGCCCTGTCCCGGATGACCGGCTATGCCCGGGACGAGCTCCTGGGCCATGCCTGCAGCGTGCTCGACTGCGACGGCTGCCAGCGCGAGCGCGGCCAGGGCGGCGCGGCTTGGTGCCGCCTTTTTGCCGAAAAGACCACCCGGGCCAAACATTGCACCATCCGTCGCAAGGACGGCTCGTATCTGCCGGTGCTCAAAAACCAGACGCTGCTGCGCGATGCTGCGGGCAAACCGCTTTTTGCCGTGGAGACTCTCACCGACCTTTCCGAGGTCGTGGGCCTGGACCGCAAGGTGGAAGAACTCACCCGCCTGCTTTCGGCCGAGGAGGGCTTTCACGGCCTGATCGGCGAATCCGAGGCCATGCGCCGGGTCTTTGATCTTCTGGAGCGGGCCGCCGGCAGCGACGCGCCGGTGCTCATCACCGGCGAATCCGGCACCGGCAAGGAATTGGCCGCCCGGGCCATCCACGAGATCGGCCGGCGTCGACGGGGGCCTTTTGTGCCGTTTAGCTGTGCCGCCCTGACCGAATCGCTCCTGGAAAGCGAACTCTTCGGCCATGCCAAGGGCGCTTTCACCGGCGCGACGCGCCACCGTCAGGGTCGGTTCGAGGCCGCCGACGGCGGCGACATTTTTCTGGACGAAATCGGCGACGCCCCGGCGTCGATACAGGTCAAGCTGTTGCGCGTGCTCGAATCCAAGACCTTCGAGCGGGTGGGCGAGAGCCGGCCGGTGCGGGCCGACGTGCGCGTCATCTCGGCCACCAACCGCGATCTGGCCCGGCTCGTGGCCGAGGGGCGCTTTCGGGAGGACCTGTTCTTCCGGGTCAATGTCATCCCCATCACCTTGCCGCCCCTGCGCGACCGGTTGGACGATCTGGCCCCCCTGGCCGAACACTTCCTGTGCCGTCTGGCCCATCAGGCCGGCCGGCCGGTTCCCTCCATCGCTCCCGAAGCCATGCGCCTGCTGGCTGCCCATCCCTGGCCGGGCAATGTGCGCGAACTCAAAAGCGCCCTGGAATACGCCTTTGTCGTCACCGACGCCGGGCCGGTGGAGCCAAGGCATCTGCCGCCGGCGCTTATCGCAGCGGCCGCTCCTGACGCCCTGCGCGAGGTCTGTCGGGCGGCGGCGCCCGTCGAGGCCGGCCGCGACGAGCTGGTGGACGCCCTGCGCCGGGCCGGCGGCAACCGTTCCGAGGCCGCGCGCCTGCTTGGCGTCAGCCGGGGCACCATCCTCAACCGCATGCGCCGCTACGGTGTGGATTCCAAACATGTCCTGGATTATTAAACGGCTGGCTCTTGGCGGGGCGGCCATATTGGCCTTTCTCATATTCTTGCCGGTCTTGTCCGACGCTGCCCCGGTGCTGCCTGTCGTGGTCAAGGCCCGGCTGCCCCATGATCCGAGCGCCTTCACCCAGGGCCTTCTCTACAGCGACGGCGTGTTTTACGAGAGCACCGGACTCTACGGCCGTTCCAGCCTGCGCCGGGTCGATCCGGCCACGGGACAGGTCCTTGCCCGGCGCGAACTGCCTCGCGAGCTTTTCGGCGAGGGCCTGGCCCTGAGCGGCGGTTCCCTGTACCAACTCACCTGGCGGGAAGGGCGGGTGCTTCTGGCCGACCCCTCCGATCTCTCGTCCCGGGGCGAGCTGGCCCTGCCCACCGAAGGCTGGGGCGCGTGCGGCCTGGATGGCCGGCTCGTGGTCAGCGACGGCTCGGACCAGCTGTTTTTTTACGATCCCAAGACCATGGCCGCCCTGGGATCGGTCGCCGTCACCGACGATGGCCGGCCCGTTTCCCGGCTCAATGAACTGGAAACCGTGGCCGGCCGCATTTGGGCCAACGTCTGGGGCGACACCCGTATCGCCGTCATCGACCCGGCCACGGGACAGGTCGCGGCCTGGGTGGATTGTTCGGGATTGCGTCCTGGGACGGTGGCCGTGGATTTCGAGAACGTGCTTAATGGCATCGCCCACGATCCGGCCACGGGCCGGGTCTGGGTCACGGGCAAGCGTTGGCCCGAAATAAATGAAATCGCCGTGCCGGGACTGCCCACGGGCGGGTCTCCCCTGTCGGGGCTTGGCGGCGGAGCAAAACCATGACCATGGCTGAAAAGGCGTATGCCAAGGCAGGCAGGATGAAGCAGAAGTGCAGGATGTGCCGGTACTGGAAGGGGCCGATTCCCCCCGAACACCGCTATTGTCCGCCCGAGGAGATGCAGGGCGGGGAGTGGGGCTATTGCAAGCGCCATGCGCCGTCGCCGGCCACCGTGCCGGTGGAGCAGGCCCGGGGCAAGAGCTATGTGGCCATGTGGCCGGAAACCCAGGCCGAGGATCTGTGCGGGGACTTTTTGCTTATTCCCCTGCACAAGGAATAGGGTGCAATCCGTCCGGGCGGGGTCTGGCGTTGCATTGGCGAAAAGCGCCTGCGGCGTCGCGCCGGCTCAGGCCCCGGCAGGTTTTCCCACTGGAAGTGCTTGTCGGGTTACTGTGAGGCGTTTTGGTCCGGGGCCCGACGGGCGAGGAGCCACAGCCCGAAAACGATGACCGGAAGGCTGAGAAGCTGCCCCATGGTCAGCCAGCCAAAGGCCAGGTAGCCGAGTTGGGGATCGGGCAGGCGCACCAACTCCACGGCGAAGCGGAACAGGCCGTAGCAGACGCAAAACACGCCGCTGACCGCGCCGGATTGGCGCTTTTTGCTGGAATAGAGCCAGACGATGAGAAACAGCGCCGCGCCTTCGAGCAGCGCTTCGTAGAGCTGGGAGGGATGGCGCGGCACGCCGCCGGCCCGAGGATCGGGGAACACCACGCCCCAGGGCAGGTCAGTGGCTTTGCCCCACAGCTCGCCGTTGATGAAGTTGCCGATACGGCCGGCAAAAAGTCCGAACGGAGCCAAGGGAGCGGTAAAGTCGGCCACGCCCCAGAAGCCCTTGCCGGTTTTTCGTCCAAAAAACCACACCACCGCCAGCACGCCGAGAAAGCCGCCGTGAAAGGACATCCCCCCTTGCCAGACCTGGACCAGGCTCAGGGGATTGGCCAGAAAGGCCGGCAGATCGTAAAACAGCATGTAGCCCAGCCGGCCGCCGACGACCACGCCAAGGACCATGTAGGTGACGAGATCGTCGACCTGCAGCGGCGTCCAGCCCGAACCCGGGCGCGAGGCCCGATAGCGCCCGAGCAGCCAGGCCGCGGCGAAGCCGATCAAGTACATGAGGCCGTACCAGCGGATGGACAAGGGGCCGAGGCTGACGGCCACGGGATCGAACTGGGGATGCACGAACATGGGGATGGCTCCGGTTATGCGAGTCGCCGGCCGGGCTTGGGGCTGGCGCGGAGAGGATGTTAGGCTGTTTCAGGGGCGCGATGTTGACGCTTACGGCGTCAAGCGGCGTGGACGTGGCTTTCGGGCGGCAATCTCGCTCAAGGGGCCGCCGGGGGAGACAAAACGGCCGTCTTTAGCGCCCGGCTCCCATTTCCAACAGCAGGGCCTTGGCTTTTTCGTAGCCCGGATTAAGTTCCAAGGCTTTTTTCAGATAATCGACGGCCGGGTCTTTCTTGCCGTAGCGGCGGTAGACGGTGGCGATGTTGTAGCACACGGCCTCGCCGTTTTTCCACAGTTCCGGATTGAGCGACAAGGCCCGGTCCAGGAACTGGTAGGCTTCAATGTACTGGCGGCCCTCGGTGTAGGCCATGGAGATGTTGTAATAAAGCCCAGGATCATCAGGGGAAATCTTGAGGGCCTTGCGGTATTCCGTGATGGCTTCCTGCCACTTGCCCTGGCGGCGCAGCATCAGCCCTAGTCGGTTGAAGGTCTCGATGTCCGAGCGGTCGAGCATGTTCTTGCGGGTATTGAGCGATTGTCGCAGGTACTGCTCGGACAGTTCGGGAGCGGACTCCATGCAACGGGCGGCGATGGACTGGGTGACCCGGCTGACGGCGTCCAGGGCTTCCTTGGTGGCGATGCGCACGGCCATGTCGAATGCCGCCTTGGCTTTTTCAGGTTCCCCGAGCTTGACGTAGCCCGCGCCGATGTCGACCTTGCGTTCGACGTTAAGCGGCGAGAGCTTGTCCAGACGTTCCAGGAACTTGAGTTCCTCGGTGGTATTGCCTTGCTCGTGGTGGAGTTCGGCGATTTTTTTGAGGGGATCAAGAAACAGGCGCGCACCTTTTTCGGCCTGGGTGTAGGCCCGAAGGGCCTCGTCCTTTTTGCCCAGCGCCCGCAACGCGTCGCCCATGAGGAGCAGGCCCGAAGGGCTGTTGGCCTTGGCTTCAAGCACCTGCTTGGCGATCTTGGCCGCTTCCAGGGCGTCGCCCATTTCCAGGCATTGCCGGCCCTGGTCCATGAGTTCGCCGATCTGTCCCCGGGGCTTGACCGTGAAAGCGATCTTTTCAATGAGCGTATCGGCCGAAATGGGCTTGGTGATGATGTTGTCCGCGCCGAGTTCGTGGAGCAGGACGAGCTTGTCGCGCTCGACCTCGGTGGTCAGCACCACGACATAGAGGTCGCTGGAAAAATCGTTTTTCAGGTAGCGGATGACGTCGGACGTGTTGCGGCCGTTTAATTCGCGTTCGATGAAGACGACGATTTTGTGGTTTTTGGCACGCAGTTGCTTGATGTGCTTGGGGATTTGTTCGGTGACGGCAATGTTGTGGACGCACTCGTCCTTGATGGTGAGATGGCGAAGCAGGGTGCTGCGCAGATTCTTGTTGAAGACGGCATCGGTGCTGACGACGAGAAACACGCCGTTTTGCAGGGCGATAAATTCTCGTACGTCATCGTCATACTGCTTGTTTTTCATGCATTGCTCATAAAAAAGTGGACGCGTTGCGCCACAAAAAAGGAAGGCTGGATCAGGCTCTGTGCCCGTCTTTTTCGCCCCCACCCGGCGTGAGAAGGGCTTCGAAAGCGGTCTGGGCTTCGGACGCCATGGAAAAACTGTGTTCCGCCCCCGGAAAATCTGAATTTCTAACCGCCTCGGCGTAGCCCGTCAACGCCGTCACGGCCTGTTTGCCCAATTCGCCGAATTGCTTGACGAAACGCGGGCGCATCCGGTCGTAGAGTCCCAACACGTCGTGGAAGACCAGCACTTGGCCGTCGCAGTCCGGCCCAGCGCCGATGCCAATGGTGGGGATGGGCACTGTCCGGGTCACGGCGGCGGCCACGGGCGCGGGGATGCACTCCAGCACCACGGCGAAACACCCGGCCTCGGCCAGGGCCGCCGCGTCGGCGACCAACTCCGCAGCGGCCTCGGCCGTCTTGGACTGGACCTTGAATCCGCCAAGGGCCGCCACATGCTGTGGGGTCAGGCCCACATGCCCAAGCACCGGAATGCCGGCGGCGACCATGGCCCGCACCTGGGGCACGATGGCGCGTCCACCCTCGACCTTGACCGCGCCGGCCCGGCCTTCCTTGAGAAAGCGCCCGGCATTGGTCACGGCCATCTCCACAGACGCTTGGTACGACATAAAGGGCATATCCGCCACCACCAGGGCGGTCCCGGCCCCTCGGGCCACGGCCCGGACATGGTGGAGCATCTCCTCCATGGTGACCGAGAGTGTGTCGTCGTGGCCAAGGACCACCATGGCTAGGGAATCGCCCACGAGAATCACGTCCACTCCGGCCGCTTCGGCCAGCCGGGCCGAAGTGAAATCATAGGCGGCCAGCATGACGATTTTGCGAACGCCCTTGGCGGCGGCGACATCGGGGGCGGTGGTGCGCGGCATGGCAAAACTCCTTGGTTCTTGCGCCCGGACCCGGATTGGCCTATGTGCCTCGGCCATGCGCGACTGCATCACCGAGCGCCGGGTTAGGCGCATTGAGGAAGTCCTGTCCAGACGTCAGACCGATCTGACCCTGGTCATCAACAACATTCACGATCCCCACAACGTGTCGGCGATCCTTCGAAGCTGCGACGCGTTCGGCATCCACCGGGTGCATCTGCTCTACACCGACACGGCCTTTCCGGCCTTGGGCAAGAAGTCCTCGGGTTCGGCCAAAAAATGGGTGGAGACCGTGCGCCACAAGGACGCCGCTTCCTTGGCCGCGGCGCTCAAGGGCCAAGGCTTTCGGCTTGTGGCCACGAGCTTCACCGAAACGGCCGTGCCCTTGCAGAAGTGGGATCTCACCACGAAAACGGCCATTATTCTGGGCAACGAGCACAGCGGGGTGGACGAGGATCTGGCCCCCCACGTGGACGGAGCGCTCTATATCCCCATGATGGGCATGGTGCAAAGCCTAAACGTGTCCGTGGCCGCGGCCGTCATCCTTTATGAGGGCTTCCGCCAGCTCGAAGCCGCCGGCCGCTACGGCGCGCCCTGCATCGAAGCCGAGGAAATGGCCCGCCTGGTCAAGCTGTGGTGCAGCAAATAACCTGACGTCGCCGGCATCACCTGAGTCGGCCGGGCCGCCGGTATCCGCCATTGGTCCGGTCGGCCGTCATGGTCTTTCCGACGTTGTTCGAGGCGGACTGTCCGGCCTTTTTACTCCGCCGAAAGCTTGGCGCGCATGGCGGCCAGCACCGTGTCCAGGTTCCGGGCCAGGGCGTCCAGGGCCCGGGCGGCCCAGGGCTGGTCGTCGGCCCGGGCCGCCCGTTCCAGGTCGTGGCTGGCGTCGCGCAGGGCCGGGGCGCACATGGTGGCCGCCGCACCCTTGAGCGAATGGGCCAGGAAGGCCAGATGGGGCAAGTCTTTTTCGTCCAGGGCGTTTTGCATGGCGGCCAGATTGCCGGGTTGTTCGGCCACGAAGGCCCCGAAAAGCTTCATGAGAAAACCGGTGTTGCCTCGGGCTTTGGCGAGAAGCTCGGTCCAGTCGAGGATCTGGCCGGCCGGTTCGGCCGAGGCGTCCTGGGGCTGTTCGGATGCGGGCGCGCCCCCGGTGACCCGGCCAAGGGCCGCTTCCAGGTCGGCGGGGCTGACGGGCTTGCTCAGGTATTCGTTCATGCCGGCTCGCAGAAACGTCTCCCGGTCGCCCTTGAGGGCATGGGCGGTCAGAGCCACGATGGGGATGGCCGGATCGAAGTCGCCGCTTGCATCGCTCCTGATGGCCCGGGTGGCCTCGATGCCGTCCATCTCGGGCATCTGGATGTCCATGAGCACGGCGTCGAAGCGTTTCTTGCGCAGCGCCTCCAACGCCCGCCGGCCGGTGTGGGCCACCACCACCTCATGGCCGTCCATTTCCAGCAGTTCCTGCACGTAAATCTGATTGATGGGATTGTCCTCGGCCAAAAGGACGGTCAGCGGCCGGGCCTTGGCCGGCGCGGCCGGTTCCCGGGCCGGGCGCAGGGATTCCAGGCTGACGGGCAGGCTGAAATCGGCCTCGATGGTGAAAACGCTCCCTTTGCCTTCCTCGCTGGCGACGTTGTAGGAACCCTGCATCATTTCCACGAGCTGGCGCACAATGGCCAGCCCCAGCCCCGCCCCCTGGTAGCGGCGGGCGGGCGACACGTCGGCCTGGGTGAAGCTGTCGAAAATCGCCTTGATCTTGTCCCCGGGGATGCCGATGCCGGTGTCGCGCACCTCGAAGCGCAGCCGGGTCTGATCGTTGGCCTGGCCGCCCCCGATGCGGGCCACGGCCAGGACCACGCTGCCGGCGTCGGTGAATTTGACCGCGTTGCCAACGAGGTTGATGAGCACCTGGCGCAGCCGGCTGGGGTCGCCAACCAGGGTCTGGGGCACGGCCCCGATGCAGCGGTAGGTCAGCGACAAGCCCTTCTTGGCGGCCAGGGGGCGAAAGACGCTGATGACCTCTTCCACGGTCTCGCGCAGGGAAAAAGGCGTGCGGGCCAGTTCGAAGGCCCCGGTCTCAATGCGGGCATAGTCCACGATGTCGTTGAGGACGGTTAAAAGCGACTGGGCCGAATGGCGGGCCATCTCCAGATATTCCCGCTGCTTGGGCGAGAGTTCCGTGGCCATGGCCAGCTCGGTCATGCCCAGGATGCCGATCATGGGCGTACGAATCTCGTGGGTGATGTTGGCCAGGAAATGGCTCTTGGCCCGCTCTCCGGCCTTGGCTGCCTCGCGGGCTTCCTCCAGCTTGGTCTTGGCGGCGCGAAGGGGCGTGAGGTCGCGCAGCAACACCCGGCGCAGGGAATGGCCGTGGCCGGGCAGGGGTTCCCAGCGCACCAGGGCCGGCCGGCCGGTGGCGGGCAGGCAGATTTCCCGGGCTGCCGAGTCATTGAGGGCCAGGCCCAGGGGGAGGCCGGTGAGCTGGGGGGCCGGCAGACCGTAAAAACACGAGGCCAGGGCCGTGGCGTGCAAAATGATGCCGTCGCGGTCCACCAGCAGCAAGGCGTCGCCGGTGAGGGTTTCCAGGGCGTCGGTTTCGCGGATAAGGCTTTCGAGCATGACGACGGTCACCCCTTGATGCAGGCCAGGGGACGAAGCCTGGCGGTTATGACGGCAAGGCCCAGGGCCTGGGCGGCGGCGGCCGCCGAGTCTATATCCTTGTAGGCTCCCGGAGCCTCCTCGCCAACCCCTCGCAGGCTCTTGGCCCGAAGGGCCACGCCAATGTGGTCAAGCTCGGCCAGCACCTCCCGGGACGGGAAGCTTTTGGCGGCCTGTTTGCGCCCCATGGCCCGGCCGGCTCCGTGACAGGCCGAGGCGAAGGACAACGCCGCCGCCTCGGTTCCCCCGGCCAGCACGTAGGAGGCCGTGCCCATGCTGCCGCCGATGATGACCGGCTGGCCGACGTCGCGGCAGAAATCGGGCAAGTCGGGATGGCCCGTACCGTAGGCCCGGGTCGCGCCCTTGCGGTGGACGTACAGCGTGCGGGGCCGGCCGCCTGCGCCGTGGCGCTCGGCCTTGCAGGTGTTGTGGGAGACGTCGAATAGAAGCGGCAGCCGACAGCCGGGAAACAGTCCTGCAAAAACCTCGCGTACGAGGTGGGTGATGACCTGCCGGCCGGCCAGGGCGCAGTTGACGGCGGCGCGCATGGCCCCGAGATAGGCTTGGCCCTCGGCCGAGGCCACCGGGGCGCAGGCCAGGTCCGGGTCGGGCAGGACGATGTCGTGGCCGGGCGCGGCCCGGCGCATGGCGGCCATGTGGTCGGTCGCCACCTGATGCCCCAGGCCCCGGGAACCGCAGTGGATCGAGACCACAACCTGGCCCGGGCGCAGGCCATAGGCGTCGGCCGAGGCCCGGTCGAGAATGTCTTCCACCCACTGCACTTCAAGATAATGGTTGCCCGAGCCCAGGCTGCCGAGCTCGTCGCGTTGGCGTTCCTTGGCCGTGGCCGAAACTTGCCCCGGGTCGGCCCCGGCCATGGTCCCGCCTTCCTCACAGTGGGCCAAGTCGGCCGCCTCGCCGTAGCCCTGGCCAACGGCCCAGGCCGCGCCGTGGCGCAGCATCCGGTCCATGTCCTTGTCGGAAAGACGCAGCGCGCCGCCTTGGCCCACGCCGCAGGGCACCCGGGCGAAAAGCGCGTCGGCGATCCGGTCGCGCGCCGGGGCGATGTCCTCCACCGAGAGATCGGTCAGCAGGGTGCGCACCCCGCAGGCGATGTCGAAGCCCACACCGCCGGCGGAGATCACGCCGCCGGCCTCGGGATCGAAGGCGGCCACGCAGCCGATGGGAAAACCGAAGCCGGGATGGGCGTCGGGCAGGGCGACCACCGGTCCGACCACGCCGGGCAGGCTGGCGACATTGGCGAGCTGTCTGAGGACATCGGCCTCCAGGGCCTTGGCCGCCGCCTTGTCGCCGTAAAAAACGGCCGGGACCCGCATGGTTCCGGTTTGGGGGAGTTCCCAGGTGAAGGCGTCTTTGGGGATCAGGCGTGCCATGAAATCGTCCTTGGCCGGGCCGGTGTCGGCGCGACGGCCGCAAGTAACCGAGTGTAGGACATGGGCACGGGTTTTTGTCAAGGCGTGTTGGAAGCGGGCAGGGTCCGGGCGGACGGCTTGCCAGGGGGGCGTTGTGGTTCAGGCGAATAAAAAGCGCCACTTCCGACGGGAAGCGGCGCTTTTGCCTGCAATTGCGGCGGTTAGATGCTGTAGAGCTTTTCGCCGGGGATGATGGTGATGTTGTTTTTCTGCAAAAGCTCAATGGCCTGGTCGGTGCGATCGAAACGGAAGATGATGACCGCCGAACGCTCGCA
The DNA here is from genome assembly GCF_000010665.1 of Solidesulfovibrio magneticus RS-1. Taxonomy (NCBI): domain Bacteria; kingdom Pseudomonadati; phylum Thermodesulfobacteriota; class Desulfovibrionia; order Desulfovibrionales; family Desulfovibrionaceae; genus Solidesulfovibrio; species Solidesulfovibrio magneticus. The sequence continues at coordinate 2,841,285 of NC_012796.1, read as the reverse complement.
CTGGTGCACGAAGGCGTACATGTATTCCACGTTGACCCCGCCCGAGCACAAAAGGCTCAGGATGGCGTGCAGGCCGCCGGGCTTGTCCGAAACCTCCACGGCCACCACGGCGTTTCTGCCCACGGTGAAGCCGTTTTCCTTGAGCGCGACCTTGGCTTTCTCGTGGTCGCTGACGATGAGGCGCAGGATGCCGAAGTCCGAGGTGTCGGCCAGGGACAGGGCGCGGATGCTGATGCCGGCCTCGGCCAGGACCCGGGTCACTTCTTCCAGGCGGCCGGCCCGGTTCTCCAGGAAAATGGAAATCTGTTCGGCTTTCATGGCGATGGTTCCCTCCGGATGACGGGCCTTTGCCCTTATTCGTGTCGTGTCCTCGACGGGCGGTCAATCCTACAGGCGGCAAGGTCGCCCTGGCGGCGTAGCGTGTCCTGCCGCCCGAATGTCGCCGGTCGCTACTTGCCCTCGTTTCGCAGGTCGAGGATGCGCTTGGCCTTGCCTTCGGAGCGCTGGATGCCCCGCGGCTCGACCAGCTTGACCTGGGTGGTCACACCCAGGAATTCCTTGATGTTCTTCTGGATCTTGTTTTCCAGGCGCTGCAGGCCCTTGATCTCGTCGGAGAAGATTTTCTCGTCGACCTCGACCTGTACGGAGAGCGTATCAAGATTGCCCTCACGGCGCACCACGAGCTGGTAGTGCGGGGTGAGACCCTCGGTTTCGAGCAGGATGCTCTCGATCTGGGAGGGGAACACGTTGACCCCGCGAATGATGAGCATGTCGTCGCTGCGGCCCTGGACGCGCTGCATTCGGGCAAAAGTGCGGCCGCACTTGCAGGGGGTCTTGACCAGCCGGGTGATGTCGCGGGTGCGGTAGCGGATGAGCGGCTGGGCTTCCTTGGTCAGCGTGGTGATGACCAGTTCGCCGGCCTCGCCCGGGCCCACCGGCTCCTTGGTCACGGGGTCGATGACCTCGCACAGGAAATGGTCTTCCTGGAGGTGGGCCCCGTTTTGGGCCTCGATGCACTCGATGCCCACGCCCGGCCCCATGATCTCGGACAGACCGTAGATGTCGATGGCCTTGATGCCCATTTTCTGTTCGATGTCACGGCGCATCTCGTCGGTCCAGGGCTCGGCTCCGAACACGCCCACGCGCAGGGGCAGCTCCTTGAAATCGATGCCGGATTCCAGAGCTGCTTCGTAGAGCACCAAGCTGTAGGAGGGCGTGCAGCAAAGGACCGTGGCCCCGAAGTCGCGCAGCAGCATGACCTGACGGCGGGTGCTGCCGCCGGACATGGGGATGGTGGTGGCGCCCAGGCGTTCGGCGCCGTAGTGGGCGCCGAGTCCGCCGGTGAAAAGACCATAGCCGTAGGCCACGTGGATGATGTCGCGGCGCGAGGCCCCGGCGGCCATGAACGAACGGGCCATCATGGTGGCCCAGTTGTTCACGTCGCGCTGGGTGTAGCCGACGACGGTGGCCCGGCCGGTGGTGCCCGAGGAGGCGTGGATACGCACCACGTTGTCCTTGGGCACCGCAAAAAGCCCGAAGGGATAGTGGTTGCGCATGTCCTGCTTTTCGGTAAACGGCAGGTAGCGCAGGTCGGCCAGGCTTTTCACGTCGCCCGGCTTGATGCCCGCCTCGTCAAAGGCCCGGCGGTAGAAGGCCACGTTGGCGTAGACCCGCTCGCACAGGCTTTGCAACCGTTTGAGTTGCAAGGCTTCGAGTTCCTCGCGGGGCAGGGTTTCGGTATCCATGTCAAAAATCATGGGCGTCCTCCAAATGGCGTCGTCAGCGCATCCAAAAGGGATTCCTGCCGAAAGCGGCAGGCCGCGTCAAGAGAGGGCCGGGAAAAAGCCGGACGCTCCATTTGCGGGCCGGCGGCAAATCGCATAAGGAGTAGGGGTTGCCCGCCACGGCGGGCTTCAGTCATTTTTCTGGAGAACCAATGTCCGTCAAATCCGCTGATGCCAACATCGCTCCCGCCGCCAAGGCCGCCCAGGTCGCTGCCTGGCTCTACGAAAAGAAAGCCAAAGAAATACAGGCGGTAGACGTTACAGGCCTGAGCCCCATCTGCGAGGCCATGGTCATGGCCTCGGCCGGCAGCGCCCGGCAGGCCCAGGCCCTGGCCGACCATGTCCTGGCCCGCTGCGGCGAGTTCGGCTATTCCTACCTCGGCCAGGAAGGCTACCGCCTCGGCCAGTGGGTGCTGCTCGACCTCAACGACGTCCTGGTCAACATCTTCATGGGCGACCAGCGTTCCTTCTACAATCTCGAAGGCCTGTGGTCCGAGGGCAAGCCCATTGCCCTGCGTCTGGCCCCGGCGGCCAAGGCCGCGGCCCCCGGCACAGCCGACGCCGCCGATACCGCCGATGACGAAGACGACGATCCCGAGAGCGACGCATGAAGCCTACGCCCACCCTGCTCTTGATCCTCGACGGCTGGGGCATTGCCCCGGCCGGTCCCGGCAATGCCGTGACCGAGGCCGGCACGCCCGCCCTGGATCGCCTCTTGGTCGACAATCCGTCCACGACCCTGGCCTGTTCCGGCCGGGCCGTGGGCTTGCCGTCCGGGTTCATGGGCAACTCCGAGGTCGGCCACATGAACATCGGGGCCGGGCGGGTGGTTTATCAGGACATGACCCGCATCGACATGGCCGTGGAAGACGGGTCGCTCGCCGCCAATCCGGTCCTGGCCGAACTGGCCCGGGCCTCGATTGCCGGCGGCGGGCGCGTCCACCTCATGGGGCTTATCTCCGACGGCGGGGTGCACAGCCACATCAGCCACGCCAAGGCCCTGGCCGCCGCCTTCGCGGCCCTGGGGCAGCGCGACATTTTTTTTCACGCCCTGCTCGACGGCCGCGACACGCCCCCCGAAAGCGGGGCCGGCTACGTGGCCGACTTGCAGGCCTGCCTGGACAGCCTGGGGGCCGGACGCATCGCCTCGCTCATCGGCCGTTTCTACGCCATGGACCGCGACAACCGTTGGGAACGGGTGGCGCAAGCCTACGCCGCCCTGACCGAGGGGATAGGCGAGCCGTTTACCGACCCGGTCGCGGCGGTCAAGGCCGCCTACGCCGCCGGGGAGACCGACGAATTCATCAAGCCGCGCGTCCTGGCCGGAGGCGAGGGGGTCATCCGCGACGGCGATGCCGTGTTTTTCTTCAATTTCCGGGCTGACCGGGCGCGCGAAATCACCAAGGCCCTGGCCTTTGCCGATTTCGACGCCTTCCCCCGGTGCCGGGTGCCCGCGCTGTCGGGCTACGCCACCATGACCGAGTACGACGGCTCGTTCGGCCTGCCGGCGGCCTTTGCGCCGGTGGCCGTCACCGACGTCCTGGGCGAGGTCTATTCCCGGGCCGGGCTGACCCAGCTGCGGCTGGCCGAAACGGAGAAATACGCCCACGTCACCTATTTCTTCAACTGCGGCCGCGAGGAGCCTTTCCCCGGCGAGGAGCGCCTGCTCGTGCCTTCGCCCCGGGACGTGGCCACCTACGACCTCAAGCCCGAGATGAGCGCCGCCGCCGTCACCGACGCCTTTTTGGCCTCCATGGACAAGGGCCACAGCCTGTCCGTGGTCAACCTTGCCAACTGCGACATGGTGGGGCACACCGGCATCCTGGAAGCGGCCAAGGCGGCCGTGCGCACGGTGGACGCCTGCGTGGCCCGCATCATCGCGGCGACCACGGCCGCCGGCTGGCGGGTGCTCGTCACCGCCGACCACGGCAACGCCGAGGAAATGATCGCGCCCACAGGCGGCCCCATGACCGCCCACACGCTGAATCCCGTGCGGCTCATTCTGGTTGATCCGGCGTGCAAGGGCGTGACGCTCTCGCCGGGCAAGCTCGGCGACATCGCGCCGACCATTTTGCATCTGGCTGGACTGCCCGTGCCCGAGGCCATGACCGGACAATGTCTGATCGCCGGGGAGGGCGCATGAGCAGCGAATCGCGCAAACCGCTGACCCCGGCCAAGCCTGTCGGTGTGGAGCTGGTGTTTCTCTATCCCTGCCCGTTTTGCCGGCGCGAGGTGCCGGTGGTGGCTCCGGTCAAGCCGGCCATGATCGCCTGCGACGCCTGCCGGGGCCGGTTTCCCATCGTGCCCGTGGACGAGCGTTCGGTGCGCTACGTCAAGATCGCCATGGCCGGCGGCAAGGCGGCCATCGACCCGGATTTCATCTGACGCCAAGCGCGTCGGGGGCCTCCCATGACCTATGTCGTTGTCGCGGCGTTGTTGGGCCTGCTCGTTTTTATTCATGAACTCGGCCATTTCCTGGCCGCCCGGCTGGTCGGCATCCCGGTGGCCCGGTTTTCCCTGGGCATCGGGCCGGTTCTCGCTAGCCGCACCGTGGGCGGCGTGCGCTATTGCCTCAGCGCCGTCCCCTTTGGCGGCTACGTCCTGCCGGATCTTCGCGACGAGGCGGCCTATCTGGCCCTGCCCCTGGGCAAACGGCTGGTCTTCTCCCTGGCCGGCCCCCTGGCCAATATCCTGTTCGCCCTGGCCGTCTATGCCGTCCTGACCCTGGCCGCGCCCGGTTCCCTTGGCTGGGCCGCCCTGGCCGTCAAGCCCCTGGCCCTGTGCTGGAAGACCCTGGCCGGCATGGTGGCCGGCCTGGGAACGCTGTTTTCCCGACCCGACCAATTAAGCGGCGTGGTCGGCATCGTGGCCGAGGGCTCGCGTTTCGCCGGCGGCGATCTCACGCGTTACGGCATCCTGGCCGCCCACCTGTCGCTTTCCCTGGCCGTATTCAATTTGTTGCCGCTGCCGCCCCTGGACGGCGGCAAGATGGTCTTCGACACCCTGGCCCGCCTGTGGTCGGGGCTTTCGCGCCTGTACATCCCCGTGGCCGTGGGCGGCTGGCTGGCGCTCATTGGCCTTATGGGCTACGCCACGGTCCAGGACGTCTGGAAGTACTGCCTCTAATCGCGCGACGCGCCTCGAACCGCCCCGATTTTCCATCCAATCGTCGCCCGCTGTGGACCAAAACGCCGTCTTCGGGCACCATGCTCGGGCCACGCCCCAAGGAGGAACCCCCATGGCCGTCAGTCCCCTCGCCGGCAAGCCGGCGCCGCGTTCGCTTCTCGTCAACGTGCCGCGCCTGGTCGCCGCCTATTATGCCGTCAAGCCCGATCCGACCGATCCCTTGTGCCGCGTCGCCTTTGGCACCTCGGGCCATCGGGGCACATCGTTCAACGGTTCCTTCAACGAAGACCACATCCTGGCCACGACCCAGGCCATATGCGACCACCGGGCCGCCCAAAAGATCACCGGCCCGCTCTATCTCGGCATGGACACCCATGCCCTGTCCGAGCCGGCCTGGATCACCGCCCTGGAAGTGCTGGCCGCCAACGGCGTCACCGTGCGCGTCCAGGCCGGCCGGGGCTACACCCCGACCCCGGTCATCTCCCACGCTATCTTGACCTTCAATCGCCATCACCAGGGCGTGTTGGCCGACGGCATCGTCATCACGCCGTCCCACAACCCGCCGGAAGACGGCGGCTTCAAGTACAATCCGCCCTCGGGCGGCCCGGCCGACACCGACATCACCAAGGCCGTGCAGGACGCCGCCAACGTCTACCTCGAAAAGAAGCTGGCCGGCGTGCGGCGCATGACCCTGGCTTCGGCCCTGGCCGCCGAGACCACCGAGCAGTACGACTATATCGCGCCCTATGTGGCCGATCTGGCCAACATCTGCGACATGGCCGCCATCCGCGAAGCCGGGCTGCGCCTGGGCGTCGATCCCCTGGGCGGCTCGGGCGTGGCCTACTGGGAGCCCATGGCCGAGCGCTATGGCCTCAACCTGTCGCTTATAAGCGACGTGGTGGACCCGACCTTTTCGTTCATGACCGTGGACAAGGACGGCAAGATCCGCATGGACTGCTCCTCGCCCTACGCCATGGCCCGGCTCATTGAGCATAAAGCGTCCTACGACATCGCCTTTGGCAACGACCCGGACTACGACCGCCACGGCATCGTGACCAAGGGGGCGGGGTTGTTAAATCCCAACAACTATCTGGCCGTGGCCATCAGCTACCTTTTCGCCTCGCGCACGGGCTGGCGCGCCGACGCGGCCGTGGGCAAGACCGTGGTGTCCAGCGCCATGATCGACCGGGTGGCGGCGGGGCTTGGCCGCAGGCTGTGCGAGGTGCCGGTGGGGTTCAAGTGGTTCGTGCCGGGTCTGGTCGACGGCTCCTTCGGCTTTGGCGGCGAGGAGAGCGCCGGCGCGGCCTATCTGCGCTTTGACGGCACGGTCTGGACCACGGACAAGGACGGCATCATCATGGATCTGCTCGCCGCCGAGATCACGGCCAAGACCGGCAAGGACCCGGCCGAGCACTACGCCGAGCTGGCCAAGCGCTACGGCGAGCCCATCTACGAGCGCATGGACGCCCCGGCCACCAAGGCGCAGAAAGCGGCCCTGTCCAAGCTCTCGCCCGAGCTGGTGGCGGCTTCGTCCCTGGCCGGCGAAGTGATAACGGCCAAGCTGACCAACGCCCCGGGCAACGGCGCGGCCATCGGCGGGCTGAAGGTGGTGACGGAAAACGGCTGGTTCGCGGCCCGACCGTCGGGCACCGAGGACGTCTATAAAATCTACGCCGAAAGCTTCCGGGGGCGCGACCACCTCAAGGCCCTCCAAGCCGAGGCCAAGGAGATCGTGGACGCGGCTTTTGCCGCCGCCGGCGTGTAATTCCAATGCTATTGCTAAAGTGAAGCTACATGACAAATGAGGTGTTGATAGATTGTATATTTATAAAACATAACTGTCGTTATGTTTTATAATAGGTATAATGCCCACTGGCGTCCCCGGCGTACCTGACGCCCTCGACGCCGACGCCCGCCGGCTTTTGGCCGCCCTGGCGGCCGAGCCGGACGCGCCCTTTCCCGGCCGGGTGCTGTCCGGCGAGACGGCCCTGGGGCTGGGCTACGGGCCGGGGATGGCCTGGAAGCTGCTGCGCCGGCTCTTTGCAGCCGGATACTACGAATACGACATTTCGGCCTACTGCGGACGGCTCACCGAAGCCGGTCGGCAGGCCGCCAAAAGGATCGACGTCTTATGAAACTTGCTCAGCATTGTCTTTCCGCCGTTCCCCTGGCCCTGGCCGGCTACGCCGCCTCGGGCGGCCGTTTTTCCGGCGCGGTCATGGCCGGTTTGTCGAGCGTGCTTATCGACTGCGACCACGTGTTGGACTACCTGCTCTACAAAAAACGCTGGGGCGGCATGAAGGATTTCTTCGCCAACTGCGAGGAAGGGCGGCTGCCCAGGCTTTATCTGGTGCTGCACTCCTTCGAGTTCGTCATTTTCCTGTGGCTGCTGGTCGGTTTCGGCATCGCCGCGCCCTGGGGCGTGGGGCTGACCATCGGCGTGACCGGCCATCTGCTGCTGGATTGGGTGGGCAACCGCCATGTCGTCAAGCAGTCGTTTTACTGGATGTCCTTCCGGGCCATGCATCGTTTCGACGGCAACCAACTGTACGTCACGCCGCCGGTTTCACTGGAAGACCCTGCCGAGGAAAGCGCCCGGGCCTAGCCCGCCTTTCCGGTCCACGACGGAGCCGGGGAAGCGATTCGGACAACGGGCGGGGCTTTGGGCTGCGCCCGTTTATTGGTTGTCCTGGCTACGTGGGGATTACCGGAGAATGTTGAAGTGATGCTTGAGGTGGAAGGCTTCGGCCTTGACGCCGCGACGCGGGGTGTTAGCCCCGCTTGGCCCGCCGCACGGCCTGGCACAGCGACTTGGCCGGAGCGAAAACCTTGATGCGGGCATCGGGGTCGAGGGTCAGCCCCATGGAGTCGATGAGATAATCCCGGGGCGAGATGCCAAGGGATTCCAGGCCCGTGGTCCGCTCCAGGTGGAAAAACTCCCCCCAGCTCGTGGCGTAGAGAGTGTCGATGCTTACCGTCGCGCGTTCTTCGCGCGGGGCCGTCATGTTGACCACCAGCAGGGCGGCCGTGACCTTCTCCGGCGACAGCCCCCAGGACAGGGGCGGGTTGAAGGTCGCCCGGGCCGGGAACAGGTCATGGACAGCGGACAGGAGCCCCACGCAGTCGGGTAGGGTGAGCGGGGCCGGCAGCAGCGTCGCCTGGACATGCAGGCCCGGCCGGTAGAGTTCGTTGGCCACAAGCCAAGCGGCCAGCCGCACCACAGAAAGTTCCTGGCGCAAGGTCTCCTTTTGCCGGGATTTGCGCGCGCCGCCGCGCACGGCCGGCTCTCCCCTGACCACCAGCCCCGCTTCGCGCCCCTTGCCGTCTTCCAGTCCTATCTCCAGCGAATCGAAGAGATGCCGTCCCGGCCGCAAAAACGGCAGCCGCATGACCTTGCCCACCCGTTTGGCGAAGCTGGCCGCGATGCGCCGCGACAGCATGGCCTGGTCGCGTTCGGTCAGTCCGCCGGCCGCGCCAAGTTCGGCGCTTCTGTTCTTGAGGCGTTCGTAGGCCTTGAGGAAATAATTGGAAATGGCGTCGCAAAGGACCATGCCCTGGGCAAAGCCGGTCTCGGCCTCGGCCCCGGCCTTCTTGGGCAGGGGCGGGCAGGAGCCGGTCGCCGGCGGGGCGTAGGGAAAGAAGTGGTCGAGGATGGCCTCGCCGGTGCGGCTGGCGTATTCGTCGCAGGGGTCGAAGCCGGTCTTTTGCAAAAAGGCCTGGCGCAGCAGCTCCATGGCCCCGGCTTGGCCGCTTTCCTCGTAGTGGCGGCTGACTTCCTTAAACAGCAAGGCATAGGGATCGCAGCGCCACAGCCCGCCCTGGTTGGCCAGGATGGAGGCCTTGAGGGTTTCGCACAAAAGGCTCGGCCGGCCGGGGTGGGCGGCATACTTCTCCAGCAAGCCAAACTTGATGATGGATTTGAACGGGCTCGTTAACGATTTGACGATCATCCACAGCGACGCGCCAAAGTATTCGTCTCCGGCGATGGCCCGCACACAGCCGAAGTCCAGGCAGTCGGCGGCCACATCGGCGGCGGTGCGGCCAAGGGCGGCCATGGCCTTGGCGTAGCCTTCCTCGGCGATGTCCGGCGGCAGGCACCACCAAGCCGGCTTCTTGCCGGCCACCACCAGGGCCGTACGGTAGAATTCCTCCTTGAGCAGGCAGCCCTGGGCCGATCCATAGCCCTCGTCGGCGGAGTAGCCGAAGATGTTGTCGCGGATGTCGGACACACTCATGAGGAAAAAGTGGATTTCGAGATTGTGGTCGCGGTCGGCTTGGCGGCTGACGGCGTCGAGCTTGTCCTGAAAGGCGGGCAAATCCGGGCGGGTGGCGTCGGCCTCGGCCAGGACGACCCAGACGTCAAGATCGGAGTCGTCGGTCTGGGCCACGGTGCCGACGCTGCCAATGGTATAAACGGCCTCGATTCGGATGGCGTCGTCGGGGAGGGTGGCTGCTTCTGTGGCGCGGTCGCCGAAATGAGCGGCAGTCAGGCGGGCGGTGGCGAGGTTGGGGACCTGCCCGGCGATGCGGGCCGCCGGGGCCGGGCGCAGGCCGTTGTCGTCGCGCACCAGCGGCGCCTGGACCAGGGCCGGCAGCATTTCCAGGAAGGCCGCCCCGTCCTCGCCGAGCCGCCGTCTGGCCCAGGCCAGGCGGCGTTTGTTGTTGGCGAGCATGGCCAGGCGGCGGCGGCGGTAGTCCCGGCCGGCCAGCACGATGTCGCACACCGCCGCAATCAGACGCAGCCCCGGGCCGTCGGCCAGGGCCGAGGGCAGTGTCTGTCCGGCCTCGGCCGCTTCGAGGATGGCCGAAGCTTCGTCTCGGGCCACCGCGCCCAGGATGTCGGGTTCGTCGGTGGGGCCAATGAAGCGCGATTTGGCGAAATAACAACCTTCGGTGCGTACACTGACAAAACGGATGCGGACAAACGCCGCCATCTCGAACAGGCAGTCGGAAAAAACCGCGCCTTGGCAGGCGCAGTCGTGGACCACCGCCCGTACCAGGCTGACAGCCCGCAGCCGGCAACGGGTCAGGGTCAACCCGGTCAAGGTCGCGCCGATGAAATCGCAGGCCAGGGCGTCCAGGCCCGTCATGGCCACATCCTCGCCAGCCAGTCCGCCAAAGGCGCAAAGCCGCATGTCGCAGTCGATAAAGCGCACCTTGCGCAACACGGCTTCGGAGAACCGGCAGTTGAGGAAGCGGCAGCCGTCAAAGGTCACGTTTTCCAGGCGCGCGCCTTCGAAATTGACGTCCGCGAACTGACTGGCGCTAAAAACGGTTCCGGTCATGGCCGCGCCCATGAGGCTGACGGCTTTGAGCGAACACCGGGCCACTTCGACGTCGGCCAGGACCGCGCCGTCCAGGGCAGTCCACATGATCTGGCGTTTTTCCAGGCGCGCGCCTGGCGTGGCCAGTTCCCGGCGCAGGTTGTCGGCCGGTTCGCCGGAAGTCCCGGACGGCTGGGCAACCAGGGTTTTGACGCGGCTCCAGAGGCCTTTGCCGGATTGGCCGGCGGCCGTGGCCGGCCCGGGCAGGGGCGCGCGGCCTGGGAGAGGGCGGGCGGCGGCCCGGGCGCGGGCGGCCAGATCGGCGGCCAGGACATCGACAAGCACCTGGTCGGTCGCGCCGGCCTTGGCCAGTCCCCGGGCGGCGGCCTGGACCGGCCCGGGCAGGGCGGCGGCCAGCACGGCGTACACGGCGCAGACCATGGCCCGGCGGCCCTGGGGCGGCAGGGCGCGCACCGCCTGGTTGTAAGCGGCGTGGGATAATCCGGCCAGGCACGGGGCCAGTTCGGCCACGCGTCCGGGCGCGGCGGCGGCCAGGGCGGCCAGGGACTGGGCCGCTTGGCCTTCGTCGCACCGGGCCAGGGCGCACAGGGCGGCGGCGGTGAGCGAAGCTTCCGGGGTGTCGACCAAGGCCCGGGCCGGGGCGGACACGACCGCCGGATCAAGGCCGGGCGTTTCGGCCAGGGCGCGGCAAATGATCTCGGCCGAGACTTCGTCGAGGTCGCCAAGGCGCGCCGCGAGTTTTTCCACCAGCCCCGGCTCGCGCAGCCGGCCGGACACCCGAGCCATATAGCGTATCTGCTCGGCCGAAAGGTCCATTTGCAGCAGCCGGGCGAGCCACATGCCCAGCCGTCCCCGGATGAGCGCGTTTCGCAGGGGCAGGGCCGGGTATTCGTGGCGGTTGGCCAGGAGGTCAAGCAGGATGAGCAACTCGTCGGGGATGCGCTCCACCACGTCCTCGAGGACTTCCAGGCACAGGGCGGCGGTCTTGGGGCGATCGGCCCGGGGGCGGCGGAAAAAGGCGTTGGCGAAAAGGAGCTTTTCCTCGTCGCGAAGGCCCGAGAGCAGGGAGACGGCCAGTTCCTCGGGCAGGGTTTCCAGGTGGGTCACGGCCAGCACCTCGCCCTCGACGCCCAGGCGAAAGAGCAGGGGAAAGGCCTGTCTGGCGAAATTCTCGTCCCCGGCGTCGAGCAGCGCCGCCAGGAGAAAGGCCACCTCGGAGGCTTCGGCGGCGGTGGCCGGATCGTCCACGCCGCCCCGGTCGATAAAGGCCAGGGCCTGCCGGGCCAGGGGCAACAGCGCGCCGAGGTCGGAACCCGGCGGCTGGGACAGGCCCGTGCGCAGGGTCCGCATGATGGCCCGGGCCGGCGAGCCCGGCCGGCTCACGAGCGGCTCCGCTGGCGGGAAAAAGGCGGCCTAGGCCCGGGGCGCGGCGTCCACATAGAAGGAAACCTGCTTGCCGGGGTTTAAATACTGCAGCACGTCCGGAGCGAGGTCTTCGGGACGCAGCGCCTTGACCACGGTCAGTTCGGTTTCGATGGTCAGATCGATGATCAGCGCCTCGCGCTTGGGAATGTCGGGGTGGTAGACCTTGACGCTTGGGCGCAGGGAATCGCGGATGTTGGCCGAGACCACCATGCCCTGCATGGTGTTGGACAACTCGACCAGGGAACCCGGCGGATAGACGCCGAGCTTGCGGATGAACATGGTCACGGCCTTGGGGTCCAGGGGGCCGCGCTTTTTGTAGAGGGCCTTCATGGCCTCGTGGGGCGTGCGGACGGGCGTGCCGTCCTTGGAATTGCACAACCGGTCATAAACATTGGCCACGGCGGCGATGCGCGCCCCGAGCGCCACGGCCGCTCCCTGAAGCCTGGCCGGAAAGCCCGTGCCGTCGAGAAGTTCGTGGTGCTGGAGCACCAGCATCTGGGCGGAAGGCGGAAACCCGGGCACGGCGGCCAGCATCTTGGCCCCGATTTTCGGGTGCTCCATGTAGTATTCCTTGAGCACCTTGTTCATGGTGATCATGTTGCCCTTGGAAAACCGCTGGATGGGGATGCGTCCCTTGCCCACATCGTGGAAAAGCGAACCGATGCCCACTTCCTCGATGGCCGCTTTGTCCAACCCCATTTCCTTGGCCAGCATCATGGAAAGCACGGCCACGTTGAGGGCATGGTAGTGCTTGGCCTCGTCGCGCATTTTGGCCGTCATGACGTTTATGAGCACATCAAGGTCCGAAAGAAACGTCTCGGCCATGGGGCCAACCACTTCGCCGGCCGCTTCCAGGACCTCGGCGTTGGGGGAGCTGACCTTTTTAAGCGCCTCGACCACCTTGTCCATGGCCTTTTCGTAGCGCTTCTCGCAGGCGGCGAAGCGTTCGAGGCGATCCTTGTTGCGTTCGATGGTTTCGCGCTTGAGGCTGGAGAGTTCGGCCGAGACCGGGGTGCGGGCGGCGGTCCAGGGGCCTTTCTGGCGTTTGCCGGCCAAGCCGTCGAGTTCTTCCAAAGAGATGGGCAGGCGGTCGGATTTGTCGGGGATGCAGTAGACATGGGCCAGCCCCAGGGCCATGACCTTGGCCACATCGGCGTCGGTGCGCAGCTTGAAGCCTTTGGGCGGAAAGGGGTGGGCCAGTCCGGGCTCGTCGATGCGGATGAAAAGCCCAGGACACAGTTGTTCCACCAGTATGGGGTATTCGTCTATATGCATGGTTGGTCCCGCCAAACGCCGTCGCCAGGGCGGCTCGGCCCTAGCGGCTTCGCGCCGGCATCACAGGCTATACGCGCGGGGAAAAAAAACTGTCAACTCGGCGACTTTGGGTCTCGGGCCGCGACGCTTGCCGAAAGGCCCTCAGGCCGGCTATGGATTGGCGAGAACCAAAGAAAAACCCTATGCAACAGCCCCCTTCTTCGCAAGCCAGGCCCCGGTCGGGCCACAAGCCCGTCAAGGGCGTGTTTTCCATTGAATCCCAGAAGTTTCTCGGCATCGGCGGCATCAATCGGGCCGGGCAGCGGCTTTTTTTCTACGCCGAGCAGCCGGCCGATTCGGACCAGGTGCTCATGCAGCGTTTAAGCCGCGACTTCATTCCCACTGGACCCCGGCGAGCCATCAGCCGGGAACAGCTTTTCACCCAGTACCAGCCCGAACCCTCGGTCTACCTCAACAAGGTCGTTCCGGTCATGCGCCGGCTGGAGGAGGCGGTCAGCGCGGCCGACGGCCATCGGGAACGCCAGGAGCTTTTCGCCGCCGAATTCGAATACAAGGGCGTGCTGCAACTGGACGAAGAACATGTCCGGGCGGCCTTTGGCCTGGGGCTTACCTATCTGGAACGCCAGGAGAAGCATAACGCTGACGTGGTCTTCCACAAGATCATGCGCATCGAAGCGGCGTTTACGCCCGAGCACAAGCACCTGTTCAACGAATTCGGCATCCAGATGCGCAAACTCGGCATGTTTGACGAGGCCATGCGCTATTACAGCCAGGCCTACCGCCTGTGCAACACCGACGAACATTTGCTCTACAACATGGCCCGCACGCTATTTGAGAAAGGGCGCGTGAAAAGCTGCCGGGCCATGCTGGGACAAGCCCTTCGGCTCAATCCTGAATTCCCGGAGGGGCGGGCCTTTCTGGCCTATCTCGAATCCCTGGCCCGGGGAGAGGCCGCCACGGAACCGCCGCTTTCCGCCGCTACCCTGGAAAAACCTCCCGGCGTCCTGGACGAACCGCCGCTGGCCCAGGGCCATTGACAGGGCGCGGCCGGCTCTGCAAAGATGGCGCGTTTCGCGCCCCAGCCAACGGCTGAGACTGGACGTGGTCGCGTCTGGCCGCAGAAAGGAGCAATGCCATGGGCAACGTCAAGGTTGGCGTCAAGTTGTTCACCTCCGTGTGCGTCACCGCGCTGCTCACCCTGGTCGTCGGCGTTCTCGGCTATCAGGGCCTGGTCGGCCTCGGGTCGGCTTTGTCCCGGGTGACGGGCGACGCCTTGCCGTGCGTGGCCGGTCTGGGCATGGTCAAGGAAGGCCTGCTTGCCGCCCAGTCGGCCGAGCGCACCATCCTCGTGCCGGAACTGGCCAACTCCAAGGAATTCGAGCGCCAGCGCGAGAATCTTCGGGCCGGCCTAGCCTTGGCCGACGCCGGGCGCGAGATTATCGACCGCATGCCCCTGGATGAGGAAGAGACCGCCCAGTGGAAGGCCTTCAACGAAGCCCTGGCCGCCTGGCGCAAGACCAATGCCCAAGTCCTTGAGCTGGTCGCCGCCGGCAAACGCAGCAACGCGCTCACGCTCTCCATCGGCATGTCCCAGCTCTCCCAGAAAAAAGCCATGGACGCGCTCGGCTTTCTTCTTGAGCGCAGCCGAAGCCAGGCCGACGCCCTGGCCGTGTCCTCCCTGGAAGACGTCCACCGGCGCACGATTTTCCTGACGGCGGCCGTGGCCGCCTGTCTGCTGTTTTCCGCCGCTCTGGGCATCGTCATCACCCTGTCCATCACCCGCCCCCTGGGCAAGGGCGTGGCCTTTGCCAAGGCCGTGGCCGAAGGCGATCTCGAAGCCCGCCTGGACGTGTCCGGCCGGGACGAAATCGCCGAGCTGGCCGCCTCCATGCGCCGCATGCTCGCCGCCCTTCGCGACAACATCGCCGCGGCCACGGCCCGGGGCGAGGAGGCGGCCAGCGAGGCGGCCAAGGCTTGCCAGGCCATGGAAGAGGCCGACGGGCTGCGTCTGGCCGCCGAGCGTGCCCGCCGTGACGGCATGCAGCAGGCCGCCGAGCGCCTGTCCGAGGTGGCCGGAACCCTGTCCGCCGCCGCCGCCGCCTTGTCGGGCCATGTGGCCCGGGCCACCGATGGCGCTCGCGAGCAGTCCTCGCGTCTGGCCGAAGCCGCCGCGTCCATGGGCGAGATGAGCGCTACCGTGCTCGACGTGGCCCAAAGCGCGGCCACGGCCGACGCCACCGCCGCCTCGGCCCGGGACAAGGCCAGCGCCGGCGCCGACGTGGTGCGTCGGGCCATGGCCGGCATCGGCACGGCCCGGGACAAGGCCCAAACCCTGGCCCGGGACATGGACGCCCTGGGCGGTCAGGCTGAGGGCATCGGCCGGGTACTTGGCGTCATTGCCGACATCGCCGACCAAACCAATCTTCTGGCGCTCAATGCCGCCATTGAAGCGGCCCGGGCCGGCGAAGCCGGGCGCGGCTTTGCCGTGGTCGCCGACGAGGTCCGCAAGCTGGCCGAAAAAACCATGGCCGCCACGGCCGAGGTCGGCCAGGCCGTGCGCGACATCCAGGCCGGGGCGCGCCGTAGCGTGTCCGGCGTGGGCGAAGCCGTGACCGCCATCGAATCGGCCAACCAACTGGCCGGGGAGTCCGGCCAGGCCCTGGCCACCATCGTGGGGCTTGTGGAGACGGCTTCGGATCAGGTGCGCTCCATCGCCGCCGCCTCCCAGCAGCAGTCAGCGGCCTCGGATTCCATCGAGGCGGCCGTGGCCGCCGTGGGGTCGGTGTCCCAGGACACGGCGGAGGCCATGGAGCAGGCGGCCCAGTCCCTGGCCGACCTGTCCGAGCAGGCCCGGGTCATCGAGGCGCTCATCGAGGAACTGCGGGGCGAGGCAACCATGGCGGCCCTGCCGTCCTGATCGGCCGAGCCGCCTTGACCCGGCCGGGTAAAGCGCCTACACATGGGCGTTTCCGTTTCGGGTATGCGGCGCCATCATGACGCCATCCGGGAAGCTCCCCGGGAAACGCTCCAGCACGAGGGTTGGATCATGGGTGTTCGGACTGATTTCATCTGGATGGACGGCGCGATGGTGCCCTGGGACCAGGCCAACGTGCATGTCCTGACCCATACGCTGCATTACGGCGTGGGCGTGTTCGAGGGCATCCGGGCCTACGAATGCACTGACGGCTCGTCGGCCGTTTTTCGCCTGAACGAGCATATCGAGCGCCTGCTCGGCTCGGCCAAGGTCATGGGCATGAAGGTTCCCTTCAGCCACGAACAGTTGGCCGAGGCCTGCGTCGAGACGCTTAAGGCCAATAAAATGACCGCCGGCTACATCCGGCCGCTGATTTTCATCGGCTCCGGCGAGGCCATGGGCGTCAACCCCGGCCCCAACCCGGTGCGCGTGGCCATCGCCGTGTGGCCCTGGGGCGCCTATCTCGGCGCCGAGGCCCTGGAGCGCGGCATCCGCATCTGCACGTCGAGCTACACCCGCCATCACGTCAATGTCATGATGACCAAGGCCAAGGTGGCCGGCAACTACGTCAACTCCGTGCTGGCCAAGACCGAAGCCCTGGCCGACGGCTACGACGAGGCCTTGCTCCTTGATCCCACCGGCTACGTGGCCGAAGGCTCGGGCGAAAACGTCTTTATCGTCAAAAAAGGCGTCATCAAGACCCCGCCCTTGACCTCCATCCTGGCCGGCATCACCCGGGACAGCCTCATCACCCTGGCCAAGGAGCTCGGCTATGAGGTGGTGGAGCAGCTTTTCACCCGCGACGAAGTCTACATGGCCGACGAAGCCTTTTTCTCCGGCACCGCCGCCGAGCTGACCCCCATCCGCGAACTCGACCGCCGGGTCATCGGCGAAGGCCATGCCGGACCGGTGGCCAAGGCCCTGCAGGCCGCCTTTTTCAAGGTGGTCAAGGGCGAAAACCCGGCCTACGCCAACTGGCTGCGCCGTTACAGCCTGTAACCGTTACCGGGCGGCTGCGACCGTAGTGCAGCCGCCCGGACCGCCTCGATGAGCACAATAAGCCTTACCGCCAAATACCGGCCCCAGCGTTTCGCCGACGTGGCCGGGCAGGACGCCGTCAAACGCATCCTGTCCCGGGCCGCGGCCGAAGACCGTATCGCGCCGGCTTATCTTTTCAGCGGCACTCGGGGCGTGGGCAAGACCACCCTGGCCCGGGTGCTGGCCAAGGCGCTTAACTGCGAGACCGCGCCCACGGGCGAACCTTGCAACGTCTGCTCCCAATGCCGTCAGATCACGGCCGGGGTCTCCCCCGACGTTATCGAGATCGACGCCGCCACCCATGGCAAGGTCGACGACGCCAGACGCCTGAAAGAAGACGTGGGCTACGCGCCGCTCAACAGCCGCTACAAGGTCTTCATCATCGACGAAGCCCACATGCTGACCACGGCGGCTTTCAACGCGCTGCTCAAAACCCTGGAAGAGCCCCCCGGACGCGTCACCTTCATCCTGGCCACCACCGAGCCCCACAAGTTTCCGGCCACCATCATCAGCCGTTGCCAGCATTATCTGTTCAAGCGACTGGCCCAGAGCGAGCTGGAAGCCCATCTGTCCAGCGTGCTCATGCGCGAGGCCGTGCCCTACGAGGCCAAGGCCGTCAGCCTCATTGCCCGGCGCGGGGCCGGCAGCGTGCGGGATTCCATGTCGCTTTTGGCCCAGGTTCTGGCCCTGGGCGGGGCTGAACTCACCGAAGCGGACGCCCGGGGCGTCCTTGGGCTGGCCGGCCAGGAAGTGTTTTTCGGACTCATCGAAGCCATCCGGGCCGAGGATGGGCCGGCGGTGGTGGAGCTTTTGCGCCAGGTCCTGGACAAGGGCCTGGACATCGGCTTTTTCCTGCGCGAGCTGGCCTCCATGTGGCGCAATCTGTTTCTCCTGCGCCAGGCTGGTGAGCGGGCCCTGCCCGTGGTCGATCTGCCGGCCGAGGAGGCCGGGGAATGGCTGGTCTGGGCCGGACGCATCGAGGCCGCCCACATCCATGCCTGCTGGCAGATGACCCTGGAGGGCCAGCGCCGGGTCCAGACGAGCCTGGAGCCGGCCTTGGCCCTGGAGCTGCTGCTGCTCAACATGGCCTATCTGCCGCGCCTGCTGCCGTTGCAAAATCTCGCTTCCTGCGCCGCGCCGGCGGCCTCCGGTCCCGGTGGCTCGGGCGGGTCGTCCGGTCGTTCCGGAGGGCAGGGCGGCGGGTTGACCCCGCGCCAGCCCCAGGGCGGGCGTCCCGGCGGCTACCGGCCCCAGCCCCTGGCCGACCAGGTTGCGCCCTACGGTCAGCCCGAGACCGGTCCCGGTCGGGACCAGGGCGGTTACGGTCGGCCGGCCGCCGGCCTCGACGCCGCGCCGCCCACCGCGCAGTCCGCCGCTCCCCGGAGCTATCCGCCCCAGGCCGCGCCCCCGGTGTCCCGGTCTGAAGCGCCGACGCCCCATGCCGCGTCCGGTCCGGGCAACGGCTCGACTCCCCCGGCCCAGGCCCCGGCCGCCGCGCCGGCTGCCGGCGGCTACGCCCCTTCGGGATCAGGCCAGTCTGCGTCTTTCGCCGCTTCGGGCCAGGGCCATGGATCATCCGGGCATGATGACGTGCCGCGTCCGCCCCAAGCCGCGCCGGCCGGCCCCCGCACCTGGGACGGCTTTTTGCGCCAGGCCGGCCGGGGCAGCGACATGGTGGCCCTCAAGCACGCCCAGGGCACGTTTTCGCCCGATCCGGCTCCGGGTGAGCTGGTCGTCAGCTGCACCAACGCCTTTCATCGCGGCCGTCTGGCCCATCCCGACAAGCTGCGCCAGCTGACCGAAGCCGCCGAAGCCTATTTCGGCCCCGGCGTGACCGTGCGTCTGACCGAAGGCGAGGCGGCAAATGACCGCATGTCGCCCCATGACCTTCGGGACTACGTCGACAACCACCCGGAAGTGCGCCAGGCCGTCACGGCCTTTGACGCCGAAATCATCGAACGAAAGCCCCGCTAGAGGAGGTAGCCCATGAAAGGAATGAACGAACTGGTTCGCCAGGCCCAGGTCATGCAAAAAAAGATGGCCAAGCTCCAGGAAGACCTGCAGGAGCGCACCGTGGAAGGTACGGCCGGCGGCGGCATGGTCGTAGCCGTGGTGTCCGGTTCCAACGAACTGAAGTCCCTGGCCATCGACAAGACGGCCGTGGACCCCAATGACGTGGAAATGCTCCAGGACCTGGTCCTTTCCGCCGTCAACGACGGCATCAAGAAGGCCAAGGCCATGATGGAAGCCGAAATGGGACAGATCACCGGCGGCATCAAGGTTCCCGGCCTGTTCTAACCAACCGGCGGCGGGAAGGGGCGACCCCTTTTCCCGCCGCCCGCGCCCCTACGCGGAATCCCGAACATGGCATCCCAGACGACCCTGCCCGTCCCCCTGGCCGAACTCGTGGACCAGCTGGCCAAGCTGCCCGGCCTTGGCCCCAAGTCGGCCCTCAAGGTGGCCATGACGCTCTTGGAGTGGCCGCGCCCCCGGGCCGACGGCCTGGGCGAGGCCATCTTGCGCCTGCGCGAGCGGTTGTGCCTGTGCGTCCACTGCGCCTCGCTGTCCGAAACGCCGGTCTGTCCGGTGTGCGCCGACCCGTCCCGAAACGGCGAACAGCTCTGTCTCGTGGCCCAGTGGGACGCCATCATGCAGATGGAGGAAACCGGCCTCTACGCCGGCCGCTATCTGGTCCTGGGCGGCCTGCTTGATCCGCTGGAAGGCGTGTCGCCTGGCCAACTCCGCCTGGACGTGCTGCGGGCCAAACTGGCCGAGGGCGCGGTCACGGAATGCATCCTGGCCCTTGGCGCGACGCTGGCCGCCGAAACCACCGCCTCCCATATCAAGAATCTGCTGGAGCGGGAGTTTCCGGCCGTGCGCCTGACGCGGCTGGCCCAGGGCATCCCCCTGGGGGCCGAGGTCAAGTACGTGGACAAGGAAACCCTGTCCCAATCCCTGCGCTATCGCCAGGACCTCTAACTCTCGGACGCCGCCGCAAACCCCATGGCAGTCGAGCTTACGGTCGAAATCGAGACCGTCACCTTTTTCAACGAGGAAAACGGCTACCTCATCGCCCGGGTCGGCTCCAAGGCCGAACCGGGACCGTTTTCCATTGTCGGGCGCATGCAAAAGGTCACGCCCGGCGAACTCTTGCGGGTCACCGGCGATTTCGCCACCCATCCCAAGTATGGCCGCCAGTTTCAGGTGACCACCGCCGTGCGCGAGATGCCGGCCACCCTAAACGGCATCCGCCGCTACCTGGCCTCGGGTCAGATCAAGGGCGTGGGCGGCATTTTAGCCTCGCGCCTGGTGGACGCCTTTGGCGAGAAGGTGCTCGACATTCTGGACAAGGAGCCGGACAAGCTGCTTTCCGTGGAAGGCGTGGGCAAGAAAAAGCTGGCCGAGATCAAGGCCTCCTGGGACGCCCAAAACGAGATCCGCTCGCTGATGCTCTTTCTCCAGACCCACGAAATCGCCACCACCCACGCCGCCAAGATCCAGCGGCTTTACGGCAACGCCGCCGAGGCCCGCATTCGGGCCAATCCTTACGAACTGGCCTATGAAATTCGCGGCATCGCGTTTAAGACCGCCGACGCCATGGCCCTGCGCCTGGGCTTTGCCTCGGACAGCCCCGAGCGTGTCCAGGCCGCATTGGCCTATGTGCTCTTTTCCATGGGCGAGCAGGGGCATCTGTTCGCGCCCAAGGACGTGCTTTTCGAGAAAACCGCCGCCCTGGTCGGCGACGTGGCTTCCGAGCGCCTGGAGGAGGGGCTTGGCGGCCTGGAAGAACTCAAGCGGGTCAAGGTCGAACCTCTGCCCGAGCAGGGCATCGAAGCGGCCGTCTATCTGCGCCACTTCTATGCCCTGGAGACCGAGATCGCTCGGCGCATCCACGACTTGGCCGGCCATCCCGGCGCGCAATTGCGCGGCAAGGTGGAAAAGCTCCTGCCGGCCCTGGAGTCCGAGGCCCGCATCCAGCTTTCCCCGGAGCAGCGGCAAGCCGTTATTGACGCCTGCGCCAACAAGGTCTTTGTCATCACCGGCGGACCCGGCACCGGCAAGACCACCATCACCCGCATGGTGGTGGCCGCCCTTGACAAGCTGTCGCTAAAAGTCAAACTTGCCGCGCCCACGGGCCGGGCGGCCAAACGGCTTTCCGAGGCGACCGGCCAGCCGGCCGCCACGCTCCACCGCCTGCTCCAGTCCACGCCCGACGGCTCGTTTGCCGTGTGCGAGGACAACAAGCTCAAGGCCGACGCGCTGCTGGTCGACGAGGTCAGCATGCTCGACGCCAGGCTTTGCGGGCACATGCTGCGGGCCTTGCCGTTTACCTCGCGGCTTATTCTCGTTGGCGACGCCGACCAGCTGCCGTCGGTGGGAGCGGGCAACGTCCTGGAGGACGTGTTGGGCAGCCAGTCCGTGGGCAGCGCGCGGCTCACGCACATTTTTCGCCAGGCCCGGGAAAGCATGATCGTGGTCAACGCCCACCGGGTCAACAACGGCCAGTTCCCCCAGGCGGCCGAGAAAAAGCCGCCCGAGGCCGATTTTTTCTGGGTCGAGCAGGACGATCCGGCCGCCGTGCGCGATCTGATCGCCACGCTGGTGGCCGAGCGCATCCCCCAGGTTTATGGCCTTGATCCCATGCGCGACGTGCAGGTGCTCTCGCCCATGCACAAGGGCGAGGCCGGCACCCAGGCGCTCAATGAAGCGCTTCGGGCGCGGCTCAATCCTTCGGGGCCGACGGTCATTCGGGGAAACGCCATTTTTCGTCTGGGCGACCGGGTGTTGCAGACGAAAAACAATTACGAAAAGGACGTCTTCAACGGCGACCTGGGGCATGTCACGGCCGCTGACCCGGAGGAGGGCGCGCTGGTCGTCTCCTTCGACGGGCGCGATGTCCCCTATGACCGCACCGAACTCGACGAACTGGCTCCGGCCTATGCCGTAAGCATTCATAAGTCTCAGGGCAGCGAATATCCGGCCGTGGTGGCCCCGTTTTTGACCCAGCATTACGTGATGCTGCGTCGGAATTTGATCTACACCGCGCTGACCCGGGCCAGGAAACTGGCCGTGCTCGTGGGCAGCCGCCGGGCGCTCACCCTGGGCCTCAAAAACGCCGGCGGCGAGCGGCGCTACACGCACCTCAACTACCGCCTGCGGGAACTTTTCAATGTCTGATCGCCCAAACGCCGGGACGGCCCCGGCTTCATGGAGGAACGGTCCGCGATGCTTGTAAAGAAAGCCGCCAGTTTGTTTGTGCGCTTGGCCCTGGTGGGGGGCTGTCTGGTCTATGCCTTCTGGGGACTCAATTTTTCCGAACTGTGGGACGCCATTACCCGTTTTGATGACGTGGCCCTGTTCTGGACGGTGCTTTTTTCCTTTGTGGGCTACGGCGTCATGGCCCTTCGCCTCAATTTCCTGTCGGGCTTTTGCGCCGGCAACTGGGTCTGCTTCAAGGCCTTTCTCATGTCCATGGCCGTCAACAACATCGTTCCGGCCAAGCTCGGCGAACTGGCCAAGGCCTTCTATCTGCGCCGGGAATGCCGATTTTCGCTCTCGCGCAGCATCACCATGGTTTTCTGGGAGCGCTTTTTCGATTTAAACGCCATCCTGGCCATGGGACTGGTCGTCGCCTTCCATTTCAACCTCAAGATGGCTTTTGTGCCTCTGGGCGCAGCCGTGGGCGGCATCTGGGTCGGACTATGGGTGGTGCGCCACTATCCGGATTTTGTCGGCCGCATCATTGAAAAACTGCCGTCCAACCGGCTGGCCGAATTTCTGGCCGAGCTTAAGCTCCAGGTGCTCCATGGCGTGACCCCCAGCTTCATGACCGTGCTGGGGCTTTATACCCTGGTCTGCTGGGTTCTCTACGCCGGTTCCACCTTTTTGGTGCTTTTATGGGTGGCCGACCTGCCCTTGACCGTTGGCCAGGCAGCGGCGGTGTTCGTCATTTCGTCCCTTGGCATGGCCATGCCGTCCTCGCCCGGAGCGCTGGGCGTTTTCGAGGCGGCGGTGGTCTTTTCCCTGGGGCTTTTTAGCGTGGACAAAGCCCAGGCTCTGGCGACTGGCTTGGTGCTCCACATGGTGCAGTACATTCCGGTCAC
The DNA here is from genome assembly GCF_000010665.1 of Solidesulfovibrio magneticus RS-1. Lineage (NCBI taxonomy): Bacteria > Pseudomonadati > Thermodesulfobacteriota > Desulfovibrionia > Desulfovibrionales > Desulfovibrionaceae > Solidesulfovibrio > Solidesulfovibrio magneticus. Next base: position 2,818,274 of record NC_012796.1, on the reverse strand, counting down.
CGTGGCCGGTCTGCTCGTGCTGGCCAAAAGCGGACTGAAACTCAGCAAGATCCGGGAGAGCGACGAAGCTCTGGACGCCACGCCCGAGGCCGGGAAATAGCGATCAAGCCAAGGAGGCGACATGGCCCATCCCTGCGCGCTGACCATCGCCGGCTCCGACTCCGGCGGCGGGGCCGGCATCCAGGCCGACCTCAAGACCTTCATGATGCAGGGCTGTTACGGCCTGTCCGTCATCACCGCCCTGACCGCCCAGAACACGTGCGCCGTTTCGGCCATCGAAGCGCCGACGCCGGGCTTCGTGGCCGAGCAGTTGCGGGTTGTGCGGGCCGATTTTCCCATTCGGGCGGCCAAGACTGGAATGCTCTTTTCCGAGGTCATCATCGGGGCAGTGGCCGAGGGGCTGGCTGACAAGGATTTCCCCGTGGTGGTCGATCCGGTTTGCGTGGCCCAGTCCGGGGCGCGGCTCCTTATGCCGGAGGCGGTGGAGGCGATCCTGACTCGCATGTTGCCCCTGGCCGATCTGCTGACGCCCAACCGTCTCGAAGCCGAACTGCTGGCCGGCCTGCCCATCGGCGGCAAGGCCGACGCCGACGAGGTCATCCGGCGTCTTCTGGCCCGTGGGGCCAAGGCGGTGCTGCTCAAGGGCGGCCATTTCGAGATCGGGCAGACCTCGGACAGCCTGGTGACGGACCGTCTGGTTCTGGCCGACGGCCGGGAATGGGTGTTGTCGCGGCCCTTTGTCGCCACCCGCAACACCCACGGCACGGGCTGCACGCTTTCGGCGGGCATCGCCGGTCAGTTGGCCTTGGGCAAGGCCTTGCCCGAGGCGGTGGAGGCGGCCCGGGACTATCTGCAGCTGGCCCTGGAAACCGCCTGGGATCTTGGCGACGGCGACGGGCCGGTCAACCACTTGGCTCCGTATGAGCGCCACCTGTCCGAATCGGCCAAGCAAGCGTCTAAGCATTGATCCGGACGGAATTTTCTGAGCGCGCCACCTTGGCGATTGTCTTGGCTGCATCTTTCACGTAAGAAAATATGCCCCGCGCGGGGCACATGTGCGAGAGTGGCGGAACTGGGAGACGCACCAGACTTAGGATCTGGCGGCTTAGGCTATGGGGGTTCGAGCCCTCCCTCTCGCACCAAACTGATTTTATAGGGATTTTTTCACACCTCTCTGCCCTTAACATACGCGCTCGTCTAGTCTGCCCCAAAGTCTGCCCCAAAAAACAGGGCAAATTTGGGGCTTTTTTTATTTGGGGCAGGCCATGTTCAGCCTGATTTTCACCCCATCTTTTGCTGGGGCTGCCCGCCGGGCCGACCACCCCAGTTTCGGGCTTGGGAAACGAAAAGCCCCGCCGGAGCGGGGCTTGGTGGTGGGCCAGGGGAAGTGTGCGGTCGCGTCATTGCGCGTCACTTTCATGAGCTCCGTTAGCGGGTCCGTCCACGAACGACATATCCACATCGACCAGCGTCCAGGCCACATCCTGGTATACCGGATCGTCCTTATAGTGCTCCACGCTGCTGGGAACCGGCTTTTCGGTGGCGTCTTCCAGCATAAGTTCGACCGCTTCCTGGACGTTCGCAAGGGCCTCTTCCAGGGTGTCGCCGGCGGTGTTGCAGCCGGGGATGTCCGGCAGGGTCACGCCGTAGGCCTTGCCTTTTTCACTGAAGACCGCAGCGGGGAAATGCATAACGTTCTCCTGCCTCTGTCGACGTTCTCTTTCTACAGAAAAACCTTGTATGAGGTGTGCAGGGCCTTAGCCAAGATTTTGGTCAAGAAAGGACAGGTCCACTTCAACAAAGGCCAGGAGGCCGCCTTCGGCCTCAGCCATCCCCAGCACATCCGTGGCCGGGCTGGCCTGGGGAGCTTCGCCGGCATCGAAGAGGCAGGCTTCCACCGCCTCTTGGACAGCGGCAAGAGCTTGGTCCAGGGTGTCGCCCGAGGTGAAACAGCCAGGCAGATCGGGAATAGTCACGCCGTAGCTTGTGCCGTCGTCGGTATGCAGGATGGCCGGGTAGGGACGTTTCACAGAAAAACCTTGTACGAAGTGTTCAGGGCGTCGGCCAAACGCTTGGCCATCTCCTTGCCGATCGGCCTTCTGCCGCGTTCCATGCCGGAGATATGGGACTTGTGGACGCCGATTGCAGCGGCAAGCTGCGCCTGGGTCATTTCGCGCAGGCGACGCATGCCCCGCAAGGCGTCGCCCGGCCCAAAACCGGCAAATGCCTCTTCGGCCGGAATGTCCGGCTCCAAAGCTTTTTCGATGGCGCGGACTACGTCGTCAACCCGATCTGCTGGAACTACGACGCTGATCACCACGAATCCGTCAGCGCGGAAGGTTTTTGTAATTTCCAACATAGGCTGCCCCCGTCTGCACGCTCATCCTTCCCGCAGCTGTTCCCATTCAATGCCCATTGCGTCCGCAATCTTTTTCAGCGTGGTCACGCGGGGGCGTGCATCTTTGGCTTCCATCTTTGCGTACGCCGGTTGGGAGATGTTCATGCGCCCGGCTACCTCGCGTTGGGAGAGTTTCAAATGCTCCCGCCAAGCACGAATCAAGCTCATATCCCCTTCGAGGTTGAGCACGACCACCTCGTGGGGGATAAAGACCTCCTCGTCGGCCTTGCCCTCGAAGTGTTCCTCGAAATCTTCCCACGAAATGACAGCGTACAGGGGATTCCCATCGGGTCCATGGATAATTTGGTGCTTAATAGGTGCGTTCATCGCGCTTCTTGACCTCCTCAATGCGAATGACACGGATTTCGTCTTCGTGGACGGTGAAAAGGACGCGGTAGCGACCAACGCGAAGTCTGTAACCCTCGCGGCCAACCAGGGCTTTGACATTTTGGCAGGTTGGCCAGGAGAGGAGGCCTTCAACAGCCTTGCGGATGACCGGGAATTGTTGCCGGTAGATCTGGGCTGCCTGCTTCAATGCCTTTCGGCTCCACTCAATACGCGTCATGATTTCCTGATAACCTTTGATAGCTTTTTGTCAACAAAAAGGTTGTCGAGCCGTTTGACTTGTCCGGTGTCTGTAACTCCCAGGCGGGGAGATTTACAGCCAGTTCAGGCGGGATAGCGAAGGGGGAGCCTATGGCCACGCCACGAAACCGGCGCCCTGACTCCGGGCCGGCAGACCTGACAGGGATGCTGCTCCGCAATGTGCCGCCCCACAATCTTGACGCCGAGCAGGCCGTGCTTGGCGGGGTGCTCATCAAGCCGTCGATCCTGGACAAACTGGGGGTCGAGCTGCGCCGTGTGGATTTCTACGATCCCCGCCACCAGATGGTCTGGGAGGCGATGGTGGGCCTGTGGCGTGATAACAAGCCAGTGGATCTGATCACATTGGCTGCCGCGCTGACTGCCGCCGGACAGCTCGATCCAGCCGGCGGCCCGGCCCACCTGGCCGAACTGGCCGGCTGTGTCGTGTCGGCAGCCAATATCCTGCACCACGCCGGCATTGTGCGGGCTATGTCCAAGCGTCGGTCGATGGCGGGCATGGGCCGGCGCATCATTGAGATTGCCTACGATCCGGAGCGTGAGCCGGCTGAGTTTGTAGCCATCGCCCAGATGGCGTCGGATGCTGTGCTCAAGGACCGGCTGGATACCCATGGCGAGACGCCGGATGAATTTTTGGACCCCTATACGACCTACCTGGAAAAGCTGGAGCAGTCGGGCGGCGGCGGGGTGCCCACGCCGTTTTGGAAACTCAATGGATTGATCCGCTCGTTCATGCCCGGGGAAATGATCGTCGTGGGGGCGCGGCCAAGCCACGGCAAGACGGCCCTGGCTCTGACCTTTGCCGAGCACGCTGTGGGGCTTGGGCATCCCACCGGGATATTCTCCCTGGAGATGGGCAGGCACCAGCTCCTTAACCGCATGTTTTCCTCAGGGGCTGGGGTGGCGGCCCAGCGATTCCGGGACGGCAAGTTTTCCGACGAGGACTGGTCCAGGATCTACGCCCACTGCCAGCGCATGAAGCAGATGCCGCTTCGCATCTACGACAAGCCGGCACGCAAGCCGTCCGACATCCGGGCCGCCTGCCGTCGCTGGCGACAGGACGGGGGGCTCGACATCGTGTTTATCGATTATGCCCAGCTCATCCCGCCCGATGGCCACCACCAGAACCGGGAACAGGAAATCGCGGCGATTTCCCGATCCGTCAAGCTCATGGCCGAGGATCTGGCCGTGCCGGTGGTGCTGCTGGCCCAGGTGAACCGCGAAGTGGCCAAACGGAAGTCGCCGAAGCTGGTGGAATCCGATCTCCGAGAGTCCGGAGCCATCGAACAGGACGCGGACATCATTCTCTTGATCCAGCCCTGGGATCGTTCGGGCCGCGAGGACATCCAGTTCACACAGCTGACCGTGGCCAAAAGCCGCAATTCCATGACCGGCGATGTGCCGGTCGCGTACAATCGAAAACACGTGCGATTTGAGTCGGATGAACGGCCATTGTGAGAGGGATCATGCAGCTGCATGCAGCTGCATGAATGTGGATATGCAGGCGTCGGATAACTTTGTGCAGAGGCGGTGGCAGAATGGGATACGACTTCCGGGTGGAGTCCACATGGCGGACACATCCAAAATTTATCCTGCTACGGCAGCTATATGGCAGCGAAGGCATTGACGCCATTTTTACGCTTTGGGCGTTTGTGGCGGAAGAACGCAACAAAGGCGTACTTGAAAACATGTCGGACAGACACATTGCTGCCGCTTGTTGTATCGACCCAAAAAACATCGATCCATCTGAATTTGTAGCAAATCTTGTTGAAATTGGTTTTTTGGACCGACGGGAAGACAGGGTTGTCGTCGTGCATAACTGGGACAAACGGCAACCCAACATCTGGGCGCGCGGTGAGAAGAACCCTGTGAAGGTCGCAGCGGCAAACGCCCGATGGCAGAAAAATGACGACTCTTCTTTCGTAAAAACAAAGAAAAAACAGGGTGTTGAGAATGCCGATGCACCTGCAATGCAGTGCATGGGTTCTGCAATGCCCCATCCCATCCCATCTTATCTTAAATCTCTCTCTCTAGCCCCTGACGGGGAGAGAGCGAGAGAGCTGGTCTTCGGCCTCATGTCCAAGTCCAGCCCCAGAGCCAGGCCGAAAGCCCCGGACAAGTGGCCGGCGATGCTCTTGGGGCTCCTCGAGGCCGGACACAGCCTCGAGGAGATCGAACGGGCCACGCGCTTCGCCCTGCAGGACGCCTTCTGGCGCTCGAGGATCCTCTCGGCCAAGGCCTACCGGGAGAACTTTGCCCAGATTCTTGACCAGGCCGTGAAGGCTGAAGAACCAGATCCTGGATGCAACGAAGAGGGGAGAGGCCAGGGAATGAGCGTTGAAGCGTGGGAAGCGTTGAAGCAGAAGAACAAAGCACAACGTCAGTTTGCTGATGAAGCGGTTAATGCAAAGCCGCCTTAACTCAAAAAACGGGTTGATGCAGATTGATATTAATTTATTGAATCAACACATTTCGTAAGGTAGAGTCAACATAAACGGGAAGTAGTGGCTCGCATGGCAAAGGCGAAGTTCACCGATGAAGATTACCTTGCCTGCCGCAAGGAGGGCCTGAACCAGAAGCAGATGGCCCTGCGCTTTGGCATTTCCGAGGCCAGGGTGTCGGTCGTGAAGCGCCGGTGCGAAACGGCGCTGGAAGCGGCCAGCCCGCAGTTCGTCCAGGTCGAGGTGTTGGCACGCCAGCATGACGCCCTGGAACGGCTGGAAAAGCTGGCCCGGCAGGCCACGGATCTCGTGGAACTGTTCCGCCAGTCGCTGGAAGGCGACGCCGATGCCCGGCGCAAGCTGGAACGTCTGGCCGGACGTCGTGGCGAACTGCTGAAGGCCTACATCGCCTTGCTGGGCGAGAACCGCAAGATGCTCGAACTGGACAACACGATCAAGAAAACCAAGTTCGACATCGAACGCGTGATGCAGTTCCAGGCCAAGGTCATGGAAGTGCTGCAGCGCGCCGCGCCGGATCTGGCGCGCCAGGTCGTGGAAGAGTTGATGGCGCTTGATGCGACCCAGAACGCCCTCGATTACGGGCTCAAAGCGTCGGAGTAGGTTCGTCGTCTTTTACCCAAAAGACGACGAACCGAAAAAGGGGGATTCGCCATGAATACAGCGTGTTGCCAAGACAATGCCGCGACGGTGCCGGCTCCTGGCCCGGACGGACGTCGTCTAAAGCCCGTGGCGGTTCCGAAAGACGACGAAACAAAGAGCCGGAAAAAGCCGCCCAACAACCACGCGCCCAAGGGCTCGGCCATCGCCGTGGACCCGATCAAAAGCCCCAGGGCGCTGGCGACCATTGCCAGGCTCTTGGCCGACCGGCCGCGCGACCACGCCCTGTTTGTGCTCGGGATCCACTCGGCCCTGCGGGCCGGCGATCTGCTGGCCCTGACCGTGGGCCGGGTCAAGGCCATCCTGGCCGATCCGGACGACGGCGACGTGGTGCGCGAGAGCAAGGAGCACAAACTGCGGCGGATATGCGCCAACAAGGCCGTCAGAACGGCCGTGGAGCGGCTTTTGGCCTCCAGGCCATGGCAAGATGGGGATTTGCTGTTCCAAGGCAAACGCGGGCCGCTGACGACGTCCTGGCTGCGCCGCATGGTCATCGGCTGGTGCGAAGCCGTCAACCTGCCCGGCCACTACGGTTCGCACACCCTGCGCAAAACCTTCGGCTACCAGATGCGCGTGAACCACAACGTGGACATTCCCACGCTCATGGCCGTGTACAACCACGCAACCCAGAAGCAGACCCTCGATTACTTGTGCATCCAGCCGGACGAGATCCGGTCGGTGTACGCCATCGAGCTGGTGTGAGGAGGGGCCATGGCGCGCAAGTCCGGCGGGACGGGAAGCCGGTCGATCATGACCGACTTCCTGACCAAGGTGCAGACGGTGGTGCCGATCACGGACGAGGCCCCCCCCGGGGGGGTGGGCCTGTCAGAAGGGGGTGGTCCTGGACAGGGGCCCCTTCTCTTTCTCCCGTCACGAATGCCTGGAACTGCCCTACGGCGACGACCATCCCCGGCAGGTCGAACTCAAATGCGCCCAGATGGGCAACACCACTCGGGCCATGCTGCGGGCCTTCTGGTGCGCCCTGTACATGGCCTTCGTGGGCATCCTGTACTTGTTTCCGTCGCGCACGGGATCGTCGGCGTTTTCCCGGTCGCGCGTTTCGCCGCTGGTGGAGCGCAACCCGGATTCCCTGGCCCGGTACGTCGTGAACACCGACTCAGTGGAGCTCAAGCAGGTGCGCGGCAAGAACCTGCTGTTTCGCGGCACGAAGTCCCTGGAAGGGCTGCGCTCCGACCCGGTGGACTTCGTGATCTACGACGAGTTCGACCTGTTCCCCGTGGGCATTGAGGCCGTGGCCCGGGAGCGCATGGCCCATTCCGACCACAAGTGGGAGCATTTCCTGTCCAACCCGACGCTGCCGGATTTCGGCATCGACCGGCTCTACCAGCTCACGGACCAGCGCCGCTGGCTGCTCAAGTGCCCCCGGTGCGGGGGCTGGACCGACGTGGTGGAGGAGTGGGAGGCGGCCGCCGCCCCCCGCGAGCGGGCCGTGCCGGACCTACTGTGGGAGCGCCGGGACGGGTCCGTGGACTTGCGCTGCCTGCGTTGCCGCGAGGGTGTGCTGGATCCGGCCCGGGGCGAGTGGGTGGCGCGCCGGCCGGCGGTGGAGGACTGGCGGGGCTACCAGTACAGCCAGCTCTATTCGCAGTACGTCAGGCCGGCCGAAATCCTGTCCCAGTACCGCACGACGCTCAACATGGGCGCGTTTTACAACTACAAGCTCGGCCTGCCCTACGTGGAGGCCGATTGCCGCATCACGAAGGAGGAGGTCCTGGCCCTGTGCGGTTCCCACGGCATCGGGGCGACGGATCCGGGGCCGTGCTGCATGGGCGTCGACCAGGGCAAGGGGCTGCATGTGGTGGTCGGTCGGCGCGATGGCTTTATCGTGCACGTGGCCGAGTACCGGGATTTCGAGGAGCTAGACCGGCTGATGGCGGCCTTTGGCGTGACCCGCTGCGTCATCGACGGCATGCCCGAGACCCGAAAGGCCCGGGAATTCGCCGGGCGCTTCCCCGGCCGCGTGTTCCTCAACTGGTACAGCCCGCATCAGAAGGGCGGCTATGCCTGGAACGAGAAGACCCTCCAGGTGTCGGTGAACCGCACCGAATCCATGGACGCCTCCCACACGGCCCTGTCTGCCAGGAGGCTGGCGCTGCCGCGCCAGTGCGGGCCGGTGGAGGCCTTTGCGGCCCACTGCGCCAATACGGCCAAGAAACTGGAAGAGGACGAGGAAACAGGCAGCAAGGCCTATACCTGGGTCAAGCTCGGGCCGGACCACTTCCGGCACGCCCTGAACTATTGGTGCATAGCGGCGGATTTTTCCAGCAACAGCTTTTACGCGGGGATGCAGCTGCGATGAGACTGGAAGCCTTTGTCGAGCCCTGGACAGGCCTGTCCCGGATTCGCGGCGTCGAAGAGGCGGGGAGCGTGGAACGCGTGACCGTCTTCAGCCGGGTTGTGGCCGGGCTGTGCTGGCCCAAGGGGACTACGCCCGGGGCGGTGGTGGCCCTGGCAGAGGAATTGGAGGCCGACCCCCTGGAAGGCTACCGGACCTTGCGGCTGGTGGATCTCATCCAGGAGGCGGACGTGGAGCGGTTACTCGGGCTGGCGGCCGAAGCCGCGCCCCTTGCCGGCAAATGGGCCGGGCGGTCGGCGGTGAGCGCCTGGGTGGGCGACCCGCAACATGTCTACGCCAAGCGGCTGCGGTTCCTCAACGAGCGCCTGCGGGCCGAGGGGCGGCCGCCCCTGCGCCTGCGGCCCGCCCCCGGGCTCGGAGCCGGGGGGCAGCTGCATGCGGACCTGGCCCCCTACCTGACGGCCAGGATCGTGGGGCGAAGCGCCCTGGTGCTGGGCCGCCAGGAACTGGTGGCCATGATCGAGGACGCCGGCAAGGACATCCGGCGGCCCATTGAGGATTTTCCGGCGGTGGCGGCGCTGATGTGGGCCATCGCTCACTGCGACGAGCGCAAGCCCGCGCTGGGCCGCGCGCAAACCCGGTCCGGAGTGGCCGATGGCAGGGCGGGGTACTGACAATGGATGAAAGGACGATGCTGCTCAACAAGGAAGAGATTTGCGCGGTTCTCGGGATTGGACGGCGACGGTTTATCCGCTACCTCAAAGAAGTGTCTCCGCCCATGCCGGTCCGATTTGACGGGTTTTCCTACATCGCGGACCGGGAAGAACTGCTGGCGTGGCGGCGGAAATTCACTAAAAAGGCAGAAGAATGAGGCTGGCCTTGATTGTCCGGGTCTTCGTGCGCATGGTTTTTTATGGCCCTTAAGTTCTTTGCTCAATGGGGTCGGCAGATGGTAGCCGAAAAGAGATTCGGGGTTACCCATTATGCTGTTCGACTTTGTGGGTTAAGAGCTATTATAAATATTGTTCAGCTGCCCAAACAGGTGAATATTCCATTTCTGCCTCTTTAATGGTTTTCATGAAAATTTTAGTATTCACTTTGTCATATATTTCATCCCAGGGGAGGACATAGATATAACCAAGAGTCTGATGGAATAAGCATTTAATTAGCGGATAGTTCGTATCGAGATAAAGCTTGTCGTAGCGTTGTACATTGAGTGAATAAGCGCACTGCATCGCTTTTAAGGTTAATGTTGTATTGGTGGCAATAATATTAATGATAACACCATGCTCTATGATCGGATGGGTGTTATGGAGTGAAATCCATAAGAGGCTATCCTCAAAGAATTTGAGGATGTGTTTTTGAGAAAGTGCTCCGTCGTCGCAATAATATTTACATTTAATGAAGATAGTTTCAAAATCATCATAGGCAATAATATCTATGTCAGAATCAATTTCATTTTTTTGGAGCCCATAATAAACAACGCAGTATCCCTTCTTTTCAAAAAGATGTCCAACATATCTTACGTAAGCAATGCTAATTCCGTCTTGGCTGAGACTGTCGAAATATTCGTTTAATTTAGCTTGTTCCCGTTCAGCGCAGGCATCGTATATTTCGAATGTCTTTTTCATTTATAGTGAATGTTTTTTTATTTAAAGTAATTAGCTCGTGCGCTGTAAAAAATAGATCAACATGCAGCTAATGGTCACACTCAGGCTGAGGATCCGTGGGTTGCGTTGGCTGGCCACAATTTGAAAACCGATACTGTCGCAACGTAAATCCTGTCAAGTCCCTTGGCTATCTTCCCCCGGTTGGCTGAGTTCCCGACCACGAAGCCCCATACCTCCACCGAAGACGGTCCACCCCACCCGACAGCCGGGGCCTCTTTGTTTTCTCCCACCTGCACATCCTTGCTGCCGGGTGTGGGCCGTATGTTCAAGACTTTGGCCTAAATATGGCCCACCCTCTTCGGGGGTTCTGAGCACCCGGCAGTGTTATTCTCGAAGGCTGCCCATCAGACAGGCCGTCCGGGCGGCCCAGGTCCCGCGGAGGCCATCCCGGCCAAGCCGGAACCGCCGTTGCCGCATCCGGCCGAGGATTGGCTGTCCTGCGCCAACGGCTACCTTTATTTGGTCTAAAACAACGCCATGCTGCTTCGCGACATGGACAAGACGCTGGATCACCTGCTTCTCTCTCAATCGGGTCTCAGCGGCCTTGATCGGATCATAACTTTCGCCGTGCGGGACATCGTCAGGCGTTGCAACCATTACCTGACTGAATTCGGCGGCAGCATCGAGCAGATGCGCGACGCCACCCTGGCCGCCATCGGGAGCACGTCTTCTTTTGACCCGCGAGAACTGTCCGAGCGCAAGGCCAATGCGAAAAGGCCGTCAAGGCACGCTGGGACAACGAACGCCAAAACAAAGCCGCCCCGATTCCGGTCAAGGCCCGGGAAACGCGTCCGACGTGAAAGGGGCTCCGGTATGAATACTTGTCAAGAAAAATCTTCCCTGCCACTTCCTATCATCTTCGGTACGCTCCCTTACCATTCCCCAACCACTCCATGTTATTTTCGGTACACCCGGCCGGGCGGCCGAAAAACGCGTGGTACGGATCGGTCTGCAAGGCAGGCCGCCTCCTGCCCCGCGCTCCTTCCGTTTCCGTCCCGGACATGGCGGCCGCCCCACGGAGGCCGCCATGTCGTTTTTCGGCGTCACCCAGGAGCAGATCCGCCAATTGTCCGAGGAAGCCGCCCATGTCCACGGGCTGCCGCCCCAGATCGTCTACGCCGTCATCCGGCACGAGTCGGGCGGCGGCAACGTCTGGGCCTGGAATCCCGAACCGAAGTACCGGTATTTTTGGGACTGCAGGCTGAAAAAGCCCTTCCGGGCCGTGACCGACGCGGAGATCGCCTCCGAACGGCCGCCGGCGGATTTCCAGGCCGCCGCCCGTGGCGTGGATCCGGACTGCGAGTGGTGGGGCCAGCAGGCGTCCTGGGGCCTCATGCAGATGATGGGCGCGGTGGCCCGTGAACGCGGCTTTGACGGCGCGTTTTTGAACGAGCTGCACGATCCTAAACTCAACATCGACATCGGCTGCCGGCATCTGGCCGGCTACGCCAAGCGCTACCTCGCCTCCCTGGGCTGGGAAGGGGTGCTGCGCGCCTACAACGGCGGGCCCTACGCCGCCACGCACAACACCAATCCCCAATATCCGCCAAAGGTGGCGGCCTTTATCGAGGGAGGGCTGCCCCATGCCTAAGCTCCTCGAAGGCCTGCGGCATCTGTTCAATCCGCTGCATGTGGCCTGCCGGCTCCAGGACTGGGGCCTGTCCCGGGCCACGGCCCGTCGGGCCTGCGCCGTGTGGGAGTGGTTCTACCGCCGGCCCCGGGTGGCCCTGGTGGCCCTGGCCACGGCCCTGGTGCTGTTCTGCTGTCAGGCGGCCCGGGCCGGCCATGCCCGTCCCGAAAAGCACTACCAGGCGTTGTGGTGCGCCGAAGCCGGCGGAGCCCTGGAAACCACGCCCCGCCCGGGCCTGCGGGTGGACTGCGAAACGGCCGACCATGCCGTGGAATTCGATTTCGCGGCCAAGTGGGCCGAAGCCGTGGGCCAGTCCCTGGCCTATGCCGGGGCGACGGGCAAGCGGGCCGGGATCGTCCTGATCCTGGAGCGGCCCGGGGACAGCCGATTCCTAGACAAGCTGCGCTTCGCCATCGCCTCGGGCGGCCTGGACATCGACGTCTGGGCCATGGGGGCCGGCGTGGAGGTGGGCCATGGACGTTAAAGCGCTATTGCTTGGCTATCTTAAGTCCAAGACCGCCTGGGGGGCGGTGGCCCAGTGGCTGCTCAGCGCCGCGCTCATCGCCATGGACACGAGCCAGCCGCACCGCTTCTGGTGCGGTTTCGACGACAGCCCGCCGCTGTTGATTCCGGTAAGCATCGGGCCGGCGCTCTTCGCCCTGGGTTCGGGCTTTTTGTGGCTGGCGCTGTGGGGCCGCAAAACAGCCCGGGGGCCCATCGGGCCGGCGACGTCGCCGCCCGGCCTCTGCCGCCGGCCGTCCTATCCGGACCGGCTACTCGAGGCGTTGCGCGAAAGCGGCGACGGCCTGGGCCGCCGGGTGGCCCAGGCCCTGGAAACGGCCGAGGGCCAAGGGGAGGGCGGAGCCTCGGGCCAGGCGGCCCAGGCCGCTGCCGTCTTCGGGCCCGAGGCTCTGCGCTGGCCCGGGCCGCCGCCCGCCGCCAGCGCCGACCCCGGGGCCGCAGGAGGCAAGCCGTGAAGATCCTGTCCATTGACGGCGGCGGCATGAAGGGGTTGCTGCCGGCCTTGGTGCTGGCCGCCTTTGAGAACGCCATCGGCCAGTCGATCAGCCGGCACTTTGACCTCATTGCTGGCACCTCCACCGGCGGCATCCTCGCCCTGGGCCTCGCGGCCGGCCTGCCGGCCATGCGGCTGGCCGAGTTCTACCTGGAGCGCGGGCCGGCCATCTTTTCGCGGTCCCTCAAAAAACGCCTGGCGTCCCTTGGTGGCATGGCCGACGAACTCTACGACGCGGGCGAACTCGAAGTGGCCTTGTGGGAAGTGTTCGGCGACCGGATGCTGTCCGACGTGGAAACCCGGGCCATGGCCGTGGCCTACGACATCGAGATGCGCGACCTGGCCCTGTTCACCTCCTGGGGCGGCGGGTTCTACCGCATGGCCGACGTGGCCCGGGCCACCTCGGCCGCGCCGACCTTTTTCGAGCCCTGCCGCATCAAATCCCTTGGCGGCTTGGAGCGGGCCTGCATCGACGGCGGCGTGGTCGCCAACAATCCGGCCCGTCTGGCCCTGGTGGCCGGGCTGGCCCTGGGCGCGCCGCTGTCGGCCGTGCGGCTGGTTTCCCTGGGCACGGGGCGGTGCGAAAAGCCCATCCTGCTGGAGGCGGCCCGGTCCTATGGCCTGGCCCAGTGGGCTCCGCGCCTGCTCGACGTCATGTTTGCCGGCCAGGCCGAGCTGGTGGACATGGACTGCCGGGCCACCCTGGGCGAGGGCTATCTCCGGCTGCAGGCTGAGCTGCCCGAACCCGTGGCCATGGACGCAACGGACGCCAAATCCCTGGGCGTCCTCAAGCTGGCCGCCAAGCAGCTGGCCGGGAGCCCCGAGGCCGTACGGGCCCTGGAACTGGCGGGGGCGGCCTGATGTTCGGGCTGGTCTGGGACCACCTGCTCGAAGTTGGCCGGGACCTGCTGGTCGGCTGGCTGGGCAAGACGATCTGTTCCACGATCCTGGCCGTGGCCTGCAGCCTGCTCGGGGGCTGGGACAGGCTGACAAGCGGCCTGTTTCTTTTGTGGGGCTTTGACTTCGCCCTCGGCTTCACCCGGGCCTGGATCGACGGCTGCCTGTCACGGCGGCGCTTCCTGCGCGGCCTGTCCAAGTTCTTCCTGTACGCGGCGGCCATTTTCGCGGCCGTGACCCTGGATTCCATGCTCAATTTCAAGGCCGGCGGCTGGCTGCACTTCGACTTCCGGGCCGGCATCATCCTCTACCTCGCCATAAACGAAATGCTGTCCATCATGGGGCACTTGCGGGCGCTCGGCTGCCCGCTGCCCCAGGCCATCGTCAAACGCCTCACCGACTACCGCGACGGCGTGGCCTTCACCTGCCGGCCGTCCAAGGAACGCCGCGATGGCTAGCGAAAGACTGGCCCTGCTGGCCTCCAAGCTCGCCAAGGAGTTCCGGGATGCCCAGCGGGCGCGGCAGCCTTGGGAAATGAAGTGGCTGGAGCGCTACCGCATGTACATGGGCGAGTACGACGAGGCCGTGGCCAACAGCTTCAGCGCAAACGCCAGCAAGCTGTTCGTCAACAAGTGCCGGGTCAAGGTGGACACCATCGTGTCCAGGCTCATGGAGATCCTGTTTCCCCAGGCCGGGGACCGTAACTGGTCCATCGAACCCACGCCCGAGCCGGTGCTGGAGCCGGCCATGATGGATTTCATCGCCGGGGTGCGCCGTGCTTATGGCGACGCCGAAGCCGTGAAGTTCCTCCAGGACATCGCCAAGCAGCGCTCCGAAGCCATGTCCCGGGTCATCGCCGACCAACTGGCGGAAAGCCCGGACCATGTCGGCTACCGCGCCACCATCCGGGAAGTCATCCTGGACGGGGCCATCTACGGCATGGGCATCCACAAGGGGCCGTTGGTGGACGAGCGCAAACGCCGGGTCTGGACGGCCAAACTGGTGGCCGAGCCGGGCGTCGACGGCCGGGCCATCCAGCGCGAAGCCTGGGTGCTCGATACCTCGCCGGTGGAACGCCGCCCGTATTACCGCCGGGTTTCCCCATGGTCATTTTATTGGGACCAGTCGGCCAACCGCCGGATGGGGGATTGCCGGTACGGCTACGAAGAATACCGGATGGTGTACGGTGATGTGCTGGAGCTGGCGGGCCGGACCGGTTTCGACGGCGACGTGGTCAGGGCCTATCTGGCGGAAAAGCGGGACGGCGACGCCACGGAGTACGACTTTGAATCCCAGCTGCGCAGCATCAATGGCGGCACCCCGGAACCCCAACTCCAAGGCCGCTGGCGGGTCCTGGAGCGGTACGGCTGGCTGCGCGGCGACGAATTGGAGGAGTGCGGCGTCGACCTGGGCAACGATCCGGTCCAGGCCGACTATTTCTGCAACGTTTGGATGCTTGGCGGCAAGATCATCAAGGCGGTGCGCGCCCCGATCCGGGGCGTGGAATTTCCTTTCCAGATTTTTCCCATGTTCCGCGATGACTCCAGCCTGTGCGGCCTGGGGGTCACGGGGGTGTATCGTGACGCCCAGTCTGCCATAAACGCCGTGGTCCGGGCCATGATGGACAATGCCCGGATGTCCCTGGGCCCTATCGGCGGGGTCAACGTCCCAGCCCTGCAGCAGACCCTGGACGCGGACAACATCCGTGGCGGCACATGGCTCAAGTTCGATACCGGCGAGGACATGAGCAAGGCCATCACCTTTTGGCAGGCCTCGAGCCACACCAGCGACTACCTGGCCCTGGCCAAATACTTCGACGACATGGGCGACGAGCTGACCGTGCCGCGCTGGGTGCACGGCGACGGCAACGTTTCCGACGCCGCGCGCACCCTGGGCGGCCTGTCCATGCTCATGAACGCCATGAGCATCAACCTCGCCGAGATGGTCAAGATCTTCGACGACGAAGTGACCTCGCAGTTCGTCACCGCCCTGTACCACTGGAACATGGACTTCAATCCGCGCCCGGACATCAAGGGCGATTTCTCGGTGGTGGCCCGGGGGGCGACGGCGCTCATGTCCAAGGAAGTGCAGTCCCAGCGGCTCATCCAGTTCATGACCATGTGCGCCTCGAATCCGCAGTTCGCGCCCATGCTGGACGTCAACAAGGGGCTGCGCCAGGTGGCCACGTCCATGCAGATCCCGGCGGACATCGTCTACGACCAGGCCACGGTCGAGCTCAACCAGGAACGGCAGATGGCCATGCAGGTGCGGATCGAACAGGCCACCAAGCTCGAAACGCTCCTCAATTCCATGAACTCGCGCGGCATCACGCCGGATGCGGCCTTGCAGCGGATGTTGGCGGAAGCCCTGCAGGGCATGGCCGTCCAGCAACCCCAGCCCCAGCAAGCCCCGGCCGCCCCGGCTCCCGGCGACTTTGGCCTGCGCGTCGTGGCCTCACGGCCGCCGACCGCCGGCCTGGGGCTTACGGAGGCCGCATGAGCAAGCTTGTGAGCATGGCCCGGACGGCGGCGGAGCGGAAGACGGAAAGGAAAGGGCAGGCCGTTGCCTCGCGGGACGGGGAAAAGTTCCCGTGGGGATTGGGCCTTTCCTTGGACGGCGGATCGCTTCGGAAGCTCGGCCGCTCGGTCGGCGATTTTGTCGTGGGGGAAACCGTGGAACTGGCCTGCAGGGCCCGGGTGACGCGGGTCAACAGCACGGCGGACCAAACCGGAGACGAGTCCAGCGTCGTGCTGCAGATCGAGGCCCTGGGCGTGGAATCTCCTGAGAGCAAGCGGGCCGAGGCGATCCGGAAGGTTTATGGCCGCAGCCAATAGACAGGAACTGCTCCGGCGGATCCACAGCCAGGCCGGGCCGGTGCTGCATGACGTGGTGGCACTCATCGATTTGGGCATCGCCCAGTATTGCCGCCAGCTCGAATCCTGCGCCGAAGAACAGGTTCGCAAGCTCCAGGGCCAGATCATGGCCCTGCGCTGCCTGCGCCAGGAGCTGTCAGGCAGCAAGGGCCTTTGGGAAGCATCCGGCTACCCCGGAACAGCATAACGGCACCTCGAAAGAGGCCCGGTGTCCAGGCCCGCCCGACGGCTCCTGGAATGACGGAGGAAGTCATGGAAAAGCAGGAAGAACGAGACGCGGCGTATGCCGCTGCCGTGGCGAGCACCTACGGCGACCCCGAGGACGGCGGCGAGGTTGCCGCCGGCGGCCCCCAGCCTGGAGCGGAGGAGCCCGCCAGCGAGGCCGGACTTTCCAGCCCCCCGGAAAGCGGCGATACCGCCGATCCGGTGGCCCCCCCGGCCGAAGCCGGGGAAGGCGGGCCGGCCGCGCCGGACATCGACGGCGACCAGGGCGGCGAAACGTCCGGTGTGCTGCCCCACGCCCTCACTATGTCGGGACGGCTACGCGCCACCAAGGAGGAGCTTGCCGCCCTCCGGGCGGAGCTTGAGGAACTGCGGGCCGCCAGGCCGGCAGCGCCGCCCGCCGGGCCCGGCCAGGAAGTGCCCAAGGCCGTGGAGATCCCGGAAGCGCTCAAGGGCGACGCGGCGGAGTTCGACGAACTCGAACCGCAGCTTGCGCCGCTGTTGCGCGATCCCGGTTCCCTGGGTGCGGCCTTGCGCAAGACCCTCGACAAGTTCGGAGCCGTCCCGGCCGCGCAGCAGGCACGGTTAGCCGTGCTCGAACACGAGCTCGCCAGCCTGAAGCAGGCGCGGGCGTCCGAAACCAGCTCAGCGGCGGCCCAGGCCCATGTGGAGGCCATCGTCTCCCAGCATCCCGAGGTGCGCGGCCTGTTCGGCAACGATCCGGTCGAACGGATCCGGTCGCGGCAGTTCAAGGACGCCGTGGAGCTGTGGGCCCTGGAGACCAAGAAGGACCCCCAGGACAGGGACGCCGCCCTGGCGGTCCTGGCGCGCGGCAACGCCAACGACGTGAACCTCTTGCTTTCCGAATACAAGCAATCCCTGGCTGCTTCCCGTTCCGCCGAACTCGGCGACGACGCCAAACGCCGCGCGGCCCTGGCCGGCGGCGTGGACAACAAGCGCGGCGCAAAGCCCAGGGCCACGCCCCGGGACGCGCGCGCCGAAGCGATTCAGGCGGTCTACGGGAGCTAACGAGGTCTCGCCATGTCCAACCTGATGACCAAGAGCGAACTGCCGGACTCGGAAGAAGTCCACCTGCACAAGCCCTTTCTGGAACGCGCCAAGTTCAAGATGATTCTGGGCAATTTCGCCTATGTGATCGAGATCCCCCAGAACAGCAGCATGACGGTCAAGGCGCGGCGGTATCTGTCCATTCCGGTGGTCCGAAAGCCCCTGTCGGAAGGCGTCACGCCCGAAGGCCTGAACGTCACCCTGGAAGACATCTACTTCACCCTGGAACAGTACGGCAACTGGCTCGGCTTTTCCGACATGGTCGAGCTGACCCACAAGGATCCGGTGCTGCAGGAATTCGCCGGCCTGCTTGGCGAACACGCGGCCGAACTCATCGAGCGCGTGCGCATTTCCCGCCTGATGGCCGGAACCAACGTCTTCTACGCCAACGGCGCTTCCCGGTCGGCGGTCAACACCGTGGTCACCAAGGATCTGCTGCGCCGGGTGGAGACCGCGCTTGTGGTCAACCGGGCCCAGCGCCACACCAGGATGGTCCGGAGCACCACCGCCTACGGCACCGAGGCGATTCCGCCGTGCTTCGTGGGGTTCTGCCATCCGTACATGGCTAACGACATCCGCGACATCGACGGCTTCATCCCGGTGCACAAGTACGGGAACATCTCCCCCTGGGACAACGAGATCGGCATGGTGTCCGGCATCCGCTTCCTCCTCGAAGACCTGTTCGAGCCCTTCGCTGATGCCGGCGGCGCGGTATCCGCCGGCCTGCTCTCCACCAGCGGCACCAATTGCGACGTCTACCCCATGCTCATTTGCGGCAAGGACGCCTTTGCGGACGTGCCCCTCAAGGGCTTCCCCATGAAAAACGCGGACGCCAGCGGCGACATGATCCTGCCGGTGAAGCTGCTGGTGCTCAAATCCGGTGTGGCGCGCGACGGCGACCCCATCGGCCAGCGCGGTACCATGGGCTACAAACTGGTCAATGCCGGCGGCATCCTCAACGATCCCTTTATGATCCGCGTCGAAGCGGCGGCTAGCTTCTAGCCCGGGCCGCGATCAGCCAAGGAGGCCAACATGAGTCTGCAGGGTTTTTTCAAAGGGTTCCCTTCGGAGGCTGCGGCTGCCGTGCTGGAGGCCTCGCGGGACGGCGCGGCCAGTGATCCGGGCCTATCCATCAAGGCCGCCGGCAGCGCCGACGCCATGACCTCGGGGTTTTCGTTCCGGCTGGGCGGGCGGATCTACAGCAAGGCGGCCATCGCCACGTTGTCCCTGGCGGCCCTCGGGGCCGTGGCCGCCGGAGGGTCCAGGACCGCGTTCATAACCATCAAGGCCGACGGAACCGTGGCCGTGGCCGTGGTTTCGCCGGACAGCCACGGAGTGGTCAGGATCCCCAAGCCTGCGGCCGGCAGCTGCCTGTTAGGGGCCGTCACCGTGGCCAACGGTTCCGGCGCGACGTTTACGGCAGGCGTCACGGCCCTGGACGCCGCCGGCCTGACCGTCACCTATGTCGGCCTGTCCGGCTGCGTGCCGGGCGAGGCCCTGTAAGGAGGCAGCCCAATGGCCAACACCAACGACGCCAGCGCCGCCGCCACGGCCGGGGCCACCGAAACCCGCTATCGGGTGGTGATCAATCCCGAAAAAGGCCCCGGCGGGGGCAGCAACATCGATCTGTTCGTCAACGGGTTCCGCTGTTCCCTGGAACGCGGCCGGGAATTGCAACTGACCGCCGCGCAGCTGGAAGTGCTCGAAAACGCCGAGACCCAGGGGTATTCCATGGAGATTGCCGGCGAAATGCACGTCGCGCCTTCGGTCAAGCGCTACTCCTACTACGTTCGGGGCACGGTGGAGGTCCCGCTGGCGGTGGCCTCGCCGGAAGCGGCCGATCCTGCCAGCGGCGGGGAACACACCGGGGGCAACGGTTTTGCTGCTCCCTGACCTGCGCCAGGCGGCGCGGCGGCCCCTCCAGGACAGTTCCTTCGAGGATGAGGAGCTGGACCTGTACGCCAATGAGGCGTTGCGGCTGGCGGCCTCCCGGGTGTTCCTGCCCGATCTGGAGGCCGCAGCCGCCGTGGCCGTGCCGGCCGGAGCCGCTGGCGCGGCCTTGCCCGGCAACTTCCAGAAGCATCTGTTCGCGGCCGTCGGAGCCGACGGCCGCAAGCTCATTGTCGTCACGGCCCCGGCGGACATCCGGCGGCTCGATCTGGAGCGGCAGGCGGCCGGGGCCATCCGGCATGTGGCCCAGGCCGGCAACGGCCTGCGCGTCTGGCCTGCGCCGGTGGCCGGGGAGGCCATCCGCCTCAGCTACTTCCGGCTGCCCCGGACCATGGCGCAGACGTCGGGTCCCGTGGCGTTTCGCGCCGCTGGCAGTCTGCTGTCGGCCGATGCCCCGCGCTTTGACCGGTTCCGCTTCGGCGATGCGTTCACGGTGTCCGGCAGCGCCGCCAATGACGGCGCGTACACCGTCGAGGCGGCGTCGGACGCGTGGTGCCGGGTGGCGGAGGCGGTGACGGACGAAGCGGCCGTCCTGGTCAACATCGAAGCCAAGGCCGTGGAAGGGGTGCCGGAATACCTGCACCGCGACGTGGTGCTGCCCGGACTCCTGGCCCGTGCCTTCGACAGCCGCGAAGATGCTTTCGAGGGCAAACGCAATGCCCTGCACTACCGGGCCTTGTTTGAGGAAGGGCTACGGGCGCTCAAGCTGGACATCGTGTCTTCGGGTTGGCGGCCGCCGCCTGCCGGGCCATCGGGAACCAGCCAGAGGCTGTTGGCATGATGCGCCTGGCCTTCCGCGTCTTTCGCGGCCTCGATACCGTGAGCGATCCGCAATCCGTGGCCTATGACCGGCGAAGCGGTGCGTGCGCCCTGGCCGTGGCCACGGACGTGGAGATCCTGGACAGCGGCCGTCGCCTGGCCCGCCGGCCGGGGCGCGTGAAGGTGGCGGACGGCCATTGGCGCGACGGTTGGAACGCGCCGGACGGCACGGCCTATGCCGTGGTGGATCACGTGCTGTGCGAGGTGCGCCCAGGGCCGGCCACGCGGGATCTGGCGACCCTGGCGACGCTGGGGCCGGTACGGTTCGCGGCGCTGGGCGATCTGGTCTTTTGGGACAACGGCGTGGAGGCTGGGCTGATCCAGGACGGGCAGGCCGTGGCCTGGGGCGGCAAGCTCTTCCCCGTGGCCTCCGAGGCCGGCCGGCATGTGTCGCCGGCTCCGGGCGGCGGCGTGCTGGCCGGATTCGCCGGCCGGGTCTGGTGGGCCGACGGCCGGGATCTGCGCTACACGGCCGGGGCCGGGCGCTGGCATTTCTACAAGACCGGGGCCGGCTCCATCCCCATGCCGGCGGACATCGCCATGCTGCGGCCGGTGGACAACGGCCTGTATGTCGGCACGGCGCTGGGCGTGTATTTTCTGGCCGGCACCGATCCGATCAAGGGGATGCCTCGCCTGCTGGCCAGCCCGGAGCCGGTGACGGCCGTGGGCAGCGACGTGGCCGTTCGGGCTGATGCCCTTTCATCCAGGATACCGCCGGCGGCGGCCTGCCTGTGGACGTCGCGCAGCGGCATCCACGGCGGCCTGGCCGACGGCGTCGTTCTCAACCTCACCCATTCGCAGGTGGCCATGGACGCGCCGGCCTTGCGGGCGGCGGCGGTCTGGCTGCCGTCCACGCGGCGCTACGTGGTCGTGCTGCATCCGTAGGAGGGAGCCATGGGGGTTCGACTCTCGACCGGGCTGCGTAACGGCATCCTGGCGACCGGCAGCTTCAAATCCATCTTTAATAACGGCGTCATCCGGGTGTTCGCTGGTTCGCAGCCGACCAGCGCTGACGACACCGAAGGGAGCAGTCCCCTGTTGGAAATCACGGTTTCCTCGGGCGTGTTCACCCCCGGTTCGACGGATAATGCCTTGCAGTTCGGCGACGCCGCCGCCGGATCAATGCCGAAGTTGTCGTCGCAGGTCTGGTCAGGCCTGGGCCTGTTGTCCGGCACGGCGGGCTGGTTCCGGCTGTACGCCAACGACCGGACCACGGGGCCGAGCGCGACCGCGCCGCGCCTGGACGGCGTGTGCGGCACGGGTTCAGGCCAGCTCAAGCTGGCTTCCACGGCCATTGTCGCGGGGCAGACCACGACCGTGGACAGCTTCGACGTTGTGACGCCGGCCTCCTGAACTGGCCTTATGCGCAGGACGACCCCATGGATAGGCATGACGACGTTTCGCCGCTGCTTCCCGACAGCCAGGACTTGATCCGGTTTCCGGATCAGGATTGCTGGTCTTTGACAGGGGATTGGCAGCGCGCCGTCATGTTCCGTGGGGCCGCCCGGCAACTGAAAGCTGGCTTGGTCGCCAGTTCGGGGGACCTGGCCATTTGCTCCGCAAGCCGTCAGTACGACGACGGCACCGTGATCGAGGTTCACAAGGCCGGGAGCATTTTTCAGCTGCACATCCATTGCCCGGTGGGACAGATAGTCGCCGGCCAGTTTGCGCCGGAACTCGTGCCGACGCTGTCGGGCGGGCAGTTTTTTTGGGTCCCTGGGTGTTTTGCCCGCTATGGCTTCCAGGAAGGGCAGGAACTGCACAACGAGATTCTGCTGAAGGCTGGAAGCCTCGACGGCGATACGTCAAACGAGGGGTTTGGGACCGTCTTCGAAAATCTGGATGACGTCGGCCTGCCGCCTCCGGGGACTTCGCCGGATGGTTCCATTTCCCGACGCTACCGGACGTGTTGGTTGGAAGGTGTGGGGCCGGATTCCGGTGAGTATTATTCGCAGTTTAAGATGGCCTCTGCCCATATTCCGGCGAAGGGATCGTTCTCCATCTCCTGCGTCGTGCGGCTGCGCGAGCCGATCCAGATGGACTACTCGTTTCAATACCGCACTGCGGAACTCGGTAACGGCTACACCGTCTGGAACCCGATCAAAGCGCGCTTGCTGACTTCGGAAGATGGCGTCACGTGGTCGTCGGCCTGCCCCGGGAGCCTTGCCCCGCTGGTCGGCTACAAGATTCCTTCCCGGTTTTCAAACCATTGGGCCAACTTCACCTATCCCTGGCCGAGCTTTAACGACGATTTCGTAGCCGGCGTCAAAAAGCAAATAGGCTGCCGTGAGATCGGAAGCGTATGTCCGGATGAACCGCTGCTGGCATCGGAATATGACGCGGCCTCTCCGTATTGGGACAAGGTGACGACCGGTGACCTTGAAACGCTGAACGGCGATTTTGTGTCGAGCTGGTCTGAAAATGCCGAGGTACAAAATTCAGCGCCCTATGCCTCTTACTTCAAGTTCAAGGTCGAAGGCGATCACGGCAAGGCGGTCGGAACGCGGGCTGTTGCCTCGCTTGATGACGGCGGAAAGAGGTATGCCACTGTCTATTCTGTTGAATACGAGCGCAACCAGGATAATTCGATTAAGGCTACTATCTTCACTCTGAAAGACTACCAGTACAAGCGGTTTGTGGCAGACGCTCGGCCGGACGTGACGTTTGGCATGCAGCCATTTCCTGTTGCGCACCCGGAAGGCTACATTATCGGCATGAACATTATGGGGCTGTGCTGGTTTAATGGAGATAGAATTATTGCCGGAAAAATTTGTGATTTTGAAAGTGAGTACAACTTAAATACTGTTGTCTCAGAGCCATTAGGTATTGGGTTTTGGCATCATGTTTTAATGACATACGATGCAGAAGGAAATGTAAATCTGTATGTCGCCAGGCTCGGTGAAAAAATGATCAATTTGAAATCTGGAATCGCATCGACTGGAACGTACGTCAATATGGACGGATTTGGCCGGGGTGTAAAAATAATGGTCGGCTCGGATAGTTGGGTGTTGGCTCCAAAAGCAACAAGTCCTGAATCAGAAGAAGTGGCGGAGTGGGTGTATTCATCTTCCATGGATATCGGCCTGCTCCGATTCTATCACCGGGCGCTGTCCAAAGCGGAGGCGCAGTTGCTGGCCATGGAAGTGCTGGACGGGGTGTTCGTGGCGGATGACCAGGAGGCCGGCCAGCTTGTGGCGGCCGGCTATGTCCCGATCACGGTGTAAGGGTGGTTTGCATGTCCATCATTGACGAGCGTTGCACGTCCATCGGCTGCCTGAAGCCCGGATCTGCCGGCGTCTCGGACCGTGAGGCGTTGCTGGCGGCGGCCGGCGCCCACCGCTTCAACGAACTGTATGTGCCGCAGCCGCCGGCCCGCCTGGGCTGGTGCCAGAACGAGCGGGGCATCTATGTCGGCTGCGGGCGGGGAGACGACCTGCGGCCGCTGGAAATGGAACCGCCCGGGGATTCAGGTTATGGGCCGCTCGGCGTCTACGACGTCGTGGAGGGTATTCGCGGCACGCCCGCGTTCGTCCCTCGGACGGTTTATGAAGAAGTGCCCGAAGAGGGCATCTACGAGCGCAAGTTCAGCCAGTACATACGCGCCAAGGGTGTCTTCCGGGGCGGGGTGCTGCACATGCGGCTTGTGGCGAAGATGCCGGATTTCGGCGCGCGGTATCCTGAAGACGATTACACCAACGAGGTCCGTTTTGTCTTTTGGCTGACGAACAACGCCTTCGGCGGCGAAGGCTTCAACCTGTTCACCTGGGGCGACATGGGGTGCGTGGACGTCAGGGCGGGAGGCGTCCAGGTGCATAGGCAAAGCGGGTTTGTCTTTCCAGATGGGCGTTGGCACGCCTATGACCTGTTGATTTATAAGAATTTCACTTCGCGCCTGTATGTCGACGGCACGTACAGATGGACAAGCGGCGCTTGGGAGTCCGGAGGTGAAGTGTTGTGGGATGGCCTGCTGATTGATCCGGAGATGCAGATGTATTCCACGACTCGGCCGGACGCGGCGTTCACCATCCAATCGTGTTCGCTTGAGGTGTACGATGCAGTTTGAGTACCCGGCCTCGGCGCACTGCGACTTTGCCGATTTCCCCGTTGCCCTGGAGGTCCGGCTCGGGGCCAGGGCCGGCGAGGCCGTGGCCGGAGCCAGCTGCGGCACCCGGCTCTGGCTGGCCCAGACGCCGCACAGCGGCTTTGTCCAGGGCGTGCTGTCCCCGGGCAGTCCGTTGCCCGATCTGGCCATGATCTATTCCGACACGGGCAGCGACAACGAATTTTCCCTCAAGCTATCCTTTGACGGATTCACGAGCTTTTACCGCGAGACGGCGCTGGACACGACCCTGCGTTTCAACGTCTGCAAACACCTTGTCCGGCATGACGCCGAGGGCTACAGCGATCCCTTTGTCGCGGCCGTGGATTGCGCCACCGGCATCGCCGCTTCCGAAAGCGACCCCGTGGCCTTCGCCGAAGCGGGCAGCGTCCGCGAATTCATCTATTCCAACCAGTTCGATCCTTTGCCGCAGTATCTCTACTTTTTCGGGCAGTGGTATCTGTTCGTGCATCAGACCGTCATCAAAATCGTTTCCGCATCAGGGGAGTTGCAGACCCTTCAGTACATCAGCATGCCGATTTGGTCCGTGCGGCATCCGTATTTCGTGGTGACCCATGGATAATCTCTTCGAGTTCTTCGCGTCCATCGAAGGACTGGCGGCCGTCCCGGCGTCTGCCGGCGACACGCTGCCGCTGTTGCTGGTTGATGGCCGGGGAGGGGCAACCGGGAGTGTGTCTCTGCCGCTCTTTGCGATCGAGGGGATTTCTTTCGGCCTGGATACGCCCATCGACAGCGGGGCCACGTCGGCGGCCGTCGTCAGCCTGCTGCAGCAGGGCCATGACACGCTCATCCAGGCGGCGGCGCGGATTTGCGCCTACGACGACAATGACGACCAGCGCGCCATTTCCGTGGTCTATTTCGTCTCCAATCTCCTGACCTACGTGCAGGACGGTTCCGGCATCGGCGACCGCTGGACCGGTGCGGTGGCCACCTGGAAGCGCAAATACGGCGACTGCGAGGACGGGGCCTTCCTGATCCATGCCTTGCTGCTGGCAGCCGGGGTCGATCCAGGCCGGGTGCGCACGCTTTGCGGCCGGGCCCTGTCCACGGACCTTGCCGAGATCGGCCATGCCTGGGTCATCTACCGCCGGCGTTCGGACGAGGAGTGGATTCCTCTTGAGTGGACCAAGCAGCCCTCGCCCTATGACGTGACGGCGGACCAGATCAAGCGCCAGCTGGACATGCGGGAGACGTACACGCGCATTACCCATGTCCTGACCGCGACGTCTTTCGCGGCTGTGGACTCGGCCGGCTATTACGCCCAGCTCGCCGTCAACCGGGCGTCCGGCGCGGTCTCGCTGCCGCTTTTCCAGTTGTCCGCAACGACCGGCAACCATGCCGAAGGCGAGATCGAGCTTTTTCGGGATTTCGACGGCGGGCTGACCCTGGCTGTGGAGGGTCGGGGTGGGGCGCGCGGCGCTGTGGGCCTGCCGCTCTTTGGTATTTCCGGCACGGCTTCCCAAGCCAATACGGCCACGGGCGACGTGGCGTTGCCGTTGTTCTCGGTGGACGGCCGGGGCGGCGCGAACGGGGAATGCGCGCTGCCGTTGTTCGATGTTTCCGGCCGCTGCTGCAATGCCGCGCGCGGCTCCGTGACGCTGCCGCTGTTCCGCATCAACGCGGCGGCCGACCACGACAACCTGGCCAATGGGAAAGTGATGCTGCCGTTGTTCGTGGTCCGGGGCCACGCCGTCCAGGACAACCGCGCCCGGGGCGAGGTGGTGTTGCCGCTGCTGGGCATCCGGGGGCGGGGCGCGCAAGGGCCGTCTGCCCAAGGTTTGGTCACGCTCCCCCTGTTCCAGGTCGCCGGCACGGCGCATCAGGAGTCCGTGGCCCGTGGCGAGATCCTCCTGCCGCTTTTTGAGGTGCGCGGGCACGCCGTCCAGGGCGTCCCTGGTTTTTCAGCGGTCCTTTCCCACGATCCTTCGAGGTGGCTATGAACACGCTTTGTCTGGTCTACGCCGCCGATGCCGGCGCGGCGAGCCAGTTCACCAACCAGCCCTTTACGAGCTTTCTGACGCTTGGCGGCCTGGTCTACGGCACCACGCCGGACGGGCTGTATCGGGTCGGCGGCGACGACGACGCGGGCGAACCCATCTGCCCGGTGGTGGAGGGGCCGCGCACGGACGGCGGCGACGACGCTTTCAAGCGGGCGCGGTCGGCCTCGATCCTGGGCAGCGGCCAGGACAGCCTGGCGCTGTCGGTGCGCCTGGGCGACGGCGAGTGGCGCGAGGCCCTGCGCACCGGGCGCGGGGCGTTCTCCCTGCGCGGCGGCGGCGGCGGCCCGGGCCGCGAGGCGCAGTGGCGCATCGAGGGCGACGGCGGGGATTTTGCCGTGACCGGCATCGACCTGGAACTGGAGTCCCTGGGCCGACGGGGAAGGGGGTAGCCGGTGGCTAGCAACGACGCCAGTGGAGCGATTGGGACGATCCAGCAGAGCGCGATGCAGTACCAGCGCGACATGTATCAGGCTGTCAATATGGCGATGGCGCGTCTTGGCTCGCTGTTCATTGTCGGCGGCTACCCATCGGTTGATGTGTCAGGCGAGCCGGACGGCGTGTCGTTGACGCAACGGCCGGGCGCGCCTGGACTCTCTGCGCCCGTTGTCGCCGGGCCGGTCGCGCCGGATGTTCCGGCGCTGGTGGAGCCGTCCATTACGGACGTCGAGGTGCCGATCTTTTCCGGTGAAGCGCCGAAGCTGAACTTCCCGGGGTTTGACGACCTGACGTTGCCCGAGGCTCCTGGACCCGCGCCGACGGTGGCCGATGTGGCTTTGCCGGCCGATCCTGACGTGGAGCTGCCCGAGGTTCCGGTCTTCGAGGCCGTGGACATCCCGGCCCTGCCGTCGCTCATCCAGCCGCAATTCGAGGGCGTGCGGCCGGTGCTGCCCGACATGGAAACGCCGGGGCGGGTATTCGTCTACGAGGAAGGGGCATTCGAGTCCCCGCTGTGGACGGCCCTGCGCCAGCGGTTGCTGGAGGACCTGGAGAACGGCGGCGACGTGGCCGCGATCCTGGAGACGGGCCGGGTGTTCGAGCAGCAGGAGCGGTGGGTGGTCGCCGAGCGGGAGCGCCGCAAGGAAGAGATCGTGGCCGAGTATTCGGCCATGGGCTACGAGCGCCTGCCCGGCGAGGCTCACGAGCGCCTCCGGCTGGTGGAGCTGGACGCCGAGAAGTCCCTGGAAGGGCTTCTCAATACGATTTCCGCCAAGAAGGCCGATCTGTCGGTGCAAAGCCGTCAGTTCGCCGTGGAAAAGGCCCTGGCCGCCGTGGTGGGCGTGTGCCTGGACGTGTTCAACAAGGGCAATGACCGCGCCCTGGAGGCGGCCAAGGCCACGGCGCAGTTCGCTTATCAGGAAGTGGACGCCCGGGTGGCGCTTTTTAACTGCCAGGTGGCGGCTTTTACTGCCGAGGCGGCCGTGTTCGAGGCGCGCATCCGGGCGGCCCTGGCCGATCTGGAGGCCTTCAAGACGGCCATGGAGGGGGCGCGGATTCGCGGCGAGCTGCGCCAGCAGGACGTGGCCCTCTATGTCGCCAGGGTCCAGGCCGTGGGCGAGATTATCGGCATTTACAAGGCGCGCATGGAAGGCGCGGCTGTGGCCGCCGAGGTGGATAAAGCGCGCATCCAGGCTTTTGAAACGACCGTCCAGGCCTACATCGGGCAGGTGAACGCGGTGACGGCCCAGGTCAACGCCCGGGTGGCCCGGATCACTGGCGAAAAGGCCCGGGCCGAGGCGTTTGAAAGCGAGGTGCGGGCCTACCAGGGGCAGGTGGAGGCGGCCGGGGCCGTGGCCAGGATCGGCGAGATCCGGGCCAACGTGGCCGGCCAGCTCAACGCCTCGCGGGTGCAGCTTTTCACGGCGAAAACCCAGGCCTTCCAGGCCGAATGGCAGGGCCGGCTCGGGCAGGCCGAGGCGCTTTCCCGCCATGCCGCCAACCAGGTGGCGCTGTTTCAGGCCGAGGTCAGCGGCGTGTCGGCCGAGAATCAGGCCAAGATCCAGCAACTCGTGGCCGAGGTGCAGAAATGGCAGGCCAGGCTGGACGCCTCCCTCAAGGAAGCCGGGCTGGAGCTGCAACGCACCCAGGCCCAGGCCGATCTGCAAGGCCGAGGACTTATGGCCGCTGCTCAGGTGGCCGGCCAGGGCTTCGCAGCGGCCGGCAGCATGGTCCACGCCGCCGTGTCGCTAGGGTCGAGCTGGTCGGAATCCGTGTCCGAAGCCAAGAGCGTGAGCGAATCAACCAGCGAGGTCAAAAGCACCAGCACGGCGACGAGCAGGGCCACCAGCGAATCCACGAACTATAACTACACGGCCAGCGTTTAGGGGGTTGCCATGTCCGATCAGCAATTTTTCCAAAACGCGTTGCGGCGGAAGTACGATATTTTGCAGCAGCAGGCCGATGCCACGACCCAGGACGCGGGCTCCCGAGCGCTGTCCGTGGCCCAGCAGCCCCTGCTCCAACAGCAGCACGGCCAGTTCGGCCTGGATGAGCAGGCGTTGCGCAACGCCGGCCAGATGGGCGTGGCCGGCCTGAATTTCACGTTGGGGCAGGCGCAGCTCGGGCTGGAGGGGGTGAAAGCGGCGGCCGAGGATCAATACCGGCGGGCGACCCTCACCAAGCCGTTGACGACGTTTGACCCGGAAACCGGGATGCGGAGCACGTCACCGGGCTTTAATTGGGCCACGGACTACCCGAGGCTCGGCCTGTCGCCGCTGCAAACGTACCTGGAAAAGGCCAGCACGCCGATGTTCGGCTCTGGCGGCAGGCCGCCTGTCTTGCGGCCGTTTATCGCGGGAGAAAAGGGGCTGGAGATGTTTGTCCCGGATGACGGTTCCAGTCCTTCACTTCTCGGGCTTGATGGTCCTGCCGTGATGGCTGTTTCCAGAGGCGGTGAAATCGTCCCTCATGACGAAACGCGCCGGCTTTTGTCTGGTGTCGGCGGACTTCCCGAAGGCTTTGGGCAAGGGGCCGGCCCGGGCCAGCCTCAACGCGTTTCCGGCGTGGATGCGCAGGGTCGACGTATGCCCACGACGGCAAAGGGGTTGGAAGAGGTCGGCAGTACGGTTTCGGGTTTGTCGCAGCCGAGATTCAGTCCCCAGGAACTGGCAAACCGCCAGATGGACGCGGCTACCGGGCGTTTGCAGCCGAACCCCGGAGATCCTGATTACGCCACTCTGTACCAGCGGACGTTATTCAATCAGGGGCCGGAGGCCGTGCGGGGCTGGAAACCGCCCAGACCCGAGGAGATGGCCATGGTCATCACCAACGTGCCCAACGATCCGGCCGTCCGTCACGCCGAGGCGGTGCGGCGGGGAGAATATCCCTATGCCGCGACGAAGCAGGAAGGGTCGGCGTCGCAGGGATCGGGAACGCCTCCCTGGTCGGGGGGCAAGCCGGGGGCTGGGGGCAATGCCATGACGCCGGACGGCGTCATCTTGCCTCGTGAGGGCGGTTTACCTGACGCTCCGTTGGAGGAGAAGGACTATGTGACCGGTCCGTCGTCCGGCGATACCATGCAGCCCGGTGGGCTGCGCCTCGTCAATCTGGGAAAGGCTTGGCAACAGGCGCAGGAAGCGGCCCGGAAAGCGTATCTCGACGCTGAAAATCCCACGCCCGAGTTCACTCCCGGCGGGGCCATCGACTACATGGGAAAGCTCAGCCAGGCCGACCGTCAGAAATACTTGGCGAGCCTGACGCAGGAGCAGCTTGACGCCATCGGCAATTACCGTTTGCAGCAACGAAACTTCGAAACCCCGCCCATGGGCTTGCAAGAGCGCCGACCGGCGGCGACGGCCAGGACAGGCCGCACGGTTTTGACGACCGAACAACAAGCGGCCCTGGAGAAATCGGCCGACGGCGCGGCCGAGACGGGCGACGCCACCCGCAACCCGGACCAGAATTTCAACCCGTTGCCCGAGGGGTTTCAGCTCGAGGGCAGCGTTTCCCGGTTCATCCGTGGCCGGCAAGCGGCCGGCGAAGCTCGGGCCAGGGACGTGGACGCGGAAAACGCCCAGATGCAGGCGCGGATTCGCGCCATGTTCGGCCTTGATCCGCAGCCGGCCGTGGCCGCAGGCCGCAGGTAACGCCATGGCGGATCTTGCCTGGCTTGATGCCGAATTGGCCCAGGAGCAGGCCCGGCGGTCGGCCGCTGCAGGCGTGGGCGGCCTGCCCGATGCCGGGGAGCCCGGATTTTGGGGCGACGTCAGGTTGTCCGGCAAGGTGATCGGCCAGGGGCTCTATTCGGCCGTGGCCGACGTGCTGCCCAAGACCGTGGCAGAAGCCGTGCGCGGCGGCGATGTGCCGTTGCGGCCCGAAGAGACGTTTGCCGGGCGGGCCATCACCGGGCAGCAAAAGGACCTGGAACGCTGGAACCTGCCGCCCCAGGAGGCGGAGCGGGAGCTTTTCGGCGTCATCAAGGCCAGGGACGTCCAGGAAGGATTGCAAAACCTGGGCTATTCGGCCGGCTCCATGGTGGCCGGCGGCCTGGCTGGCGGTCTGGCCGGCTCGGTTGTGCCCGGCGCGGGCAACGTGGCCGGGGCACTTGCCGGCATGGCCGGCGCGGGGTTGGCCAGCGGAGCCGTGGGCTACCGGGCGACCAAGGACCAGTTCGTGGACGACATGCGCCGGCGGCTGCTCGAGGCCGATCCCGCCATGTCCGAAGAGCGGTGGCAGGAAGCGAAAAAGGCCATCGAATCCGACGCGAGCCTGTACGGCCTGTGGGAGGCCGTGCCCGAGGCCGTGGGCAGCGCACTGACCTGGGGCATCCTCAAGACGCCGGTGGGCAAACTGGTCGAAAGCGTGCCCTTTATTCGCAACGGCGCGGCCCGGGCGGCGGCCACGGCCGGGGTCAAGCTCGGCCTGGACCTTCCGGTGGAGCTGGGCACGGAAGCCTGGACCCAGCATGAACAGGGAGCCATCGAAGCCCGCCAGGGTTTGCGCGAGGCGGCCCCGACCTGGGGCGAGGCGTTTGGCGAAATCGCTCCGCAAACCACCGTGGCGACCCTGGCCACCATGGGGCTTGGCGGCGCGGCGGAACACTTTTCACCCGGTGCGCGCCGGGCGCGGCGGGAATCCCGGGTCATCGGCGAAGCGGCCCAGCCCGAGGCCATTGGGCAGCTTTCCGACGAGGATCTGCAGGCCGCCATGTTACGAGCCGGGGCGTTGTTCCAGGAGCGCCCGAGCCTGGAGTTGCGCGACGCCTTGGCGGCCCTGGAGAACGAGGCCTCGCGCCGGGGCGAGCAGACTCCGGCCGGGCCGGAATCCATGCCGCAGGCGGAGGAGTCCGCAGCAGCCGCCCCGTCCGGACCGGACCGGGCGGCCGTGCTGACGGCTCTGGCCAAGAGCAGGCTCAATGACCTGGCCGTCGGCCTGGGCATCGCCAAGCCGGACCGGATCAAGCGCAAGGCGCTGGTGGCGGCCGTGCTGCAGGCTGAAGAGGCGGCCCGGGCCTGGAACGAGCCCGATGCCGTGGAGGCGCGCTACCGGGAGGCTCACGCCGCCGCCTTTCCGGGACGGCAGGACGATTTTTTGGCCGGCGCAGCCCCTGTGGCCGAAGTCTCTCAGCCCCTCCCGCAGGACACCTCCACGGCAGGCCAAGCTCTGGGCGGGCCGGACCGGACGGCCGCCCTGACGGCCCTGGCCAAGAGCGAATTGAACACTCTGGCCGCCGGCCTGGGCATCGACAAACCGGACCGGATCAAGAGCGACGCGCTGGTTGCGGCCATTGTGACGGCCGAAGACGCGGCCCGGGGCTGGAACGAACCTGACGCCGTGGAACGGCGTTATCAGGAATCCCATGCCGCGCCGTTTCCTGGCCGGCTCGACAGCTTCCTGGAAGACGCTGGCCCGGTGCCCCCCGGTGCTCCGGCCCTGTCGTCCCTAACGGACGGCCGGCAAAAGGCTTCCGCCCGGCCGGATGCCGCAACGGCTGCCCCGGCCGCGCTGCCCACCGGGGAGATTCCGCTGGCGGAAGTGGGGGAGAAGGCGACAACGGCCGTTGTTGGACAGCTCCGGAACGATATTGGACAGGTCGGCCACGTTGCTGGATATCTTGCTGCCGCTGCCGGACAGCCCCAGGCCCCACGCCAGGA
The DNA here is from genome assembly GCF_000010665.1 of Solidesulfovibrio magneticus RS-1. NCBI lineage: Bacteria > Pseudomonadati > Thermodesulfobacteriota > Desulfovibrionia > Desulfovibrionales > Desulfovibrionaceae > Solidesulfovibrio > Solidesulfovibrio magneticus. The sequence goes on along the minus strand of NC_012796.1, from coordinate 2,785,484 downwards.
GGCGGCCGCGCAGCCGACTGGGGAAATTCCGCTGGTGGAGATCGGGGAGCAGGCGTCGGCCGGCATTGTTGGACAGGTCCAAAACGTTGCTGGATACCTCGCTGTCGCTGCCGGACAGCCCAAAACCGCCAGCCCGGAAGCGCAAACCCCTGGGCTGGGCGGCCAGGGCAATGCCGCAAGGCCGGCCAATCCCGCCGCCATTTCGGTTGCTCCCGGGACACCCCACGCGAAAAAGCCGGTCGAACCCCCAGGCGTGCCGGAGGATTCCGGCCAGCCGGCGCAGGTTGAGACGGCCAAGGTCCTGTCCGGCGATCGGGAGGTCGCGTTGCCGGTGGTCGTCCATGACGGGTTCAAGGTCGCCAACGTCATGGGCGCGGGGATGCCGCCGCATTACGCGGTGCTGACCCCCCTTGCCGGTTCCGACGTGCATCAGATCAGCCTCGCCGCCGGAAAGACGCCGGACGAGGCCGTGGCGGCTGCGCGCCGCCCACCGGAGCCGCCGCACCCCATGAACGCCAGGACGCGGGGGCAGGCCTTGCAGGCGCTTTCGCGTGAGCAGCAAAACGCCCTGGGCAAGGCCCTTGGCCTCAAGCCGGGCCGGAAGTCGCGGCTGGGTTTCCTGGAGGCGATAGCCGACACGCAAGAACCGCAGCTGCGGTCGGCGTATGATGCCGTGGTCGGCGGGGCTGCAAAAACGCCCACGGCAGTTCCGAAGGAAGTCCCGGCCTCCGGCGCGGCGTCCCAGGGCGTCCAGGCTCCGGCGGCTGCGCCGGCCGGGGAGGCCGGAACCGTTGCCGGGCAAGCGCCCGTAACCGGCCAGGGGCAGGAGGTAGCCGCAGCAAGCCAGCCCGGAGCAATCCCTCAGACGGCAGCTCCGGACACGGGCGAAACCTTGGGCCTCACCCTTGGCGAGAAGATCGGCGGTTCGCGCAAGGACACGGCCACGCCGACCGGACCGCGCGTGCGGCTGCCCGGGAATGACGAGACCGTCCCGGCCTGGCGGAAACGATTTGTCGCTGTCCAGGTCAGTGAAACCGGCTTCCGCTCGGGCGAAGACAAAACCTATTGGTCCATTGCCGACCAGAAAGGCACGTTGCGCACCGGGAGATTCAAGTTCGACTCCAAGGAGGAGGCCGAAGCAGCCATTCCCCTGGCGGCCGTGTCGCTCAAGCACCGGGTCGGTAGGCGCGGCGAGGCCTGGGAGATCTACCGGAAGGTCACGGACCGCAAGACCGTGGTCATCAAGGACGGATTCGCCAGCGAGGAAGACGCCAAGCGCTATATGGCGGAACATGCCGAGGACATCCTCAATACCAGGACCGGCTTTGGCGAGGAGATCCTGGCCCGGCCGGAAAAAGTCTTCCGGAAAGGCGCGCTCCGGCGCAAAGGGCCGGCTAAGGGCCAGGACTTCCTGGATACGTTCGGCTTTCGCGGCGTGGAGTTCGGGGACTGGAACGACCAGGCCGAGCGCCAGGAAGTGCTCAACCACGCCTATGACGGCCTGCTGGATCTGGCCGAGATCCTGAATGTGCCGCCCAGGGCGCTGTCCCTGAACGGCGACCTGGCCCTGGCCTTCGGCGCGCGGGGCCGGGGGCTTTCCAGCGCCAAGGCCCATTATGAGCGGGATTACGGGGTCATCAACCTCACCAAGATGACCGGGGCCGGCTCCCTGGCCCATGAATGGTTCCATGCCCTGGACCATTACCTTGCGCGCCAGGACACGAAGGCGTCGTCCGAGAAGGTCGAAAACAAACGCGGCGACCAGGTCTTTGCCGCGAGCTCATCCACGGGCCAGGATTTCCTGAGCCATGGGGCAAGCCGCAAGTCCCAGGTGCGCGAGGCGTTGCGGGCGGCTTATGAAAAACTCCTGGCTGACATCGCCTACAAGGCGGAGCAGTACCGGGAGGACACGGAAAAGGCCGAGCGGTTCGTCAGCCGGGCCCGGGGCACTCTGGAACGCAACCTGAACGACATCCGGGCCGGCCTTGCCCAGGAAGCCCAATGGGGCAGGAAGCGCGCGCCGGCCACGGCCGAGCAGTTGACGCGTTTTGACGTCCTGGCCGAGCAGCTGTTGCGCGGCGACAATCTGGCCCTGGAGATGCGCAGCAACGAAGCCCAGGGACGGCAGCGCAGCCGGTTTGGCTCCTACCGGTCGAGCAACGACATCCTCGACGGCCTGGCCGCGATCTACAAGGAGGTGCGCGGCCGCAGCGGGTTCAACGCCGAAAGGACAGGTCCGTTCAATTCGCTGGCGGCCAATGTCCAGGACTTCGCCAGACGGGCGAAGATGCTGGAAGACGCCAGAAGCCAGACCGAAAAGACCAAGCAGATCCCCACGGAGTACCGGCGCGCGGCCTACCTCATGGATCAGGGCCGGACGTCGGATTACTGGAGCGAACCCCACGAGCTGGCCGCCCGGGCGTTTGCCGCCTACGTCGAGGACAAGGCGGCCCAGGGCGGCGGCCGCAGCGATTTCCTGGTCTACGGCGCGAACAACGCCATGCTGGAGTTTCGGCTGCTCAACATCCGGCCCTATCCCGAAGGCGCGGAACGTAAGGCCATAAACGCGGCCTTCGACCACTTCTTTGCGACGGTCAAGACGAAGGAGACGGGCCGGGGCGTGGCGATGTTCCAACGCTCCGACACGGTAGCGGACAGGAAACCGGCCGCAGCCGATCCGCTGGTGGAACAGGCGCGCGGCGAAGCGGCGATTGAAAAGCTGCTGGAGGACAAGACTGGGGAAATGGTCGGCATGGCCCGGCCGGATCTCGGCGACATTGTCTTTATTTACGGAGAGCCTGGAAAACTCAATGCCAAAGGGCGTTTAGTGGGCGGCGAGGGGCTTGCCCATCTGGTAGAGCAACGCAATCTGGAGGGGGCTGACGGCGTTTCGGTCGCCAGGAGAATGCCGGCTGTCATCGCACACGGGCAAATTGTCGCCAGGCAGGGAGAGGGAACAACAGGCGAGCGTGTACGCATCGCCTACGCGGGCCACACCGCAGTGCTCTCGCTGTATCGGCATGGCAATCGGCAGGTGTGGCTCTTGACGGGGTGGGAAAATGAAGATGGCGGCGCAAGGGTTAACCTCGCCGCCGCCTACGCTCCGACCGGTTCTGGTATTTCCCGGCAGGAGGGAGCTTCAGAAGCAAATATAATTTCCGTCGAACCGGAAGACAAGGGGCAATCCCTGTTTTCACGTTCCCCTTTTCCTGCCGGGACTGTGGCTCAGGCCGTGGCGGCCGAGCTGCGGCAGGGGCTTTCACAGTTTCCGGCCCTGCAGGGCATCGTGGATGTGTACCCGTCCGAGGCCGATATGCCGTCGGATCTGCGCGAGGCGGTGGAGGAGGCCGGGCTGTCCGGGCGGTTCCATGGGGTCTATGACGCCGAGACGAAACGCATTGCCCTGGTGGCCGGGAATATCCCCACGGTCAAGGCAGGGCAGACGGCGTTCGTGCAGACGCTGTTGCGCCATGAAGGCCGCCATGCCGGACTGGACCGGGTTCTGGGCGGCTCCCAGGAACGTGAGGAGTACATGCGCAAGGCGGCCCAGGCCATGCCCCGGGAGGTGTCGCACTGGCTTACGCGCCAAGGCCTGGACTCCACCCGGGAAACCCGGGCCGAGGCGGCCGAGGAAATCCTGGTGGCCTGGGCCAAGGACGGCACGGTGCACCGCGCCCTGGACCGGCTGCTGTCGAAAATCGCGGTCTGGGTGCGGTCGATCTTCCCGACGCTGGAATTGACCCGGGCCGAACTGCGCCAGCTGCTGGCCCAGGCCGACGACTTTGTAGACGGCAAAGGGCTGGATTTCATCGCGCCGCTGGGGCAGCCGCTGGCTGCCGCGCCGGCGTTTTCGCGCGGGGACGGGGCTTCCTGGGCGCAGCAGGTGGATGATTTTCTGGGCAATCGGTTTCTTCCCCACGAGCGCCTCGACCTTGGCGGAACGCCGCCGGTGATCGGGCTGCTGGGGGGCCATGATCTGCCCCTGCAAATGACCCAGGCAAAAGCGAATAAAATACTGAAAGGGGCGGATGCAGGCGGGAAGCACGGGGTTTCACCGGAAGTGCTGCAGCAGTTGCCGCAAGCCCTCGAACGGCCTGTGCTTGTCCTGAAATCGGCCACCTGGACGGACAGTCTGGTGGTGGTGACGGAGTTGCCGCATCAGGATTCGTTCCTGGTGGCGGCGGTGCATCTCAATGTCCGGGAAGGGCGCGCGGAGATCAACGAGGTCGCCAGCGTGTACGCCAAGGACGCAGGGCCGTCCTGGGTGGCGCGGCAGATTCGGGAAGGGTTGTTGCTCTATCGGGACAAAACAAAAGTCCCCGGTTGGCAGAGATCTTTCGGGCTCCAATTGCCCACAGAGATGCCAACCAGGGACAAGAGAAAAATATTCACGGAAGTTGATCTCGTCAAGTACGAACAAGGCCTGCCGCCGGCAGGCGACGCCCCCCGCTTTTCCCGGGCCGGCGACCTTGCCGGCGCGCCGAGCGAAAAGCGCGAGCTGGCCCCCTGGCTCAAGGACGAAGCCACGACCACCATCCGCTCGTTCCTGCCGTCCGTGCGCGAGCTGACCAGGGAAACCGGCGTGCTGGGGAAAATCCTGCGCTCGCCGGAATACTGGCAGCATCCGGTCCTGCGCCGGCTGTACGACATCTTCCGGAGCCGCACCGACCGCGCCCACGAGATCCTGCATGACGCCTTTGACCTGGGCGACGGCAAGACCATCGCCTCCGAGGCCCGGCGCATCCTCAAGGATCCGCAGCAACGGGATATTCTCAATGAAGGCGTGGATTACGCCGACGTCAACGAGATCGGGCCGGAAGCCATGGAGACGTGGTTTGCCGACCATGGGGCCAAGGCCGAAACCATCGGCCTATGGCGCGCCATGCGGGCGGCCTATGACCGGCTTCTCGATGCCCGTCTGGCCGCTTATCGCAGGCTCGTGGACAAGGCGCGGGCCGGCTATGCCCGCGCCGTCACGCGCCGGCTGATCGAGGCCGGCATTCCGGTCGAAGCGGCAAGGGCTTTTGACGCGGCGGCCTACAACGCGGACAGGATTCTTGCCGACGCCCTGGCCCCCTACGCCGATAAGGTGAAGGCCGTGGTCGCGGCCGCGCGCAAAGACGGCGTCACCATCAAGGGTCGGCTGGCCGACGTGCGCCTGACCGATGAAAACGGCACGACCTTCAGCTTTGCCGAAATGGTGGAGCGCATGGGCCAGTTGCGCGGCTTCTACGCCCCGCGCCTGCGCGAGGCAGGGGATTTCGTGGTGCGCGGGCGGCGGACAGGGACCGACGGCAGTGAGGAGCGGTTCCGGGCCCATAAGGAATGGCGCAGATCGGCCGAGAAACTGCGGCTGGAGATGGCGCGCGCCGGATGGGCGATGGACACGGTGACGCGCCTGGAGAAGCTGCCGGAGGCCACCCAGGGCGTCATCAAGACGTTGGAGTTGGCCAAGACCGTGGAGACGGCCGTCAACCAGGTGGGCGAGGACGTGGAGGCCGGGCTCGTGGGCGAGATCCTGGAGGCGTTGGCCGACGAGGTCAAGGCGCGTGGGTTCCGGTCCCAGTCCATCCGGCGCAGCGGCCGGCATGGCGAGGTGGTGCAAGGCTATTTCAAGGACGCGGTGGAGCGGTTTTCCCGTTACGCCGGTTCCACGGCCTACGGCCTGGCCAAGGCCGAGGCGGCGCAGAAGGCGGCCACGGCGCTGTTCGCCACGGACGGCCAGGGCCTGGACATCCGCAAGGAGGGCGAGGTCTACCGGCTGGCCGTGGATTATTTGGCCGAGAACCTGCGCAACGCCGAAGCCGGCGACCGGGTGTTCGCTCTGGCCAAGTCCATGGCCAGCTTGAAGTACCTGGGCTTCAACGCCAAAAGCGCCCTGGTCAACCTGACCAGCATGGCGACCAGCGTGCCGGCGGCGCTGCATGCCTATGCCATGGCCGGCAAGGGCGGCTGGGCGCGCATCGGCCGGGAGATCGTCCGGGCCATGGGCGACTATCTGGGCCTCATGGCCGGCCGGAGCGGCCGCCTGACCGCCGGGGAGCGCGCCTTCATGGCCCAGGCGCGCCGCGAGTCCCTGGACGACCCGCAGTTCGCCCGCGAAGCGTTGTCCGTTTACCGCGACACGGCCGGCCAGGCCTGGACCTGGGCCATGGGCAAGGCTTTGCTCCTGTTCGGAGCGACCGAACGCCTCAACCGGGGCGCGACCCTTCTGGCCGGCTACCGGCTGGCCCGGGCCGCCGGAACGGACCACGCCACGGCCATAGCGCGGGCGCGCGAGACCTCCGACCGGGCCCACGGCGTTTACGACCGGGCTAGCCAGCCGTCCTGGGCTTGGGGCACGAAGCTCGGGGCGCGGCTGGGGCAGGGCTGGTACATCTACAAAAAATACGGCCATAACTACCTGCAGCTCATCCACGAACTGTTCGGGAAAAAGGACCATGCCGCCGGGGTGTTTGCCCTGGCCGCGCCGGCGGCGCTGGCCGGCCTTGGCGGGCATGTGGCAATGGCCCTGGCCAAGGGCTTGTTGACGGCGGTCGGCGGCGACGAGGATCCGGAGAAGTGGCTGTACGCCGTCATCAGCAGGAACCTGGGCGGCGGGGCCGAGGATCTGGCTCGGTTTGGGTTGTTGGGCCTGCTGGCCGGCGCGGATCTGTCCGGGTCCATGACCATGATCGATGCGCCGGATTCCTGGGTGGATGTGCTTGGCCCTGTCGGCGGCCTGGGCAAGGACCTGCTTCAGGCAATGGGCTATCTGGCTGGGGGCCAGCCCGGCCGGGCGGCGGAAAAGGCCCTGCCATCGGGCGCGGCCAAGATCCTTCAGGGCATCCGTGAATACCGCCAGGGCGTGACCACGGGCAGCAATTATCCGGTCCTGGAAGAAGGCGGCAAGCCGCTGCGGCCGACCCTCGGGGAGGCAGCAGCCAAGGCGGCCGGATTCCGGCCCCTGCGCGAAGCCCGGGCCAGGGCCAAGGCGTCCGAGGCCATTGCTGAGGAAAGCGGGTACGCGGCAAAACGCGACGCCCTGTACGCGCGTTTCCGGGCCTTTGCCCTGGACGGTGGCACGGACGCCGACGAGCGCGATGCCCTGCTTGCGGCTATTAACACCTTCAACGCCGACGCGGCCGTGCTCGGCGGCCGCGTCGCGCCCATCACCCGGGAATCGCTGCTGCGCCAGGCAGACCGCCTGGAGCGGCCGACCAAGCGCGAACGGGCGCGCCTTGGCGGCCAGGCCGGACCGATGGCGGCGGAAACCCTGGATGTTGGCGATTTCGAGGACGTGGGCCATCCGTATCAGGCGGTGCGCCGGGCGTATGCCGAGGCTAAGGCGCGGCAGGATGCCCTGCGCGAGGCCGGGGATTTCCAGGGCGCGGCCCGGTTGCGCCACGAGACGCGGCTGCCGCGCCTGCGCCTGTTGGTGGGCCAGGTGCAGGCTGTGCGTGCGGACATGGCGGAGCTGCGCACGTCGCAGTTGCCGCCCGAGGACAAAGCGACCCGGCTGCTGATGTTGCGGGGCCGGGAGAAGCGGGCCATGGACCGGGCGGCTGAAGCCTATAAAACCCTGTTTGGGGCGAGGGAGCCGTAAAACGGGCATACCGGCCAGGAGCAGGGCAGGCATCGAGAGCGTCGCCAACCTGCGACTGGCGCTAAAATGGGGTGGCTGCTTCCTGACGTTGCGTGCTACAGGAAAAGACAATGCGGACCATTTGATGAAGGCGTTTGGCATCGGCTGTGCGTTACCCGGTCTGGCCTGCAGGTGGCTTGCCACACCGGGGAGGGTACATGAATCTTGCGTTGCTCCATGTGGAGCGGTTGGCTGTTCCCAGAATGAAGGCCAGGATGGAGCCAGGGGCTGACGTGCTGACGTCTAAGGTGGCTTACGGATCAGGCCGCAAGGGGTTGACCGACCCGTTGGCGGTGCTGCGTTCCAAGGGTGCGGAAGTTGCCCTGGAGGACGGGTGCATCCGGTTGCGCTTTGAGCGGTCGGTGCGTTTGGACATCCGCAAGCGCTGCTATGCATATGCCGCCCATTTTGAGGCGTTGCTCAAGCTGCAGCTCGATGTCCCACCTGGCGAGCGGCCCCGTACCGTCCAGCAACTGGTGGGCGTGGGCCGGGTGTTGTGGCGGGCCGGCCGGTTCGTGCTGCCATGAGCCGTCCCCGTGGTTTGGCCCTGCCGACAGACTGGTCGATGCTCCCCCGCGAGCAGCGCCTCAAGCTCTGGCTGCGCAGCGAAGGGCTGACGTTGACGGATCTGGCACGAAAGCTGGGCGTCCACAAAAGTGCGCCGGGGAAGTGGCTGGTGAGTTGTACGGAGCGAATTCCCGATTATCGTAAATACCAGCTGTTGAGATTGGGATTGCCCTGTGAGTTTGTACAACAGACTGTACATTAGGAGTCAAGTATGTAAAAGTTGGAGACATTGCAATATGTATCGATAGCTTGGCGATTTATAAAATTTTTGATATTGAATGTGCTTAGATGAATAATGTTTTGCGAAAAGTTGTTTTGATCCAAGTGTTAAAATATAGTGACTGAAGTTCGAAACCGATATAATGTTGTTGCATAAAGCCTATAATAAAGTATCGCAATATACAAATTTATTTGTAAGTTATTTAATATTTCTTATTTCAAAATTTAGACACTTTTTAGTTCAAACCGACATCTGTAAAGAATTGTATATATTTAAGCCGTGTAAATGTCACAACAATAGCAAGTGTTGGAAAATATTACAAATTTTTGCCTGTAATCAATAAGACAACAGAGGTTAATAATGAATCCTAGAATTGTTATAGCCGATGATTCGAAGCTTTGCATGCGTATATTGAAAGATTTTTCAGAAGCATTGGGATATGATTTAGTTGGAGAATCAAATGACGGTATCGGAGCTATTGAATTATCAAGAAAGCTTCGTCCTGATATTGTGGTGCTTGATGTTTATATGCCAGGTATGAATGGATATGATGCTTGCGAAATAATTCAAAACGAGTTGCTTATACCGGTTGTATTAGTCACAGGGGCTTCCGATGAACATACTATTAATAAAATGCTCAGTATTAATCCTGCCGGTGTTATTATAAAGCCATATAGTATTTTTCAGTTCAAAACAACAATAGGTTTAGTTTATACAAAAGAAGTGGCAAGGGTGAATTTGTCTAGGTATAAAAAAATTATTGCAAATGCGCCTGCGTTGTTTTCTCTTGTAGATAGTAGCTGTCGATATGTTCTTGTTAATGAATATTATTGCAAAGTGTTTGGAAAAAATGAAATTGATATTGTCGGACATGAAGTAAGAGAGTTTTTTGAAGAAAATGTATATTGTGACTTTGTAAAGCCTAATATTGACAAGGCGTTAAGTGGTGTAGAAGCAAAGTATGAGGCGTGGTTTGATTTTCCAGGGATAGGTCGGCGCTATATGTCTGTAGTTTATACCCCGTATTCAGAAGTCAAAGGGAATATTCAAAAAGGGGTAGTAGTGTTTTCTAGTGATAGTACTGAGCTTAAAATGTCAGAAGAAAAGTTAGATATTTTGTCGTCAACTGATCAACTTACAGGTGTATATAATAGAAGAAAATTTATGGAGTCATTGCATGGCGAATTACAACGATCTGCGAGATTTGATGTTTCGAATGCCTTATTGTCGATCGATATAGATAATTTTAAAGCAATTAATGACACCTATGGGCATCCAGTTGGAGATCAGGCTTTAATATATGTTGCTCATATACTGAAAAATTCATTGCGCCAAGTTGATGTACTTGGTCGAGTTGGTGGTGAAGAATTCGGTGTTGTGGCTCCTGGTGTTGGTAAGGAAGATGTTGCGCCATTTCTAAATAGATTGATTGTGGAATTTAATGAAAATTTGTTTGACACTCAAAAAGAAAAAATAAAAATTACAGTTAGTATTGGGTGTGTAGTCTTTGGTCGTAATAATAATATTGAAGAAGTGCTGTCAAAGGCTGATTCAGCGTTGTATGATTCAAAGCATAAAGGTAAGAATAGATTTTCTATTTGGCGTGACCCTGGGCTTAGTTAATATTAAAATGAATATTTTGTCTGTATTTTGTTGGCTGAATTTTTCATCAGTAATGTAGTTGAACGCCTCGCTGGTCGTGAGTGGAGGTATGTATGTTCTCGCTGTTGAAGTCTTTTATAATATTGTTTTGTTTTGTCGTCAGTTGTTTAAGTGGATTGGGCGTTGCGCACGGAGTTGCTGCTGGTCCTTATCGTATTGCCATTGTTCATAGCTATGGAGAGGAATATGTTTGGACAAAAAATATAACTGAGGGAATTTTAGAAGCTTTGCGAGGAGTTGAGGTGTCGTACGATATTTATTATTTAGATGCTAAAAATAACCCATCCCCGGAGTTTTTGCGAAAACGAAGTCTTGAGATTTTTGACAAGATTGTTCAAAACAATGTGCAGTTAGTTGTTGCTGTTGACGATCCAGCTCAGGTATATCTTGTTGTTCCATATTTGAAAGATAAAGATGGTCCAAAGGTCGTTTTTTGCGGAGTCAATGCCCCTCTGTCTCAATACGGTTATCCATCTGTGAATGTAACAGGAGTTCAAGAAAGATGGCATTTTCGTGAAGGTTTTGCGTTGATGGCAAAGTTTTTGCCCTGGGTCAAGTCTGTAGCAGTGCTTGTCGATAGTTCCGAATCAGCAGGCTATGTCCTAGCTGATCTGCAGAGAGAAAGAGAAGTTGGGGGCGTTTTTCCTTTGGAAGTTCTTGGCGTAGAGCAGGCTAGTACTTTTCAACAGTGGCAAAGTTTAGTGCGGCATTATCATGATCGCGTTGATGTGTTAGCTCTTGGTCTTTATCATTCGCTAAAAGATGAGAATACGAATAAAGTTGTTCCTCCTGAATTGGTCAGTGACTGGAACAACTCCAATGTGACCAAGCCTACCTTAGGCTTTACAGACTTTTCAAAGGATCATGGTCATTTGGCAGGTGTGCTCGAGTCTGGACATGAGCAAGGGTTTCTTGCGGGAAAGCTTGCATATCAGGTACTTGTAGATAAGATAGCTCCAGCCTCCCTACCGATCCAGCTTAATCAACGGGGCATCGTGTTTTTAAATCTCAAGACAGCCGCTCGTCTTGGTATTAATTTACCCTATGAATTCATTGAAGCAAGCGAAGTGGTAATTCAGTGAAAAGATTAACCCGTCGCGTTCAATTCAATGCTGCGCTTGATCGTCCGCTACTTCCGATTCTGTTGACTGTTTTTGTTGGTGCGTGTTTAAGTACAGTCTTAGCATACGTTTATACTAAGCATGTTGTAGAAGATTTGGCTAATGCTCAGATCAAGCAAAGTCTTTCATTGCTTGATCATGAAATTACTGTTGAAGTGAGAGATGTGCTAGCTCAGGCGCGCTTTCTTAGTCGTGAAAAAGTGTTGTTGTTTGGTTTAGAGTCGAGCTACTTGGGCAGCTCGGCTCGAGAAGCTGCGACTCGCAAATTAGAAGAGTATATTAAAGATGATGTGTTTCAACGCTACTATTTGATGAATACTAATGGTCAAATTGTTTTGGCTTCTGACCAGTCTTTGGCTGGCAAACTTGATGTCTCTGACCGCCGCTATTATTTGCAAGCTCGTGCAGGAGAGCCCACAATAGAAACAATAGCTGTATCAAGAGTGAGCGGGTCTCCGATTCTTGTGGCTTCATTTCCGATCAAATCATCAGCCAATACTGTGGATGGTGTGCTCGTTATTATACGTGATACTGAAACGTTTGCTCGGAGTCTTCTGTCTAAAGTTCGAATTGGAATTCATGGAGGCGGGTTTATTATTGATGAAAATGGTGTGGTGCTTGCACGTCCATCCTGGAGTTCTGGAAATGCCTTTAGTGTTGGAGAAGAAACAAAATTTATTGTCAACTCAGCTGAGTCAAATGAAATCGTGAATTATGTTCGTGATGGTGTACAACGAATTAGCTTGACTAAGCGAAATGCAATTACTGGCTGGCTATTGGTTGTTGAAGCTGAAAAAGCAGAGATAGTTGCTCCTGTAAATCATCTTGCAGCCGTGAATGTTGGTGTTTCTATTTTGATACTTGTTGTTGTTGCTGTGTCTCTTAATGCTCTCAGAAAGGTTTTAAAAAATTTGAGAGACTCAGAAAGCCGGTTTTCAAGTCTTTTTTTGTTGTCGCCTGATAGCATTATGCTCACTGATCTCGGAACAAATAAAGTTCTAGATGTAAATGAACGTTTTTTGGAGTTATTTAATACCAATAGAGAAAGAATAGTTGGTCGAAATTTCATGGATGTTGGATTGTTCTTGAATGGTCAAAGTGAAACGGTGTCTCTGATGTCTCAGGAGGAATCAGTTTCCAATGTCGAGGTTGTTGTCCAGGTCGCTGAGGGAAGAGAGTTAGTATTCTCCATGTCGTGTCAGACAGTGGATACTGGCGCTGTGCGCTATCGTATGTCTGTGCTTCGGGATATTACTGAATTGCACAAAGCGCATGAGATGATGATTCAAACAGAAAAAATGATTTCAATTGGCGGGATTGCTGCCGGCATTGCTCATGAGATCAATAACCCTCTTGGGATTGTCTTGCAAGCTGCACAAAATATTGTACAGCGTATTCGTCTTGATTTTAAGAAGAATCATGATGTTGCACATAAAATAAGCGTCAATCTTGAGGATGTTGTTCGTTATATAGAGGCACGTCAAGTGGACGTTTTTGTTCACGATATTAAAGACGCGGCTGTTCGAGCGTCCGCTATTATAAGGCACATGCTTGATTTTAGTCGGAAGAGTGAATCTAAACGAGCTGTTTGTGATCTTTCGGCTATTATTGAACGTGCAGTTGTGTTGGCTGCTAGTGATTATGATTTGAAAAAAAATTATGATTTTAAAAGAATTTCTATCGAACGCGATTTTCCGGAGATCGTTCAGCCCATACATTGTACAGAAACAGAAATTGAACAGGTTATTCTTAATATTTTACGGAATGCAGCTCAGGCTTTGGCTTCGGCTGATCCGCCTGTGGCTTCGCCAAAGATCATTGTGCGTATGATTTCCGAGGCCGATATGGTTCGGGTGGAAATAGAGGATAACGGACCTGGGGTACCTCCCGAAATCCAGCGCAGAATATTTGAGCCATTCTACACGACAAAAGCACCAGGAGTTGGTACTGGGCTTGGTTTGTCAGTTTCGTATTTTATTGTCACCAAGGGACATGGAGGGCGGATGGGAGTTCAGTCCGTCATTGGTGAAGGAGCTGTTTTTTTTATTGAGTTGCCCACTGATCAAGCCTTAGAGAAGCCTTTATGAGCCAGCATCGACAGCGTCTTTTTATTGTCGAAGATGAAGAGCGTATTCGACATAATCTTTTGCTTTTTTTTGAAGATTATGAAGACGAACTAGAAGTCAGAACTGCAGCCACGGCTGAAGAAGCCCTTGAACGATTACGAGAAGAACAGGCAGACATATGTCTTGTTGATATGCGTTTGCCCGGCATTAATGGCAATGAATTTATTCGTATTGCTGGAGAGATGGGGTATTGCGAGCATTATTTGCTTCATACTGGGTCTATTGATCTTCTTGATCCTGAAACTCTTGCAGAGATCGGACTCACTTCCGATGATGCTTTTATAAAGCCTTGTGATCTTCATGAAATCTTGCATCGTATTCGTCAACTAAGACAACAATCCGAGAGTTGATATGGCTATATTGATTATTGATGATGAGGATGGTTTGCGTCGTTCGTTGTTTGCTCATTTAGAAGATGTTGACTATGACGTCTACGAGGCTGCCAATGGTTTGGAAGGTTGGGAATTGCTTAAGCAGCATCACGGCGAAATAGAAGCAGTTGTCGTAGATCTTAATATGCCAGTTATGGATGGTTATTCATTTATTGCGCACGCTGTAGAGTTTGATAAAGAAATACCTATAGTGGTGCTTTCTGGTGTCGGTATTGTAGAAGACGCTCTTTCTGCTGTGCGGCTTGGAGCTTGGGATTTCATTACCAAGCCGTTGCATAACATGGATGTGTTTGATCATGTTTTAAAAAATGTCATTGAGCGTGCACGCTTGGTGCGAGAAAATCGTATTTATCAGCAAAATCTTGAACGATTGGTTAGGGAGAGAACAGCTGAGGTTGAGGAAACTAGGCATCAAGTTATGATGCGTTTGAGTAGAGCTGCTGAATTCAAAGATAATGAGACAGGAAAGCATGTTTTTCGAGTGGCTCAAATCAGTCGCGTTATCGGGCAAGCTATGGGCATGGAAGAGGATCATTGTAATATACTTGCTGAGTGCGCATCACTCCATGACCTTGGCAAAATCGGCATTCCAGACGAAATTTTACTTAAGCCAGGTCGTTTGACAGAGCAAGAATGGGATATAATGAGAAGGCATTGTACTTACGGCTGCGAAATATTAGGTTCTTTAGATGATCGTGAAGGCGCTCGAGATCTATGTGCCAATCCTCAAGCAGTCCTTGGGTATAATGATTATGAATTGCTACGGATGGCTAGAATTCTTGCTTTGTTTCATCATGAACGATGGGATGGAACGGGTTACCCCTTTGGTCTTTCCGGTGAAAATATTCCTTTAGAAGCCCGCATTGTGTCGCTCGTTGATGTTTTTGATGCTTTGTGCAGTGACCGATCGTATAAAAAAGCTATGCCTGTGAGAGAGGCTGAGTCAATAATTGTTCAAGGCAGTGGAACACAGTTTGATCCTCAAATTGTGGATGTTTTTATTTCACTTAAGGAGAAGATATACGCCATTTCAGAGCAATGGAAGGATTAAGTCGATTCTAGTGGAGTTCCATTTCGATTTGAATCTTATTTAAATAATATAATTGAAGATGTTTGAAGGTGAACCGCTAGACTAGGTGGTTCACCTTCTTTTACGACGCGCTTTCCCAGGATGGGATTGCAAAAACCGTCGTTGCGGGGAAACGCATTTTGACGTTTCATCTGTAACTTGGCGGTAAGATGGCCTGGGTAACACGAGATACGAAATCAACTTACAGGCGGATCCATGGATTTTCAGGAGCTGGTGGAGTTTTTGAAGCACCGGATGGCCATGCAGCACATATACCAGCCGCTGCTCATTCGTTCGCTGGTGGACGCTGGGGGATCGGCCACCGTCCGGCAACTGGCGATGGCCTTTCTGGATCAGGATGAAAGCCAGATTGTGTATTATGAGCGGAAGATCAAGGAAATGCCGCTCAAGGTGTTGCAGCGGCGTGGGGTGGTGGCTTCGAGCGGCAATCTGGTGGAGCTGACCACGGGAAAGTTGTCCTTTGAGCAGAAGGCGCAGATCAGGATGATCTGCGACCGGAAGCTGCAGGAGTACATTCTTAAGCGCGGGCTGGGGATCTGGGACTATCGGATGCTGGAGACCGATCCTGTGCCCGGGAGCCTGCGCAACCGGGTGCTGGCGGAGTCGGGTGGGCGGTGCGCGCTGTGCGGGGCCACGAACCAGGAGCGGCCGCTGGATGTGGACCACATCCGGCCGCGTTCCAAGGGCGGCGGCAACGAGTACGCCAACCTGCAGGTGCTCTGCTCCAAGTGCAACCGGTCCAAGGGGAACAAAGAGGATACGGACTATCGGGCCCTGGCCCAGGGCGAAGCGATTCCGGGCTGTCCGTTCTGTTACGATGCGGCCAGGAGCCAGATTGTCGAGGAATTTGATTCCGTCTTTGCCATGCCGGACGGATTTCCTGTTTCACCCGGCCACCATCTGGTCATCACCAAGCGCCACGCGGCGGACTGGTTCGCCATGACCCAGGCTGAGCGCAACGACGCTGACAGTCTGTTGCGGATCCTCAGGAGCCGGCTGGCCGAGGATGACCGCAGCATAACCGGCTTCAACATCGGCATGAACTCGGGAGCCTCAGCCGGGCAAACCGTGTTTCATGTCCATATCCATCTCATTCCGAGGAGGGATGGCGATACGGAAAATCCGCGCGGTGGGGTGAGAGGGGTGATCCCTTGCAAAATGGGGTATTGAATTTAGATATTTGTTTATAAATTGATTTTGCAGAAGTATGTTAAAACTTGCTTACGATTGACTTGGCTCGTCATCTTCTAGCTGTGGTGAAGCACTAAGTGTTTTTATCCTATTATAAAAGCAGCTGTAAAATTTCTTTATGTTCAATTCAAACCAATTGATGTACTCGGGCCACAACGATTCTAATAAAGGATTTACTTTAGTCTTGGTAAATAAAACTCTGCAAGCCTTTTTGTCTGGCAGCTCTTGCCAGTCCAATGCTTCGCCGTATTCACGCTCAATAGAGTCTCTTTGGCTGTATAGTTGTTGAAATAGTTCTTTAGAATTCTGGCATGATATGTATAGTTCAACGCCGAGCCTGCTTTCTCTAGTGTTAAGTGTTGGGCAGATTTTAAATCCAGTTTTTCCAATGCTAATATTGATCCAATGTTGAGGTAGTGCTTTTGTGATCCGAATGCCACATCTTAAATTATCAAATTGATTTTTAAGTAATTCCCAAAAGCTGTATTGCTTTTGTTTGATCTCAGATGTTGATTTGTTGTCTATGCTTTTTTTTCCGTTTGATACTGTCTTAGACCAGTCATTAGGTTTTGATACAATGTTGAATTTTGGAGCAGCTGCGGAAGTCCCTATTTTCCAAAGCTCTACTTCCAAGCCAAAAAAACGGAAATTTTCTTCGGTTATATTGTTTAACCAATCCAAGGCCGCTCTATGTTCATCTGTAAATTTGGCAGAAATCCAAACAATAGTAGCGGCCTGGAGACCTGAGGCATATGTGAGCAATTGCCCAAGGTGCCTGTGGTCCGTGATTTCCATTTGATTTTCGATTAACACCCAAGAGCTGTCTTCTGTGTTTTTACATAAAAGATCTGCTCTAAATGGACCAACGTTTTGTTCTTGTGCTTCAAGTTCTAATTCAATATTGAGAGCTTCCGATAGAATTGCCAAGTTATCTTCTTGGGCAAGCCAAGGAGTGAAATGTTGAGCCTCTGTCTCCCATATATTGCGAAGATCAACTCGCTCAAGATGCCCAAGATTCATAATTGTTCCTTTCTTAATTTATTAGTTCAGTGTTAGTATATTTAAAAAACGAGTTTTATAACCGTCTAATGTGATTTTCACTTGTAACTGGATACATCCAAATCCTCCGATGACACAGTCGGTTAGTCTTGGCTGATTGATTCTCAGCGATCAGATTGCATCGGGCAAGACGGAAGACAACAGTGACATCCTGACCGAGCTGACGTGTTCGATGACTGACTCGTTTGATAGGTGGCCAGGAGCCAGATTGTCGAGGAGTTTGATTCCGTCTTTGCCATTCCGGATGGATTTCCTGTGTCGCCCGGCCACCATCTGGTCATCACCAAGCGCCACGCGACGGACGGGTTCGCCATGACCCAGGCGAAGTGTAATGACGTGGACAGCCTGCCGCGTATCCTCAGGAGCCGGCTGGCCGAGGATGACCCCAGCAACACCGGCTTCAACATTGGGATGAACTCGGGAGCCTCGGCCGGGCAATCCGTGTTTTATGTTTATATCCATATTGGACCTAAGTTATTTTGTAATTCACAAAGAATACTCGACGATATTTTTTAAGGGACTAGATTTCATAGCTTTAAATTTAGCTTCGAGCGCTGCTTTGTAAAAAGGGTCTTTATATATTTCAGGGAAAAGATCGTTTGAATTTGGTATATCATCTGTGCTGAAGTTTGGAGCAATTTTAAAAATACAAAGTAAATCTGCAACGGCCTCGTTAATGTTGTGGCGTCCGAAAAATGGGAGAGCGCAGTCCTGCGAGACTGGTCTCGTAGGCTTTATATGAGAAAAAATTTCATTATTTAAATAGTTTTGCGTAGCTCTTGTTAGAGGTGGAGATTCGAAAACTATACAATATACTATTCCAGCGTGTAAAAGTGGATCTATAGGTTGATAATAAGCTGTGTCGTCGTGCCTTTTTGTAAACTGATGTAAAGAAAAAAAAGTTGCTATTGATACGTCAAACGTAACGTCTAAACCAGTTGTTTCTATGCCGTAGTGTTGTTCAACAAGTGGAAGTGATGTGTTTGCTATACCTTGAATTTTAAAAGCTTGCCATCGTCTACCATATTCTTGACTTTCAGGATCGGGAAAGTTTTCAAGATCCGAAAGTAAATGTGGGCCGTAGCGACTCGAATTGATTGATGCCAAGTTTCGCCAGTTCGCAATTCCATGATATATAAGTTCGTCGCCATAGTTTGATAAAAATACAGACTCGTAGTCAGGTGCAGAAAAACGCAAATTCCAATTGGTTGAAAACTTACGCCAATATCCTGGTATGATGAGTCTTTCTTTGCCTTTATGCTCAGCAATAGGATTTGGATACTCGCGCTGAGTGTAGTACTCTTTTGTCTGGCCTCGAAAAACCATACGACTGCGGTACACGGCGTGCTCTGGCTCCGACAATATTGATTTTATTTCTGATAATGATGAAACTGTAAATTCTTTTGGAGAAAATTTAACACCACTAGAATTAAGAGGATGAAGTCCAGAATAGTATTTGTTGCCATAAAAAGAATCAGCTATATGACCGTCTGCTGCAATATAGTATCCAGAGTTAAACAATTTATGTGAGTCGTCTCTGCTGATTCCTTGCTTTATGAACTCATCAATCAAGATCGGATCATTTGGAAATATCATAAAATACAATCCTTTGTTATGTGTCTCGCGTGATTAATTTGTTTCTGGATTTGAGTAAAATTTCATGTTTTTGAAGGTATTTAATTGATTGATGCTTTGTAAAAAGGTCTTTTGTATTTATATCGTTACGTCTGCTTTGGTTGGTAATGTCAAATATCTTTTCAAGATTTGGTATGCCATCAGAATTTCCTCGGATAGGGATGCCTCCGTTTTTTATAAAATTGGGGTTCGCTTCTGCGGATGGTCCAGGTGCAGCATAGTCGATAACAAAAAGCGGTTGGCCTCGCTGTAGAGTTTCTTTGCCTGCAGCAAAAGTACCACCTGTAATGCCAGATTCTACAAGAATCATAGCATCAGAAAGACCAATTATTGTCCCATTGCGTTTCATGGCATTACGAGCAGACCAAGTTAAATTAGGTGGAAACTGTGAGACGGCTAAATAATTGTCATCTGAAAGAAATTCTGCAATCTCCCGTTTGTGCTGGAACCGCATTATTCCTTCCACAAGAACAAATATTGTCTTTCCACCGTTTTTTAACGCAGTTTTATGTGCAGCCATGTCAACGCCGTGTGCGTATCCGCTTGTTACGCAAATTTTCTTGTCAACTAGTAATTCAACACAACGCCTAGTTATTAAAAGTCCTTTTTCTGACGCTTTTCTTGACCCGCAAAATCCAACTCCCATATTGTCAAATAACTTATTACATCCTTTAAAAAACAATACAGGAGGAGCATCGTATTTTAATGTTGCTACGAGGTGGTGTGGGTAGACATCTGAGCCTATCCAAGCAACATTTATGTTGTCTTTGTAAAGGCTTTCATGTAAAAAAAATGCTTCACTTGCTGAATTTACAATATTTGATGCAACGTCATTATTTATTTTGAGTTCATTGGAGAGGTTGTTGATAGATGTGCATAAGCTCTTTGCTGCATTTTTTCCATTTATCGCAGCAAAAAGCAGAAAACGACGAAGCAGCGCTTCGCCGGATCCTTTTGCTTGTAAGAATTGAAGAATAGAAGATATCATTGGTTGTCACTGTCTCTCATTGACTTGACGCACGCTAAACCATAAATGTCACGTACTCCTAAAGATTTTAGATGTTTTGCATATGCTTGCATAGTGGCACCGGATTGGTATAGGTCATCAACTATAACAATTTCTCGATCTCGCATGTCTCCATTGAAGCTAACGGACATTGGAATCTGATATAAATTTAGCCAAGTTGTTATTTTTTCTTGTAAGCGCAGGTTTTTCATTTCTGGCTTGGGTGGCAATAGCTGAGCTTCTACCAAGTCAAAACTTTTTTGGCGAGCTATATATTTTGCGAGGTTCCACGCAAGTTTTCCTTTTCCTGTATTTGCTGGTATGGATGTAATTATGGGTGGCGTGGTCTTTCCGAAGAGCATCCTGCTTGGCTTGTATCGTAATGGCAATAGATCAAAAGCACAACACATTTTGTTGTACATCAGATTTAGATGAGTAGCTTTTTCAGTTTCTGGGATGTTGTCAATTCGATACTTTATTTTAAATTCTGCCAATCCCAATGGTGTGCGCTTGAATTCGTTGTTAATAACTTCAAAATTGAAATCACAGGCGACGCAGTATTCAATTTCGTTGGCACAATCAATCCAGACGCAATGATTGACGGCAAAATCAGCCCATTTTTTTATTGATTCAATGTCTATGTTCCATGTTCTGTCTTTTGGGATCCAGATGTATTTGACATTAGACTTTCCATCTTTCCATCCAGTTGGGCTTATCTGGAAAAGGATTGGAAAGTGGTAGTTGAGTACTCTTTGGGCGGCATCTGATACAAAAAAAGCATAACTTCCGTCGTCGTTTTCGTTTATTCTTAGCCAAAAAATACTACGATTTTTTGTGAATACGGCAGTGCTCATTGTGTTCTTATTTGATCTTTTTGAGTTTTGATTTATCGGATAGTGATATGTTTTGGGTTTGAAGCACGGTTTTTAGGTGTGAAAAGTTTGTAGATATTCCTTTGTTGTTTGCATATCAGGGGCGGATGTCAAGTGGTATTCGTGGCATTGCATGTAGTTTTGCTGGGTTGACGTTGCTAGAATGCTATTTTTAGTATGTGTTTGTGTATGATTTTGGTGTCGTTGTTTAGTGTCGGTTAGAGTTTGCAATCTGAAAGCAATGATGAAGTGTCAAGTCCTGCATTGTTTAAGACAAGAATTGTTTTTAATTTATCTTTTAAATCTGGATTTTGTATCTCGTTTGAAATATTTTTAGCTTCCAATGCTAAGCGGTCAGAGCGAAGTTTATCAAAAAAGGTTACCATGGCTTGTTGAGCGCGTTTTGATTGGATGAAGAATAGGGAGGATACAGAGCTAACTATGGTTCCTGATAAAAGTTTTACTGTGGCGTCAAGTCCTCCTCCTTCTTTGTATAGAAATGGAGAGCTGGCAATTATGCAAAACCCTAATGACGCAAATATTAAGCTGAACCAAAAGCTTGTTTTTGATTGGTTGAGCGCCTGGGTGTAGTATTCTAAAAGTTTACTTTCTTCGTATGTTCTGTGTTTATTCGTGTCGTCTGCAGTGCTGTCTAGTTTTTGTTGTGCTGTCGCATTCGCTTCGCTGTCGTTTTTGGATTCAATATCAAAATTCTTAGTGTTTTTTGTTTTGAATACACCGCTTTTTATGCCGGCAATCAGTAGTAATAGAAAAACAATATACGTTGATACTGATGTTATTTTGTCAATAGAATTTACAAGTTGTAACATTATGTCTGAGTACGTGCTCATTTGCCTGTCCTTTGTTAGTCAAAATTTGTAATTTTTTGGCATCACTGTAACCAATGTCCTCGCCGAATTCGGACTCCTTTGCGAGCCTACGTGAGCTGGGCCGCTTACACATCACGCTGGCTCTGAGGCCTTCGGCGATGCGCTGTTTGTCCATGCCTAGTTCGCTTTGAAGGTGTTTGTGATTGAGTAGCTTTGCATGGTGCTTGCGTAAAAATTTCTTTATCTACGTTCAATCAATAGACATCCGGCTGCCCAAGCGCTCTCGTGTTTGTCCGTGTATATCTTTGAATGAAATAATTTAATTTTACAATTGCGCCCTATAGTGTCAATCGCCAATTGTTTGATGTTTCTAATTTTGTTGACGACTTTGTCTGTTGCAGATTTTTCACAATTGCCTATGGCAGATGTGTAAAATCCGAACATTCCAAATTCAAGGCTGCTTTCTTCCTTGCGGATTCTAAGCACTTCGTCAATTCTATTGAAATCTTTTGTGCAAACGTCTGATCCGTAAGGCTGGTTTTTAATTTCAACTACAGCTCTAGGATATTCACTTGCCCACCAGAGCAAAATGTCAAAACGTCCCCGGACGCGAGCATTTTTTGGCTTTGGGCCAGGAGCTATCGCACCTGCATCATTAATTGCCTGAAGGACGTTGTGTTCAATCGTAACATATTTAGTGCCATCAATAGCATAAATTTCTTTGGCGACATATACAGTCAACATGTATTCCGCAGCAGTCCAAACCCAATCACCGCCTGACCATTGTTCGTAGTTTCGTTGGGCTTTCTTTATACCCTTTATAACCGCTTCGGCGCATGATTCTTTCGAGATTTGGCGACCCATTACGAAAGTCCTGATTGGCATTCTGCGAAATTATCTTCCTTCCCTAACCCCCAAACAACTCATCCCCACCCCTCTCACTGTAACCAACGTCCTCGCCGGATCCGTACTCCTTTGCGGGCTTACGTGAGCTGGGCCGCTTGCCCATCACGATGGCTTCGAGGCCTTCGGCGATGCGCTGCTTGTCCATGCCTAGCTCGGTTTGAAGACGTTTGTAGGTGAGCATGTTGCGCTGCTCACATGTGAGCTTATCCGATATCTCTTCCTGAGGAAAGTCGTTTGTTTTCTGATTACAGTCCTCGGAAAACATTCCCCCTTCGCCAGTTAGCAGCCACGTTCCGTTGACGTGAAAAGCGTTTACCCAGTTCGCCAGGGTACTCCGGCCGGGTTCTCTTTTTCCCGTTAAATATCCGCTGAGTGTTTGCTTCGTTACGCCACCCTGTTGAGCGAATTCAGTGTCCTTTATCTTAAGGCACTGGATTAAGTGGCGTAATCGTTGAGCAAAGTCATTTTTGTCGTCGAAATTCATCTTTTGCCCTTGAAAAACGTTGACAGGCGTCCTCGTTTTTCATTAGTCCGGGAACCAGGGATACATTTTCGCCAACCAGGACTTTGCCCGTCCTGACAGCGGACCGAAAGAGGTTTCACGATGCAATACTGTGAACCTGTTCACACAATTACCCCTACGCGTCAAGATCGCTGCCGCGCCTGGCTCATCGAACGACGCATCGTCTTCAAGGATCTCGCCGCCGACGCCGGCATGTCCAAAACCACGCTCTCCAACATCATCGCCGGCCGGCGGGCCACTCCTGACCATATCCGAAACCTGATCGCCCTGGGCGTGCCGGCCGAGCTGCTGCCCGAACCGCGCGAACCCGGGAAACCCGGGCCTAAACGCCGGTCGCGCATCCGCCAAAGCTGAACCGCGCCAGACGTCGGACGGCCGCACAGGACGGCCGGGCAATGGTGCGCGACAGCGTGGGCGCGGAACCGTGGCCCATGGGCCGTACCTAGCCGTCCTGGCAAGCGGAAACCGCGAATACTTCGGGAGGATTGTTTCATGAACCCCGGCCAAGCCCTTGAAGACGCGACGTGTTTGCAGGTGATCCAGGTGATGCGCCGCATGTCCGGCCTGGACCTGGACGCCATTGCCACGGCCATGGACCGCAACCGCCAGACCGTGGGCTGCTGGTTTGGCGAGGCGGCGGTGGACAAGTTCATCCCGCTGCCGCTGGTGCCCCGTTTCTGCCAAGCCCTAGGCACGCCGCTGCTCATCGAATGGCTGGTGGCGCAATACGAGCGGTGCCTGCGAGACGACCCGCCGCAGCCGTGGAGCGGGAAGGCCGGCGTGGCGACGGGGCTGCTTCTACGCGGTCTGGTCCAGGCCGGCAACGCCCTGGAGCTGTTGCGCGACATGGGCGGCACGCTTTCGCCGTCCCAGGGCCGGCAGGTTTCCGAAGCGGCGCTTCTGGCCGTGGCGACCCTGGCTGCGGCAGCGCGTGAGGCCCGGGGCTCCTTTCCCGTGGCGCCCAAACATCTGCGTTTTGACCGCTCCCCCTTGGGCGGGACGGACGCCGCCATGGCGGCGGCGGAACCTTCCCGGATGCCCTGGTGGCGCAGGCTTTGGTCGTGGCTCGCCGGCTCGTGGGACTGGGCCGGGGAGCGGGAGGCGTACGCGCGCTCCCTTGGGCAGCTGCGCAAGGAGCTGGAAACGTACCAGGAAATGCGACGCCTCTCCCGGGCCGAGCTGGCCGAGACCCGGCGGATCATGGGGGCCATGGGCTATCTGCTTCGCGAAGGCGTGTGCCTGCGGCTGGAGCTGCGGGAGCTGGCCGGGCGGCTTTTGGTCGAGGGCGAGGCGCTAAACGACGGCAGGGCGGCTGATGCCTGACGTCCGCAAAGAAGCCCTGGCTGCGGCCGAAGCCCAGACGCTGCGGTGCCGGACCCTGGTCCGGGAGCTGGCCAGGCTCGTGCGTGACCTGCTCGAACATGGGTTGGTCCCCCAGGAACGGGAGCCGGCGGCCCGGACGCTGCTGGACCGGGCGGACATGTTCACGGAGTGAGCTATGCCGGCGGACCCTGAACTCATCGGCCGGTTGGCCGTGGCCATCGCCAAGATGGAGTTGTGCCTGGACCACCCGGACCTTTCAGGCATCAACCAGCGGGCCGTGAAAGGGGCGCTTGGTGCGGTGCGCCATGTACAGGACCGGCTGATCCTGCCGGAAGAACCCGAACCACGGCAGTATTTCGGCATCGAACGCAGCCTGCCGGAAGGGGACAGGGAATGAAGGATTGGGCAGTGGCGGCCATAGCCGCGTGGTTCCTGGCCGGAGCGGCCTGTTTTGCGATCGAATGGCTCATACGGGCCAGGGGGTGGCGCGATGCTGGCGATGATTGAACGCGAGGAAGCAGCGGCGGCCATTGTCTATGACCTCATGTTCCGGCTGCTGGCGGATTACCGCCGCTACGGCCGCAGCCTGCGCCCCGGGTTTGTGCTGGAGCCGCAGCCGCTGGCCGAACTGGTGGAGCAGTTGGAGACCGCAGCCGGCGATTGCCGGGCGCTGCTGCGCTGCAAGCAGGAGGGGGCGGAACATGGGCTGGAGGCTTCTGCTGGCGCTGGCGTGGCCGGCGGCCATGGTCTGGCTGGCGGCTGCGGGCGGGCTGGACCATCGGCCCGGCGATGATGGGGAAGGGTGGTAGGCCGATTGTGGCTGCACATACTGACCGACAGGAGACAGCAATGGACGATCTGCAAACCAACGTGGATGGGGCGGCCGGCAGGGCGGAACAGGAAACGGACGGTCGGGAGGAGGCCCGGCAGAGGGGGGCGGAAGGCGGCAGGCCCGGGAAGGACGGGAAAGAGCCGGGAAGCCTGTCCGTCGGGCTGGCGTCAATCCCCATGAGCCTCATACAGGCCATGGCCGACCGGCGCGAAGTCCCGAATCCGGCGCTTTCACCCGAGGAGGAAGCCGCGCGGCTGCTGGCAGCCTATGCGGACTACGCAAGGCCCAACATTTTTATGCCCGGGCAATTGGTCGTGCCCAAGGCCTTGGGGCGGGATATGGAGGCCGGCAGTCCCTTTGGCGTGGTCCTGGATACCGATGCCGTGCCGGCGTCGGGTGATGCGTCGCAGGAAACGCTGCTCATCGGCCGTTTCCTGGACGGCCATTTCCGGACCGACGTGTACGATCCCCTGCGTTTTGAGCCCTACGTGGCCGGGGCCAGGGAAACCGGCGGGCAATAGCGGTGAGTCCGGGCGCGGCGGGACGGCCCGCCCGCCCGGGGCAGGCCCTTTGATTCCCCGCCTCCAGGCTCTCCCCACCTGGAACCCGAAAGGGGCTTTCCAGGCCGGACCTCCCCTGGCGTCCGGCCTGGGGGCGGGGAATCAAAGGCGCACGGTGGCAGGGACATGCCAAGCCGGCGGGAAGGGCGCGGTGGCCCTCCTTTATGCCAGCCGGACGCCGACTGTCCGCCGCCGAGAATCGGGAACGGGCGGGGAATGCCCCGTGAGCGGACCGGTTTCGTCAGCCCCGTTTCCGCCGGTCCAGGGCCCGGCCGCGCAGGTGCAGGCGCGGCCGGGCCGGGGCCGGGAACCCCCAACCAAAGGAGCGGCCATGTTCGATGAGGCGATGGAGCGGATACGCGAAACAACGAACCTGCATACCCAGGTGGCCCTGGCCCTGTGCCTGGACATAAGGCAATCGAGCATATCCGACGCCAAGCGGCGCGGAGCGATTCCCGATGCCTGGCTGGTGGTGCTCTACGAGAAATTCGGCCTCAATCCGACCTGGATTCGGACCGGGGCCGGGCCTGTCTATCTGACGGGCGATCCGGACCGGAAGGGGCCGGTGCAGGAGCCGGCCTTTGCGCCGCCGCCGCCGGAACCGACCGTGACGGAACTGAAGCAAGCCCTGGAAGCCCGCCTGGGCACGGGGCTGCGGGTGGTCATCGTCGGCGCGGAAGACCGGGTGTCGACCACCCCGGCCGCCCCGGCCAATCCGGCCAGAAGCGAACAAATACCCGAAGAAGAAAACCGCGAGGAGGTTTCCCATGGCTGAGTTGACGCCCGAAGCCGTTGAAATGCGCAAGCGCCTGCTGGCCGAACTGCCGCCCGTCATTGCCCGCAAGCATGTGGGCACCTTCCTTGGCGGACTCGTCTCGGCCGAATCCATGGCCAACTATGACACCCGCCGCGAGGGGCCGAAAAACGCCATGAGCGTCGGCGACAGCGTGGCCTATTACCGGGAGGATCTGGTGGAGTGGCTGCTGACCCGGTGGACGGTCACGATTCGGAAGACCCGGGAGGAACGCCTTTTGGAGCTGGCGAAGCGCGACGCGAAACCAGGGAAGCGATCGCGCGGGTTTTCCCGGGCATAAGGTGGGCGTAGCGCTGCATCGTGGAAATCGACTTGTGGCCGGTCAGCTCCATCAGGTGATGGATGTCCGCCCCGGCCTGGGCCAGCCAGCTGGCGAAGGTGTGGCGCAGGGTATGGAACACGACCTTATGCTTCGGGTCTGTGACGCCGTTGTTGAGGCCGATGCCGTTGACCAGGGCGTCGAACTGCCGGGTGACGTGGTCAGGGTCCCGGCGGCCGTCGACGGCGCCTGGAAAAACAAAAGGGGATTGCGCATGTTCGCGGCGCGCTTGCAGCATGGCGGCCGTTTCCTCGTCCAGGAAGGCCTTGCGGCTTCGTTTGGCCCGGGTCAGGCGGGCCGGAATGGAGATGATGCGGTTGACGAGGTCGACGTCCTGCCACATCAGCCCAAGGATCTCCTGCCGGCGCATGCCGGTGAGCAGGGCCAGGAGGATGATGTCGTGCATCTCGGGCAGGCGCTCCCCGGCGGCCTCCAGGAGTCGGTCAGCCTCTTCGCGGGTCAGGAAGCGGATGCGCTCGTTGTCGACGAGGGGCATGCGGATGCCGGACACGGGGTTTCGGCCTTCGAAAAGCATGTGTCCCGGATCGTCGGCAACGGGCGTGGACGCTGCCCAGTTGTAGACGCGGCGGATGACGACAAGATGGTGTTTGATGGTCATGGGCGAAAGCCCGCCGGCGTCCAGCAGGGCGTCTCGGAATTGTTCGGTGTCGGTACGGGTCAGCGATGTGGCGGGGCGGTGGGCGAAAAGGGGCAGGACGCGTTTGGCCAGAAGATATTCATCCTCTTTCCACGAGGATTTGTTACGCTTGGCCCAGTCGAGGTAGCGTCGGGCCAGCTCCCCGAAGGTGAGGGGTGCGGCTTCGGCGGCGTCGGCCTCGCCCCGGGCGGCCCGGGCCATGTCCCGGAGGGATTGCGGGCCGGTGCCGCGCCTGATGTTCTGGCGGATCTCGCCAAGGATGCGGCTGGCGTCTTCGGCGGTCCAGCCTTCGGAGGCCCAGCCGATGCCTTCCTCCATGTTTTTGCCGCGGCAGCGGTAGCGGATGGAAAAGTAGCGGTCAGGCCGGCGGTTGTCCTTCCGGGTCTCATGTTCCCGGAATCGGACGCCGGGATAGTTGCTCGACAGTTTTTTGGCCATCTTGTTGCGGCATGGTTTTTCTGCCCCAAAACTGCCCCAAGTTTTGGCCGAAGTCCACTTGCCAGAGCTGACGCGAGAGCAGGGTTATTCTCCATTGAAAACGGCAGTTTGCAGTTCACAGTGGTTCAACTGGAAATGCATTTTTCCGGACTTAGGATCTGGCGCCGCAAGGCATAGGGGTTCGAACCCCCTCTCTCGCACCATCCTGTTTTATAAAGCTATTCTTCTCGTCCCTCTCCCCGCAGATTGTTTCAAGTCTTCATTTTGTCCCGCTGCTGTCCCGCCATCTGTTTTTGCTGCCCCCTCTGTTCTGCCCCCCGCGCCCCCCAAGGTTGCGAGCCTGCCCGCCAGATGTCCCTGTATCTGCGCGCCGAGCGTGTCAGTGTGTCGAGCCAGCCGTGTGATGTCGTGTTGCCCGTCCCGAATTTATGCGGCTGTTTTCGGGGTACCTGAAACCCGGTCTTTTGCCAGAGCGCGCAACGCCCTATCTGGTCCCGAAGTCCCTGGCTGCGATCCTGAAGCATGCAAAAATCCTGCGGCGGGGTGTGGAGTAATAATAGAGTTCTCAGATTGGACCTGCCTCAGCGTAGTGAAAGAGAGTAAGGTTGAAAAAAATCGAGTATACTCTCTATTGTTTGAAATTGAAAGGCAAATCAAAGCCTTGCTTGACGAGAGCTGTTGAGTGATTGCTGAAAAAAAACGAAGAAGGTAGGAAGGTCGTGAAAACGCCATTACACTCAGGGCGCTTTTCTGAACGATAGCTGTAAACTTATTGAAAATATGGTATATTGTATCAATTGCTGAATACTTCGGTGCGTCGTGGTGATGAGGCTCATTCTGGTTTTTCTGTGTTGTGTGCTGCGCTTCTTCGTTAGCATGTTACTAAAAATGGGCTTCGCATGGAACACAGTTCATTCATAGGCCTGTTTCAGAATGTTTCTCTCTTGTTGGCGGTCGCGCTGCTCTTTGAAGTGGCTGTCGTCCGCTTCAAAAAAAGCAATACGTTCCTGACCCAGGTGGTCACGGGCATTGCGCTCGGGGGCATTGGCGTGGTCGTCATGCTGACGCCGTGGAAGCTGATGCCTGGGGTGGTTTTTGACACGCGTTCTGTCCTGGTGGGGATCTCAGGCCTGTTCTTCGGCCCGTTGTCCACGGCGATCGCTGTGATCATGACTTCCGCCTTGCGGTTGGTCCAGGGCGGACTGGGGGCATGGACGGGCGTTGGCGTCATAGCGGCTTCAGGCCTTATCGGTTCGGTTTGGCGATGTTACAGGGGACGCCAACTGCATCAGATGACCTGGCGCGAGCTGTATCTGTTCGGTCTGGTCGTTAATATTGTCATGCTGGCGCTGATGCTGACCCTTCCCTGGGATATCGCCTTGAAGGTGTTGGACAATATCGCGTTGCCGGTCATTGCCATCTATCCTGTCGGGACCGCGTTATTAGGCTCGTTGTTGGTCAATTATCTCCAGCGCGAACGCACAGGCCGGCAATTGATCGAGAGCATGGAGCGATACCGGCTGTTGGTTGATACGGCCAACGAGGGAATCTGGGCCATGGACCGAGAGCATGTGACGACCTATGTCAACGCGGCGATGGCGGACATGATTGGTTATAGTCCAGATGAAATGATAGGCCAAAAAGTCGAGGATTACTTTTTTCCTGAGGATATGGAACTTCACAGCCAACGCATGGCCCGAAGACATGGTGGTGAAGATGATGTTTATGAACGTCGTTTTCGCCGAAGAGATGGAAAAGAACTGTGGACGATGGTTTCCGCCAAAGCCTTAAAAGGAGATCGCAATGAATTTAATGGCTCTTTTGCCATGTTCACTGATATTACCTTGCGAAAGGAAGCTCAAAATGCCTTGGCGCAATCGGAACTATTGCTGCGGACTATCATAAATACCATTCCGGACCTTGTTTGGCTCAAGGATATTGA
The DNA here is from genome assembly GCF_000010665.1 of Solidesulfovibrio magneticus RS-1. Taxonomy (NCBI): domain Bacteria; kingdom Pseudomonadati; phylum Thermodesulfobacteriota; class Desulfovibrionia; order Desulfovibrionales; family Desulfovibrionaceae; genus Solidesulfovibrio; species Solidesulfovibrio magneticus. The sequence goes on along the minus strand of NC_012796.1, from coordinate 2,755,774 downwards.
TGGGCGGTATTTGCAATGCAATAAAAAGTTTGAGCGTTTCTTCGGAGCTGATGAGTCGGCCATAATCGGAAAGGATGATTACGCCTTCTTTAACAAGGAACTGGCCGATTTTTTTAGAGACAATGACCGCAAGGCCATTGAGGCGGGCGGCCCCAGGATTAACGAAGAGTGGCTGACCTTTGTCGAAGACGATTACAGCGGCCTGTTTGAGACCATCAAATCCCCGATGTACGATGCCCACGGCCGGTTGATCGGCGTTTTGGGCATTGCCCGTGAAATCACCGCCCGCAAAATGGCTGAAGAGGCGCTGCGGGAGAGCGAGGAGCGCTTCAAGGCGTTACATAATGCTTCCTTTGGCGGCATTGCCATTCATGACAAGGGGGTCATCCTGGAGTGCAACCTGGGGCTGAGCGAAATGTTCGGCTATGCCCGTGATGAGCTGATCGGCATGGATGGCCTGTTCCTTGTGGCGGAACGGTCGCGCGATGTCGTCATGGCCCATATTCGGGCGGGGTATGAAAAACCCTATGAGGAATATGGCCGCCGAAAAAACGGGGAAGAGTTTCCCATGCGGCTGGAGGCGCGCAATCTCCCGTACAAGGGGAAAATGGTCCGCGCCGTGGAGTTCCGCGACATCACGGACTCGGTAAAAGCCGCCCAGGCGCTTTTGGACGCCAAGGAGGCCGCTGAGAGTGCCACGCGGGCAAAGTCCGAGTTCCTGGCCAATATGAGCCATGAAGTCCGGACGCCGCTGAATGGCGTCCTGGGCATGCTCCAGTTGCTGCAAACAACCGAGCAGACGGACGAGCAGAAAGAATACATTCTGGGGGCGATCAAGTCGACGAAGCGGCTGACCCGTCTGCTTGCCGATATTCTGGATATTTCAAAGATCGAGGCCGGTAAGCTGCAGATCATCGAAGCGGAGTTTTTCACGGCCTGCCTCCAGGAATCCATCATGGAAATCTTCCGCCCCACGGCACGGGAAAAGAGCCTGGCTTTTGATTTTCATGTCGATGCTCAAATGCCGCCCATGCTCATCGGCGATGAAACGCGTGTCCGGCAAATCCTGTTCAATCTTGTCGGGAACGCCCTCAAATTCACGGAAAGCGGTTCTGTCCAAGTCGACGCCATGGTTCTTCCGGCCAAGAATAGCGGGGCTGTCCGGGTGTTGTTTGCCGTGAGCGATACCGGCATCGGTATTTCCGATGAGCAGCTCAAAGACATTTTCGAACCATTCGTCCAGGGCGAGCGGAGCTATACCCGCTGCTACCAGGGGGCAGGGCTGGGGCTGGCCATTGTCCGCAAGCTGGTCAGAATCCTCGGCGGCGAGATGGTGATTGACAACACGGCGGGAAACGGCACCACGGTTTACGTTTCCCTGCCGTTCAAACTTCCTGTCCCGCATCAGGAACCAGCAGCCCAGCAGCCGCGTCAGGCCGACGGGCCGGCTGAAACCCCGTTGCGCATCCTGTTGGTAGAGGATGACGAATTCAGCTTGTTCGCCGGAAAGCGGATGCTGCACAAAATGGGCTGTTCGGTGACGACCGCCCCGGATGGCAGGGAGGCCCTGGCCATCCTGCACGAACAGGACTTTGACCTGGTTCTCATGGACATCCAGATGCCTGTGATGGATGGCGTCGAAGCGACAAAGGCCATCAGAGGGTCATCGGACCTTGGGGAGAAGTCCCATATACCCATCATCGCCATGACCGCTTACGCCATGACCGGCGACAAGGAGCTGTTTCTGGCGGCGGGAATGGATGGCTATATCTCGAAGCCGGTGGAGAGAGATGAACTTAAAGTCGTTGTTGAGAGGGCAATAGATAAGACCCTCTGATTGGCTGCTCAAGCTTTGGGCAGCAATGTCAGCAGGGAGCGGGTCGAGGGCGTCAGTTCCCTGGCGGCGGCAAAAGCTTGCGCTTGGTCCAGCGGAACAAATGCCGCCTCGGCGTATTCCTGCCGCGGGGCCAGGGCGACCATGGCAGACTGGATTTCGTCGGCCAGAGCGTTGACGCGCAGCAAACAACAGATGTCCAGCATGGGTGATCGATTGTCCCGCAGCACCCCCAGGGTGAGCACTGCCGTCACCCGTGAGCGCTTCAAGCCCAGTTCTTCTTCGAATTCCGCCAGCAAGTCAGGCTCGTGCCTCCATTGCCCCAAGAACCCGAAGGGGGGGCTCAAATGCCCTGATGGGGCTAGCTCCCACAGACCGGGATATTGTGAGACAAAGGCCGCCCGGCGGGCAAAAACCAAGCGCCCGTCCTTGGTCAACGTCGTGCCGTTAATGCCAATGGGGGTCAGGCCAAGCCCCCATTCCGGATGGCACCGCGCTGCGTGCAACTGCCGAAAGCCTATGACGGCCGCCCGCAGTACGATCCCCGTTCCTTCTTCCTTAAGCTCCAGAAAATGCGGCACGGGGGCGTCGTACAAACATGGTTGCTCCTGTCGTGCCTTTGCCCAGGCTGCAGCTATTTTCGGTTCCAGATCGGCCATTCGTGCAGTCAGGTCCGGAGCTGTCGCCAGCCGTACCGTGACCTCCCCCCGGGCGAGCACTGTCGCGTCGGCTCTCACCATGCCCCCAGTGTCGGCAGCGCATCGCCCAGGCAAGCTGCGGTTCGCCAAGCCCCGGCCTCGGTCAACGCCGCCCGAACCGTGGCTTGCGCATGAACGCCAAACACTCGCAATCCGGCCGACACGGCTGATCGGACGCCATTGACCGAATCCTCTATGGCCAAGCCGGCCGCAAACACATCTTCGCTGCGCTCCATGGCCAGCAGGTAGAGGTCCGGAGCCGGCTTGGCTCGCGCCACGGCATTGCCGCAAACCACTTCCCGGAAATATTCGGTCAGCCGCCACGTCGCCAAGAAGTCTCGCACCGGTCCCGGTTCCGAAGCGGTGACCAGATGGAGCGTCTGGCCGGCCCCGGCCAAGCTGTCCAATACCCGTGCAACATCCGCAAAGGGTTTGATCCGCTTAGCGTAGGCGTCACGCCGCAAAGCCTCGTATCGGGCCAGTAGGTCCTCGACGTCGCCAGGCAATCCATGGACATGCTTGAGACAGGCCACGATTTCCTGCAGGGAGGGGCCGTTGAGACGCTCGAATTCGCCCGGTTGTGGCGTAATATCGTAAAATATTAAGAAATCTGAGTAGATGGAGTGCAGGGCCGGCACGCTGTCCGCCACCACGCCGTCAAAATCAAAGTACAGCATGATCTTCTTGGCGCAGGCTTGACAACTGAGCCCGCATGGCCGTCAGGCGCACGATAGGGACGATTTCTCCCGTCTCGGCGACCAGATGCGTTGCGTGGTCATGGACGCGAAAACCGGCGCGTTGAAACGCTTTGAGGGAAGGGGTGTTGCAGCATTTGACCTCGGCCACCACGCATTGGCACGCCTCCAGAAGGCGGCAGGCCATGGCCCGGATGACGGCCGTACCGATTCCCTGTCCGCGCCGATTGGGAACGACGTTGATATCGATATCCAGGCACCGCCCTGGGACCGGTCCGTCAGGATAGGGATTGCTGCGCAAAAATGCCGCCTCGTGTCCATCGACCATGGCAAACAGCGGGGGCAGATCGCCATGCTTGAAATACTCGCCAAGGTATTCCGGCCAGAACGCGGCAAAGACCTTGGGCTCCTGATGGTAGAACATGGCCAAGGTCACGGGATCGTTTCGCCAGGCGAGGACGCGGGCGGCATCTTGCGGCGTTGGGGCGGCAGGTCGAAAGACAATATCCATGGGTGGCCTCAGGCGAACAAGATGTGGGCGTTGTCATGGAAGACGGCGGCGATGTCTGTTGGGGAAAATCGGCAATGTTCCAGAAAAAGTCGCATATGGCGCTGGCTTTGCTCCAGGCCGAGATAGGGATGGTCCGAACCGTACAACAACTTGTGCGCGCCGAGTTTGCGATAGGCCCAGCGGAAATTGTCCTCCACGGTGGAACCCTGGTAATAATGCGGGGAAAAGGATGTTTCCAAATACACGTGGTCATGATCCTCGGCAAGGAGCATGGCTTCGAACACGCGAAGGCCCCCGCTGTGCAGCAAGATGATGGGGACGGTCAACATTTCGGCCAAAAGACAGGCCAGCCGCAGGTTGTCGTAACGGTACATGCCTGACGTGCCGTAACTAGTGTCCACGCAAACAAATAAACCCAGGTCCTGAGCGCGACGCGCCACGGCCAGGGCCGCCGGAAAATCCTCCTCGGCGATACGCTGGAAGTACGAATGGAACTTGAGCCCGCGTACGCCCTGGGCGGCGGCCAAGGCCACGGCGTTCGGGGCGTCTTGTCGGCGAAAATCGATCAAGGCGGTGAAGGTGGAGCCGGGCAGGGCGCGTCGAACCCTTCCCATGAATCCGTCCAATCCGTCACCGAAAAACAGCTCTTGATTGAACAGCATGAAGTTGGCGGCGCGCACCGCCGCTTGGATGGCAGCGCCCTGCACGTCGAAGCAGGCCTCCAGATCGGCCGGTCCCATGCGTGTCTCGTCACTGGTCAGATGCGGCCGGTCCACAGCCCCCAAGAGGGAGAAATGGATGTTGCAATCGAAAATATTCATGTGGTTTTACGCAACAGCAGCAGGAATTCCTTTTGCGGCAAAGGTAGGTAGTCATGTTTGAGCACCACGTCCGGGGTCAGCGACAGGGCGAAATCCAGAATCCTGCCTGGGTCGTGATAGTAGACAAAATCCTCCCGGGGATAGCCGGGATCCAGGCGGGCACTTAAAAAATCCACGATCAGGGCCTGGCGCACGAGGCCGAAGGCCCGGGTGATCAACTGCCGGGAGTACGTTTCATTGTCGAAGGCGTCGTGCAAATTGAGGTTGAGCACGCCGAGCATGACGCCGACATCGCCAAGAGGTTCGCCGGACTGCTTCCGGGCGAGATCCACCTGGGCAAAGGCGGTTCGCGGATCGTCTCCATGGCGCGCCCGGGCCTCTTGGAGCAAATCGGGGTTGATGTCCAGCCCCAGGTAGTTGTCACAAGACACCCCGACATCCTTGAGGAAATCGTAATAATCGCCGAAGCCGCAGCCGAAATCCACCACTCGTGTTCCGGTCAAGTCGAGGCCCAGGGTCAGGGTCATGGCAAAACGGCGTCGTTGCTGTTCGACGTTGCCCCAGCCAAGCGTGCGGACATGATAGCCGAGATCGCGATACCGCTTGGTATAACGTTGCACCATGTTGGCCGCGATGCTTTGGGGAATCTCCCGCATCAGGCGTCCTTTTTACGAGCGCGGCTTGCAGGCTGCGTTTGCCTGCGACGCGCTTATTTCTCGAAAAATATCGGTCAGGATCGCTTCGGTCAGACAGACCTGTTCGCGTCGCGAGACATCCAGGATGGCCTGGTGGAAATCCTGGCCTTGCCGTTCGGCTTCGCGGCGCAACAGATCCTCGTAGGACGAGTGGAAACCGGCGTAGCCGAACAGGATGTCCTCGCTGCGAAAATCCAGCGACTTGCCCTTGGACAGCACATATTCTCGAAACTGGCGGGCAACGCCTAGCGTTTGCAGCAGAAAATCGTCCGAGCAGTATTGGACGCCGTATTTCTTGGCCAGGACGGCCAGCATGGTTTCCGTGGGGATGTTGCCGCCGCTGCGGCCGATGCCGGTCAGGGTCGTGTCGATGTATTGCACGCCCTCATCGAGCAGTTCCAGGGCGCTGGCCACGGCCAGTCCCAGGTTGTTGTGGCCGTGGTAGCCCAAGGCGATCATGCCGACGCGGTCCTGGATGGCCCGTACATAGGCCCGCAGCTCCTCGGGCAACATGTGGCCGGCGGAATCGACCAGGTAAATCACATCCACGAAATCCTTGACGGTCTCCACAAGCTTGGCAAAGCCGTCGGGCGTGACGGTGTAGCTTTTCATCACGTTGAGGGCCACGAAATAGCCCAGGGACTTGGCTGCTTCCAGGGTTGGAATGCTGTCCAGGACGTAAACCGGTTCGGCGCCAACGCGCAGGCCGTAAAGCCCGTAGTCACGGGCCATGCGAAAATCGTCGGGCTTGCCTACAGAGGGGATGAAGAAGCTGTAGAGGCGGCTGCGCGCGGCCAGAGGCGCAAGGCGCTTATAGAGCGCCTCATCGGTAAAACCGGCTGAATACTGCCGGTATGCGCCAAGGCCCAGCCCGTGTCCGACTTCGATATCCTGGAAGCCGATGCGGACGAGCTTCTCGGCGAAAGCACAACAGGTCTCCTGGTCGATCATGAAATCGACTTTGTAGGCGCCGTCACGCAAGGTGCACTCAAGAAGCGTCACGTTTTTCAATGGTCACCTGCAGCATGGCCAGGGCTTCGCTTAACCGTCTTTTCAACTCCCGCGGCTCCGGTGCGGTCATGATGATCACGCCATGCCGGTCGGCGCCCGAAGCAATGCCGCGCACGACGTCGCCGCGTCGGATAAGCATCTTGAGCCGCAAGACGTCTTCTCGGGCTTCCAGCAGGTCAATGCCGCTGATTTTTTTGACGATGCCTTCCTGGAGATCGGAAAAGGCGAACAACTGCATCACCGTGGGGGTCCGGCCGGGGTGGTTCGGATCGCCGCTTATGGGGAGCAAGGGCGTGCCCAGGCAATCATTGACGTAGACAGACAGGATGTCGATGCCGGAAACATTGGGCACAATGATTTCCGAGGTGAACACCCCGCCGCCGCGATTGGCTATTTCCGTCAGGTACACCTCGCCTGCGTCGGTGAGGATAAATTCGCCGTGCAAAAAACCGAAGCCGAAGCCCAGAGCTGCTGCGGTCCGTTCCAGGGCGGCGCTCGCCTTGTCGTACAAGGCGGGCGGCAATTCTCCAGGATAGGTGATTTCGCCGTCAATGATGGACTGTTTCTGCGGTAGTTTGGTTTTTGTGGCCACGGCCAGCGTGCGGGGACCAAGTCCTTGAAAGACGTAGCCGTCCACGGTCAAATGCCGGCCCTGGATAAAGGTCTCCGCCAATACGCCGCGCGAATGGCTGTGGATCAGCGCGTCGTAAAATGCGGGCAGGACGTCGCTTTCCCGATCTACCCGATTGACGCCGAAGCTGCCGCGATTGTCCACGGGCTTGATGATCAACGGATAGCCGTGTTCGCGCCCGAAACGCAGCACGTCCTGGGCGTCGAGGCAAAGCGTGAAGCGGGGACAGGTCAGACCGGCCTGCCAGCCGAGGGTGCGTTGCAAGAGTTTGCTGTTGCCGATCTGGGCGTCGCGCAGGCTGGGGCCGGGCAGGCCCAGACGCGAGGCGATGACGGCCTGGGCGAACTGGGAATAGTCGCATTGGTCGGAAATGACGGCGTCAGGCCGGACCTTTTGAGCAAAAAGCAGCAGCCTGGGCAAATCCCGGGGGGCGGCGATGAGCAGGTCGTGATAGCGGATGCCTTTGTAGTAGCCGTCGTTGGCATGGACGCCGTAAATTTCCAGATTAAGGGAACCGAGCAGATCAAGGAGCGGTTCCTGCTCCCAGCCGAGGTTGATCGCCAAAACACGTTTCACGCTTTCCCCTCCACCATCTCCCAGCGCAGCAGTTCTCCGGCATCGAGCGGGCCCCTGGCCTGCATCCGGGCCAGCACCAGCCCCTCTTCGACGCAATCCACACCCTCGTTGTGGCGTTTGTAGTCGAAATCACCCGGGGCAAAGGCTTGGCCGGCGGCTTTGGCCACGCGAAGGACCAGCCGGTAGCGGATGGATTCCTTGAAGGCGCTTTCCTCGGTTTCGATGGCCAGGCGCGCCCGGCAGGGCGCGCAAGCCGCTTCCACGTCCCGGATGCCGGCCACCAGCGAGGCCAGTTCCGGGGGCTCCAGAGAAAAAAAGGCATCGGGCGTGTCCAGGCCGCGACTCAGGGTGAAATGCTTTTCGATGATCGCCGCCCCACGGGCCACGGCCGCAAGGGCCACGGCGATGCCTTGGGTGTGATCGGAAAACCCCACGGGACATCCATACAAGGCCCGCAACAGTTCTATCCGGGCCAAATGTGTCCGGTTGGGCGGCGTCGGGTAGATCGCGTTGCAATGCAGGATGGCGTAGTCGTCGTTGCCTGCCCGGCGAAAGGCGTCCACCGACGCCTCCAACCCTCCGGGCGTGACCAGGCCGGCGGACATCAGGGTCGGCTTGCCCAGGGCGGCCACCCGGGCGACCAGCTGGGGAAAGACGCCGACCTGGGCCGAAGCAAGTTTATACAGGGCGACGTTTACGGATTCCAGAACATCCACGGCCCGCAAATACGTCGGCGTGGACACGAAGAGCACGCCGCGGCGATGGCAGGCGGCCTTGAGTTCCCCGTGCCAACGTTCCTCGAAATCGATGCGGGCGTGCAGGGCGCGAACGTTGTCATCAGGCGCGTAATACAGGGCATCCAGGTCGATGGACTGGAATTTGACGGCATCCACGCCGCAACGAGCGGCGGCGTCCACGCTTTCCAAGGCCTTGCCGAGGTCCCGGCCGTGGTTGGACCCCACCTCCGCGATGACAAAGGTCCGGTCCGGACCGATCTCATGGGCGGCGTCTATGCGAATACGAGAATGCGGCATGGGTTACATCCCCGAGAGCGCGCCAGAGGCCTCTGACGCAGCTCGACGCAGATTTTCCATTTTCTCAGGCGCATAAGACGCACAGCCTGCCAGTTGGCTGACGATCAGCCCGTAGGTGACAGGAAAACTGCCGTCGAGATAGCCGCGCACGTCGTGGCCTGTCGCCTGGCTCCAGACATTGCAGTCCTGGCAGTTGTACCCAATGGCTTTGAAAAAATCGATGTCCTGGTAATAAAGCGCCTTGCGCAAAGCAACGGCTGCGGGGGAGTTCACGATCTCACGCAGTGGTTGTTGCTTGATGTCGCCAATGACGTACTTGCTGGAAAAATCGTGCACGCAGGGGTTGACCGTGCCGTCGGCATTGACCTTCACGGCTTTCCAGGGATTTGAACACAGCTTCCAGGGCTCCTCCCCTGTCCGGGCCAGATGGGCCGTGCCGGAGTCGGTCTGCAGGGACAGCAGGGGGGCTTCAAAATAATTGTCCACCGGCAGCCTTTCCCAATACGCACGGGATGTCTCCCGCACGGAGCGGACGGCGTCGGTGAGCACCGAAGCGATGCTGACAAAGATGCCTTTGCGAAATTCCCGGCGCTCCATGTCCAGGAACCGGAGAATCTTGGACAAGGTCGCCTCGTAGCTGCATCCGCCCCTGGGGGAGTTGTAGCTGGCGTTGAAAACGTCGCGGTCTACCGCGTCAAAGGAAATCTGGACTTGATGCGGCCCGGCTTCGATAAGGGCGCGGGATAGTTTTGCCGTCAGCCGGGTGCCGTTGGTGATGATGCCGACCAGGAGCCCCTTTTGGCGGGCGTGGGCGATCATGGCCGGGGTGTCCGGGTTGAGCAGGGGTTCGCCATTGCCGGTGCATTGCAGAAAGGCCCCGGCGGCAATGTCGTCCACGGCGCGTTTGAAGTCATCCAAAGTCAGCGAGGCGGATTGGCGCGTCATGTTTGGCCTGGCGCAATACACGCAGCGTTTGTTGCAGCGGTTCGTCGGCTCCACGAACACCCGGACCGGCAGATTTTTCAGGGTGAAAAAAGCGTCTGCGGGTTTTTCCCCGCGTTCCCAGGCCGAGGCCACGTCCGCCAAGGCCACGTAGGCTTTCCCGTAATATTGCATGGCTGCCTGGATTTTCGCCTTGTCAATCATGGGCTCTCCCGGCTGGAAGCGATGGAAGCCCCCACCCTGGGGGAGTCGTGCGTGGCGTCGTTAGGTGACATGGACGGTTCTGAGCAGCTGGAATGCTTCAGCAAAATGGATGCCAACCGAGCTGCCGCGTACGCCGGCCAACTGGCGCACCGCCTCGGGGGAGCGGGGGTGGGGGTAGACGCCCAATTCCGAGGCATAGCATTGCAGGGCGGCGATCTTGCGGTCCAGGGTGGCGGTCGCGTCCACGAACACATTGGGGGCGAACAGGCGGTGGGGAGCACCCAAGGTCCGTTCCGTGGAGGAGAGCACCTCGTAGCTGTACAAGTGGCGCGGATAAAACTCCCCGGGATTGGCCCGACAGGCCATGAGCGTGGCTTCGTGCACGCGGCCGTGGTCCCAGTTGTAGTCGCCGAAGTGATGAGTAAACACGATGCCCGGCCGAAGGTCGGCCACAAGTTGTTTCAAGCTCTGGGCCAAGTCCATAAGCGGCACCGTGTCCAGTCGGTTGTCGGGAAAATCCAAAAAAGTTTGGGAGGCGACTTCCAGCACGGCTCCTGCACGGCCTGCATCGGCTTTGAGCGCGGCCACCTCGCGCGCGACGGCTTCGCTGGCAATCTCGGCGGCATCATGCCGTGCGGCGGCGCCGGTGGCCGCGAAGACCACATGCACATCCTGGCCCGACGCGGTCAGGCGGGCTATCGTGGCCCCGCACCCAAGCGTTTCGTCATCAGGATGGGCGGCGATGACCAAAACGGAGTCCCTTGCATCATGTGCGAACATGGCGTCCCCCGGGCTTTGTTACCAAACCGCTATCTCTCCCATGGCGACAAGGGTTCTGTACAGGCATTCGGCCAACGTCCAATCCTCGGGCGTATCGATGTCCGCAACGAGATGGCGCGGCAATCGCACCACGGAAGAACCGGAGTCGAACAGCGACAGGCGGGCAAACGCCTCGGGCGAGCCCCAATAGAATTGGGCTGCGTCGTGGTAGGCTTCCTCCAGATCCTGGGTCCGGGTCGGCATGAACTCCGGATACCATGCCGAAACCCTGCCCTGGGCATCAAGCCGCAAGGCCCGCTGGACCGCCGCAGGAAACGTCGTGACGGAGAAGACAAAGGGACAGTGTCGCTCTTTAAGAATTTCAAAGCCTTTAGTGATATAAAGGGGCGTGGCCAGGGGGGCCGTGGCATATAAGCAGCAGACATGAGCCACGGCTGTTCCCTGCTGCAGAAACCACTCGGCGGCATGAGCCGCCACGGCGTTGGTGCCGGCAAAATCGTCGGCCAGTCCGGCCGGCCGGAGAAAGGGGGTTTCGCCACCCCACTGCCGGGCCACTGCGGCAATTTCCTCGTCGTCCGTGGACACCACGATATGGTCGAAAAGGCCGGTCGCCCGGGCCGTGGCGATGGAATAGGCGAGGATGGGCTTGCCGCAAAACGGTTTGATGTTTTTGCGAGGAATGCGTTTGCTGCCACCCCTGGCGGGAATGACCGCGATAGTGTTGCCTCGGCGAGTCTGGCTGCAGACATCCGTCATGGCGTGTTTCCTTGTTCGCTCGGCGGCAGGGTTCTTAAGGGCAATCCCGGTCTACACGGTTTTCCCGGGCCGTACGGACAGCAAGCGCACGTCCAGGGTGGCCAGCAGGATGCCCGAGACGATGAGCGCCCCGCCCAGCACGTGGGCAGCGGTTACGGCCTCGCCAAGCAGCCAGACCGACTCCACGGCCGTCACCACCGGCAGGAAATAATAGACGATGCCGGCCAGCACCGGTCCGATGGAGCCGATGGCCTTGGTCCACAGGGTGTAGGCGGCAAAGGAACAGCCGATGCCGGCGTAGGCCACGCCGGAGAGAACGCGTAGGTTCCAGGACGTGGTCGGTCCGGCGGCGGCCTCCACGGCCAGGGCCGGCAGCATGAGGACGAGTCCCCAGGCGAAGGTGGCGGCGTTGAAGCCTTCTACGGAGATGCCGGCCGGACGCTTGCGTACGAAAAGCGAATACAGGGCGAAACAGGCCGCTCCGGCCAAGGCCCAGAGATCGCCGGGCAGAAAGCGCAGGGAGGCGATATGGCTCCAGTCGCCGCGCGAGACCAGCTCTAAAACCCCCACCAGCACGATGGCCACGCCCCCCAGGCGGCGCGGGGTCAGCGGTTCGCCATAGACGATGCGTGACAGAATGATGATCATGACCGGGGCGGTGGGCACGAGCAAGGCCATGTTGAGGCTTTCGGTGGTCTGCCCGGCCTTGTAGACGAAGGCGTTGAGCAACGAGACGCCGACCAAGCCCATGGCGGCCAGATAGCGCCAGTGGCGTTTCATGGCCGGCCAGTCGGCCCGCAGCTTGGGCCAGGCAAAGGGCAGGATGCAGGCAAGCGCCAAAAGCCAGCGCCAGAAATTGAGCTGCACCGGCGGGATTTCCTGGGCGATGCCCCGGGCGACGACGAAATTGCCCGCCCACAGCACGGTGGCGGACAGGGCAGCGAGATAGCCGAGGAAACGGATGTTCAAGACAGTTGTTCCTTATACGTCAGGGGCGTGCCCTTGGGCCATGGTCAGGCGAGGGACATGGCCCAAGGGCCGCGACGGTTCCAGGCCGCTAGGGGAGCGCTTGGCTTTGAAACGCAAGTAGTAATCCGCAGCATGCGACATGTGTTAACGGGACCGGGCCTGACCGGCAAGAGGATGGGCGGCATTCGGACCGCGCTCAGCCCTCCTTGCGAGCCAGCCAGACGGTGTGGCCGCCGCAGTGAGGGTCTTCGACGACATGATCCTCGACGGCGAAACCGTGCCCGGCCAGGAGCCGGCGGTATTCGTCGGGCGACAGGCTGCAATGCCGGAAGGCGACGCCGTCCATAACGCCTACGGCCTCGCCATGATGGGGGCCGCTGGTAAACAGCAGCGTTCCGCCCGGCCGGAGGTGGGCGCTAAAGACCGGAAACATGGCCCGCTGGTCGTCGTGGGACAGATGGAAAAAACTGTCCCAGGCCAGGACCGCGCCGAAGCTCCGGCCAAGGTCCAGGCCGCGCATGTCGCCAACGATCCAGTCCATGGCCGGGAAACGCTCGCGGCAGGCGGCGATCATGGCCGGCGCGCCATCGATGCCGGTCACCGTGTGTCCGGCGCGCAGGCAATAGCCGGCCAGGGGTTCGCCCATGCCGCAGCCGAGGTCGAGGACGGTTTCGCCCGGGGCGAGCATGGCGAGCATGGTCCGCAGCCAGGCCGCTTCCATGGGCGGATCGGTCGCCGAGCGGGTGGCCATAAACCAGGGCGCGATGCGCTGGTAGGCGGCGCAAATTGCCGTCGGCGGGGCGGGCAGATCGGGCGGGATCATGACTTCCCCGGGGCTTGGCCTTGGCTCATGGCCTCGATGTCCTTGCGGATGCGGGCCACGCGCTTTTCGTCCGTGGGGTGGGTGGAGAGAAAGGCAAGCACGGGCTTTGCCCCGCCGGCCCGGCGCATCCCTTCCCAAAAGGTCACGGCGGCCTGGGGATCGTAGCCGGCCTTGGCCATGAGCGCCAGACCGATGGCGTCGGCTTCGTATTCGTGCTTGCGGCTGTAGGGGAGCATGAGCCCGAGGTTGGCCCCGTAGCCCCAGACCCGGCCGGCGATGTCGGCGATGCGCGGGTCCTCGTCGCCAAGGGCGAGCTGGAGCAGCGCCCCGCCCAGGCGTGCACCCATTTCCAGGGTGGCCCGTTCCGCGCCGTGGCGGGCCAGGGCATGGGCCACTTCGTGGGCCATGACCACGGCCAGCTCGTCCTCGCTTTTGACCTGCTTTAAAAGCCCGCTGTAGACGAAGATCTTGCCGCCGGGCAGGCAGAAGGCGTTCATGGCCCGGTCGTTGTCAATGACGTGGAATTCCCAGTCATAGTCCGGCTGGCCGGACACGGCGGCGATGCGCCGGCCCACGCGTTTCACCAGTTCCTGGGCGGCCGGATCACGCAACAGCGGCTCGGTGCGCAGGATTTGCCGGGCGGCGTTGTAGCCCATGGTCCGTTCCTGGGACTCCGAAATAAGCACGAACTGCTTGCGCTCGGTGACCGGCACGCGGTCGCAGGCGGCAAGGCAGGAGCAAAGGAGCAGGGCGCACACAAGGCGGAGCATGGCGTATCCTCCGTCAGCCGGGAAAAAGGGTCAGGACGAGCAGCTGGCCGGTGACGATGCGCAGGATCATGGCCAGGGGATAGACCGTGGCGTAGACCGAGGCCGGGGCGTCGCCGCCAAGCATCTGGGAGGCGAAGGCCAGGGCCGGCGGGTCGGTCATGGCCCCGGCCAAGAGGCCGCAGGACGAGGCGTAGTTGCACTTGAGAAGCATCCGGCCGAAAACGCCGGCGGCTAAAAGCGGCACAAACGTGATGGCCGCGCCGGCCGCCAGCCAGACCAAGCCCTGGCCGGACCCCACGGCGGCCACGAACCGGCTGCCGGCGGCCAGGCCCACGCAGGACAAAAACAGGCAGATGCCGATCTCGCGCAACAGCAGGTTGGCGCTTTGTGGCAGATACCAGACCAGCCCGCCAAAGTGGTGCAGGCGCGAGAGCAGGATGGAGGCCAGAAGCGGACCGCCGGCCACGCCCAGGCGCACGCCGGTGGGCAGTCCCGGCAGCGGCACGGCAATGCCGCCCAGGACCGCCCCGGCCAGGATGCCGATGAAGATGGGCAGGACATGGGGTGTGGCCAGCTCCCGGGCGGAGTTGCCCAGGCGCGCCTCGGCAAAGGCCAGGGCCTCGGTCGTGCCCACGCAGCGCACTGTGTCGCCGAAATGCAGCCCCACGCCCGGTCCGGGCGAGAACTCCGTGCCGGCTCGGGTGACGCGGGTGACGGCCACGTCGTGGTCCGGGCCAAGGCCCAGAGCCTCCACGGTGCGGCCCACGGCGGCAGCCCGGGTGACCCGAAACGAGCGCGTTTCCACCGGCCCGGGCAGGGCGGGCAGGTCCTGGTCGCTGTCCTGGCCGATCTCCCGGCTCAGCGCCTCCAGGGCCTCGACCCGGCCCACGGCGTGGACGAGCATCCCCGGGGCCAGCACCGTATCGACGCTGACCGGGCGCACCACGCCGCCGGCCATGACCCGTGAAACCACCGCCCCGCCCTCGGCGATGGCCGGAAGTTCGGTGAGGAGGCGGCCAAAGGCGGCGGGCAGGGTCGCCTCGATGGTGCGGGAAGCCAGCGGCGGGGCATTTTCGGCCAAGAGCGTTTCCAACTGCCGTGTTTCGGCCGCCGGGTCGATGCGAAACAGGCGGCGCACGGTCAGCATGGCCAGGATGATGCCGAAGATGCCGAAGGGGTAGGCCACGGCGTAGCCGAGGCCGGCCTGGCCGACCAGGGCTTCGGCCTGGGCCGGGGCCAGCTCGGCAAAGGCCTGGGAGGCGGCGGCCAGGGACGGCGTGTTGGTGACGGCTCCGCTGTAGACGCCCACCGCCACTGGCAGGGGGAAAAGCCCGAGCAGATGGAAGACGGCGGCCAGAGCGGCCCCGAAGATAACGATGCCCCCGGCCACGAGATTGAGCCGCAGCCCCCGGCGACGCAGGGAATCGATAAACCCCGGCCCGACCTGCATGCCGATGGCGTAGACGAAAAGGATCAGGCCGAATTCGCGGACAAATTCCAGGACATGCCGATCAAGGGCCAGACCAAAGTGGCCGGCGGCAAGACCCGTGAAAAGCACGCCTCCCACGCCCAGGCGCACCCCGGCCACGGGCAGGCGTCCCAGGGCCAAGCCGGTGGCCGCGACCAAGCCGATGACCACCACGGCCTGGAGCGCCGAAGGAGCGAGAAAGAGCTGGGTCCAAAGCGCCATGCTTCCTCCGCGAGATGGGTTGCGACCTCGGCCTTGACAGCCGGGGCCGCGCCGGGCATCGGCCATGCCGATACCAAAAACATTGGGCACAGTGCGGACGATCCAGGCCGGCGTCAAGGCCGGTTGGGGCTCCTGTCGGAGCGCCGCTTCTTGCCAAGTCCTGCCTGCGTCACCATAATGCCGCAAAGGCCCTGGCGAAAGCCCCGGGCCACCCAAGGAGACACCATGCCCTTTGATTATGATAAGGCTTCAAAAGTGCTTGAGAAAAAACTGGATTCCCTGTCGCGCAAGACCGTGTTGCCGGCTTCCCTGCTGTCCCTTGTGGCGGCGACCTCCCGGGTCCAGCTCGCGGCCCGGGCCAAGGAGGACGTGACCGTGGATCCGGCTGTCCTGGCCGATGTGGAGCGCAACCTGCGCGGCGCGCCGCGTTTGCCCCGGGACGCCTTCCCCGTGGACATGGACCGGTTCGAGGCGCTGTTGGCCGAAATTTCCGGATTGGTGCGCCAGGGCGATGGCCATCTTGCCGAGGCCCTGGCCGTGCTCGAAGCCGACCGCGCGGCCGGAACCCTTGACATGGCCAAGGCCGTGGGCCGGCATCTGGCCGGCGACGACGCCTTTTTCGCCGCTTACGGCGAGCGCACCCCCGGCGCGCCGCGCCTGCTCGCCTTTCTGGTCCAGGCCGCCCTGGCCCCGCGTCTGGCCGCCGTCGGCGAGGCGGTCATGGCCCATTTCCCCAAGGACCGCTCCTGGGCTTTTGGTCACTGTCCGGTCTGCGCCAGTCCGCCGCTTATTGGCCGGCTGGTCGGCAAGGAAGGGGCCAGGCATCTGACCTGCTCGTTTTGCCAGCTCGAATACCGGGCCAAGCGTCTCATGTGCCCGCACTGCGGCGAGGAAGACACCAAGCAGTTGGAAACCTTCACCGCCGCCGAGGAGCCGGGCTACCTCGTCAATGTCTGCCTGCGCTGCAAGAATTACATCAAGACCGTCGATTTTCGGGAGTTCGACCGGCCAAGCGTGCCGGTCCTGGACGACCTGGAATCCCTGACCCTGGACATGGCCGCCCGGGGCCAGGGCTACAACCGGCCGGTGCTGTCGGCCTGGGGGTTTTGATGGAACTGCCGGAGCTCACCCGCGCCGTCCCCTGCCGCCGCTACCGGGACGGCTCTTTCACTGACATCCTCGACGACGTGGCCACCGAGATCCGGGTCACCCTGGACCTTGACGGCGTGGGGCGAAAAACGCTCTACGCCGCGCCCCTTGATCCCGAGGCGCTGGTTCTGGGCCATGCTGCCCTGGACATGCTCGGGCCGGGCGAGATCCCGGTGGTGACCGACGCCCAGGGCTTGAGCTTTTCCCTGAAAGCCGTCCCGGACGGCCGGCCGGCTCCTGATCCGACCCGGCCGGGAAAGCTCCCGGCGGCCGAACTATTGGCCCTGGTGCGGCGATTTATCGCCGAGCCGGGGCTGTGGGACGGCACGGGCTGTTTTCACCGGGCCGCGCTCTACGATCCCCTGGCCGGAAATTTTATCGCCCGGGCCGAGGACATCGGCCGCCACAACTGTCTGGACCGGTTGGCCGGGCAGGGCCTGCGCCAGGGACTTTGCCTGCCGGAGCTGATCCTGTTCCTGTCCTGCCGGGTGACGGCCAGCATGATGCAGAAAGCCTTGCGGGCCGGGCTGCACATGGTGGTCAGCCGCTCGGCCGTGACCGGAGCGGCCCTTGGCGCGGCCAAGGACGCCGGCGTCACCCTGGTCGGCTTTGCCCGGGACGCGGAGGAGCGTTTCACCGTCTTTACCGACGCCGCCGGCCGGGTGGGGGCGTGAAGGCGGGCGGGGAACTGCCGCTCGGCGTGGTGCTGGCCGGGGGCCTGAGCAGCCGCATGGGCCGGGACAAGGCCTGGCTCACCTTTTTTGGCCAGCCGCTGCTGCGCCGCGTGGCCGAGGTGCTGGCCGCGGTCACGGGGGAGATCATGGTTTCCGGGCGCGATCCCGCCCCGTTCGGCTTTGCCTGCCCCTGGCTCCCCGACGAAACGCCGCGCCTGGGGCCGGCCGGCGGGGTCATGACCATCCTGGCCGCGGCCACCCGACCGTGCCTGGTCGTTTCCTGCGACCTGCCGTTTCTGGAACCAGAAACCCTGGTCCGTCTGGTTGCGGCCTGGCGCGATCGGCCGGAAACGGCCCTTATGACCACCTACCGCATCGTCGAGACCGGCTTCGTGGAGTCGCTGGTGGCCATCTACGATCCGGCCGGGCTGCCGCTGTTGCGGGAGAACCTGGAGCAGGGCCAGCGCCGGCTCTCGGCCATCTTTCCCGAACCCCTGCGTCGCCATCTGGACTACAGCCGCGACGATCCGGCCGTGGCCCGGGCCTTTTTCAACGTCAATTCGCCGCCGGACCTCATCCGGGCACGCGGCATGGAGGAGGGGGCATGACCGGCACATCGGGCAAGGCCCTTCGCGACGGGCGCGGCCGCGCCGTCAGTTATCTGCGCCTTTCCGTCACCGACCGCTGCAACCTGGCCTGCATGTACTGCCGGCCCAAGGAAAGCTTCACGTTCATTGGCCACGACAAGATCCTGCGCTACGAGGAGATGCTCGACCTTGTGGGCCTGGCCCGGGACATGGGCATCGTCAAGCTGCGCCTGACCGGCGGCGAACCCTTTGCCCGGCGCGACTTCATGAGTTTCGTCGCCTCCATCCGGGAGCGCTACCCGGAAATGGATCTGCGCATCACCACCAACGCCACGCTGCTGGCCGGCCGCCCGGCCATGCTGGCCAAGCTCGGGGTCAGCGCCGTCAACATTTCCCTGGACAGCCTGGATCAGGCCACCTTCGCCCGCATCACCGGCCACGACCGGTTGTCCGCCGTGCTCCAGGGCATCGGCGAGTGCCTGGAGGCCGGCATTCGGGTCAAGATCAACGCCGTGGCCCTACGTGGCATCAACACGGCGGAAATTCCGGCCTTTGTGGCCATGGCCGAAAAATCGCCCATCGACGTGCGTTTCATCGAGTTCATGCCGGTTGGCGACGGCAACCTCTGGCGGCCGGAGAACTATATCTCGGCCCAGGATGTGGTGGAGCTGGCCTCACGTGCGGCCGAGTTTGTCCCGGACGACAGCGACCGCGCCACCGGCGGCCCTGCCCGGATGTATCGCATCGCCGGCGGGGCCGGACGCTTTGGCGTCATTTCGCCTCTCAGCGAACATTTCTGCGACACCTGCAACCGGCTTCGCATCACGGCCGACGGCAAGCTGCGCACCTGCCTGTTTTCCACCAAGGAATACCGGCTGCGGGCCATGCTGCGCAATCCGGCTCTAGGCCTTGCCGCCGTGCGCCGGGTCATCGCCCTGGCCCTTCGCACCAAACCGCTGGGCTACGAGGTGCTCGATCCCGGCACGGCCGGCAAGACGCGCGGCATGTCGGCCATCGGCGGCTGACGCTCCCCGGGCGATACCCAAGAAAAGGCAGCGCCACATGATGACCCATCAACGGCGCGAATGCGGCACTAAGGGCGCGCGGTCATGGCCCTGGACCTGACCCGCCATCTGCGTAGCGAAGAGGGGGCGCGCAAGTTCCTGGAACGCCGGGCCTGGCCCGGCGCCCAGCCCGTCTGTCCGCGCTGCGCCGGCACCAAGGCCTATGCCCTGGCTGAGGGCCGGGTGCGCTGTGCCGGTTGCCGCTACACGTTTCATGCCCTGTCCGGCCGTTTCGCCGGACTGGCTGGGCTGACTCCGCGCCACTGGCTGCGCTTGCTCACCCTTTTCGCCGCCGAGGAGACCGCCCACGCCATGGCCGCCGCCCTGGGGCTGGCCTACAACACCGTCTACAAGGCCGCCACCGTGGCCCGGCTCTCTATTCTTGCCGCCAGCCTCGACGGCCGCGACATCCTCCGAAGCCCCCTTGGTGCGGAACTGGGCTCGGCCGCCCGGAACATGCGGCCGGCCGGCCCGGACGAACAACTTGCCGCCGTGCCCATTTTCGGCATCCTGGAGCGTGGCGGCCTGGTTTTTATCGACTACCTGCCAAACCTCGGCCCGGAAGATTTGCTCCATTTCAACCGCAACTTCTCGCTGCCCCTTTCCCGCCTGGGTTCCATCGTCTACTCCGACCGCTACTTGCGCTACGACGCCCTGGTGGCCTGCGGTTCGGATATTCTGACCCGGCATCTGGTGGAGGTCGCGGGCCGCGCCCCAGCCGTCGATCCCCGCCAGGCGGGCTTCTGGCCCTACGCCCGGGAACGCCTCATCCGGTTCCATGGGGTCACGGCGGGGAAATTTCCGCTGTATCTCAAGGAACTGGAGTTCCGCTACAACCACCGCGATCAAGACATCCTACCGATTTTGCTCGATTATATCGTCTCCTTGGTGCCAGACCTTAACTAATTAATTATTCTTTGACCCGTTTTGTTCCGCTTTCTACAGAGAAAGTGACTCTTCGCATTTATGCCTATGTTATTTTTAACTTATGCTAATTTTAGCATAACGCAACGGGTCAAAGCCCGACGCCGCAAGCCTGGCGGCGGGATTGGTGAGAACGCTTAGCGGCAAGGAGACGGACCATGGAATGGAACCGGCGAGAGTTCCTCAAAATCGCAGGCGCGACCACGGCCGTGACCGCCTTTGGCGGCCTCGGCTTCGATCTGCGCCCGGCCTACGCCGAGGGGCAGGCGGCCAAGCTCAAGTTCACTAAACAGAGCACCTCGGTGTGCTGCTACTGTTCGGTGGGCTGCGGGCTGATCTGCAGCACGGACAAGGACGGCAAGGGCAGGGTGGTCAATATCGAGGGTGATCCGGATCATCCGATCAACGAAGGCGCGCTGTGCCCCAAGGGCGCGTCCCACTACCAGCTCGGCAACAATGACCGTCGCATCCAGAAGGTGCTCTACCGCGCCCCGTACAGCGAGAACTGGGAAGAAAAATCCTGGGATTGGGCGCTGGACCGCATCGCCCGCAAGGTCAAGGAAGCCCGTGACGGCAGCTTTACGACCAAGGACGCCAAGGGCCGGGTGGTCAACCGCTGCGAAGGCATCGCCTCGGTCGGTTCCGCCGCCATGGACAATGAAGAGTGCTGGATCTACCAGGCCATGCTCCGGGCCATGGGATTAAGTTACATCGAGCATCAGGCCCGTATCTGACACAGCGCCACTGTAGCGGCTCTGGCAGAGTCGTTCGGACGCGGGGCGATGACCAATCACTGGATCGACATCGCCAATTCTGATTGCATTTTCATTATCGGCAGCAACGCCGCCGAGAACCATCCCATCTCCTTCAAGTGGGCCCTGCGGGCCAAGGACAAGGGCGCGACCATCATCCACGTGGACCCGCGCTACACCCGCACTTCCCAGCATGCCGACGTGTTCGCCCGGTTGCGCTCGGGTTCGGATATCCCGTTTTTCGGGGGTCTTATCCGGTACATCCTGGCCAATAACCTGTATTTCAAAGATTACGTCGTCAACTACACCAATGCGTCGTTTATCGTGGGCGACAAGTACGACTTCAAGGACGGACTTTTTAGCGGTTATGACGCCGAAAAGCGGGCCTACGACAAGTCGAGCTGGAGCTTTGTCCGTGACGACGCCGGCCAGATCAAGAAAGATCCGACGCTGAACAACCCGCGTTGCGTCTTCCAGATCCTTAAAGCCCACTACGACCGTTACGACATGAAGTCAGTCTCGGCCATCACCGGTACACCGGTGGCCGATCTGCAAAAGGTCTATCAGACCTACGCCGCCACCGGTAAGCCCGAGAAGTCCGGAACCATGCTCTACGCCATGGGCCAGACCCAGCATACCGTGGGCGTGCAGAACATCCGGGCCATGTCCATCATCCAGTTGCTGTTGGGCAACATGGGCGTGGCCGGCGGCGGCATCAACGCCCTGCGCGGCGAAGCCAACGTCCAGGGTTCCACCGACCAGGGCCTGCTCTTCCATATTCTGCCCGGCTACATCCCCACCCCCTCGGCGGCGATGCAGACCCTGGCCGAGTACAACGAGAAGAACACCCCGGTGACCAAGGACCCGCAAAGCGCCAACTGGTGGGGCAACCGGCCCAAATACATGGCGAGCTTTATCAAGTCCATGTACCCCGAGCAGGATCTCGACACCGGCTACACCTATCTGCCCAAGCTCGAACCGGGCAAGGACTACTCATGGCTGTCGCTTTTCGACGCCATGCTCGGCGGCGCTTTCAAGGGCTTTTTCGCTTGGGGCCAGAATCCGGCCGCCAGCACCGCCAACGCCAACAAGACCCGCGAGGCCATGACCAAGCTCGACTGGATGGTCACGGTCAACATGTTCGAGACGGAAACCGGCTCTTTCTGGAAGGGCCCGGGCATGGACCCCAAGAAGGTCAAGACCGAGGTCTTCTATCTGCCCTGCGCCGTGTCCTTTGAAAAGGAAGGCTCCATCTCCAACTCCGGCCGCTGGATGCAGTGGCGCTATCCGGCCCAGGCCCCCTTGGGCGACTCCAAGCCTGACGGCGACATCATCTACGAACTCTTCGAGAAGATTCGCGGGCTGTACGCCAAGGAAGGCGGCGCCTATCCCGATCCCATCAAGAACCTCAACTGGGACGTGGCCACCAACCACATCTTCGATCCGCACAAAGTCGCCAAGCGCATCAACGGCTACTTCCTCAAGGAAAAGACCCTGAAGGTGGGCGACGCGGACAAGACCTTCAAGCCCGGCGATCCGGTGCCGGCCTTTGCCCTGCTGCAGACCGACGGCTCCACCTGCTCGGGCACCTGGGTCTATTGCGGTTCCTACACCGACAAGAACATGGCCGCCCGCCGCGACAAGACGCAGACCGCCATGCAGGCCAAGATCGGCCTG
Organism: Solidesulfovibrio magneticus RS-1; assembly: GCF_000010665.1. NCBI lineage: Bacteria > Pseudomonadati > Thermodesulfobacteriota > Desulfovibrionia > Desulfovibrionales > Desulfovibrionaceae > Solidesulfovibrio > Solidesulfovibrio magneticus. The sequence continues at coordinate 2,733,507 of NC_012796.1, read as the reverse complement.
TTCCCGGGCTGGACCTGGGCCTGGCCGGTCAACCGTCGGGTGCTCTACAACCGCGCCTCGGTAGACCCCCAGGGCAAGCCCTACCAGCCGGAAAAGGCGGTCATCGCCTGGGAAGACGGCAAGTGGGTGGGCGACGTGCCCGACGGTCCCTGGCCGCCCATGGCCGATCAGAAAAACGGCAAGTCGCCGTTTATCATGACCACCGAGGGCATGGGCCTCATCTTCGGCCCGGGCCGCAACGACGGACCGCTGCCCGAACACTACGAGCCCCTGGAATGTCCGGTCGGCGAGAACCCGTTCTCCAAGCAGCTGCACAACCCCACGGCGCTCAAGTTCACCGGCCCCACCGAAGTGCACGCTTCCTGCGACCCGCGCTTCCCGTTCGTGTGCTCCACCTACCGGGTCACCGAGCACTGGCAGACCGGCGTCATGACCCGCAACTCCCCCTGGCTGCTTGAAGCCGAACCGCAGATGTTCTGCGAGATGAGCCCCGAGCTGGCCAAGATGCGCGGCATCAAAAACGGCGAGAAGGTGATCCTCGAAAGCACTCGCGGTTCGCTGTGGGCCAAGGCCATCGTCACTGAGCGCATCACGCCTTTCACCGTGCTCGGCCAGACCATCCACCAGGTGGGCATCCCCTGGCACTACGGCTGGACCTGGCCCAAGCAGGGCGGCGACTCGGCCAACATCCTGTGTCCCTCGGTCGGCGACCCCAATACGGGCATCCCCGAGACCAAGGCCTTCATGGTCAACGTGCGCAAGGCCTAGGGAGGACCGACGCCATGACTGGAAAGAGCTTCTTTGTCGACCTGTCGCGCTGCACCGGCTGTCGGGGCTGCCAGATCGCCTGCAAGCAGTGGAAGAACAAACCCGTGGAACCCACGGAAAACACCGGCTCCCATCAGAATCCGCCGGATCTGTCCTGGCAGACGCTCAAAGTGCTGCGGTTTTCCGAGAAAACCATTGACGGCAAGTTCCAGTGGCTGTTTTTCCCGGACCAGTGCCGCCACTGCCTGGACGCGCCGTGCAAGATGGTGGGCGACTCCGAAGTGCCCGACGCCATCGTCCAGGACCCCCAGACCGGGGCCGTGGTCTTCACGGAAAAGTGCAAGGGGTTGTCCGCCGGCGGCGTGCGTGAGGCCTGTCCTTACGACATTCCCCGGGTCGATCCGGCCACCAAGCTCATGTACAAGTGCGACCTGTGCAACGACCGCATTCATGCCGGCCTGCTGCCCTCGTGCGTGCAGACCTGTCCCACCGGGACCATGAACTTCGGCGATCGCGACGAAATGCTGGCCCTGGCCAAGGACCGTCTGGCCAAACTCAAACCCAAGTTCCCCAAGGCCGAACTGGTGGACGCCGATTCGGTGCGGGTCATCTTCCTGACCCCGTTCCCGCCCAGCGCCTACTATAAATACGTCCAGTTCGGAGACGCCGGCCCACGGCCCCTGAGCCGCAAGGCCTTCCTGGCCAAGGTCATGCGCCCGCTTCGGGCCTTCGGTTAGGTTCCCGCAACCGTCCGCTTCGGGAGGCCGCTGCCACGGCCTCCCGGATGCGGCGGATTGTCCGCGCCGGACCTGTCCGGGCAGGGAAGGGGTGATACCGCCTTCAGTTGCCCGACCCCGTCCTGACGCTTCGGGAAAATCAACTTGGCCCCTGGCCAGGGGGAGGCCCTCCCCAGTTGACCAACCCCGCCCCCTGTCTGCTATCAACCACCATGCGCAGCCCGTTTTTTTTTGTCTGGCCAAGGCGCTTGCGGATTGCGGCTCTCGTTGTCGCTGCCGTGTTCCTGGCCGGTTGTTCGGGGCCGTCCTCGCCCGACGCCGGGTCGGCAGCATCGCCGGGCGTTACCGGCAACACCGTGGTCGTGGGTTGTTCCCTGCCGCTCACCGGACACGCCAGCTACCTCGGCAAGCAGACCCTCTACGGCGCGCTGGCCTATTTAAACGCCGTCAACGAGGGCGGCGGCGTGGCCGGCCGGACCATCAAGCTCATCACTCTGGATGACGGCTACGATCCACCGCGCTGCGTGGCCAACACCCAGCAGCTCATAGTCGAGGACCAGGTCTTTTGCCTTTTTAGCTACGTGGGCACGCCCACCACCGCCAAGATCATTCCGCTTTTGGAGGAAGCCCGGGTGCCCCTGGTCGGCAGCTTCACCGGCGCCGACCTCCTGCGCTTCCCCTTCCGCCGCTACATCGTCAACATCCGCGCCTCCTACTACCAGGAAACCGCCGCCGCCGTGGAGCATCTCGTCCAGGATCTGGGCCTGGAGCGGGTGGGTGTGTTCTACCAGTACGACGCCTACGGCTTTGACGGCCTCAAGGGCACGGAGATGGCGCTCAAGGACCGGGGGTTGGCTCCGGTGGCGCGCGGTTCCTACATCCGGGGCTCCATGGACGTGGAGGAGGGCGTGGGCCGCATCCTGGAGGCCAAGCCCCAGGCCATCGTCATGATCGGGGCCTACGGTCCCTGCGCCAAGGCCATCAAGCTGGCCCGGGCCAGGGGCTACAAAGGGCTTTTCTACGCCGTGTCCTTTGTGGGGGCCGACGAAATCGCCCGCATCCTCGGTCCCGGCGACGACACGCCGCTGGTCATGTCCCAGGTCGTGCCGCCCCCGGATCTGCCCGAGGCCACTTCGCTTTTAACGGGCGTCATGGACTACGCGCGCCTGCTCGCCCGCTCCTTCCCCGACGAGCGGCCAAATGTTGTCGGCCTGGAGGGCTTCATCAACGCCCGGGTGCTGGTCGAGGGCTTGCGGCGCTGCGGCCGGGAACTCACCCGGGAGCGCTTCCTTGACGCCATCGAATCCATCCAGGACTTTTCCGTGGGCATCGCCAGTCCCGTCAGCTACGGCAGGGATCGCCGCCAGGGCCTGGACCGGGTCTATTTCACCCGCTTTGACCGGGGCCGTTTCCACATGGTCACGGACTGGGCCGGCATCAAGGACGCCCTGGAAGCCGGGCGCGCCGTCAAGGTCGTCCCCAACGAGCAGGACGGGCGCGAGGCCGCCCCGTCTCCGGCTTCGGGCGGCTGATCCCATGCCGTTTTTGCCCCAGCGCGTCAGCCTCAAGCTCAAGATGTTCGGCGGCACCATGGCCGTGGTGCTCCTGGTCAGCGCCGTCATCGCCATATTGGCCCGTTGGATCCTGGTCACCAGCCTCAACCGGGAACTCGAACAGCGCGGCGTGGCCATTGGCCAGAGCATCGCCGAACGGGCCAGCGGATTCATCCTCGACAAGGACCGGCCAAACCTCGTCAGTCTGGTCTTTGACGCCGCCCAGCTCGGCGAACGCAAAGTCCTCGTCTCGTATATCTTTATCAGCGACAATGACGGCCGCATCCTGGCCAACACCTTCATACGTCCCTTTCCGGCCGACCTGCGCGGCATCAATCCCCTGCCCGAAAACAAGGATTACAGCATCGACCTGGTCGATTTCGACCGGTCCCAGGCCATCGACATCGCCGTGCCCGTGCGCGAGGGCATCTACACTCTGGGCGCGGTCCATGTGGGCCTGTCCAAGAGCCACATTGACTCCCTGGTCGGCAAGCTGCGCACCACATTTCTGGGCTTCATCACGGCCGTCACTGTGGTCATGTTTCTCATCGTCCTGCGCCTGTCCAACGCCGTGGCCCGGCCGCTGTCGCGCCTGACCCAGGCCGCCGACGCCATTAGCCGGGGAAGCCTCGACGCTCCCGAGGCCATGCTGGGGCTTTCCGACGACGCCATCAAGCACTGCCAGGCCTACGCCGACACCGACCTGCCTTGCTGGCACTTCGACCAGAACCGGGGCGAGGGCGAGCCGACCAGCCAGGCCGCCTCGCGCACCTGCCGGGAGTGCCGGTTCTACCGCAAGGAGGGCGGCGGCGACGAGGTGGCCCAGCTCGCCGAGTCCTTCAGCAACATGATCTGGAGCATCCGGCTCTACCGCCGCCGGCTGCGCGAGTCCGAGGAAAAATACCGTTCGCTTTTCGACAGCAACCCCGACCCGGTCTTCGTGGTCGAGGCGGCCACCGGCCGCATCCTCGACGCCAACTCCCAGGCCGAGGCCGTCTACGGCTACGGCCGCAAGGAACTGGTGGGCCGGGGATTGGCCGAACTTGAACCCGACGCCGACGGCGGGGTGGCCGCCTATCTGGCCGACCGCGACGCGCCCGAGCGGGTGCTGTTTCCCAAGCTGCGCCATGTGCGCAAGGACGGCGAACCGCTCTACGTCAACGTCCACGCTTGCCGTATCGCCTACCGAGCCCGGGACGCGGTCATCGTCTCGGCCACCGACATCACCGAGCTGGTGGAAAAAGACGCCCAGCTCATTCAGGCCAGCAAAATGAAGACCCTTGGCGAAATGTCCGCCGGCATCGCCCATGAGCTCAACCAGCCCTTAAACGCCATCAAGATGGGCAGCGACTATCTCAAAATGGTGGCCGAGACCGGCGGCCTGCCGTCCCCCGTCGCCCTGGCCGCCGTCACCGGGCAGGTCAGCGAACAGGTGGACCGGGCCGCCGCCATCATCGGCCATCTGCGCGATTTCGGGCGCAAATCCGAGCCCAAGCTCGAGTATGTGGACATCAACGAACCCATCAAGGGCGTTTTCACCATCATCGGCCACGAACTGGCCCTGCAAGGCATTGAGGTGGTCCTGCGTCTGGCCGCCGTCGCGCCCATCAAGGCCCATGCCAACCGCCTGGAGCAGGTGTTTTTCAACCTCGTGGTCAACGCCCGCGACGCCATGACCGGCATCAGCTGCCCAGCCGAACGGCCGCGTCGGCTGACCATCGTCTCGGAAAGCCGCGACGGCCTGGTCGACGTCTCCGTGGCCGACACCGGCTGCGGCATCCCCGAGGCTGCCCGGCGCAAAATTTTTGAACCCTTTTTCACCACCAAACAGACCGGCCAGGGCATGGGACTGGGCCTGGCCATCACCTACGGCATCGTCCGGGATTACGGCGGCGAGATCGAGGTGGAAAGCGCCCCGGAAAAGGGCAGCGTTTTCCGGCTCACCTTCCCCGTGGCCCGCGACAGGGGCGAGCGCGGCCCTTGACGCCGTGCCCGCCAGCCCGCACAACGCCTCTAGCGAGAGTCTTTTGGAGTTTCCATGCGCACCATCCTGGTCATCGATGACGAACGGCCCACCCTGCAGATGTTCGAACTCTATCTTGGAGCCTACGGCTACAAAACCCTGACCGCCGCCAGCGGCGAGGAGGGACTGGCCGTATTTGACGCCCAGACCCCGCCCATCGTGCTCACCGACATCAAGATGCCCGGCATGGACGGCCTGCAAGTGCTGGAGGCGATCAAGGCCCGGCGGCCCGAAACCGAGGTCATCGTCATTACCGGCCACGGCGACACCGACCTGGCCCTGGCCGCTCTGGGGCTTCGGGCCACGGATTTTATCGACAAACCCATCCGTCGCGAGACCCTGGAAGCCGCCCTTGGCCGGGCCAACGGCCGCTTGGACATGGCCGAGGCCGCCGGTAGTGGCGGCGACGTGGCTGCCGCCTGTGAAGAGACCGTTGGCGTCATCCATATCCGAGGCAGTCTCTGCGGCGAAAGCGAACCCTATCTGACCAAGGCCTTTCGGGAACTCGACGACGCCGTGGGGGTGCTTTTCGACTTCACGCCCAACGCCTCGATCAACGGCGCTGGTCTGGACGTTCTGGCCAGCGTGGCCGAGACCTGCCGGGCCTCGGGCCGCCCTGCCGCCGTGTATGGGTTGGCCGAAAACTTCGTGCGCATTCTCGACCGCCTGGGCATCACCGACAAGGCCCCGCGTTTTACCGACCGGGGCGAGGCCTTGGCCTATCTGGCCAAAACGACTTCGTGACGCGTCCCCAGGGCAACTGATCAGCATCCGATGGAAAAGCAGGGCGTTTTATCTGTTTCCAGGGAATCCCCAGGCGCATTTCGAGGATGTGACGCAAACCTTTGCTATTGACCCGAAACGGCCTGAGGGGGGAACCCCGGCTGATATTGTTTTGCCGATGAGGCGGCCGGGAATGTTAGGAGCCTCGTCCAGACGTTGACGTGAGGCGGCGAGGCCGCCAGACAACGGTTATCCAGGCATGGCAGGCGGGCGCGAACAGGCGTTTACAGGCCGGCGCGCCGCCCGTATACTGCCGGCCACCGATAAGGAGGCAGGGCGGCGTGCGACACCCTGGAGACGCACTCGGCCGGGGCTGCCTGCTGGTCAGCCTGACGGCGCTTTGGGCCATGCTCGCCATGCGGCTCTATGTCGTGTGGCGCGACGGGATGTGGCTGGCCTGGCCCATGGGCGACGTGCTGCCCGACGCCCTGGTGCGACGGTTATTCACTTTGCCGGACGGGGGGCCGCGAGACGCCCTGGTCTGGCTCCTGCGCCAGGACGCCCTATACTGGGTCGCGGCCGCCTGCCTCGTGCTGTGGCTCATTGCCGCCCCGGGCCGGTCCGCGCCCGGCGGCGATGACGACGAATTATCCCGGTAACGACCGATTACCGACGTCGCGTCAAGGAGGTTTGATTGATGCGCGCGTTTTTGCTGCTGCTTCTGCTTATGGCTTGCGCCGCTTCCGCCCTGGCCGCCGAGACTGTGTCCCTGACCGGACGGGTGACGGGCGTGAAGCAATATCCCCAAAAGGAAACCATCTGCCTGGCCTTTGAAGCAAAGGACAAAAAAACCTATCTCATCTGCGACGACGTGACTTCCAAGGACGTCATCGAGAAGCTTTTCGACCTGGGCAAGAAAGATGCCGACTGCCGTATCGACGGCACGGTGGCCAAAAAAGCCGACGAGGTCTATCTCAACATCACCGGCGTGGGGCAGGGGGGATAGGGCCGCTGTCCTGTCCCGCAGCCTCTGTTGCGGACGCCTCGTCGAGGCTGGTCAAATAGGCGGCATCGGTCGGACCTGTCAGGAGCAGATAGGACGTGACCTGCAGCCTAATGAGGGCGATTTCCGGTCGCGCCAACAGGCCGGCCAGATGCGGGTGGCGACGGCCCAAGACATCGAACCCGGCCTGACGCTGGGCCTCGGTTCCCGGCTCGTGGCGGCCGGCCAGGGTCAGGGCGCGTACGCTTCCCCGGTCCAGGGCCGTTTCCCGGTCGTCGACAAGCAGCGAAATCCTGGGGTCCGCAAGCATATTGCGCCACTTGCGTGTGTCGGGCAAAGTGGCCATGACCAAGCTCGACGGGCTTTCGACGGCAAAGGCCATAAGCGAGGTCAGCGGCCCTGCGGGGCCGGCGGTGGCCAAAACGCCCAGGGAGGCGTCGGCCAGCAGTTGCCGGATGGCGGCTGCGGCGTTCATGTCTGGTAAGCTCCTTGACTCATGCGGCTGCCGGGGCGACATGTCCCGCCAAACCCGGATCAACTCTTAACCCAAACTCCCCATGCAAGAAACCCTGCCTCTTTCGCCGCGTCGCCGGACCCGAACCGTGCGCATCGGCGCGGTCGGCGTTGGCGGTGACAATCCCGTGCGCGTCCAGAGCATGACCAACACCGACACCCGGGACGTGGACGCCACCCTGGCCCAAATCCAGGCCTTGACCGAGGCCGGCTGTGAGATCGTGCGCCTGGCCGTCCTCGACGAGGCCGCCGCCCAGGCCCTTGCCGCCATCCGCGCCGCCACCAACGTCCCGCTTGTGGCCGACATCCATTTCGACCACCGCCTGGCCGTGGCCGCCCTGGAAGCCGGGGTGGACGCGCTTCGCATCAATCCCGGCAACATCGGCTCCGAGGCCGCCGTGGATACGGTGGTGGCCGCGGCCAAGGCCCACGGCGCGCCCATCCGCATCGGCGTCAACTCCGGCTCCGTGGCCAAGCATCTGCTCAAGAAATACGGCGGCCCGACCGCCCAGGCCATGGTGGAAAGCGCCCTGGAGCACATCGCCCTGCTCGAAGCCCGGGATTTTCACGACATCAAGGTGTCGCTCAAGTCCTCCTCGGTGTTGCGCACCATCGCCGCCTACCGCCTGCTCGCCGCCAAGGTCGATTATCCGCTGCACATCGGCGTCACCGAGGCCGGAACCCCCATGCGCGGGGCGGTCAAGTCCGCCGTGGGCCTGGGCGTGCTTCTGGCCGAAGGCATCGGCGACACCCTGCGCGTGTCGCTGACCGGCGACCCGGTGACGGAAATCGGCGTGGCCTACGAAATCCTGCGCTCCCTGGAACTGCGCGCGCGCGGCCCGGAAATCATCTCCTGCCCGACTTGCGGGCGCACCGAGATCGACCTGGTCGGCCTGGCCGAGGCCGTGGAGGAGCGCTTGCGCGGCGTGCCCGAAATATTCACCGTCGCCGTCATGGGCTGCGTGGTCAACGGCCCGGGCGAGGCCCGCGAGGCTGACATCGGCATCGCCGGCGGGCGCGACTGCGGCATCATCTTCCGCAAGGGCGAGATCCTCGGCAAGGTGCGCGGCGCGGACAAGCTTATTCCCGCCTTCATGGACGAACTGGAACGCTTCATTACCGAAAAAAAGGAATCCCCATGCGACTGAGCCGCTACTACGCCCCCACGTTGAAAGAAACCCCGGCCGAGGCCGAGGTCATCAGCCACAAGCTGCTGCTGCGCGCCGGCATGATCCGCAAACTCACGGCCGGCATCTACACCTATCTTCCCCTGGGGCTTAAGGCGCTCAACAACGTCGCCAAGATCGTGCGCGAGGAAATGGACCGGGCCGGGGCGCTGGAAATCCTCATGCCCGCCGTGCAGCCGGCCGATCTCTGGAAGGAGTCCGGCCGCTGGGACTTCTACGGCCGGGAACTGCTGCGCTTCGTTGACCGCCACGACCGGGAATCGTGCCTGGGACCCACCCACGAGGAAGTCGTCACCGACCTCGTGCGCCATGAGATCCGCTCCTACCGCCAGCTGCCGGTCAATCTTTACCAGATACAGACCAAGTTCCGCGACGAGATCCGCCCCCGCTTCGGCCTCATGCGCGGCCGTGAGTTCGTCATGAAGGACGCCTACTCCTTCGACAAGGACGACTCCGGGGCCGACGCCAGCTACTGGGGCATGTACGAAGCCTACGCCCGCATCTTCAAGCGTCTGGGCCTCAAGTTCCGGGCCGTGGCCGCCGACTCCGGGGCTATTGGCGGCTCGTTCTCCCATGAATTCATGGTCCTGGCCGACACCGGCGAGGACACCATCGTGGCCTGCCCGGCCTGCGACTACGGGGCCAACGTCGAAAAGGCCGAAGCCATTTGTCCGCCGGCCGGCGACCTCGCCCCTTGCCCCGCCGCCGAGAAGATCGCCACTCCGGGCCAGCACACGGTCGAGGAATTGGCCGCCTTCCTGAAGGTCCCGGTCGCTTCCGTCATCAAGACGCTGCTCTACGTGGCCGACGGCAAGACCGTGGCCGCGCTGGTGCGCGGCGACCGCGAACTCAACGAAGTGAAATTCAAAAACCTCCTGGACGCCAAGGAAGACCTCCGCCTGGCCACCCCCGAGGAAGTCACGGCCGCCACCGGCGCGCCCGTGGGCTTTGCCGGCCCCGTCGGCCTGTCCCTGCCCGTCTACGCCGACCGGGAGTTGGCCCTGGCAAACGACTGGGTGGTCGGAGCCAACGCCGCCGACGCCCACCTGCTCCACGTGGATCTCGGCCGCGACGCCAACGTCGTTTCCTACACCGACCTGCGCGAGGTCGCCCCGGGCGATCCCTGCCCCAAGTGCGGCGCGCTGCTCGATTTCACCAAGGGCATTGAGGTCGGCCACGTCTTCAAGCTGGGCCTGAAATACTCCAAGGCCCTGAACGCCACCTTCCTGGACGAAGCCGGCAAGGAACAGTTCATGATCATGGGTTGCTACGGCATCGGCGTGTCGCGCATCGTGGCCTCGGCCATCGAACAGAACCACGACGACGGCGGCATCGTCTTCCCGCCTACCATCGCCCCCTTCGAAGCCGCGCTCATCAATTTGAGCCCCAAGGACGAAACCGCCTGCGCCAAGGCCGACGAAATCTACGCCGCCCTGACCGCCGCCGGCATCGAGACGCTCCTCGACGACCGCGACGAACGCCCGGGCGTCAAGTTCAAGGATGCCGACCTCATGGGACACCCCATCCAGCTGACGCTCGGCGGCAAGGGACTGGCCCGGGGCATCGTCGAGACCAAGGACCGCCGCACCGGCGAGAAGGGCGAACTGCCCCTGGAAGGCTTTTTCGAAGCGTTTGCTGCCTGGCGCGCCGGCGTGCGTGAAGGCTGGGGGCTGGAGTAGGGGCGTCGAGAGAGTAGAGAGAAGGGGGAAGAGGGACGCGAAGGCGAAGACTGGGGCGTTGCCCCAGACCCCGCCGGGGGGATGATCCCCCCGGACCCCTGCGATAGGGTTGTCAGGCGCATGGGCAGGCGGACGGCGGCGGCTGGGTTGCGCGGGTGGCGCTGCCGCGCGAAGATGGGGTCGGGATTTTGGCCGGGAATCTCGGCGCGGGAACGCCGTTATTCCCGGCCAAAATCCCGACCCCAACCGGCCCTCGGCCCCTAAGCGGGGCCGAATGCTTGGAGCCTGAGCGACAAGACAGCTTTATCGCAGCTTGACCGGCTATTACGGATATCTGCCGAGCAAGCGGATTGAGACAACGCTGTCGATGCACGGCCTATTTACCCATTAAAAGTTTTTGGGGAGGGTGGGGGTCTGGGGGAGGGAACCCCTTTTTTCCAAAAAGGGGTTCCCTCCCCCAGTCTTCACGAAGTGACGACAACCATGCCCCATGTGTTTGAAGTGGCGGAGCTGACCCGGGCGCTGAAGTCCGTGGTCGAATCCGAATTTCCTTTCGTCTGGGTGCGCGGCCAGGTGGTCAACCTGTCGCGTCCTGGCTCGGGGCATGTCTATTTTTCCTTGCGCGACGCCGAGGCGTCTCTTGGCGTGGTCTGGTTCAAGGGGGCGCAGGCCGGGCGCGTGACGCCTGGCGGCGAGCGTTACGATCCGCTGACCGGCGAGGTGCTGGAAAGACCTTTGGCCGGGCTTTTGGCCGACGGCATGGAGGTCATGGTCGCAGGGCGTTTGACGGTCTATCCGCCGCGCGGAACCTACCAACTCGTGGCCGAGGTGGTGCAGGAAGTCGGGGCCGGCCGGCTGTGGCTGGAGTTCGAGGAGCTCAAGAAACGTCTGGCCGCCAAGGGCTATTTCGACGCGGCCAGAAAGCGGCCCTTGCCGCCCCATCCGACGCGAGTGGCGGTGGTGACCGCCCCGACAGGCGCGGCCGTGCGCGATTTCATCCGCATTGGCCGGGAGCGCGGGCACGGCGCGCAAGTGCGTGTCTATCCGACCCTGGTCCAGGGCGAGGCCGCCCCGGCCGGCATCGTGCGGGCCATGCTGCGAGCCGTGGCCGACGACTGGGCCGAGGTGTTGGTGCTCATTCGCGGCGGCGGATCGCTGGAGGATTTGTGGGCCTTTAATACCGAAGAGGTGGCCAAGGCGATTTATGCTGCGCCATTGCCGGTGCTCGTCGGCGTCGGCCATGAGGTGGACGTGACCATCGCCGACATGGTGGCCGACGTGCGCGCGGCCACGCCCTCCCATGCCGCCCAGCTGTTGTGGCCCGAGCGCGGGATGCTGGCCCAGCGCCTGGACGACGCCGAGATGTCGCTTCGCCGCCAGATCGGGAGCCTTGTTTCCTTGCGGGAACGTGAGCTTGCTGCCCTGGCCCGGGGACTTTCCTGGCTCTCCCCGGCCCGGCGGCTTGCGCGCCTGGAAGATGCTTTTGTCGTCGGCGAAAAGCGTCTGCTCCGGGCGGCCGCCGCCCGGCTGGACGGCCTGTCGCGGCGGCTCGACAACCTGGAAGCGCGTCTGGCCCGGCGCTTTGACCGTCAAAGCCTGGACGCCCGAGACGACGCCTTGACCCGACGCAAGGAGCGGATCACGGCTGGCATGCGGCTTTATCTCGCCGACCGTCAAGGCCGGCTCGACGTGGCCGCCATGCGGCTGGCCGGCCTGGACCCGGCCGCGCCCCTGGCCCGGGGCTACAGCTTGACCACTGTCCTTCGCACCGGCAAGTTCCTGCGCCGGGAGGGCGACGTGCGGCCCGGCGACAAGCTCGACGTCATGGTGTATGAAGGCCGCGTCCGGGCCGTGGTGTCCCAGGACGGACCCGACGACGGAGAACAGCCGTGAGCGTGAAGGAAGAAAGCTTTGAAAAGGCGCTGGCGCGCCTGGAGCGCATAGCCGTCGCCCTGGAAGCCGGGGACGTGCCCCTGGAAAAGGGCGTGGCGCTGTATAAAGAGGGCATGGGACTTGTGGCCTCGTGCCGCAAGCGCCTGGAGGCGGCCCGGCTGGAAATCAGTCTGGCCGGCGAGGACGGCGCTGTGGTCCCGTTTGACGTTGCCGATGACGAGGCCGCTCGCGACGGCGGGCCGGCCGGGGAGGAGTCGTGACGGTGAAGGAACGGTTGGCCGTGATGGCCGGCGAGGTGGAAGTGTATCTCCGCGAGCGCTTCGGCGCGCGGATGCGCGAGCGCGGCGTGCCGGAGAATCTGCTGGCCGCCATGGAATATTCGTTGTTGGCCGGCGGCAAGCGGCTGCGCCCGGTCCTGTGTCTCGTTTTCGCCGAGCTTTTTGACGCCGATCGGGCCAGGGTCATGCCCTTTGCCGCCGGCTTCGAGATCATCCACACCTATTCGCTCATCCATGACGACCTGCCGGCCATGGACGACGACGACCTGCGCCGGGGTCGGCCGTCCAACCACAAAGTTTTTGGCGAGGCCGGGGCCATCCTGGCCGGGGACGCGCTTTTGACCGAAGCCTTCGGCTGCATGGGCCGGGTCTGGCCGGGAGTAGCGGCCGAGCTGGTGTTGCCGGCCCTGGCCGAGGCGGCCAAGGCGGCTGGGGCGGCCGGCATGGTGGGCGGCCAGGTCCTCGATATGGACTACACCGCCCGGGAAGGCGTGACCCTGGCCGAGCTGGCCCGGATGCAGGCCCTGAAAACCGGCGCGCTTTTGACCGCTTCCTGCGTGTGCGGCGCGATATTGGCCGGCGCGGGCGAGGAGGGCGTGGCCCGGGCCCGGGAATACGGCGAGGCCGTGGGCGCGGCCTTCCAGATCGTTGACGACATCCTTGATGAGATCGGCGACGCCGCGACCCTGGGCAAACCCGTGGGTAGCGACCGGGAGCAGGGCAAAAACACCTATCCTTCCATGATCGGCCTTGACGAAAGCCGGCGGCTGGCCGAGGAACGCGTGGCCGCCGCCATTGCCGCCATTGAGCCCTATGCCGGTGAAGCGGCTGAGTTTTTACGGGACCTGGCCCGCTATATCGTGGTCCGGGTGCAATAGCTCCCGGTTTTGCAGATCGGGGAAGGGGAACACCACATGTCGCGCGACAAGATAGGGGTGGCGAGGCGGACGGTACTTGGCCTTCTGGCCGGCCTGATTCCGACGGTGTTTTTGCCTGGCCGGGCCATGGCCCAGGGCGGGCCGGGAGGGGGCGGCATGGATTGCCTGGCTGCCATCAAGACCCGGCGCAGTGTCCGGGCCTTCAAACCTGACCCGGTGGACGACGCGGCAGTGGAGACCATTCTTCGCTGCGGCATGCAGGCCCCTTCGGCCTGTAACGAGCAGCCCTGGCAGTTCGTGGTCATCCGCGACAAGGCCGTGTTGGAAAAAATCGGCGGCATCAACCCCTACGCCGCCTATGCCAAGAACGCTCCGGTCTCCATCTTGGTTGCTGGCGACATTTCCCTGGACAAGTGCGGCGGCTATTGGGTGCAGGACTGTTCGGCCTGTGCCGAGAACATGCTGCTGGCCTCCCACGCCCTGGGCCTGGGCGCGGTCTGGACCGGCATTTATCCGCTGCCCGAGCGGGTAGAGGCCTTTGGCAAGCTGTTGTCCCTGCCCGATACAGTGACGGCCATGGCCCTGCTTGTCATCGGCCATCCGGCCGAGACCCCGGCCCCGGTGGATCGTTATCGGGCCGACCGCGTGCATCGCGACAAATGGTAGCCCGGGCGCCTGCCCGCGCCTTGATAACGAGACCCCAGGGCGCGCCGATCGGCTTTCCGGCGCGAACCACAAGGATACGACCACATGACGGCAATGAGCGACGCGGCCCTGCGCATCCTGACCCGCATCAAGCATCCCCACGACGTGGCGGGGCTTTCCGCCGAGGAACGCACCGTGCTGGCCGAGGAAATCCGGCAGGTCATCATCGGCACGGTGTCCATGAACGGCGGTCATCTGGCCCCGTCGCTGGGCGTCGTGGAGTTGACGCTGGCGCTCCTTGCCGCCTTCGATCCCGGGCACGACAAGCTCGTCTGGGACGTGGGGCATCAGGCCTATGCCTACAAGATCCTCACCGGCCGCCAGGAAGAGTTCCATACCCTGCGCACCATGGGCGGCGTCAGCGGCTTTCCGCGTCCGGCCGAAAGCCCCTTTGACCATTTCGGCGTCGGCCACTCGAGTACGTCCATTTCCGCGGCCCTGGGCCTGGCCATGGCCCGGGACCGCAAGGGCGAGGACCACGACGTCATCGCCATTATCGGCGACGGCTCCATGACCGCCGGGCTGGCCTACGAAGGCCTCAACCAGGCCGGCGGCTGGGGCGGGCGGCTCATTGTCGTACTTAACGACAACGAGATGTCCATCTCCAAAAACGTCGGCGCGCTTTCGCTGTTTCTGAGCCGCAAGCTCAACCAGCGCTGGGTCAAACGCCTCAAAAAGGACATGGAAAGTTGGATCGGTTCGCTGCCTTACGGCGGCGACCTCATGGGCTATGTCCGGCGCGGCGAGGAGTCGTTTAAAAGCTTTTTCACGCCCGGCATGTTGTTTGAAGCCTTCCGCTTCAACTACCTTGGCCCCATCGACGGGCACAACACCGAGCGGCTCATCGAGGTCTTCAAGGAAGTCAAGGACATCGAAGGCCCGGTGCTGGTCCACGTGCTGACCAAGAAAGGGCGGGGCTACGAGCCGGCTGAGTCCAATCCCACCTATTTTCACGGCGTGGGCTGCTTCGAGCCCGAGACCGGGCTGGTGGAAAAGGCCGGGGTCTGCCCGCCGAGCTACACCCAGGTCTTTGGCGAAGCGCTACTTGCCGCCGCCAAGGCCGACAAGCGCGTCATGGCCATCACCGCCGCCATGCCCGAAGGCACGGGGGTGTCGCAGTTCGCCACCGAGCTGCCCGACCAGTTCGTCGACGTCGGCATCTGCGAACAACACGCCGTCACCTTCGCCGCTGGCCTGGCCATGGCCGGATTTCGGCCGGTGGTCGCCATCTATTCCACCTTCCTGCAGCGTTCCTACGACCAGATTGTCCATGACGTCTGCCTCCAGGACCTCCCCGTGGTCTTCTGCCTCGACCGGGCGGGTCTCGTCGGCGAGGACGGGGCCACCCACCACGGGGCTTTCGACATTTCCTATCTGCGCCACATACCAAATCTCGTCTGCATGGCCCCGGGCAACGAGGCCGAACTGCCGGCCATGCTGGCCACGGCCCTGGCTCATCCCGGCGCGACCGCCATCCGCTATCCGCGCGGGGCCGGCGTGGGCCTGCCCGTGCCGGACAAGGCCGAGCCCCTGCCCATCGGCCAGGGGAAACTTGTGCGCGAGGGCTGCGACGGCCTTGTCGTCGCCATCGGCAGCCGGGTCATGCCGGCCGTGGCCGCCGCCGACGCTTTGGCCGCCCGCACAGGCAGGCAGGTTGCGGTTTTTAACGCCCGCTTCATCAAGCCCCTGCCCCTGGCCCAACTGCTGGAGCTGGCCAAGACCCACAAACGCTGGCTGACGGTGGAGGAAAACGTGCTGGAAGGGGGCTTTGGCTCGGCCGTGGTCGAGGCCATGTCCGACGCCGGGGCGCTGGCCGACCTCACGATCAAGCGCCTGGGCCTGCCCGACGGCTTTGTGGAGCATGGCTCCCAAAAGGCCCTGCGCGCCCTTTGCGGCATCGACCAGCCGGGCATCGAGGCCGCCCTTGCTGGGCTGCTCCAGTTGTAGCCGGGTCGGCCGGGACGGCGAATTGCCGATTCTTTCGCGCCTCTGCATCGATTGGGTCAAGGCCGTTCCCTTTGCCCATCGGGGACTCCACGGACCGGACACCGGGCCGGAGAACTCCCTGGCCGCCTTTGACGCCGCCATAACCGCCGGTTACGGCATCGAGTGCGACGTGCGCCTGCTGGCCGACGGCGAGGTGGTGGTCTTTCACGACGCAGACCTGACGCGGCTGACCGGCCGCGCTGGCCGGATCGAGGATTTGCGGACCCCCGACCTCCGGGAGCTGCGCCTTGCGGGCACGGACGAGCGTCCGCCACTGTTGCGCGAACTGCTCACCCGTTGCGCCGGCCGCGTGCCGCTTTATGTGGAGCTTAAAGGCGACAGCCGACCGGGGCGGCTGGAACCGGCCGTGGCCGGTATGCTGGACGGTTACGCCGGCCATGTCCTGGCCGCTTCGTTCGATCCCTTTTCCCTGGCCCGCATGGCCGCCCTGCGTCCTGATCTCCCGCGTTGCCTGATCTCTTGCGATTTCGACAAGGCCACGGACATGGGACGCGTCAAGCGTTTTGTCTATGCCAACCTGCTTCATGCCGCCGTGGCCCTGCCGCACTGTCTGGCTTACGGCTGGTGGGGGCTGCCGCGTTTGATGCCGGCCCTTTTTCGGCGGCTCGGGCTGCCGGTTCTGCTCTGGACGGTGCGCGCGAGAGAGGATATGGTCGAAGCCTTGCGCCATGGGGACAACATTGTTTTCGAGGGCTTTTTGCCCCCTTCCCCGGACGCCGCAACGGAGCAGGAAGGACGCGGGAGCGTCGCTTCCGCCCAGGAATAACCCAAGGAGCCGCAATGTCTTCCATATCCCGTTTCATGGAAACCAATTTCCGCCACTTCAACGCCCGCGAGACCCTGGACGCCGCCAAGGCCTGGAACGATCTGCTGGGGCGCGGCGGCAAGATGTTTCTCACCATGGCCGGCGCCATGAGCACCTGCGAACTGGGCATTTCCCTGGCCGAGATGATCCGCCAGGACAAGGTCCACGCCATCAGCTGCACCGCCGCCAACCTTGAAGAGGACCTGTTCAACCTCTTCAACCACAACGAATACAAGATGGTGCCCGAGTACCGCGACCTGTCGCCCGAGGCGGAAAAGGCGCTGTACGACCAGGGGTTCAACCGCGTCACCGATACCTGCATTCCGGAAGGCGTCCTGCGCCAGGTCCAGCGCCGCATCTCCAAGCTGTGGGCTGCCGCGGCCGAAGCCGGCGAACCCAAGTTCCCCTACGAATACATGTACGCGCTGCTGGATCAGCCCGACATCGCCCAGTTCTTCCAGATCCCCGAGGAACATTCCTGGGTGTTGGCTGCCAAGGAAAAGGGCCTGACCATCTACTCCCCGGGCTTTGAAGACAGCACCCTGGGCAACATCTTTTGCGCCGAGGTCATGCAGGGCCACGTGAAAAGCCACAACGCCATCCGCACCGGCACCGAACAGATGGAAGTGCTGGCCAAGTGGTACACCGAGCAGGGCAAGGCCGGCACGCCCATCGGCTTTTTCCAGATCGGCGGCGGCATCGCGGCCGACTTCCCCATTTGCGTCGTGCCCATGCTGATCCAGGACCTGGAGCTGGAAGACACGCCTTTCTGGGCCTACTTCGCCCAGATCGGCGACTCCACCACCTCCTACGGCTCCTACTCGGGTGCTGTGCCCAACGAGAAGATCACCTGGGGCAAGCTCGACATCGACACCCCCCGGTTCATGATCAACTCCGACGCCTCCATCGTCGCGCCGCTCATTTTTGCGTATGTTTTAGGCTGGTAAATGTCGAAACGACTTTGCTTTCGGCGCAAACGGGCGTAGGTTCAAAACAAATATCCCGGTTATCGGCCCGTCGCGAGCGGGCAGGCCTTATAATCGCCAAACCTGGAGAGCGTTATGAGCAACTACACCGAAGCCGACCTTCCCAAGAGCATCAATCATGAAGAGATGGTGACCTTAAGCGACGGCACCACCATCCGCTTCGAGACCAACGGTGAAGCCAAGGACATCTATGTGGGCGACGCTTTTTGCGCCAATGTCCAACTCTTTCCGGGCAACGACTATTTCGTCGAAGCCGGCGGCAAGAGCTTCAAGGTGACGGCCGAGTTCGAGGACGTGATCACGGTGAGCGTCGCCTAAGGCAGGCGACGACGAAGAAGACCATTCCGGCCGGGGGCTTTCGAGCTCCCGGCTTTTTTTGTGCCCTGGGTTTGGCCGAAAGCCACCGACGGTTTGGGGTTTGCGGTCGCAAGGCGTGTGTCGCGGCTTCGCGTCTGCGGTCCGACTGGAATGCGGCGGAGGCATGACGTTGTCTGGCAGTCGCACAATCGTGGATTGAGGAGCATGACCTCCGGGGCGGAAAGCCTCCGGCTGGGAGGCTTTCGCGGCGAAGGGCATAACGAGCCTTGTGATGCAGCGGCGTCTGGAGCGAAGGAGCTGCGGGGGCGAGACGTTCTGGGGTAACCGCCTCAAGGGAGCCGAGCGGGGTACTCCGGGATAACGCGATGCGGTTGTTCTTGCCGGCAAGGACCTCCCGTTAGGCGGCGTCCTTGTCGACATCGGCGGCCGGGGCCAGATGGTCGAGGATCAGGCCGTAGAAGCCCATGCCGTCGGCCTTTTCATGATGCCAGCCCAGATGGTTGCCGCACGAGGCGCAAAGGGCCATCTGCCAGAAGCCGTCCTCACCCAGGCCGAAATCCATGGCGAAATGACCGGCGGTCATGCAGCCAGGAGCCAGGGAAAAACAGCCCATCTCCTGATCGATGCCGTGGGCTGTGGGCATGAGATGGCGATGGGAACCATTGACGGCGATGCGCAGGCTGCCTCGGGTGACATCCTCGCCGCAGTGGGCGCAGACCATGCGGTCGGCGCCGGCCAAAATCGGGTTGTCGAAAACGGATTTCACGACGGTGTCCTTGTCGTCCGCGTCATCAGCCCAGGTGAGGCTGATGGGCGGGGTTGTGGGGATAAGGGTCAGGTGGTTCATATCGATCCCTCCGGGCGGCGGGAACTTGACATCCGTCCGCGTTGCAGGGTTGGGAGACAACATTTTCCTACCGAAAAAGTCAAGTTTAAATAGGGTGTCCTGCCTGCCTGGCAAGCCGTGCTCCGTTGGAATTTATTATGCAGGATTCAGGCCAAGTTTTCCGGCGTCTGGTGCAGGCGGTCGAGAATCAGCCCGAAAAACGTGCCTCCGTCGGTTTGGACATAGCGCCAGCCCAGATGCAGGCCGCAGGCGACGCAGACGGCGACTTGCCAGAGCGTCCCGGGAAACCAGGAGAAGTCGGACGTCGGTGATCCCACGGCGGCGCAACCTGGGGCAGCGGCAAAACAACCGATCTCAAAGACATGACCCAGGGGATTGGCAAAAACATGGCGGTGGGAGCCGGCCACGGCTACGCGCCAGGAAGGGGCCGTAATCATGAGCCGGCAGGCGGCGCAGACCAGGCGCGAACCGTGGTCCCCCGTTGTCGGTTCCGACCGCCTGTCTTCCCCAGGTGTCTGTTGAGGTCCGGGATTGTTTGGCAATTCACGAAAGTAGGCCGGATTCGCCGGAGCGCGAGGAAATAACGCGGCGGGGTATTTGCAAGCGGCAAGTGTTGGCATAGGTTAACCATGGTTATACACGCTGGTGCCTGCGTCAATATGATACAGAACCACAAAAATGTAGCATAAGCCTGCAAAGTTGTCGCCCATGCGTGAGTATCTCGGACACCTCGCCACCACCGATCCGCTTCATGGCTACTTGCGCGACGCCATTTTGCCGCAACTTGTCCAGGCCGGGCAGGAACCCCGTTTCCGGGTCTACCGCGTCTCGGCCGAAAGCGCCGTCTACCTCTATGAGGACAAATGGACCGAAGTCCGGGTCGTGGGCAAGTTTTACGGCCGCGCCCGGGGCCTGAACGGCAGCAACGCGCCCCAATCCGCCGAAAACGAACGTCGCAGCCTGGAATACGCCCGCAATCTGGGCCTGGATGCGCCGCCGGACTACGTCGCCCGGCCCCTGGGCGTGCGTGAGGACCTGGGCGACCTGCTGGTGGTCGAACACCTGGCCGGCGAACAGCTCGACGCCATTGTCGCCGCCGCCGCCACGGCCGGGAGGGGTGACCGGCTTTTTCGCAAGCTTTCCGGTCTGGCCCGCTTTTTCGCCCGGCTGCATAACGCCGCCGCCGGTCCCGAACGGGTGGATTTTAACCGCACCCAGGGCTACTTTGACCGGGTGGTGGGCTATCTCGCCGCCCATGGCGGCCTTTCCGAGCGCCGGGCCGCGCGGCTCTACGAACTCGGCCATGCCTACGCCGTCCGGCCCCAACACTGGCAGGACGTCCAGGTGGCGGTGCACGGCGACGCCACGCCGTCCAATTTCCTGTTCGGCCGGGGCCAGGCGGTCTACGCCATCGATCTGGAGCGCATGCACCGCGACGACCGGGTCTATGACGTGGGGCGGCTGTGCGGTGAACTCAAGCACTGTTTCCTGCAAATGACCGGCGATATCGACCGGGCCGAGCCTTTCATCGGCCATTTCCTCTGGGAATACGCCGGCCATTTTCCGGATCGGGAGCGCACCTTTGCCTCCCTGTCCGGCCGGCTGCCGTTTCATCTGGGGCTGACGCTGTTGCGCATCGCCCGCAACGGCTGGCTGGACGCGAACTACCGCAAGCGCCTCGTCCATGAGGCGCGGGTGATCCTGAGCGGAGGACTGGCATGATCGTCAAGGCCATCATCTTCGACATCAACGGCACGCTCATCGACATCAACACCGATGAGGGCAACGAGCAGATCTACCGCTCCATCAGCCACCTGCTCAAGTATTACGGCATCCGCACCAGCCGGGGCGACGTGCGCGACGGCTACTACCAGATTTTAAAGGCCCAGCGTCGGGCCGGCGGGGAAGCGTTTCCGGAATTCGACGCCGTGGCGGTGTGGCGGGAATTTCTGCAAACGCGGCTGGAGCGCTCGGGCGTGAGCCTGCCCAAGGCCAAGCTGGCCCAGTTGCCGCATTTTCTGGCTGAGCTGTACCGGGGCATTTCGCTCAATCGCCTGGAGCTTTATCCTGACGTGCGCGAGGTGCTCGACGAACTGCGGCCGTGCTACCGGCTAGCTGTCTTGTCCGATGCCCAGTCGGTCTGGGCCGTGCCCGAAATGCGCATGGTCGGCATCGAGCAATATTTCTATCCCATCGTTGTCTCGGGCGATCTCGGCTATCGCAAGCCTGACCCGCGCATCTTCGCCCTGGCGCTGCGGCGTCTGCACCTGCCGCCGGAAGACGTGGTCTTTGTCGGCAACGACATGTACCGCGATATTTACGGCGCGCGCCAGGCCGGCCTTCGTACAGTCTTTTTCGCTACAGGCCAGGGCCAGCAGACTATGGACGGGGTGGAGGCCCACTACAACATCTACCGTTTCGGAGAACTGCGAAACGCCATCCGGTTTTTCGAGGAGCAGGGCTGAGGGCAGCGGAACAAGGCCTTGGTTATGACAAGCAGTTTTTGATGTTTTATACTGGGTTCTTTGTTTATTGTTGTGGAGTCGATATGTCTTTGAAAGTTGTTGACGTGGCAGTGAATGCTTTAGGCAAGCCTTTCCAGACGACATTGTCTATTTTGTCGCTGCTCAAGCACAGTCATAAGTATATAGATAAAATATACCTCATAGCGGAAAATGCAAATACGCCAAGGCAGTTGAACGGATTTGAATTTATTAAGAACAAGCTGAAATCAAGATTGATATTTTATGTTCCGAAAAATTTTTACTGGATTCGTTTGATGGATGTTGATTCGATAATTGAAGAAGACGCCAGGCTGTCTGTGCGATATCAATATGCCTGGGAGAGGACTGATAAGGATTATCTTTATATATGTCATAATGATACGTATCATAAGCAAGATATAGTCGGGCTTTATTTGGACAAGTGCAAAGAGCATATTGGTGCAGGAAATGTTGGCGCGTGTGCGGGGTGTCCTGCGTATCATGCGAAGAAGTGCTCAGGCGAAAAATATCTTTCCTATAGGCCGACTTATCAGGAGTTATTCGATTTGTATGAAAAGCATGATTTTGAAAAGTTTAAGAATTGCACGCCCTTTCATTTAGCGAATTTCTGCGAAGCATACAGATCAAATCCTTGGCCGCTTCCTCCATGTCGCATAAACGAATGGTCGTGTCTGATTAATATGCGGTTGGTTCGATCGGTTACAAGTCCGCTTGGTTCTGTCCCTCCTTTCGGCTGCATTGCTTCTTGCGGAGGGTATGGTGTAGATACCGGTGCTTTATGGTTTCATGATGTGCATCGGTTCGGGTATGCGGCATGTCACTGCGATATTTCGGATTATATAGACCACGGTTGTGGCCATCAGTCTATGCTTGATCAAGATGTGTATTACAAGAACGAAGAACGGGCAAAGCAAAAGCTGCAGAGCGAATTCGGCATCAATCCACACGCTATCATCTCTTAGTGTCGTGCCCACGAAGAGCGCATAGGTATTTCGTAGGCAATATACTAATATCATGAGTTTTTCTGAAAAAACCGTTTCTATTAAGGGAGGCTATACGAGTTGTTTGGGCTGTGGAGCCTCCGTAATGATAAGAGCCCATAACTGCTCTGGCTGTACGGGGGGTATTGGACGGGCATAGGTCTCCGGCTAAACGGGAGGGTGGCCGTGGTGCCCTTCTCCCGATAGCCGGAGGCCTATGCCGTTTATTCTCCCGCGAATCCGTCCATTTCCTTGTGCTTTTTCCAGGAAATCTCTAGGGCGAATTTTTCCTTGTCTTTTTTTTGCGACGCCTTCATGTCCACGTTGACCAGTACCGAAGGCCGCAGCGTCAGCGACTCATCGCCGGCGGCCAGGGTGACCAGGCCGGCTTTCATGTCGGCTGCGAGTTTTTCCAGGTTGGCGATGACTTCGGTGATCTGCATCACCCCTTCCACCTTGATCCGGCTCTTGTCCTTTTCCATGTGAGACTCCTTGTTGGCGGCGTCAGCCGATGATTTCAAAAGCGGTCACGCGTCCCTGGGCCAGGATGACCGAACCCTGGCGTTTGGCGACAAAGGCGGTCAGGGGCGTCAGGGCTTCCATGCCCAGGCTCAGGCCTGGCAGGCGGTTTTTGAAAAAACAACCGTTATCGAACAGCGTCAGGCTGTGGCGGCCCCGGCCAATGGGCTGTAAGCGCGCGGTGAGCACCGGCAGCGGTCCGGTGGCCGTGCCCGGCCGCCAGCCGGCCGAGGCGGCGTTTTCCAGGGGCATGGCGATGCGTTGCAGGGCGTGGCTGAAAAAAAAGAGTTTTTCCACCGGCAGGGTGCTTGTCGACTCGTCGACGTCCACACACAGGGCGGCTTCGCCTTCGGGGAGCAAGCCTTCGAGCACGCCGCGCAGAAACACGGCCACGGGATGGGCGTCGGTGGACAGGGCCGGGCTGGCCGAGTCCGAGCAAGCGGCCGGACTGGCTATGCTCGGACAAGGGGGCGGACTTGCCGTGCCCGGACAGAGGGCCGGGCCGGCGGCCGGGCACTTATTGCCAGGGGCGGCCGCGCTTGCCGCAGGCACGGCCTCGGCCTGGGCTCCGGCGGCGGCTTCTTGAGCCTGGGCCGGCGCAGCCGTTGGCCTGTTGGCCACCGCTGGCGGCTGGTCCGGGCCTTGCGCGCTGGACGGCACGGAGGGCTGGTCTGCTTCAGGAGCAGGGCCAGCCGCCACGCCAGGAGCGGACTCGGGCGAGCTGTCCGTGGCGACAGCGTCAGGCTGGGCGGGGATGGCGGCCTCGGCCAGGGCGGCGTCTTGCGCAACCTGGGCCGAGGACGGGGTTTGGCTGTCGGCGTCCGCCAACGGCTGGGCCATCTTGGGGGCGTCGAAGGCCGGAGTACCTTCGGGGCTGGCCGCGGTTACAGCAACCGGCAATGGGCTGCCGTCGTTCGGGGCGGCTGCCGGCTCTTTCGTGGCCGTATTGGCCGAAACCTTGCCCTTGGCGGCAGCCGGTTTACGGCGGGGGGTGGCAGGCTTGGAGGCGGGAGGTTTGGGCGCGGCCTGCAAGGGATCGCGCCCCAGGCGGGAGCGGTTGGCCATGGTCGGTTCCTTATGGGTTGCCGCCGGCAGAGGCCGGGGGCGGCAGGCGCAGCCGGACGGCCGTCTCGACGGCCAGAGCGGCGAAATCGGCCGCGCCGGCGCTGCGGGGGGCGTAGCGGAAGATGTCCTGGCCAAAGCTCGGCGCCTCGGCCAGGGCGACGTTTTCACGGATGACGGTAGTCAGGGCCATGCCGGGGAAATGGCCTTCCACCAGGGTTTTTACTTCCCGATGCAGGCGTTTCTGGGCGGCAAAACGATTGAGCACGACCCCGGCCACAGCCGGGGTGTCGCCCGACGTGGCCAACTCGGCCAAGGTGTCCATGAGCCAGGCCAAGCTTTGCATGGCCAGGAAATCCGGCGTCATGGGAATGAGGATGTCGGTTGCGGCATAAAGCGCTTGCTTGGCCAACTGGCCGAGATGGGGCGGGCAGTCGATGAGGACCACGTCGTGGTCGGTCGCCGCAGCCAAGTAGCTGGCCAGAAGATCGGTCGGCGCGGCGGACGCGGCCAGCCGCGTTTCCGTCCCGGCCAGGGCGGCCGAGGCGGGCAGCACGTCCAGGTCGCCGTCGCGGATCAGGGCGGCGTCCAGTCCAAGCCGGCCGTCCAGCAGACCGGCCAACCCGCCGTCCGGGCCGGCGGCCAGCCCCAGGGAGGCAGTCAGATGGGCCTGGGGATCGGCGTCCACGGCCAGAACACGCCAGCCGGACCGGGACAGTCCGGCGGCCAGATTGACCGTGC
The DNA here is from genome assembly GCF_000010665.1 of Solidesulfovibrio magneticus RS-1. Classification (NCBI taxonomy): domain Bacteria; kingdom Pseudomonadati; phylum Thermodesulfobacteriota; class Desulfovibrionia; order Desulfovibrionales; family Desulfovibrionaceae; genus Solidesulfovibrio; species Solidesulfovibrio magneticus. The sequence goes on along the minus strand of NC_012796.1, from coordinate 2,708,798 downwards.
AGGTGGTTTTGCCCACGCCGCCCTTGTGGTTGCAGCAGGCGATGATGCGCGGCCCTGGCGCGGCGGAAACGTCCATGGCCGCTTCATGCCCCAGGGCCGTTACGATTTGGCGTCAGGGGCCGGCCGGGCTTGGTCCGACGCGCTATTGTCACTTGCTGGTCATGGCTCCGCGCCCGGCCGGGAGTAGCCCGTCACCATGCCGATTCTCAAAATACTGCGCCGTCGGGGCCGTCCGCGCCAGGTGGTGGTACAGCTCACCGACCGGTGCAACGCCCGGTGCTTCCAGTGCGGCATGAACGTCGGCAACGGCGGCCCGCGCGGCGACCTGGACCGCGAGACCGCCAAGCGCATCATCGACCACTGCGCCGTCCTAGGTGTTTCAGCCCTGTCCTTTACCGGCGGCGAACCGCTCCTGGCCGGCGACCTGCTCTGCGAACTGCTTGATTACGCCGGCCGGGCCGGTATCGAGTATCTGCGCACCGGCACCAATGGCTACCGGTTCGCCCGGCCCGACGCCCCGGATTTCATGGACCGCGTGACCCGGTTGGCCGCGATGCTTGCCGCCACGCCGGTACGCAATTTCTGGATCAGCCTGGATTCCGCCCATGCCGGCGTCCACGAAGCCAATCGGGGCTTTCCCGGGCTGATGGAGGGGATTGCCCGGGCTTTGCCCGTTTTTCACGCCCATGGCCTGTATCCCACGGCCAATCTGGCCCTGACCCGCCTCATGACCGGCGAAACGCCCCTTGAGGCGGACGACGCGGTCAGCTTTCAAAAGCTGGCCGGCCAGGGTCTGTCGCGCTTTTTCACCACCGCCGCCGGCTTGGGATTTACCATGGCCAATTGTTGCTACCCCATGAGCGACGACGATGCGGCCAAGGGGGCTTCGGCTGCCTATGCGGCTACGGCGGCAGACAGGCGGGTCAGCTTTGCCGAATGGGAAAAGCGGGCGCTTTTTGCCGCTCTCGACGCCGCCGTGGTGCGTCATCGTGGAGATTTGCGTATTTTCACCCCCCGTTCGGCCGTGGCCGCCCTGGTCCGGCGCTACGCGGGCGCGGCCAGGGCTGACCGGCCCTGCCTTGGCGGAGTGAGCTTTTTTTACGTGGACCGCCAGGGCGACTGCTTCCCCTGCGGCTACCGGGGACGCGAGAACCTGGGACCGTTCTGGAAGCTTGGCCGGGAGCGGTTGGACGGGCAAGCCTTTTGCCGGGCCTGCGACTGGGAGTGCTTTCGCGACCCCACCGAACTGCTGGGGCCGCTTGGGGATCTGGCCGCCGGCCTGCCTGGCTGGCGCAATCTGCTGGGGCTTGGCCTGCGCGACCTGGGAGTCTGGGCCGCCGATCTGCGCTACTTCGCGGCTTGCCGGCACTTCGACGGCCGAAAACCGCCGGACGCCGCTCGCCTGGCCGCCTATCGCGCCACCTGACGGTCGGCCGGTCGTATTGCCCCAAGGAGCGTTTCGGGCCATCATGCCCGGAGGCTGGCGCAGGTTCGCGCCACCTCCCGGGAGAAGCCTCATGACCGCCGTCAATGTCTCCGCCATAGCGCGTCCGGGCCGCTCAGGGTCGGTCCTTCTGGTCGCCGTGTGTCTGCTGTTGGCTGGGCTGTCCAGCGGCTGCGCAGGCACGCCGGGCAGCGCCGCGCGCCGCGATCAGGCGACCGCCATTGCCGCCTCGGGCGGATTGACGCCGATCGCCTTGGAGACCGGCCCGGCCTGTCCCGTGCCCCTTGTCGCCTATGGCCGAAACGGACCGGGCAGGACGCTTACCGTGTATATCGAGGGCGACGGCCAGGCCTACCGCGACCGGCGAAGGCCCTCGGACGATCCGACCCCGACCGATCCGGTGGGCCTGCGTCTGGCGGCCCGGGTTCCCGGCGGCAAGGCGCTCTATCTGGCCCGGCCAGGGCAATACCTTTCCCTGGAAGTCCTGGCCGACCTCGATCCGACGCTGTGGACCACGCAGCGCTACGCGCCCCGAACCGTGGCCTGCCTCAGCGCCGCCCTGGACGCCGCCAAGGCCGTTTACGGAGCCGACCGCCTGGGGCTGGTCGGCTATTCCGGCGGCGGCGCCCTGGCCGTGCTGCTGGCCGCCGGGCGCACGGACGTGGTCGCCCTGTTCACCGTGGCCGCCAATCTTGATTTCGCGGCCTGGGCCGAGCTGCATGGCCTGACCCTGCCGCCGGACTGGCCTAATCCGGCCGACGTCGCCCCGGTCGTGGCCCACATCCCGCAAACGCACATCGCCGGTTCGGGCGACGCCAACACGCCGCCCTGGCTGTGCCGGCGGTTTCTTGCCAGGCTGGGCGACGCCTCCCAGGCGCGTTGTCTGGTGCTGGACGGCGCGGACCATCATCACGGACTGGTCGAGGCCTGGCCCAGCGTTGCGGCGGACCGGTTCGGGCAACCTTTTCCCTGAACGATCTTCCGGCTTGGCCGTCAGGCGTCGAAACGTCGCTTCGGCGAGCAGTCGTCGCGACCGGTCGTCACCGTGATTGCCGAGAGAGACGGGGATTCCGCAAGAGACGCTGGTTGGCGACAGCCAGAAGGTTGCGCCTGTCCAATCGTCTTCACGAGCAAGGGGCCGACCTCCTTGAGGCCGGCCCCTTGCTCGTGCGTCTTGGAGCAGGACAGGAACGACAGCGGCCTTGCCGCTAGAATTAGAACCGCCCCGGCCGCATGACCGGCCGGCTGGATTGCAACAGCATTTGCAGCCGCATGCTGTCCATCTGGCGGCGGAAAACGAGGCGGGTGAAGAGCATTTTTTCCTCTTCGGTCAGCGGGCGCGGAGCCGAAGGCGCCTTCCCGGGGCCCAGGTCCACGCCGTAGTCCGGCTGGGGGATGGTCTGGGACTGGCCGTCCGTGGCCGTGACGCTAATGGGCGTGCCGGAGAGCAGGGCCACGAGCTGGGCATTGCCCCGGATGCGCGTGCCGATCTCGGTGCCGCGTATGCCGATGGTGGCGTAGGGGGAATCAACCACGTACCGATCAGGGTTTTTCTTGACGATCTGGCCGCTGAGGAGCCGGCATATGCCGGATACGAAGGAGACAGCCAGGCGCATGGCGTCATTGGACTGGCCTTTGTAGGCGAAATCCTTGATTTCCAGACGGGACTCCGCCTGCAAGGTCAGGATCGTGCCATCTTGCAGGCTGATGCGGGCCGCGCCGGTAGGGCTGGTGACGATGGCGTCGCCGACAAAGACCGGGGATTCCAGGGCCAGCTCGCGGCTCGTGCCGTCGGCGGCGATGGCCTGGACCGCATCCTCAATGGCCGAGACGACGCCGGCCGGCTCGGCCTCCTTGGCCGCCTGGGCCGTGTCGGCCAGACATAAGGCCAGGAGCAGGGTAAGACAGATCGTGGCAAGCAAATCGATGCCATGGCAAGCAAACCGGGACATGGAATCTCCTTGGCCGGCGTGTTGTCGCGGCCGTCGCGCCGTCAGAACGTATACCGCAGGTTCAGGTCGAAGGTGGTGCAGTATTCCTTGCCCCGGAAAAAGGTGTTGGAGGCGAACAGACCGATGCTGAAGGTGTTGGTCGGCATGAAATCCAGACCGACGGTGGCCAGCATGTCGCTGCGTTGGCCGCCGATCTGGCCCACGGTGTCGTAGTTGTAGGCCAGATCAATGTAGGGAAGCACCTTCTCGAACTGGTAGGTGAGCCGGCCGCCGGCCTTGGCCATGCCCACGGCCGTGGCCTCCACGCCGTCGGCGTAAGGATTGCGATACGAATAGCTGTAGCCGACCACCGGGGTGAACATCAGCCGGTCGCGGATGAAGGCATAGGTCAGAAAGCCGCCGGCCGAGGTGGTCAGGGACTGGTAGTCGCCGGACTGGCTGCCCGAAAGCGTGGTGCGGCCGTACTTGAGACCGGCCTGCAAACCCAGACACAGCCTGTCCCAGAGGGTGAACCCGGCATAGGGATTGAAGATGAAATAGTCGTCGCGCTGGCTGGAGGCTTTACCGGCGTGGTAGTCGGTAAAGTTCTGGTTAAATCCCGCGCCAAAGCCCAGGGTCAGTCGGTCGGACACGGTGTAGTCCAGGCCGGCCAGGGCGATGTACTGGTTGGAGGCATGTTGGGAACCGGTCTGGCTGCTGCCCTGCATGGTGTAGGAGCCGTCGGCCCAGACCGCCATGGAAGCGGGCGTGTCGTCGCCGGCGGCAAGTCCTTTGGCTCCCAGGCGGGTGGCGATGAGCGTGGCGAAAAGCCGGTCGAAGATAGTGCGGTCGATGGCTCGCTGGCTGGCCAGCAGATTGAAGCCGTTGCCGGCTTGCTGCAACGCCACGGAAGCGGCCTTGTCCCGGATCTGGCTCGCGGTGTCGTCGCCGTAATAGACGTAGCGGGTTTCCCCGGCAATGACATAGGAGGCCACCCGTCCGCTGGAATCATAGGACAAGGCCTGGAACGTGGGGTCGCTGACGCGGGTATAGGCCGTGCCGAAGGTCGTGGTGTAGGTCCAGCCGTTTAGGCTGTTGGTTTCGGCCCTGTAGTCGCCGGTGCGCACGGCATAGCCAAGTTCATTGGCCGCCAGGGCCAGACCGGGTAGTGGCATCAAGACGAGGACCAGGACAAGGGCAAGGTGTCGCATGCAAATTCTCGCAGGGCAGGCCGAGACCACCAGCCAGGATGGCGTCGGTCCGAGCGGCATGGAAGATGAGTGCCTATGTTTCGCGTAGCCCTAAGGGTATGCTTGCCGTGCACAATGTTGTCAATATGTGGCAACGTCTTCAACGGCTTGGCGAAGTTATTTCGCATTGCTGAGCTTGTCGCGAAACCGCCTGGGCAGGACGCTCTTGGATGAGAGGGCTTTGTTGCCGGACCGCGCTGCATCTTTGGCATCGTCAGCAGTAAGGGCGAGGCCGGATAAACAGTTGCCCCCGGGCGTGCCCGGCAAGAACAATGCAAGGGAGAGCTGAGGCCGGCGTGTTGGCGGGTTGCCGGATCAACCAGGGAGCTGGCCGAAGCCGACAATGTCCCGCACGTCCTGGGGCGTTTTGCCGGATTGGCGCAGGGCGCGCAGGGTGAGGGCCTTGTCGCGCTTGGCGTAACGCCGACCGGAGGCGTCGCGCATAAGCGTGTGGTGGCGATAGCGGGGGGTGGGTAGGCCGAGCAGTGCCTGGAGCAGACGGTGGACGTCGGTAGCCGCGAACAGATCCTCGCCGCGCGTGACCAGACTGACGCCTTGCAGAGCGTCGTCCACGACGACGCTCAAGTGGTAGCTCGTGAGCACGTCCTTGCGGGCCAGGACTACGTCGCCAAAGCGGGCCGGATCGGCCCGGACTTCACCCCGTCCGTCGTCGTGCCAGACGAGGTCGCCGGCCAGGACACAGGCTCGGGCCATGTCGAGCCGCCAGACGCAGGGACGGTCTGCCGCCAGGGCCGCGCGCGCGGTCGCGGCGAGATCGCGGCATGTGCCAGGATAGACCGGCCCTTCCACGTCGTTTTCCTGGGGCGCGGCCAGGGCCTGGATTTCGCTGCGGGTGCAAAAGCAGGGATAGACGAGGCCCATGGCCTGTAACCGGCCCAGGGCCGCCGTGTAGTCCTCCATGTGTTGGGACTGGAAGCGCACCGGTTCCTCCCAGGTTAGCCCCAGCCAGCGGAGGTCTTCCATCAGGGCCAAGGAGAATTCCGGCTTGCAGCGGCCGGGATCGATGTCCTCGATGCGCAGCAAGAACCGCCCTCCGGCCTTCCGGGCCGCTTCATGGGCGGCCAGGGCCGAATAAGCGTGGCCCAGGTGGAGCAGCCCAGTGGGGCTTGGCGCGAAGCGGGTGACGATCATGGGTGTTGTTGGCTTGTTGCGGTGGTGTTGTGCCCAGCATGGAATCGCGGGGTTTCGGGAGGGCTATCCAAGCCTGCGGGGGGTGTCAACGCACACGCCTCGGGAACTGCCAAAACTTGCTGCGCGCTTTCGTTGAACAACGCACAACGAAGCTCTCCGTATTTTGCGCAAGCGCTCGGCCGCTGAGGCCATGGCGGTTGGGGCATTGACCAAAACGCAGGAAGCCGGCCCTTGCGGACCGGCTTCTTGGCTGAAATTTCTGACTTTTTGAACCGTAACGGACGGTGTCGAGGGGGTGGATGGTGGAGGCGGGGGGAATCGAACCCCCGTCCGAGAATGCTCCACTCCAGGCGTCTACAGGCTTAGACCGGAAAACAATCTCGCCTCGGGCAGGCCTTCCGGCCGGGCCGCCTCTGGCCAGTCCGTCTTTGGTTCTCGCGCTCACCTCAACGGACGAAGGTTTGCGCCAGCCAGATGGGGTTTGGCGTCCCGGTTCAGCGTATCAGGCGTCGGCTGATGGAACGCTGGCTGTCATTAAGCAGCCAGAGCGTAGTCGTAATCGTTGGCAGTTAACCAGTTGCCGCGTGTTTTACGAGGCCTCGCGGCACCTCGACCTGCAACCAGGGCTTCACTATCCCCGTCGAAACCAGGGCGCCCCCGTCGAAACTTCAAGATAACGCATTTTCCCCAAAGCGCAAGGGGGGAGAAGTCTCGCTTCCCCGAGCCGCGAACAGCTTCTGGATGAATTCGACAAAACCCGAGCCGGACAGCGCGCCGAGACTCCGGGCGCGGCCTGTCACCGGGAATGCCATGTTAGTTGAGCCGTATCTTGGAAACGTAGCCGCGTTCCTTCATGCAGGCGTCGGCGTCTTGGTCCACCACCGTCAGCGGCCGGTCCGGGAACGGCGGCGTGTTCACGTCCAGCGAAGCCTTGCTGTAGCAGTCGGTATAATCGTCTTCCACGGCGGTCAGCTCGGCTCCCGGCTTGGCATACGGCGGGCGGGTGCAACCGGCGGCCAGGGCCAGGGCAATAAGCAGCAGGGGGAGTGTACGGCGCATGGGCAAATCTCCTTAAGTCCGCCGCAGGCAAGCCCCGGCGACTGATGTGCGGCATGGTGGCAAGGCGTCCAGGCTGGCCAGAACCCCTTGACCTGCTTTTATCCCGGCCGGCCGCCCGGGAAAAGCTTTTTTTTAAGCCAGTTCAAGGCCGTGACAGTTGCGTGGCGCCGCCTGCCGACCGAGCGACCGCCCTTTTCGTGGGTTCGTCGGTCTGATTTCCGAAATGCTGCGGGCTTGGCTGTTGGTCGGTTCACCTGAGACCCGCAATACGTCTGAAACATCCTGGCTTTTTGGTGTCGGGCCCTAGGGTCATTGTGCACGTCGCTGGCGTACTGCCATCGGCGAGATTTGCCGGTTTTGGGTCGTCGAACTCTTGTCTCTTGTTCCGAGGCCGTCCTGACGATTGGTCTCTCCGAGAATTCGCGGTTGAAAAAGGAAAATCGAAGGTGTTTTGTCGCTGAGCCAATCTTGTCGTTGGCGATAGAGACTATAAATCCACGGTGAAAACCAATTTTTACCAGGTGTAAGTGGAATTAAGACATCAGATTGACGGAAAATTTATGAATTGCGTTTGTTGCGAAAGCTATGTTACGGGTAAAATTTTTTAGTTTTTTGAAGATATAATGTTGTGATCTGGAGTCACAACCAAGGCGAATGAATTTAACAAAAGTATTAAAATATTGATGGTGGTTGGCGAGTTGAATATGTATAGTGCTTTGTGGTTTTTTTAAATAATAAAGTTTAATTATTGACTTTGGCTTGGTTAGGTAATGTTGATAATCTGTCGGATTCTACCTCGTGCTATGCTGTGTCATTATGACTTTAAACTGATGGTGGTTGGTGCTCTCTGTGAATCGTTTTGTTGTGAATGTGGAGACGAGTAGAGAGTTGCTGTTGCTATTTGTTCGCAAATTCACAATCGCAAAGTGTTAGATTTGAGAAGTTTTGTGGATATTGTGAGAAATTTCCCGACATCGTTTTGTTGCAAAAGGGGTGTCGTCAGGTTATAGGCAGCGGTACACTGATGAAACCTTTTCGTCGCAGTGGCTGGCGCTCCCAGGGTGCGCATAGCCGTGTGCGCCGTCTGTTATCGCCTGACTCCCGGGAGGATATTATGAGTCGCTTGAGCCTAAAATCCTTGCTGTTGACTCTTGGCGTGGCCAGCGTCATCGGGGCAAGTTTGACCCTTATGCTGCTGTATATGCAGCAAGACAGGATGCTTGGCTACCTCAAAAACGTCAGCACCGTCGATGGACCGCTTTTATACCATCTTCAGGACGTTTACGCTCAGGGGCTGCAGACCGAGCAGGCCACGAGAAACGTGTTGCTCAATCCCAGCGACAAAACGGCCCGGGACAACTACGCCAATGCCGACAAGCAGTTTCGCGAGGCGCTTGCTTCGGCGACGGCCCTGGCCACCGGCCGCATTGCCGAGGACTTGCGTCAGATCGGCCCCCGTTGGGAGACCAGCCATGAACTGAAAAAACGCCTCATGGACATAGCCCCCACCGACCCGGCCAAGGCCGTGCAACTGCTCAATACCGAGGAGACGCCGCAGTGGCGGGCGCTGAAAAAAATCATCCTGGACGCCGTCGCCATCCAGCGAGAGGCCAACAAAGCCAACCTCGACGCCATTCAGGAAGGCGAGGCCACGGTCTTTCGTATGTTCCTCGGCATGGCCGTGCTTTCGGTGGTCCTGCTTTTACTCCTCATCACCGGGCTTATCCGAGGCGTGACCAGCGGCGCAAAAGCCCTCGTCGACTATGCCGGGGCCATCGCCCAGGGCCATTTCGGCTCCAGTTTGCGTACGGGGCTGCCCAAAGAGTTTGAAGCTATCGGCCAGTCGCTGCGCGAGATGGTCCACCATTTGGAGAACTCCCTGGGCTACTATCAAGGCATCGTGGCCGGCATGGCCACCCCATTCGTGGTGGTGGACGAGGCCGAGAACCTGCGGCTGACCAACGACGATCTCATGCGCCTTATCGAGCACTCCGGCCGTCCCGAAGATTATTACGGCCAGAACGTGGCCGGCTTTTTTTACGGCGATCCCGGTCGCAAGACCGTACTCGGCCTGTGCATGGCCGAGAAGCGCGGCATCCGCAAGGAGGTCGATCTGGTTTCGCGCCAGGGCAATGTCCGCAATGTGCTCATCGACGCCACGCCGCTGTATAACGCCATCAACGGCAAGATGATGGGGTCACTTTGCGTTTATTCCGATTATACTGATCTGCGCCGCAGCGAGGCCCTCATGCGGGAGCAGAGCGACCGGATGCTGGCCACGGCCCGGGAAGCCAAGGCCATCGCCGACGCCCTGGCCGGGGAAACCGAGGCCCTGGCCCATCAAGTTGACATGGTGGAGCATGGGGCTGTGGAGCAGAAGGAGCGCATCGGCGAAACCGCCCTGGCCATGGACGCCATGAACACCGCCGTCCTTGAAGTTGCCCGCAACGCCGCCGCTGCCGCCGCCCTGGCCGACGACGCCCGGAAAAAGGCCACCGCCGGTGCCGGCATGGTTTCCGACGTGGCCACGGTTATCGGCAACGTCAACCAGTTGGCCGAGGAACTGCGCCGCGACATGAATGACCTTGGCGACCAGGCCGAAGGCATTGGCAAAATCATGGGCGTCATTGCCGACATCGCCGACCAGACAAACTTGCTGGCGCTCAATGCCGCCATCGAAGCGGCCCGGGCCGGTGACGCCGGCCGCGGCTTTGCCGTGGTGGCCGATGAGGTCCGCAAGCTGGCCGAAAAAACCATGACCGCCACCAAGGATGTGGCCGGCTTTATTACCACCATGCAGCAAAGCGTGCGCCGCAACAGCGCCAAGACCGACGAGACCACCAGGGCCATCGCCGCCGGCACGGACAAGGCCCATGCCTCCGGTGTCATGCTGGAAGAGATCGTCGGCATCGTCTCGCGCACCTCGGACCAGATCCGCTCCATGGCAGCCGCCGCCGAAGAGCAGTCGGCCACCACCGAGCAGATGCGCCAGACCGCCGAGGAAATCAGCCGTATCTCCCACGGCACATCCGACGCCATGGCCGCCTCGGCCCGGGCTGTCACCGCTCTGGCCGGCCAGGCCCGGGAGCTGGAGACCGTCATTTCGGGCCTCGAGACCGGCCAGGCCGCGCTGCCAGCCTAGGCAGCTGTCCTCCGCCATCTCTGAACGCAAAAGGCGTCTGCTTCCGGTCGGGGCAGACGCCTTTTGCGCTCTTGTCGGCCTTGGCCGTGAGCGATTCGGTCTTAGGCCAGCAGGCCCACGAAGCGGCCCGTTACCTGGCGCAGCCGGCGGCTCAACACCCGGCCAATGTAAAAAAGCGTCTTGATGGCCAGCTGTGGTTCGATTGCGGCCAGTTCGTCAAAACGCTCCCGGGTGAGGATGAGCAGGCGCACGTCGGTCTTGGCCACCACCGTGGCCGAGCGGGGTTCGCTGTCGAAAAAGGCGATTTCGCCGATGACGGCGTCGCGGGTCAGGTCAATGATGTGGCGTTCGCAGCCCCCGGCCTCTTCCTTTTGGATGGTGACCACGCCTTTCTCAATGAACGCCAGAGAAGTGGCCTTGCGGCCTTCCTGAATGATCGTCGTGCCGGCCGGGAAGCTCTTGACCTGCATGTAGCCGGCGATCCGGCGCACTTCTTCCCAGCCCAGGGCAGCGCCGAGTTTAAGTCCGTCGAGCAGGGCGGCGATGTCGTCGATATCGCTGTCTTCCATGGCGGAGCCTCCTTGGGGCTTGGCTGGTCTGTCTCCCTTGCCGGACAGGCCTCGAATTTCTTATAGGATTTGTCCCCAAAGGAAAAGGAGGCCGCCATGTTCGTCGTACTGCTGCGCTATTGCCAGCCCCTTGAGGTTATTGACGGGCTGCTCGATGCCCACAGGCTCTATCTGGATGAAAACTATGCCCGGGGCGTGTTTTTGGCCTCAGGCCGTCAACTGCCGCGCACGGGCGGGGTTATCCTGGCCCGGGCGGCCAGCCGGGAAGCCTTGGAGGCGATCCTGGCCGGAGATCCCTTTGCCAAGGCCGGCGCAGCCAGCTACGAGGTCATCGAATTCCTGCCCGGTAAGGTCGCCCCGGGCCTGGAGGGGTTACTAGTCTAACATTGCACGCTGTCAAAGCGTATTCGTTATGAACTTAAGAAATCCTATTTCTTGCCGATAGAAAAGAGCGAGTGAGCCTGTAACCATGCTGCCGACCGTTTTCCTACCGGAGGAGACATGGACATTCTTCTTAATGGAACAGGGGCAATGACGAGCGATTCGATAAAAGCCTATCAAGATTCCAGGAAGTTATCGCAGACAACGGTTTCCCAGAGCGCTGTCGCCACGGTGGGGCAAACGGACAGCGAAACGTCAAGAAACACCGACACGGTTGAAATTTCCGAAGCAGCTCGTCAAAAGCAGCAGCAATCTGCCGAAACGACATCTGGCAGCGCCGTTTCAAGCCAGGCGCAGGGAACAGAAGAAGAAACAAAAGAGGAAGAAACGACGAGTACCCGCGAGATGTTATTGAAACAGATACAAAAAGTGAAAGAACAGCTCGACAAAGCAAATTCGCGCTTGGCTGCTGCGACGGCAAAGAAAAAGAACTCAAGTGATGGCGAAGAGAAGGCGGTCGCACCTGAATCGGAGGCAAACACTGATGAAAGAGATGCCGCCCAGGCCGAGGCTTCCGAAGGCTCGCAAGATCCTGAAGTAAAAATCATCACGTCTGAAATAAACCAACTCACAGCGACGTTGGTAACGCTCAACGCCCAATTGATGAAAGAAGAACAGAAAGGCGCTGCGGCTGGTACCACGGGGAGCGCCGGCATCAATGAAGGTTCAGGGCTGAGCGGCGGACTTGGCGAACGCCTGCCGGTTGGCGGCTGACCCTTCGGTTCTCGTCGTGTGGGGCTGTTGAGAATCGTGAATTTATAATAATAGATGTCCGAAAATCTTGGCGTTCTCATTGGGGCGGGCGACAGGAGCGGCCGGGGAATGGAGCCCGGCTGAAAAGCGTCTCTGCGCCCGCCGCGAGTTACCAGGAGAGCGTCCGGGTATTGTCCGTAAACAGCGCCGCGCCGGTCGTGTCCGGGTTGGTGAGTTTTACGCCGTCAAGGAAGTCGCTCTCCGCTACGCCGTATTTCTGGCTGCACATGGGGCAAACCAGCACCGTGCCGCCCTTGGCCACGATCTGCTGGAGCAGCGCCTGCTGCTCGGCAAAAGCCTCGCCGTGCTTCTTGCTGGCGATACGCACCGCTTTGTCATTGAGATAGACGGTCAGGGGGTGGCCCCGCTGCAACTGGTTTTGGCCAAAGCTGATGGCCATGAGCGAACGGTGGCCGTCGTCGCTGGTCAGGTTAATGAACAGCGGATCGGAAGCGCCGGCCTGACAGACGGTCGCCAGGGCCAGCAGGCAAAAGAGCAGGCCGGCGGCAAGTGGCGTAACGCGTTTCATGGAGTCCCTCCTGGGAGTTTCTCCAGCAATACTCCGGTGCGGTGATTTTGCGCAACGGCTTTGTGTCTTGCCGGCTCCGGGAGCAGGCCAAGGGGCGGGAATATCGCAAAAAATAAGGCCCCGGACTTTCGCCTGGGGCCTATCAACTATTGGTAGCGAGGGAGGGAATCGGCCGGGCGAACATTCAAAAGCATGAAATCGTTCGCTTTTATTTCCAAGGAGCAGCCAAAGTGCCTCTGTTTACGATGATGTGTGTACCACCGGCCTGAACCACTGACAAGCCCCAGGTCACCCTGCCACTTCCACGGCCAGCTTCGGGTCGGCCATCTTGTAACGCATGTAAATGTCGTTGACGGCCATGTGGAGCTTCGGGGACAGGTACTTCGCGTAGGCAAGAGCGATCTGCCAGTGAGCGAAAGTTCCGCCATTGCGTCCGGGTTTCACCTGAACGAAAAGGGTGGGATTCCCCCCTTTTGCAAGCTCCTGAATAAACTCCTGATTGCCCTTGAACGATAACCACTCTTTCGGGCGGTTACGGTCTTCGCCTCCACCCGCTTTCCACAGATCGGTCAGGCTCACGAGACCCTTTTCGTTGGTGGATATGGTCTGTCCCATGATGGTCATCAGATCGTCTGGAAAACTTTGCCAATGCGTGTGTCTCCTTGTAAAAATCCTCTATGGTTTTGTAAGAGTTTTTTAATTCAACTGTTGAAGATGAACTCTAGGTCAGCTTGTAAAAGTCGCTTCTGTGAAAACGTATGTTTTTGCAGAGTTCCAGGAGTCCAGGGAGGCCGTTTTTGGAGACATTGTGGGAAAATCAGTCTGTCAGTCCGCCAGAATATCGGAAACGTCAATTCTGACGGGTTCTCAAGTGCACCCTGTTAACTGGCTATTTTCACAGGATATCCATTAGGACATGGCGTACTGACTGTTGCTGTTGGGATGCCTAATGCGCCCTTGAAAATGGTCGGAACCGTGGAGCTATAAAAGGGCGGTCGTGGTCCGATAAAAAGGACCACGAACAAAAAAAGACAACTTGACGAATCCTGCTAACTCACCAGACGAATTGTGGATGTTATCTGAAGGATATGTCTCCTAGTTCTCTAGTTACTTTTTACAGTACGACATCTTGATAGCAGTCTTCTGCTGCATTATACTGGTCTGCTCTCCACTCCCGCCCGACATCTCGGTTTGGCCACCACTGATGCGCTGCTACTCCTCCAGCTAATCGGGCGGGATGAATACTACTGCTAGAGGAGCGGAGGATGAAAAGTGCTACTTACTGTCACAGCGAGAGATCTGATGTCCAAAACATTTCCACAGCAACAGTTCGTTATCCCTGACCTATTGCCAGTAGGCCTAACTATCCTGGCTGGTAGACCGAAGACTTGTAAGTCATTCCTAGCCTTATCATTAGCCTGTGGCGTTGCTGCTGGCGGGATTGTTTTGGGGAAAATCTCTGTACAACAGGCAGACGTCCTTTTTCTATCCCTGGAAGACGGTGAACGCAGACTTCAAAACAGAGTCCGTGGAATGTTTGGCGAGGATGATGTAATTCCTGCAGGCCTGCATATCTGCACTTCTCCCCCTAAATCTTCGCCATTAACGGGCGGGACCAAAGAGAGCGATCTGCGGGACTTTCTGAAATCGAAGCCATCCGTAAAACTTGTAGTTATCGATACTCTAGGCAAGTTTCGGATGGACGAGCAAGATGCAGGACATAAACAGAACGATGGAGGATATGCTAGGGAGGTGAAGTCACTTTCGCGATTGAAGGCAATCGCTGATGATCATGGGGTTGCTATTTTGGTCGTACATCACACGAGGAAGCAGCAAGCGGGGGACGGCGATAGGTTTGATAACATCTTAGGATCGACGGGCATATTTGCTACTGTAGACAATGCCTGGATTCTTGAAAAAGAATCTAGCGAACCGAGAGGTGTTCTATACACACAGAGTCGCGACATTGAAGCAATGCAGCTTTCAATGACAATATCGTCTGGGGGGGTGTGGTCAATCAGTGATGACTCAAAATTGCTTCAGGTGTCTCGTGAGCGGCAAGAGATCCTAGACTTATTGGTTGAAAGTGGATCTCCAATGAAGTGCAAAGAGTTGTCGCTGAAGCTAAAGAAGCCAGAAGACTCTATCCGTCAGACTTTATGCAGAATGGTTAATGACGGAGAGTTGAGTCGTGTAGGACGTGGATTATACGCAGGACCAACAGGTAATTCCAGTCACGAAGTCACAAGTGGTGATAAAGCTGCATGAACATTAGGTTTGTATTGTGACAACTCCAGGGAGAGGGTGCCCAAAGTGGAGTCACAAAGTCATGAACTCTGCTTAGGATGCCCTCTTCCTTTTTTGTTACTTGTGACTGTGGTTGTTACTGGAGTTGTGACAGCTATGCACAGTTAGAATATACTGTTTATGCCGGTTCTGAGGGTTTGTGACACGTGTGACAGGTTTTTGCCTGTAACGCCGACAAGAAGATGCCCGCCTATCGGCGGTCTTGTTCCCCAGAACACGGCTCCAATACAGTACTTACAAGATCCCTGGTGTTTCCCGCCGCAGTTCTTGGGGAACCTGCGAATATTTATTGTTTCGGCTGGTAAGCTAGGTAGAACACGGTCTGACCCTCCCGAATGCTGAGGGGTTCAGTGGATGCCGAGCCAATGATATCCAGACAGGAATAGAGGGGATATCACGCCGCATTGTTTTCAGTGCTTGTGATTATTCCGGGCAGGCTGATGGACTGTTCCCGTATGGTGCTGGCTCTTCGTTCTGACGATTTTAAGGTCTTGGTGGTAGGCCTGTTGGTAGTTGTGTCTTGATTAGTTCTTGCATCAGCAAAATTTGTGTTGTAAATGTTGATGGAATAACCAGGAGGACACATGGAAGATAGTCTGAAATCAGCCATAGAGATCGTCACAGCACAGGCCAAAACTCGCGCGATGACTGAAGCCGAGATCGTTAGCATGATCCAGTCTGTATCCGGTGGGATATCGTTTGTGATGTCCAGCCAGGGAGAGCCGGACGCGCAAGAGGCCGCCGTAATCATGAACCCGAAGGACTCGGTCAAGGACCGCTCTGTCACTTGTCTTGAATGCGGCAAGGTCTTCAAGGTCCTCACGAAGAAGCACTTGGTGGCGCACAACCTGACCCCGGAGGAATACCGAGCCAAGTACGGTTTCAAGAAGGGTGCTCCGTTGGTTGCCAAGTCCTTGCAGCGTGAACGACGCAAGAAGATGGAGGAGATGCGCTTATGGGAGCGGAAGAAATCGTTTAAGTCCTAGCCCTGTGTGTCCCCTCTTCTTAGAAGGCTCACTCCCGCCTGTGCCCCATCGTGCCTCCCCATGGTGGGGCATATTATTGCGATGCAGAGGTAGTCATGAACCAAAGCCCTGTAGATGTTGTGTACCGTCTGTTCTGGATGACCACCGACCAGTATGAAGAGTGCAGGCCATGGGAAGTGTTTGGAACATCAAGGAGCAGCTTCGAGTACGTGCTGGAGCAGAGCACGCACGGAGATAGAGAAAGGCTTCGGCGCGAGTATGATAAGGCCCTTCTCGGTTGTGCTCCCGCCACGATCTTTGAAGCACCATGACCTTGGGTGCTCCCTGGTTGACTCACGCCCTTATTTCACAGTTCAGTGGTCGGATATCCTCTTTGTTAAGGTCCGCTCCTGTGATCCTTGCTGGCAGGCCTGGGATATGGGAAGGATCGGTTTTTCTGTCAGACAATTTCTACAGAATATGATTGACTGGTGACCAGCTAGCCCTTATGTTGTCTACATCCAGGCTGAATTGGAGGTGGCACATGAACCGGGCTTTTGGGTACGTTCGCGTGAGCGGTAAGGGTCAGGTGGACGGTGACGGACCAGAGCGCCAGGAGCTTGCGATCCGAGAATACGCCAAGGCTCATGGGCTGGAAGTGGTCGAGGTCTTCATGGACGGAGGCGTAAGCGGGACCGTGGAAGATCGTCCAGCCCTGGCAGAGATGATGGTCAGCTTGGAGCAGAACGGGCATGGCGTGAGGACCGTCATCATCGAAAAGCTTGATCGTCTTGCACGTGATCTTATGGTGCAGGAAGGAATCATAAGGGACTTCCAACAGCATGGAGTTGAATTGATATCCGCCGTCGAAGGAGCAGACCTGTTGAGCAATGATCCGACGCGCAAGCTTGTACGTCAAGTGTTGGGTGCAATCGCAGAGTACGATAAGCAGATGTTGGTACTAAAGTTGCGGGCAGCAAGGCGAAGGGTTAAGGCGAGACAGGGGAAGTGTGAGGGAAGGAAGTCCACACAAGAACTGAACCCTGGTATCATCGCAGAGATTGGTATGCTCCGCAGGCTGAATAAGGCCGGCAAGCGCAGACCCTGGAATGAGGTGGCCGGTTTCCTAAATGCCAGGGGACACAAAACAGCCACGGGGAAGCCTTGGACCGGGCCGAATGTTTCGCTGTTGATGTCCAGGGTCAGGGCATCGAAGGATTAGTGACCCACGAGACAACCAGGGAACAACTCCCTGAAACGATACAGGCCGGCACTCACTGAAACTGAGCGTCGGCCTTTTCCTTTCACCTGGCTGTGTAGTTGCAAATGAAACGATCTGACCTAGTGGGACCCCTGCTGAGAATGAGTCTCATCTAAGCATGCTTATCACTGCCCCCACCCACCCGTATACCCACCCACTGCCGGCTCCCTATGATGCGAACTGGTCCGTTGCTCGGCCGTATGTCCTATAGGCGGGAACCTCCTCGGCAGGCATGTAATTCACAAGCCGACAACAAATTTAGATCCTTCTAAGTGTGATAAATCAAGTCCGTAGTTAAGTTTTTTTATGTACTCAGCCAGTTTGTAGACGGGGATGTCTTGTATGTAGTGATGTTCCGTGACGTCATTAGATAGGCTGTGTCCGTCAAGGCGCTTGATCATGTTTGCTGGAACGTCATGTATTGCGAGGTTTTTTGTAAAGTTCTTTCGCAAGCTGTGTAGTGTCTTCGTCTTTGGTATGTTCAGCTTGTCTCTGTATTCTCCGAACCACTTGCTTGCGTAGTGACCTTTCCGGCCTTGGACACGCTTAAGTCCGGGGAACAATTCCGTTTCACCGTTTGCTCGCTGTTGGTTGACGAATGATAAGAACCGTAGTCCATGGACAATGAATGGATGTAAGGGAATGTTTCTGTTTCCACTTGCAGTCTTCACTGACTTGTCTTCAGATGATTCCACAACGAGACACCATATCCCGTCTATTTCCCGCACGTCATCAACCTTGGCTTGTGCAATTTCATCAAGGCGCGCTCCGGTAAAAAGTCCAAGAACAGGAATCCAAAAGCGCCACGGGATGTTCTTGCAGGCAGGCAAAAAGTTACTCCCGAATACAGTTGAGAGTTCTTCCTTGGTGAAGGACTGCTTCTTTAAGTGTGCTGGCGTCTTATCGCTCACGGTCATTTCTTCAAAGTAGTTATCTGTTATCCATCTTCTTTTTTTTGCCCACTTAAACATTGCTGCTATGTCTGTAATAATGTTGTTTACCGTCCCAACGGCAATAGCTTCTGTTATTCCTGACGCTTTTGCTTGTTTTGACTGGCGCTTTTTGGGCTTGTCCATCAACAGTTTTCGAAACTTGAACGCAAAATCATGGTCTACCTTTTCTAGCTCAACATCTCCCATAAGTTCTGTAAGAGAGTTAAGGCGCTCCATTATGGTGCGCTCTGACCTCTCAGTCCAGCCGTGGCGCTTCTTCTCGTCGCTGTACTCACGTATCAGTGTTGATAGCTTCCTGTCGTCCTTTGCTTGTAGTAAGCCGTTTGGATTCTGTTGTTCAGGTTTGGGTTGATCGTCCAGGAACACTTCTGGCGTAAAATCCGTGTGTCCATTTTCCCTCTTGCGTATCGCCGAAAGCACCTCAACCATAGCATGAGCGTATTCGAAGCACATCTCATTTGTTGTAGGGATGTCGGAACTTATGTCAAATCCATGTCGCTTGGCAAGTTCGATTACTGGTTTCGCAAACTCTGCCCATTCTTCGTTATAGAGCATATTTCGAACTTTCTTATCTGCCTCTTGCGTACTCAGTTTGTCCAATTGGCAAACATCATCTGTTCTACGCCAGTCCTCTTTTAGCTTTTCGCCCAAGTCCCAGCGGACCTCGAATGTGTACTGTCCCGGAAGCTGTTTTCTGCTGCGCTTGTCCTCTTCTAGGATTCGGCGAAATTCGTCCCTTACAATCGTTGAGATTTCTTCACTGGTCAGTTCTGCCATGGCTCCACCTCGGATATCCCTCATCATGCGTCGAACGAAAGCAGCCAGGAACAACGCCTTATCTTTTGAGTCCCGAACCCGTCCAGACCCGAGGGAAACCCTAAGCTCAGTTCGGCCCAGACGAGCGCGAAGGTCTAACGGGACGACGGCACGGAAGTGGAAGGATGATCCGCGTTGAACCAAGTATGAGGAAACAGCCATAACATCCCCTGACGGGAGGAGTTTGGACCAGCATTTTGTACCACTGGCCTTGGGATGGCTGTCCTTGGAGGATAGAGGTAACTCTGTGCCCAGAAAAGAAAAAAGGGACCGGACACTTAGGACCGATCCCTTCAACTATTGGTAGCGAGGGAGGGAATTGAACCCCCGACACTGCGGATATGAGCCGCATGCTCTAACCATCTGAGCTACCTCGCCAAACCGTCATGCAGCGCAGAAGCGGGTATGTAGCGGAACCGGGGTGGCTTGGCAAGCGTTTTTTTGCGGTCCGGCTCATTTCGGCCAGAAAAAAAACACCGCCGCCGCCAACGCCAGCCGGTACCAGGCAAAAGGGCGCAGCGTAATTCGCTGGACCAGCACGATAAACGCCTTCACCGCGATAAGGGCCGAAACAAAGGACACCACGAAGCCGATGCCGAGCACGCCCAGGTCGTCGGCGGAAAAGAGATGGGCGCTCTTGTAGAAATCGTACAGCGTGGCTGCAAACATGAGCGGCACCGCGCCGATGAACGAATATTCCGCGGCCAGGCTGCGCTTGGCTCCAAGCAGCATCCCGCCCATGATGGTGGCCGCCGAGCGGGAAAATCCCGGCCATAGCGACAGACACTGGAAGCAGCCGATGCCGAGGGCCAGGCCCGGCGTCATCTCGTCCAGGCTGTAGTAGCGGTCGCGGGTCTTTCGCTGTTCCACCAAAAAGATCATGACCGCACCCACGGAAAGGGCCAGGGCCACGCTCCAGGGATTGAACAGATAGGCCTTGATGGATTTGCGGGCGACAAGGCCAATGAGTCCGGCCGGCAACGAAGTCAGAAACAGCATCCACAGTCCGCGAATGCCGGAAAAAGCGTGGTGGGGTTTGGGCGACACCAGCCACCAGAAGCGCCGCCAATACAGGCACACCACGGCCAAAATGGCTCCGAGCTGGATGATGACGTCGAAACTGTCGGCTTTTTCGCCCGTAAACCCGATGAGGTGGCCGACCAAAATCAGGTGGCCGGTGGAGGATACGGGCAGAAATTCGGTTGCGCCCTCGACGATGCCGAGGACCACGGCGGCCAGGGATTCGGTCATGGGAAGGGTGTCTCCTCAAGGCGAGATGTGGGGCCGGGTCTATCCAAAGGCCGGGCAAGTTGCAAGCCGGCCCGGGCTCGTGTATGCACTGGACCCGAGCAAGGAGGCGAGATGGCCACGATCATGCCCCAGGGCGAACTGCTGCGGCGCGCCGTCACATGGATCGACGAGCAACGCCAACTGACCGGAAAGCCGGTCGGCGCGCTCATTGACGCCGCAGCCATGCAGTTCAACCTGAGCCCCAAGGACGCCACGTTTTTAAGCGGTTTTTTCAAGGAGCGGGAGGAGCCCCGGCCGTAAGCGCGGCCTCGGCGAACACCCGGCAAAGCGCCTCCCGGCCAAGACCGGTTTTGCCGGAGAACACCACGGGCGGGAAGGCGGGTTGCGCGAGCTCCCGCCACTCTTTTTTCCGGGCCTCCCGGTCGCGCTGGGGCACTTTTTCGGCCTTGGTCAGGGCCACCAGCACCGGAATGCGCCGGGAGCGCAGCCAGGAAACCAGTTCCATGTCCAGGCGCTGGGGCGGCAGTCGGCAGTCGATAAGCGCCGTCACGGCCCGCAGGGTCTTGGTGGTGGCCAGATAGGCCTCGATGAGCTTGGCCCATTTGTCCCGCTCCTCCTTGGAGCAGCGGGCGTAGCCGTAGCCGGGCAGATCCACCAGGCAATAGCCCTGGGTTTCGGCCATATAGAAGTTGAGGCTGCGGGTCTTGCCCGGGGTGGCGCTGGTCTTGGCCAGGGATTTGCGCCCGGCCAGGCAGTTGATCAGCGTGGATTTGCCGACGTTGGACCGGCCGGCCAGGGCGATCTGGGGCGCGTCCAGGGTCGGCAGCTGGTTGGAAAGGTAGGCCGTGGACAAAAGCGTCAGGCCCAGGTCCGTCTGTATGCGGTCATTGGCGTTCATGGCTGGGTTGTGACCGGCCAGGAAGCGTCCGTCAAGGCCGGGAGTCCGGGCAAGCCAAAGGAAGAAACCATGCGCAAAATCAAAATTCTGGTTTTAAACGGCCCCAACCTTGGTTTCATCGGCCAGCGCCAGCCGGAAATCTACGGCAGCCGCACCATCGAGGATCTGCCGCAACTGGTGGCCGACATCCTGGGTCCCCAAGCCGAGCGATTGGAGCTGCAATTCCATCAGGCCAACAGCGAAGGGCATTGCATCGACCGCCTGGAGCAGGCCTGGAAGGACGGCCTGGACGGCATTGTGCTCAACGCCGGGGCCTATACCCACACCAGCCTGGCCCTGGCCGATTGCCTGGCCTGGATCGGCATCCCCTGCGTCGAGGTGCATATTTCCAACATCTTCGCCCGTACCGACGAGCCGCTTAGGCACAAAAGCCTCATCGGCAAGAACTGCATCGGCTGCATCGCCGGCTTTGGCGTCACCAGCTACGCCCTGGCCGTGGTCGCCCTGTGGCGACAAATAACCGAGAATCCCAATTATATCTAAGGAGATACAATGCTTTCCACGACCGACTTCCGTCGCGGCCTCAAGATTGAAATGGATGGCGTGCCCTACGAAATCGTGGACTTCCTCCACGTCAAGCCCGGCAAGGGCGGCGCGTTCATCCGCACCAAGCTTAAGAACATGATCAACGGCCGCGTGGTGGAAAATACGTTTCGCTCGGGCGAGAAGATGGTCAAGCCCGACCTCGAATCCAAGGACATGCAGTACCTCTACCGCGAGTCCGAGGACTTCGTCTTCATGGACATGGAGAGCTACGAGCAGATGCATGCCGGCGCGGCCCAGCTCGGCGAGAAGGGCGGTTACCTCAAGGACGGCATGGAACTGAAGATGCTCCTCTACAAGGGCCAGCCCCTGGACATCGACCTGCCGGCTTCGGTGGTGCTCCAGGTTGCCGAGACCGAACCCGGGGTCAAGGGCGACACCGTCAGCGGCGCCACCAAGCCGGCCCAGCTCGAAACCGGCATCACCGTCAACGTGCCGCTTTTTGTGAACATCGGCGACAGGATCAAAGTGGACACCCGTTCGGGCGACTACATTGGCCGGGAATAAAGACGTCAAGGCCGGGGACGGCAGCTTTCGCCTCACCAGGGAACTGGCGGGGCTGGGGGCGCTGTTCCTGGCCGCCTTTACGGCGGTTGCCCTGTATTCCTACAATGCGGGCGACCCGGGCTTCAACCAGTCCGTCTCGGCCCGCCACGGCGTGGCCAACAAGGCCGGGCTGGTGGGGGCCTATTGGGGCGGTCTGCTTGCCGAGACCCTGGGCGTCTGGGGCTTTCTGGTTCCCATCGGCATGGTTTGGCTTGGCGCGCGCGGTCTGGCCCCACGCTTGGCTTTGCCCCTGCGCCGCCGCCTGGGGCTGGCCATCTTCGCCGTCGTCCTGCTGGTCTTTTTCGCCTCTCCCGTCGGCAGCCCGACTGTCGGCCAGGTTCATGGCTCGGGCCAGCTGGGAGCCTTGCTCTACGGATTCCTCGACCGCTACCTGAGCGTTTTTGGCGTGGTCTCGCTGCTCCTTTTCGGCTGTATCGCCGGGGCGCAGCTGACCTTCGGCCTGACCCTCGACAATTTCTGGCGGCCCCTGGCCGCCGCCCTGGGCGAACAGTTCGGCCGCCTGGGCGACGCCTGGGACGCCTGGCGCGTGCGCCGGGCCATGGCCCGCGAGACCGCGGCCGAGGCCGCCGCCGAAGCCGGCCCGGCCGACAAGCCCGCGCGCCCGCCCAAACCGGCCAAAATCGAAAAGCCGGCCAAGCCCAAGGCCGCTTCCAGTCCGGCTCCCGACGACGCGTCCGAGGAGGCCGTGGACCGGTTCCTGGACGCCGTGGTGGAGCAGGTGACCGGCGCGCCGCCCGCCAAAGAGGCGGCCAAAGCGGTCGCCGAACCGGCCCGGGAAGCGCCCCAGGCCGCGCCGCCGGTCCCGTCTCCGACCAAGGCTTCCGAGCCGGCCGAGCCGCTTTTCGCGCCTACGACCCCGCCGTCGGCCATGACCGCCAAGCAGGCCAAGAGCGCCGGCCGGGCCGCCGCCTCGGCCGCCCACGAGCTGCCGCCCCTGACGCTTTTGTCCGTGCCGTCGGCCGCCGAGGCCGTGCCGGTCGATCCGGAAATCTGTCGTTCCCAGGCCGCCAGCCTCATCAGCTGCCTCAACGACTTCGGCATCCAGGGCGAGGTCATGCGGGTGGCGCCGGGGCCCGTGGTCACCATGTTCGAGGTCAAGCCGGCGCCGGGCGTCAAGATAAGCCGCATCGTCGGGCTGTCCGTGGATCTCGCCCTGGCCATGAAGGCCCTGGCCGTGCGCATCGATCCGATTCCCGGCAAGGACACTGTGGGCGTCGAGATTCCCAACGCCAAGCGCCAGACCGTCTATTTTCGCGACATCCTGGACGCCGACGCCTTCCGGGCTTCGGAATCGCGCCTGACCCTGGCTATCGGCAAGGACATCCAGGGCCGGCCCCATGTGGCCGATCTGGCCCGGATGCCGCATCTGCTCGTGGCCGGCGCCACCGGCAGCGGCAAGAGCGTGTGCATCAACGGCATCCTGCTTTCCATCCTCTATAAGGCCACACCTGACGAGGTGAAGCTGCTCCTGGTCGATCCCAAGCGCATCGAGCTTTCGGTCTACAACGACCTTCCCCATCTGGTGCATCCGGTGGTCACCGAGACGGCCATGGCCAAGTCGGCCCTGGACTGGGCCGTGGCCGAGATGGACCGGCGCTACGAGGCCATGGCGCTGCTCGGCGTTCGCAACATCGCCGGCTACAACGAAAAGCTCGCCAAACTCGGCGACGCCCGCGACCCGGAGCTGATTGACCTCGAACCGCTGCCCTATCTCGTCATCGTCATCGACGAGCTGGCCGATCTCATGATGACGGCGGCCAAGGAAGTGGAAGTGAGCATCGTGCGCCTGGCCCAGCTGGCCCGGGCCGCCGGCATCCACCTCATCCTGGCCACCCAGCGGCCCAGCGTCGACGTGGTCACGGGGCTTATCAAGGCCAACTTCCCCACCCGCATTTCGTTCCAGGTGACCAGCAAGCACGACTCGCGCACCATCCTCGACGCCGTGGGCGCGGAATATCTGCTGGGCCGGGGCGACATGCTGTTCAAGCCCAGCGGCGGCAAGACCGTGCGCATGCACGGGGCCTTTGTCTCGGACGAGGAGACGGCAGCGGTGGTGGAGTTCTGGAAGAGCCGGGCCAAGCCCAGCTATAAGCTCGACTTCGCCGAATGGCAAAAGGGCGGCGACGGCGGCGGGGGCGGGGACTTTATCGGCGAAGGCGGCGATGAGGTCACCTCCGACGCCGTCTATCCCCAAGCCGTGGACTTCGTCATGGAGCAGGGCAAGGCCTCCATTTCGCTCATTCAGCGGCGCTTCCGCATCGGCTTCAACCGGGCCGCCCGGTTCATCGAGCAGATGGAGCGCGACGGCCTGCTTGGCCCCCAGGAAGGCAGCAAGCCCCGTTCGGTCATCAAAACCAAGGATTAGCGGCTAGGCCGGTCGCGCCCGGCTGGCCGCCCGGCATTGTCCTCCCACGTAACCCGTATTCACGCCCGGTCCGCAAGACGCGACCTCAGCCCGTCTCCCGGGCCGGGCATCCGCCGCCAAGGCCCGTCCGGGCGGCAAAGCGAGCAACGCCATGCGGCATGTCCTCCTTGTCCTCACCTTGATCCTGGGCTTGGCCCAGACGGCCCAAGCCGCCCAGACCGCCGACCCGGCCCAGCTGGCCGGGCGTATCCAGAAGAAATACGCGGCCCTGACCGCCTTTTCCGCCGAGTTCAGCCAGGCCATTCGCAATGCGGCCAGCGGCGAAACCGAGCAACGCTCGGGGTCTTTTGTCTTTAAAAAGCCGACGCTGGTGCGCTGGGAGACGGTGAAGCCCGAAAAGGAGTTGCTCATTGTCGGCAAGGACGCCGTGTGGGATTATTTCGAGGAGGACAAGGAAGCCTACCGCTATGCCGTGGAGGAGATCATCAACTCCAAGACCATGCTGCGGTTTCTGACCGGCAAGGCCAATCTGACCGAGGATTTCGTGGTCTCGGCGGCCAAGGACGAGGCTGGCCCAAGCGAAGCGGCGCTGCTGCTCGTTCCTCGCGAACCCGAGCCCGGCCTGGTCATGGCCAAGGTCTGGGTGGACACCACCACCGACATGATTGTGCGGATCTACATTCAGGATTTCTACGCCAACACCAACGATTTGAAGCTGGCCAAGATCGTGGCCGACCCCAAGCTGTCAGACAGCCTGTTCGCCTTCACCCCGCCCAAGGACGCCAAGGTGCATGACAACGCGCCGCTCAAGGGGCGGGAGTTAAAGCCCTAGCCCTGGCGCGTCAAAATCAATTCCACTTCATCCAGGGACAGCCCCGTGGCCTTGGCCAGGGCCTGGGGCGACTGGCCCCGGCGCGCGCCGTTGACGATGACTTGGCGCAGGAAATCCGGGGAGCGGGTGAATTCCTCGGCCTTGCGCACAAGCTTTTCCAACTGCCGGCTGCGCTCCTCCAGCTTCTGGTCCAGATCGGCCAGCTCGGCTTGGCGGCGCTGGAAACTTCCCACCAGCTCCTGTTCGAGTTTGGCGTTGAAGTCGAGCTTTTTGAGCAGCGCGTCCTGGTTTTTTTGCAGCCGGGCCAGCAATTCTTCGGACCGGCGCAGGCGCGAGAAAAACAGCACGACCAGAAGCAGCAAGGCCAGTTCGCTGACCGTGAGAAAGATGACCAGTGTGGAATAGCCGTTCATGGGTGGTGGGGTCCGGGGCAAAACGTTTGAAACAAAACTCTATCACAGTCGCTTGTCTGCAAGATGCGTCGGCTGGCCGACCTGGGCGTCGGCCCCACACTGGTCGGCCGGCTCCCGGGACCATGCGCACGCCGCAGCCTGTGCTATACCTTCATATTGATGATGTGGCCGGCAAAGGGCGTGGGGTTGCTGGCCTGGGTCGCTTCCTCGTCCGGCTCGGGCTGGGCCGCCCTGGCCCGGCGCTGGCGCGGCTGGCCGGCCCCCCGCCGTTTTTCCTCGTCACGCACGGAATCCATTTCGTCCTGCTTCTCAATGCGCTGGGTCTGCTTGTTCTGCTCGGCCAGGGCTTGCTGGGTCAGGGCCTGGGAAGCCGCAAGCTGGGCCTCGGGACTCACCAGTTCGGCGTGGGCCACGTTTTGCACATAGGGCACGGCTTGAATGACGGTGGTCAGATCGATGGGCATCTCATTTCACCAGATAGTCCTCGATAATCAGGTTATCCAGGGCTTGGGGGCCGATGAACTGGTTGATGACCGACAGCACGTCCTTTTTGAGGGCCTCGGTGTTGTTCTTGTCCGTCAAGAACTCCAGGCTCTTGTTTTTGAGATAATAATACACGGCGTCGCGCACCACAATGCGGTTGCGCTTGAATTCGAGCTCGGCGGCGTGTTCGGTGGTGGCCGCCGAGAAACGGATGGACAGAAAGCGGCTGCGACCGGCCTTGTCCGGCAGTTCGACCAGGAAAGGGTCCATGGTCAGGACGATTTCCGGCTTGGGCGCGGGCGGTTCCGGCGGCGGGGGAGGCGGCGGCGGGGGAGGCGGCTCCTCCTCGTGGGGCGCTTCCACTGGAGGCGGGGGAGGCGGAGCGGCCGGTTTTTTGAGCAACAGGAAATAGGCGGCCGCGCCGCCGCCCAGCAGCAGCACGACAAGCCCAATCAGGATCAAGAGCTTTTTCTTGTTTTTGGGCTTGGCCGGCGCTTCCGTGGCTGCGGCGTCGCCCGGTCCGGTCTCTTCGGCGGGCGGCGGTGTCTCTTCGGGTTCGTCTTCGAGGAATGGGGCGTCGTCGAGGTCGAGATCGACCTTTTGCAACGCCTTGGGGAGATCGTCGGAGAGTTCCGAGTCGTCCAGTTTGGCTTTAATGGGGGCGTCGAGGCTGTCGTCGTCAACCATGGTCGGGCCTCGTCAACCGGACGGCGGGAAGGGGACGCCCTGTGGCGTCGGCACGGCCTTGATGGGCATGGGCGCGGGCCGAAGCCCGGCCCTTAGGCGGCGGCCGTCTGCCCGGAGCAGACGGCCGCCTTGTCGGCCGGAAAGGCTATTTGTCGAATATCTTGTCGATCTTCTGGCCGAGGGTCTCGGCGGTGAAGGGCTTGACGATGTAGTTGGACACCTTGGCCTGGACAGCCTCGATGATGTTCTCCTGCTGGGCTTCGGCCGTGACCATGAGGAAGGGCAGGTTGGCGAACTCTTCGCTGCCCCGCACCTTGCGCAACAGTTCGATGCCGGGCATCTTGGGCATGTTCCAGTCGGAGATGATGAAGTCGATCTTGTCCTTGTTGAGCGTTTCCCAGGCCGTGCTGCCGTCGTCGGCCTCGAGGATGTTGTTGAAGCCCAACTGGCGCAGGATGTTTTTGATGATTCGGCGCATGGTGGAGAAGTCGTCTACGACCAGAATGCGCATTTCCTTATTGGCGGCCATGGCTCGTCTCCTTGTCTCGCTCGCTTCACTCGTCGCCTTGGAACATCCGCTTGTTCCGGCTCTTGGCCGGCTGGACGCGGCCGCCTCGGCGTGCCCCGGACAGCGTCAATGCTGCTCAATGTTGTACTGGGACTTGAACTTCTGCCGCAACCGGGCCAGGGCCTGGGAATGCAGTTGGGAGACGCGGCCTTCGGTGATGCCCATGACTTCCGAAGTCTCCCGCATGTTCAATTCCTCACCGTAATAGAGTGATAATACCAGCTTTTCCCGGGGAGTCAAATCATCGATAAGCGATGCCAGCTTATCGACGAGTTCCTTGAATTCCGCCGATTTATATGGCTCGTTTTCGAGCTGGTTCTTCTGGTAGGAAGAGATGTTCTCGGTGATGGCGTCAAGGCTCAGGCACAGCTGGTTTTGCAGCGCTTCCAGGCCCATGGACACTTCGCGCTCGGTCAGCCCCGTGGCTTCGGCCAGTTGTTCCAGACTGGCCGGCCCGCCGGAATCGTTTTCGATGCGCCGGCTGGCCTCTTCCAGGGTGCGCACCCGCTGGCGCTGGCCCCGGGAAAACCAGTCCATGCGGCGCAGATCGTCGAGCATGGCCCCTTTGATGCGCGACTCGGCATAGGTCTCGAATTTGATGCCCAGTTCGGGCCGAAACCGGCCCAGCGCTTCCAGCAGGCCCATGGCCCCAGCGCTGATGAGTTCGTTTAGCTCCACCGACGGCGGCAGCTTGGCCCGCAGCCGACTGGCCACGATTTTGATCTTGGGCGAGTAATGGCGCACGATCTCCTGCCGATCGCGCGCATCAAAATCATCCCATCGAAACGCCCCGGACTCGAGCTTAAGCCAGGGGCTGTTCCTGGAAGAGGAGCTTTTTCCAGAAGAATTTGATGTTTCCATCGAGCTTGGCATCCACTTCCCAGGAGTCGATCACATGGGCCAGATCCATGACCTTTTTGGCGGCCGGCGAGTCCGGGGTCAAGTGGCAAAACGGTTTTTGCCGGATCACCGCGTTCTTGACGGCCGCATCGGCGGGCACATACCCCGTGAAGTCTAGGGAGATGCCCGAAAGAAAATGGTCGCAGGCGGCGTAAAGCTTGGCAAAAACCGCCTTGGCCGCCTTGACGCTCGGGGCCATGTTCACCACGACCCGGAAACGGTGTACGTCGTGGTTTAAGTGCATGACCTTGATCAGCGCGTAAGCGTCGGTCAGCGAGGTCGGCTCGGTGGTCAGTACCAGCAGGCGCTCGCGGGCGGCCAGATTGAAATATATGACATTATCATTGATTCCCGCGCCCGTGTCCACAATCAAATAATTGATCTTGCCCTCAAGGTAGTCCATGGCCTCCAGTAGATCGAGCTTTTGTCCCGTGGACAGGGCCAGCATGTCGCTTATGCCCGAGGAAGCCGGCAGGATGGAAAAGCCAAAGGGCGTCTCCAAAAGGACCTGGCGCAGTTCCACGCCTTCGTGGAAGAGGTGGAACAAATTCATCTTGGGAGCCAGACCCAAAAGGATGTCCACGTTGGCCAGCCCCAGGTCGGCGTCGAGCAGCACCACCTTGCGGCCCATCTTGGACAGGCAGTAGGCCAGATTAACGGACAGGTTGGTTTTGCCGACGCCGCCCTTGCCCGAGGTCACGGACAGGACAAGGGGCAGTTCCGGGCCGAGGCCGGCGGGCGGGCGGGCGGAGGATGTGCGGTCAGACATGGGTCGTCCTCAGGCTGCGGCGTCGGCGTCCGGGTATTGACCGGGCAGCTGGCGTTTGAACAGCAGTTTCCAGAGCGCCTTGCCCGAGGCCGCCGCCATGCCGCCGGTGAGTTCCGGCCCATAGGTCAGGGCCGAGACCGGCAGGCCGGAGGCGTGGGCCATATTGACAAGGCTTCCGTAGTTACAGGCTTCGTCGAGCTTCGTCCAGATGATGCTGGCAAGATGCTCGCAGCGCGCCAGGCGAAGATAGTGCTCGGACTGGGCGCTGGAATAGGTGGGAGACAGCACCAGATGGGCGGCCAGTTGGTCACGTCCGGTCAGGCCCCACTGGGTCAGCCAGGCCTCAGGACCGCCGCCGTGGGTCAGACTTGGCGTGTCGATGAAGACCGCCTCCCCCTTGGCCGCGCCGTCCAGGAACCGGCCAAAGGCTTCCGGACCGTCGGCCTCGGCGTAATTCAAGCCGGACAATTCGGCGTAGTGGCGCAACATCAGCCGGCCCTTGCCGCGTCCGGCGTCGGCGTTGACCACGGTCACCGGGCCGTCCTTTGCCCGCCGTTTGGCGTCCAGGGCCAGACGCAGCAAGATGGTGGTCTTGCCCACGCCGCTTGGGCCGATGAACATATGGGCGGTGGCGGGCCACAGCGCCGGCGTCAGCGGTTTGACGGCGACCAGGCGCGACAGGGCCGGAATGACGGCATCCTCGCCGCGTTCCACGATGGAGCGGTACAGCGCCAAAATGGTAGCCTCGTCCACTCCCTCGCGTTCCAGGTATTCCAGGGCCAGGCGCTGGCGCGGGGTCAGGGAGGAAAGGTCCAGGCGGGGGCGCATGAGCGCCAGCAGATGCCCCTTGATCTCGGTCCATTCCCGGTTCCAGTCGGCCGGCTGCGGGGAAGTCGGCATGGTTGCGGCGGCGGGTTTGACCGCGACCTTGCCCCCGGGCTTGGGGGCAGCGCCGTTGCCGGGACGCCCCTTGGGCGCGGCGGATTGGGCCGGCACGGCCGGAGCCGGCCGCGGCGGCGCTTCCTTGTCCGGATATTCCAAGGCGGCCATGACCTCGCAAAGGGTCTTGCCGTCCTCGCGCACGCTCTGGGTGCCGAGGATCACGGCATCCTTGCCGAGTTCCTGGCGGATCATGGCGAGGGCAGCCGCCATGTTTTCGCCGCGAAAGGTCTTAACCCGCATTGGTCAGTCCTATGTTGGCAATGGATTGCAGCTTGATCTCGGCCGGAATCTCGGCCTGGGAGATGACCGGCAGATTGGGGATGAACCGCGAGAGCAGCTGGGCCAGGTGCGGCCGCACCAGGGGCGAGGTCAAAAGCACCGGCTGGCCGTCGCCGAGCATGGCCTTGTCCATGGCCTTCTGGATGGCCTGGATGATGCGCTGGGCCAGGCCGGGTTCCATGGCCAGGTAGGCGCCGTGGTCGGTCTGGCGCACGCTTTCCTGGACCGCGCCTTCGACCTTGGGAGCCAACGTCATGATGGGCAGGGCCCCTTCGCCGGTCAGATACGGCTTCACGATGGTGCGGCCCATGCGGGAGCGGACGTATTCCGTGAGCTGGTCCGGGTCTTTGACCGAGCCGGCGTAGTCGGCCATGGTTTCGGCCACGGTCAGCAGATCGCGGATGGACACGCCTTCGCGCACGAGGTTTTGCAGCACCTTTTGCACACCACCCAGGTTCATGGCTCCGGGCACCAGTTCCTCCACGACCTTGGGGGCGCGCTTGGACAGGGTCTCAAGCAGGGTTTGCACTTCCTGGCGGCCCAGGAATTCGTGCAGGTGGCGCTTGAAGACCTCCGTCAAATGGGTGGCGATGACGGTGGCCGGATCGACCACGGTGTAGCCGGCCAACATGGCTTCTTCCTTGTGCAGCTCGGGCACCCACAGGGCCGGCAGGTTGAAGGCCGGTTCCCGCGTTTCCACGCCCTGGATGCGGTGCTTGGCGTCGCCCGGATCCATGGCCAGGTAGTGGTCGATGAGGATCTCGGCCGAGGCCACCTCGTTGCCCTTGATGAGCACCACGTACTGGCCGGGGCGCAGCTGGAGATTGTCGCGCAGGTGCAACGAGGGAATGACCACGCCCATGTCCAGGGCGAACTGGCGGCGGATGGAGCGGATGCGGGCCAGCAGGTTGCCGTTTTGCTCCTCGTCGACCAGGGGAATGAGGCCGTAGCCGACTTCGAGTTCCAGGGCGTCCAGCGGCAGCAGGGTCTGGACCTCTTCGGGGGTTTCGAGTTCCGGGGCCGGCTTTTTCTCCTGTTCGGCGGCCTGTCCCTGGAGCAGCTCCTGCTGCTTGCCGGACAGCCGGGCCACCACAAAGAGCAGGACGGCCATGGCCAAGAAGGGGAAGGTCGGCAACCCGGGCACGATGGCGAACAGGAACAGCATTCCCGAGACCAGCCTCAGGGCGCGCGGGTGGAAGGTCAGCTGGGCCATGAATTCTTCGCCCATCTTGGCTTCGGCCGCGGCTCGGGAGACGATGAGGCCGGCCGAGGTGGAGATGATGATGGACGGGATGATGGAGACCAGGCCGTCGCCGATGGTCAACAGGGTGTAGGTCTGGGCGGCGTCCTTCCAATTCATGCCCTTTTGCAGCACGCCGATGAAAAAGCCGCCGAAGATGTTGATGGCCGTGATGATGATGGTGGCGGTGACGTCTCCGGAGACGAACTTGCCTGCGCCATCCATGGCGCCGTAGAAGTCGGCCTCCTTGCGGATGGCGTCGCGGCGTTCGGTGGCCTGCTTTTCGTTGATCAGTCCGGCGTTGAGGTCGGCTTCAATGGCCATCTGCTTGCCGGGCATGGCGTCGAGGGTGAACCGGGCAGCCACCTCGGCGATGCGGGTGGTGCCGGCCACGATGACCTTTTTGTTGATGGCGAAAAGGACCAAAAAGATGACGCAGCCGACCACGTAGTTGCCGCCGACCACGAACTGGCCAAAGGCCTGGATGACGTGTCCGGCCGCCGATGGGCCCTCGTCGCCGTGGAGGAGAATCAAACGGGTGGAGGCCACGTTCATGGACAGGCGAAGCAGGGTGGTGACCAGGAGCAGGGTCGGGTAGATGGAAAATTCCAGCGGCGAGCCCATGAACATGCTCGTGACCAGAACCACCAGGCTTATGGAAATGGAGAAGGTGAGCATGAGGTCGATAAAGGCCGGCGGGATGGGGACCAGCATGACGAACAGGATGACCACCACGCCGGCGGCCAGCATGATGTCGCCTTGCTTGGTGAACCGTTCGTAATTGAACTGGACCGGTGCTTGGGCTGCTTTCGCCATGATTTTGACACCCTTTTCGGCCCGCCGTCGCCTCAGCGCGGACGGTTGAAACGCCGGAACTTGTCGAGTTGGGCCAGGATCGAGGCGACCGCCTGGTAGAGGTCCTCGGGGATGACCTGGCCGATTTCCACGTTCTTATACAAGGCCTGTGCCAAGGGCTTGTTTTCGCGGATGGGCACTTTGTGCTCCTTGGCGATGTCCTTGATCTTCTCGGCCATGAAGTCGGCCCCCTTGGCCAGGAGCATGGGGGCAGGCGATTCGAGCGGATTGTAGCGCAGAGCGCAGGCAATGTGGGTCGGGTTGGTGATGACAACGTCAGCCTTTGGCACGTCCTGAAGCATTCGGCGCTGCATGACTTCCATCATCTTGCGCTTTTGTTGCTGCTTGACGTGAGGGTCACCAAAAGATTGCTTGTGCTCGTCCTTGACTTCATCTTTTGTCATTTTCAGGTTTTCTGCATAATCCCAGCGTGTGTACCATACATCTAGTATGGCGATGACGAACATGGGCAATAAGGTGTACAGCACCATGTCAAAGCCATTGTCCAAAAGAAATAGCGCAATGTTGTCTACGCTCTGATAGAACAACGGCAGGAATTCGTTGAACCGCTTGCGAAGAATCAGATACGGCACCAAGGAAATGGCGAAGGCCATGGCCGTTTGTTTGGCCAAATTCACGAGGGTTTGGGCGCTGATCAGCAGGCGCTGCAGTCCTCGCATGGGATTGACGATGTTGCTGAAGTCCGGTTCAAAGATTTTGGGCCGCCAGACCTCGCCGACCTGGAGGCGCTGGGTGACGAACGCGACCACGGCCATGACCAGCAGCAGGGGGAGAAGCATGATGGCCAGCTTGGCCGACAGGCTCCACATGAGCGCGGCCACGTCGTCGGTGGTGGCGGTAAAGTCCAGGCGGCCGCCGAGAAAGGTGCGGAAAACCTCTTGCAGCTGTTCGTTGATGTTGCCCAGGGTGAAACGCACGGTGAATAGGCCGGCCATGAGCACGGTGAGTTTGGGCAGTTCTTGACTGCGCGGCACCGACCCCTTTTCGCGGGCTTTGCTTTCCCGTTTGGGGGTGGCTTTTTCTGTTTTACTGGGATCTCTGGCCATGGCGGCCCCTTTGCGGCGTCAGCTTGAGGCCTTGAGCACCAGCCGGAACATGGGTTCGAGGTCGAGAAGGAAATTCTCGATGACAACGGTCATGGCCGCGAAGACCATGGTCATGAACAAAAAACCCACGCTGACTTTGAGGGGGAAGCCGATGAACAGCACGTTCATCTGCGGCGCGGCCCGGGCCACCAGGGCCAGGGCCAGATCGACAAGAAAGATGGAAGCCAGGATGGGCGCGGCAATCTTGATGGCCATGACGAACAACTGACCGGTGAAGACGATGAGGTGTTCGCCCACGGCGGCGTTGATGAGCAGCCCCCCCGGCGGCACCATTTCGAAGCTCTGGGCCAGGGCGGAGAGCAGAAAGAGATGACCATTTAAGCACAAAAAGAGCATGGTGGCCACCTGGCTCATGAGGTGGCCCAGACCCGATTCTGATGCGCCGGTCATGGGATCGACGCTGTTCATGAGGGAAAAACCCATGGAAAAGCCCATGATGGCTCCGGCGGCTTGGGCGGCGGAAAACAGCAGGCGCACCAGGATGTCGAGCATAAGCCCGATGAGCACTTCGCCGAGAAACATAAGCCCTATGGTCCAGGGACTGGCCGGCAAAGCCGTGCCGGCAAAGGCCAGGCGCGGCCACAGTGCCATGGACAACACCAGGCAAAACGAGGCCTTGACGACGTTGGGAATAAGCGTGGCCCCGTAAAAGGGCAGCATGAAGACCACGACGCTCAGTCGCATGAAGGTCAGCAGAAAACTGAAGACCATGGCTGGATTAAAGTGGAACAGGTCCATGGCGGGAGGTTAGCAAAAGCTGGACCAAGTTCCGGCCGCTACTCCAGGATGTAGCGCATGGGGTTGACGGGCACGCCGTAGAGACGGGTTTCGTAGTGCAGATGCGGCCCGCTGGCCTGTCCGGAGTCGCCCACATGGCCGATGATTTGTCCCTTGGCCACGGTCTGGCCCTTGGTCACGAGCACATCGCGCATGTGGCCGAAAGAGGCGGACAGGCCGCCTTGATGGTCGATGACCACGGTAAAGCCGCCGTCGTCGGTCTCGCCGGCGAAGGCGACCGTGCCCTCGCCCGGGGCCTTCACTTCCGTGCCCACGGGGGCGGCGATGTCCATGCCTTTGTGGAATTCCTTCTTGCCGGTAAAGGGCGACACCCGTTCGCCAAAAGGGGCGGCGATCCAGCCGGCCACGGGCCAACTGGTCGGCAGGGCGGTCAGACGCACGTCGGCGGTTTCGACCAGGGTCGCCAGCTCCTGCTGCCGGGCCAGTTCCAGGGCGGTCTGATCGCGCAGCTCACCCAGGAACTGGTGGAGCTTTCGGCCAAGCATCTCCTGGCGGTAAAGCGGCAGGTACTTCTTGTCGAAGTCTTTTTCCTCGCCCCCCGGCGACACGTCCCGGGGCTCCTGATCGAGATTGACCATGCGCCGCAGCTTGGCGTCGAACCCGCGGATGCGGGCCAGGTCGGTCTCCAGGGCCTTGACCTTGTCGGACAGGCTGACGAGCTGGGCGTTCTGGTCCTGACCCCGGGCCTCCCATTCGGCCAGCTCGCGCTCCATCCGTTTATAATTATAATAATATTTCACAAGATAAACGTCGCCGGCCACCACCGCCGCCAGGGCCAGGAGCATCAGCGCGAAAAGCCAGCCCCGAAAGCGCAGCTTGCGATATGCGCCGTGGTGGTCGCGGAAGATAACGAGCTGGTAATGGCGAAACATGCTGCCTGCTACGCCTCGCCGGCCGCGTCCGGGGCCGTTTCAGGGCCGGCCAGGGCGTCCTTGCCGAGTTGCCAGCGGCCTAGGGCGTGGTGGAGGTTGACCCCGCGCTTCTTGCCGCCGGCGCAGATGGTGCGGACCCAGGTCTCGGCCTCATGGCGCATGGATTTGCCGGCCATGGGGCAGGGGTTGGAAAAAACCGGCAGTTCCCAGGCCTTGGCCGCCCGTATGATGGTGGGCTTGTCCACCAGCAACAGCGGCCGGATGACCGTCAGACGGCCGCTGAAAAACGATTCCCGGCCAGACAGGCCATCGACCCGGCCGTTCTGGAAGAGATTCAGGAAAAACGTTGCGGCCAGATCGTCGGCGTTGTGGCCGAAAGCTAGGTGGCTCAGGTTATAGCGGGCGCACAGGTCGAACAGCCGTTTGCGGCGCAGCCAGGCGCAGTAGAAACACGGGGAATTCTTCTTGTTTTCCTCGGAAAAGGCGCGCGGACCATAGTCCGTGACCTCGATGTGGGCGGGAACGCCCAGGTCGGCGCACAATTCGGCAAGGGGGCTGTGGTTTTCCGGATCGAAGCCGGGATTCAAGTGCAGCAGGATCAATTCCACGGGAAAGGGCACGATGCGCCGACGGATGGCCATGACGGCCAGCATGACCAGGCTATCGACACCGCCGGACACGGCCAGCCCCACCCGGGCCCGGGGAGCAAGCTGGCCGGTCTGCATCATGAGTTTGCCGGCTTTGGCCACGCAGACGCGCTGGGCGTAGCCCAGATCGCGGGTGCGCAGGGAATGGGCGGATCGAGTCATGCAACTCCTGCTTACAACGTGTTTTCCATGAGGATGTCGCGTACCTCGGCGATCTGCTCAAGGATGGCGACCATGACGTTTTCCATCTGTTGCGGCGAGACGTCCAGGCGGGCGAAGGCGGCTTCGGACGGCGCGTATTGCAGGCCGTCGATGCCCATGCCGATGCCGGTCATCTTGGCGATGACGTCGCCAACATGGACGAGGTCCAGGGCAAGATCGGGTTCGGGACTCTCGTCAGGGCGCAGGCGGTAGCGCACCACGTTGACGATGGGCGTGGGAATGCCCCACTTTTCGAGCAACAGCGCGCCGAGTTCGGCATGGTTGATGCCAAGGATGAGTTCCTCGGCCTGCTCGAAGGAAATTTGCCGTTCGTGGGCCAGGGTCAGGATGGGCGCGGCATCGACTTCCAGAAACGAGCCCATGACGGTCTTGCCGATGTTGACGAGCAGACCGGCCGTAAAGGTATAGGGCGGGGCAACGACACCCAGTTCGCGGGCCAAAGTCTCGGAGGCCACGGCCACGGCCACGGAATGTTCGAGGAGTTCCCCGGGACGCAGGCCGTAGCCCTTGATGGCGAACCGGGCCAGGGGGGCTACGCCCGAGGCTATGACGAGCTGGTAGAGACGCCCAAGGCCCAGGCGCATGAGCGCTTCCTTGACCGTGGACACCTTGGTTCCGCCGCCGAAAAACGCGGAATTGGCCATGCGCAGGACATTGACCGTCAGCCCCGGGTCGAATTCGATGATCTTGGCCAGCTGGCGCAGGTCGGCGTCGGCATTGCCAATGTAGGCCAGCACCTTTTGCACCGGCATGGGCATGTTGGGGATGGCCATGGCCTTTTGAAGAATTTCCTCGCGTCGGCTCATAATTCCCAGGACCTCCCGCACGATGAGATCAGGATCCGGCCCGTGTCCGCGAAAAGGCGCATGGTTCGCGGAATGGTGCCGCCCACATCCTCGGCCGAAAGGCGCATTTCGTTGACCTGCAACAGCTTTTTGAGCGCCGCGATATTGCTGGCCCCGGTGTCGAACTGGTTGGAGATATGCATCATTCGGCCGCAGCCGGCGGCCTTGAGCACCAGGTGCTCCCGGGTCGCGCCGCGCCCGTACATGGTTCGGATCATCTGAGGGATGCCGGTGTTGACGTACATGAAGGGATTTTTGGCCGGGACTTTGCCGTCCCGGGACAGGGGCAGCAGGCAATGGATGAGTCCGGCCACGCCGGCCACCGGATCATAGGCGGCCAGGCCCAAGCACGAACCCAGGGCATGGGTGACGAGAACGTCCCTGGCGCGGTTGGTGACCTTCATGTCGGAGATGTTGACCACAATCTCCATAAGCGGTGTTCGAAGATGGTTCCTGAGGGAAGTTTGGGTGTTCGAGGCAGGACGCTGTTGACCACTAGCCGGAATCATCGCCAAGGACAAGGCCGGGAGACGTCAGACGCCCAAGGCATGGCCCGGCTCGTCCAGGCGGGACATGAGGTGGCTTGGAAAACGCGGAATGGTCAGAACAAACTTGGCGCCGCCGGCATATCCGGCGTCCAGCGTCAGGCTGCCGTTGTGTTCGAGCACGATTTCCTGGGCCAGGGTCAGGCCCATGCCGGCCTTATCGGGCCGACCGGAAAAGAAGGGATCGAAGATGTGGGGCGCGTCAGCCGGACTGATGCCGGGGCCGTCGTCGGTCACGGCCAGTTCCAGGCGTTCGCCCGTGGCGGCGGCGGCTAGGCCGATGGTCACGGGACGGGGGGCGGCGCATTCCAGGCTGTTGCGAAAGAGTTCGGCCAGGGCGCTTGCGATCTGGTCCCGGTCGACCACGAGTTGAACCTCCGGCAACTCGAAGCGCCAGACGGCATCGGCCGCCGGGCCGGGAACCAGGGTCTGGGCCAGCTTCATGGCCTGATCCGCCACCTCGGCCAGCCGGACCGGTTGGGGCCGGGCCGGACCCAGGGCGGCAAACCGGCCCACGGTGCGCACCAGGGTTTCCAGGCGTTTGGCCTCGTCAAGAATGATGCCCGGGTAGGAGGAGTCTATGCCCAGGCTTGCGAGTTGGCGGGCCAGGCGCGAGGCGAAGCCGCCGATGGCAAAGGCCGGATTGCGGATTTGGTGAGCCACCGAGGCGGCCAGTTTGTTGAGTCCGCGGATTTTTTCCTGCTGGATCCGGTTGACCTCCTTGAGCATGTCGGTCTCGCGGCGCTGCATTCGGGAGAGTTCTGTGATGTCATGCAAAATGACCACCACGCCGGCGGTGTTGCTGTCCGCGGAAAGATAGGAACTGGTGATGGAGAGTTCGAGCAGTCTGCCGTCCGGGGCGGCGTACGGCACGACCCGGCACAGGCCCACCAACTCGTTTTGAATGACGTCCATGACGATCTGATTGAACCGGGCGTTGGCCTCGTTTTCAAAAAACAAATCGCCCCAGCCGCGTCCGAGCAACTGTTGCCTGGAGTAACCCAAAATGGTTGCCGCAGCCGGATTGACCGTGGTGAAGGCCCCGGCATGGTCCACGATGAGCAGGCCCACCGGCAGGCTTTCGACAACGTTTTGGGCAATGATGTCGCTAAAGTGCGTCATAATCTTTGGTAACGGTTGATCGTGGCCCATGATGGCAGAGGATGCTGCCCATTTCAAGTGATTCCACGGATGTTGCGCAACGTCATGATTTCCCCGGGGCAACCGGTGGACACAGACGCAGGAAGCGCATACTTCTCGCAAGTCAAAACCACGCTCCCGCCAAGTGGGGAGCCATGACGGGGGCGCTGTTTCATGTCCATCGAATTCATGAAGGAATTAATTGCCCAGTACGGGTATTTGGCGCTTTTCATAGGCACCTTTTTGGAGGGCGAAACCATCCTCCTCCTGGCCGGGTTCGCTGCCCAATCCCCGGAATTCAATCTTGATTTGCGCTTGGTGATCCTGTGCGCCTTTTGCGGCAGCTTGGCCGGCGATCAGACCGCCTTTTTCATCGGCCGTCACTACGGAAGAAAACTTGTCGCTCGCAGTGAGAAATGGCGCGCCAGGGCCGACCGGGTCCACGCCATGCTCAAAAAATACCACGAAGTGCTCATCCTGACCTTCCGCTTCTTTTACGGCCTGCGTAACCTCACGCCTTTCGTCCTCGGCACGGCCGAGATATCCGTGCTCAAGTTCTTCTTGCTCAACACCATTGGCGCGGGCATTTGGGCCGTCGCCTTCGCGCTCATCGGCTACGGCTTCGGCAGCCTGCTGGAAAATGTTCTGACCCGGATGCTTGACAATGTGCATCACGCCCAACTGGCCATACTGGGCGTTGTCGCATTGATTGCCTGCGGCGTGTGGCTGGGCAAGGCCTTGCGTCGTCGTCGCGGCGGCGTGTGACAAGAACGCTTTGCTCTTTCTCGAAAAACGTGGCAGTTTTCTCTTAGATGAGAACTCCCAGCACGGGAGAGGCTGCCGGTCCGGCGGTGCCGCACGGGCGCTGCCCGGTCCTGGCGTCGTTAAAACCGGGACAAGGGTAGGGACATGGCCGATACGATCCAGCTCGCCGACGCCAAAGGCATGTTGCGGCAGTGCCGTGTCAGCTTGGACAGGGCCGGTCATGGCCTAAGCGGCGCCGTCAAGGCCCGGGAACAGGATTTTCTGGATCTTGGCGAGGCCTTGTATGGTCTGCAGGGCAGTTGCGAGAACATCGCCCAAAACGCCCAGGAACTGGTGGCGTGCACCTCGGCCCAGGACATGCACGACCGGCTGCGTGCCCTGTCCGCCGAACTTGAGAGCCTGACCAACGAGGCCGCCCGGGCCGCCGGCCGCCAGAGCCTCGACGAGATCGATGCTGTGGTGGTCATCGTTGATGAACTCTCCGCTATTTTGTCGGAATTCTCCAAAATCGTTAAGCACTTGAGTATGCTCGGCATTGCCACGCGCATTGAGAGCGCCCGGCTTGGAGCCGATGGCCGGGGGTTCACCACCCTGGCCGACGACGTAGAAAAGCTTGCCAACCAGATCGTCAGCCACTGCGCTGGTATCGCCGGGCGCATCGAAACCCTGCGCGGCCATGTCGGCTCGGCCCGGCAGCGCAACATGGCCATCCTTGGCACCCAGGAACAGTGCCACGAGGTCATCGTGCGGGAGCTTGGGGCCAACATCAAGGCTCTGGCCGAGATGGCCTCCTGTTCCATCGACATTTCCCAGGATCTCTCGCGCAGCGCCGCCGACATTGCCGCCGACATCGGTCAGGCCGTGCGTTCCATGCAATTTCACGACATCGTGCGCCAGCAGGTCGAGCATGCCGAGCAGGCCATCGGGGAAACCGCGGCCATGCTCGCCGCCGAGGTCGATACGACGGCCGACTCCCCGGCTCTGGAGGAACTGGCCGCCTTTACCGCCGATGTCCTGACCTTGCAGTCCTCCCAGATCCAAAGCGCCGACAATCATTTCATCCGGGCCGCCGACACCCTGCGCGGTTCATTGGAATCCATCGCCGGACGCATCCGGGCCATGGGCGATTCCATCGCCGGCTTGGCCGGCGGCGAGGGCGACGACACGCCGCTTTCCCGTCTTGAGGCCGGCGTGGCCACGGTCAAGGCCGAACTGGGCGATTTCGCCGCCGAAGGCGAGGCCCTGGGTCACAACATGGACGCCGTGGCCGAGACTGTCTCTGGCATGAGCGGGGCCATCGAGGCCATCGAAGAAGTGGGCGCGGAGATCGAACTTATCGCCATAAACGCCAGCATCAAGGCCGCCCATACCGGCACGGCCGGCGCGGCCCTGGGCGTGTTGGCCCTGGCTATCCAACGCCTGTCCGCCGACGCTCGCCGACAAACTGACGCCGTGGCCCGTATTCTGGGAAATATTGCCAGTGCTTCGAAGGGCTTGCAGGAAAACGCCAGCCGGTATAACGATCAATCCGAAGCGTGGCGGGTCGTGGGGGAACTGGACGCCGTGCTGACCGAAACCACGAGGTCCGCCGCGCGTTGCCAGGAGCTTTTTACGTTGCTGCGAAATTCCAGCCGGGATTGGGGCGGCCGGGCCGACGAACTCTCTCGGTGCATCGTCTTCGACCGGGAGATCG
This sequence comes from Solidesulfovibrio magneticus RS-1, assembly GCF_000010665.1. Classification (NCBI taxonomy): domain Bacteria; kingdom Pseudomonadati; phylum Thermodesulfobacteriota; class Desulfovibrionia; order Desulfovibrionales; family Desulfovibrionaceae; genus Solidesulfovibrio; species Solidesulfovibrio magneticus. The sequence continues at coordinate 2,667,920 of NC_012796.1, read as the reverse complement.
GCCGTTCCTTGTCCGAGGTCCGGCGCGCTCTGGATGGCCAGATTGCCGTCGCAAGAAAGATTGCCCCGGGCGGCGGCAAGGGGCGCAGCGCCCGGCTACGCCAGCTCTATGACCGCTATACCATGGAGGCCGAACGCGACGTGCATGAGGCCGCCTTCGGCGCATCGCCAAAAGCCAAGGCATTGCCAGGCCGGGCAGCCGTTGCTGCCGCGCCGGCGCACGGGGCTGCCTCGGATTTCGGCGATAACGTGGAGTTGTTTTAAGGGGCCGGCTGGAGCAAGGGTCAGGAGCCGCCAGGCCGAGGGCCTGCCGCGCGCGGCGAGGCATGCCCCGGCCTGTCGGGGAACAGGAGAGTCGAGTACGCCATGATGTCCCAGGACGACGTCCACCGGCTGGCCTATCTTGAAGAGGCCAAGGAACTCCTGGCCGACCTGGAGGCGTCGCTTTTGGAGTTGGAGCGCACGCCCGGCGACGCCGACCTGCTCCACAAAATTTTCCGGGCCATGCACACCATCAAGGGTTCCGGCGCGATGTTCGGTTTCGATGACATCGCCGCCTTCACCCATGATGTGGAAACCATTTTCGATAAGGTGCGAAATGGCCTGCTCGGCGTCAGCCGGGAGCTGCTTGACCTGTCCTTTCACGCTTGCGATCATATTCGGTCTCTGCTTGAACCCGACAATGCCGGCGATGCCGGGCTGACCGCCGCCGGCCGCATGTTGCTGGAAGGCTTTCGCCGCTACGCTGGCGAGGATGCCGCCCCGGCCGACGCCGCTTTGCCCGCGCCCCAGGAAGAGTCGCCGGGGGTCGCCCGTATCTACCGTCTGCGCATCCGCCCCCAGGGCGACATCCTGGTGACGGGCAACAATCCCTTGCACCTTTTGGAAGACGTCTGTTCCCTGGGCGAATGCCGGATGTTTGTCCATGTCGAGGCCGTGGGTCCCCTGGACGACCTCGATCCGGAAGCCTGTCTGATCTGGTGGGACTGTGTGCTGCGTTCGCCGGCCTCTCGCCAGGACCTAGTCGACGTCTTTCTTTTCGTCGAAGATGAATGCGACCTGACCATTGATCTCTTGGACGACGGCTGCGCCCTGGACGGGGAGGGCGTCCACAAGCTGTTGGGCCAGATTCTGGTCGAACGCGGCGACATCACTCCGGCTGACCTGGAAAATGCCTTGTCCGCCCAGAAGCGCCTGGGCGACATCCTGGCCGATCAGGGTTTGGTGCAGCCAAGTCAGGTGGCCTCGGCCCTGGCCGAACAGTCCGCCGTGCGCGACCTGGGCCAGAAACAGGCCGACCGCCAGGAAAAGGCCTCCAGCATCCGGGTGGCCGCCGACAAGCTCGATTTCCTGGTCGATCTGGTGGGCGAGCTGGTCATTGTCCAGGCCCAGATCCGCCAGGCCGTGGACGAGCGCGGCGACCCGTATCTTCGGGGGCTGGCCGAACATCTGGAGCGCTTAAGCGAAAGCCTGCGCGATTCCACCCTGTCCATCCGCATGTTGCCCATCGGGGCTACTTTCGCCAAGTTCCGCCGGCTGGTGCGCGATTTGTCGACCGAACTCGGCAAGGACATCGAGCTTGTGACCAGCGGCGAAGAGACCGAACTCGACAAGACCGTCATCGAACGCTTGAGCGACCCCCTGGTGCATTTGCTGCGTAACAGCATCGACCACGGCGTCGAATCCCCGGCCGAGCGCCAGGCCGTGGGCAAGCCGGCCGTCGGACGCATCAGCCTGGCCGCTGCCCACGTCGGCGGCGAGGTCTGCATCACCGTCGCCGACGACGGCGGCGGCCTTGATCCGGCCGCCATCCGGGCCAAGGCCGAGCAGCGGGGGATCATTGCCCCGGGCGCGGATCTGACGCTCAAGGAACTCTACCACCTCATTTTCCAGCCCGGTTTTTCCACGGCCAAGGCCGTCACCAGCGTCTCCGGCCGGGGGGTGGGCATGGACGTGGTCAAACGGGCCATCGACGCCCTGCGCGGCAGCGTGGAGATCGACTCCGAGCGGGGCAAGGGCACGGCCATCGCCGTGCGGCTGCCCCTGACCCTGGCCATCATCGACGGGTTGCAGGTGCAGGCCGGCGGCGAATACTTTGTCGTGCCCCTGGCGCTTGTGGAAGAGTGCGTGGAATTGGCCCGGGACGCGGACGGACAGCGTCGGCGCATCGTCAATCTGCGCGGCGAGGTCGCCCCGGTCCTGAGCCTTCGTGAGGCCTTCGGCCTGGCCGGCGAGCCGCCGTCCATCGAACCCATCGTGGTGGCCCGGGTGGACGGCGAGCGCATCGGCATCGCCGTGGACCGGGTCGTGGGCGAACATCAAACCGTCATCAAAACCCTGGGCCGACTCTACCGCGACGTGGACGCTTTTTCCGGAGCCACCATCCGAGGAGACGGTTCCATGGCCCTTATTATCGACGTGGCCGCCCTGGTGCGCCGGGAGGCCCAGTTCGAGGCCGGGCGCTCCTGACCCCTGGAATTGCTCCCAAGCAGGCGCCCCGCCATGTCCCGGCCGGCCCGGGACGATCTCTTTCACCAACGCCGCAAGCGGGCCTGCCCCGTGCGTCGGCGGACAGGCAACAACGCCGCGAGAGCGGGAGGACGACATGGCCGAGGCCGTCAGCAGCAACGACAACCAGTATCTCACCTTCACCCTGGAACGGGAACTGTTCGCCCTGGACATCGCCTCGGTGCGCGAAGTGCTCGAACTGGTCAACATCACCCGGGTGCCTCGCACCCCGGAAGCCATACGCGGCGTCATCAACCTGCGCGGACGAGCCGTGCCGGTGGTGGACCTCAAACAGAAGTTCGGCATGGGCAGCACGGCACGCACGGTCAACACCTGCATCATCATCGTCGAGGTGGATATCGAAGGCGAGCCCACGGTGCTTGGAGCCTTGGCTGATTCCGTCCAGGAGGTCTACGAGATGGAGTCCTCCCAGATCGAGCCGCCGCCCCGCATGGGCACGCCCATCCGGGCCGACTACATCCGGGGCATGGGCAAGTCCGGCGAACAGTTCATCATCATCCTCGACATCAACAAGGTCTTCAGCTCCATGGAGCTGGCCGGACTGGCCCAGGCCCTGGGCGAGGCCGGAGCCGAGGCCAGGGAGGCCTGATTTCCATGGTTTCGGATGTCGCACCCGGACGCGCCTCCGGCCTGGTTGCCATGACCGACAAGGAGTTCAAGCGCTTAAGCGACTTCATCCACACCGAAGTCGGCATCAAGCTGCCCTTGTCCAAGAAAGTGATGGTGGAGGCCCGGCTGCAAAAACGGTTGCGTATGCTCGGCAAGACCGGCTACCGCGACTACTTCGAATTTCTCTTCAGCGCAGAAGGCCTCGACGAGGAACTTGTCCACCTCATCGACGTCATCACCACCAACACCACGGAATTTTTCCGCGAACCCCGCCATTTCGAGATCATGACCGAGCAGACCCTGCCCCTGTGGCGCAGCCAGCACGGCACTGGGCGGCCGTTTCGACTGTGGAGCGCCGGCTGCTCCACCGGCGAGGAACCCTATACCCTGTGCATTGTGCTGTCGGAATTCGCCAGCCGCTTTGCCGGCTTCCGCTTCAACGTCATGGCCACGGACATTTCCACCCGGGTGCTGGCAATGGCCCAAAGCGGCATCTACCCCGAGGAGCGCCTGGCCAAGATGTCCATGGATCTCAAACGCCGGTATTTCCTGCGCAGCAAGGACAAAGCGAAGCGGTTGGTGCGGATCGCCCCGGAAGTGCGGCGCATCGTGGATTACCGACGGCTCAATTTCATGGACGCCTTTGCCTTCCCCGAACCCCTCGACACGATCTTTTGCCGCAACGTCATGATCTATTTCGACCGGGCCACCCAGGAGCGCCTACTCCAGAAGTTCTGCACCCAATTGCTGCCCGGCGGCTTTTTGTTCATTGGCCATTCCGAGAGCCTCACTGGCATGGACTTGCCCTTGCGCCAGCACGCTCCTACGGTATACAGGAAGATATAAGGTTACCCGATAGGAATACGAGGTTTTTGTGAGCAAGACCATCAAGGTCCTGGTGGTGGACGATTCCGCCCTGGTGCGCCAGACCCTGACCGATATCCTGGCTTCGGACCCCGACATCGAGGTCATCGGCTCGGCCAGCGATCCCTATGCCGCGGTCAAACGCATGGAGACGCAAGCCCCGGACGTCATCACGTTGGACATCGAAATGCCGCGCATGGATGGGCTGACCTTCCTGCGAAAAATCATGACCCAGCACCCGATTCCGGTGGTCATCTGTTCCACGCTCACCGAATCCGGCTCGGAAACCACGCTTCGGGCCATGGAATACGGGGCTGTTGACATCATCCTCAAGCCCAAGCTCGGCACCCGGCAGTTTCTGGAGGAGTCGCGCATCCGGGTCATCGACGCGGTCAAGGCCGCTGCCCGGGCCAAGATCAAGAAGATGGCCCCGGCCGGCCCCATGAAGGTCACGCCCAAGCTGTCCGCCGACGCCGTGCTGCCCGGACCCACCGGCAAGGCCATGTTCCAGACCACCGAACGGGTGGTGGCCGTGGGCGCGTCCACCGGCGGCACCGAGGCCCTGCGCGAATTTCTCGAAGCCATGCCCCAGGACTGCCCGGGCATCGTCATCGTCCAGCACATGCCCGAACAGTTCACCGCCGCCTTTGCCAAGCGCCTGGATGGCATCTGCCGTATCACCGTCAAGGAAGCTGCCGATGGCGACACCATCCTGCGCGGCCAGGCGCTTATCGCCCCGGGCAATCGCCATATGCTGCTTAAGCGCAGCGGCGCGCGCTACTATGTCGAGGTCAAGGACGGCCCGCTGGTGCGCCGCCACCGGCCCAGCGTGGACGTGCTGTTCCGCTCCGCCGCCCGCTACGCCGGAAAAAACGCCGTGGGCGTCATCATGACCGGCATGGGCGACGACGGCGCGGCCGGCATGCTCGAGATGCACGAAACCGGGGCCTACACCATCGCCCAGGACGAAGCCACCTGCGTGGTCTTCGGCATGCCCCAGGAAGCCATCAAGCTCGGCGGCGCGGACAAGATCATGCCCCTTGGCGCGATAGCCTTCGAAGTAGTGCGCTACTGCTCCCATTAGGAGCCGGTCCGCAAGCCGTTTGCCGACGCCCGGCCCAGCCCCGAACTTGTCGTTCGGGCTGTGCCGCGCGTCCGAGAAGAGCCGCTCTGTAGAGCGCCGTAAGGAAGGTCGCTGTATGTCCATGGGCGACGAGATCGAAACCAAGTTCGCCGTCAAATCCTTTGAACCCGTGCGTGCGGCCCTGGCCGCCGCCGGTGGCCTGCTGCTTTCGCGCCGCTTTGAGGAGAACGTGGTCCTGGACGACGCGGCCGGCTCCCTGCGCGCCCGCGACGTGCTGCTGCGCCTTCGCCGCGACGCCGCCTGCAAGGTCACCGTCAAGACGCCCGTCGAGGCTCCGGGCCGGCCCGGACTCAAGGTGCGCCGGGAGATCGAGACCGAGGTGGCCGATCCGGCCGCCCTGGAAGCCGCTTTCGGCGTCCTGGGCTACCTGCCGTTTCTGCGCTACGAAAAGGTCCGCGAAACCTGGCAGGCCGGGGCCTGCCTCGTGTGCCTCGACGAGCTGCCCTTTGGCCTTTACCTGGAGATCGAAGGCCCGGCCGAGGCCATCGGCCCCCTGGCCGGACGGCTGGGGCTGTCCATGGAGCAGGCGCTCACCGAAACCTATCACGAACTCCACCAGCAATACCGTCGCCGCCGCAATCTGCCGCCGGAAACGAGTTTTGTCTTCGCCCCCGACGCCCGCCGCCGCCTGCTGGCCGAACTCGCTGCCGCTCCCTAAAAGCCCCAACGATTTCAGTTTGATGTCAACGCGGTTGTCAGTGGCCGCGTTTTCCCCTAGATTCTATCATGGACAAAGGGCCGGCAATCGCCCGGTTCCGTGCCCCTCGACAGCCGCCGTTGGCGACTTATCTATCGCCGAGGTGGGAAATTCGGGGAAGTGTTCCCGACGGTCCAACCACTTGGAAGAGGTATCGGCAAGCTCATGAGCCATCCCATGGAAGACGAACAGTCCGGCGTTGGCCTCAGCGTCGAGGACGAGGTCCGCGAACCCAGACAGTTTAAAGTCATGCTGCACAACGACGATTACACCACCATGGAATTCGTGGTGCTGGTGCTCGTCAGCGTGTTTCGCAAGAACGAAAACGAAGCCACGCAGATCATGCTCAATGTCCACAACACAGGCGTAGGGGTGTGCGGCATCTATACGGCCGAGGTGGCCGAACTCAAGGTCTCCCTGGTCCACCGGCTGGCCAAGGAGAACGGCTACCCCCTGCGTTGCAGCATGGAAGAGGTCTGAATGCTCAGCAAAAAGCTCGAACAGGTGTTGACCAGCGCTGTCAAAGAGGTCAAGCGTCGCCACCATGAATACCTCACCCTGGAGCATCTGCTCTATGCCATGCTCCTGGAAGAGACCGGCCGGGATATCCTGGTCCATTGCGGCGCCAACGTCGTCCGTCTCAAGCATCAGCTTGAACGCTTTTTCACCGATCACATGGAAACCCTGCCCCAGGAGACCAACGCCGAAGTGGTGCAGACCCTTGGCGTCCAGCGTGTCCTGCAGCGGGCCATCATGCAGATGCAGTCCTCGGGCAAGACCCAAGTCGAAGTCGGCGACGTCCTGGCCGCCACCTTTGACGAGGAAGATTCCTATGCCGTGTACTACCTGAAGTCCCACGGCATCTCGCGGCTTGACGTGCTGGAGTACATCTCCCACGGCGGCGGCAAGGAGGCGGCTCCCGAAGGTGCCGGCTCGGGCGAGGAGCGCGACGGCAAGGCCGGCGGCTCGGCCCTGGAGCAGTACACCGTGGACCTCGTGGCCAAGGCCCGCAAGGGCGAGATTGATCCGCTCATCGGCCGCGACAACGAGCTGACCCGCACCATCCACGTGCTGCTGCGCCGGCGCAAGAACAACCCCATCTTCGTGGGCGACCCGGGCGTGGGCAAGACCGCCCTGGCCGAGGGTCTGGCCCTGCGTATCGTTGGGGGCGACGTGCCCGAAGGCTTCCAGGACACGCTCATCTACGCCCTGGACATGGGCGCGCTCCTGGCCGGCACCAAGTACCGGGGCGATTTCGAACAGCGCCTCAAGAGCGTCCTGGCCGAACTGGAGCAAAAGCCCGGGGCCATCCTGTTCGTGGACGAAATCCACACCATCGTCGGGGCCGGAGCCACCAGCGGCGGCACCCTGGACGCCTCCAACATCTTAAAACCCGTCCTCGGGTCCGGTAAGCTGCGCTGCATCGGCTCCACCACCTACGAGGAATACAAGAACCATTTTGAAAAGGACCGGGCGCTTTCCCGCCGGTTCCAGAAGATCGACGTGGGCGAACCCACCGTGGAAGAAGCCGTCGAAATCCTGAAGGGCCTTCGCAGCTACTACGAAGCCCATCACGGTGTGCGCTACACTCCGGCGGCCATCCGCTCGGCCGTGGAGCTGTCCTCGCGCCACATCAACGACCGCTTCCTGCCGGACAAGGCCATTGACGTCATCGACGAAGCCGGAGCCGTGCGCAAGCTGGCCGGTACCACCGCCAAGGGAGCCATCGGCGTGGCCGAGGTGGAGCGCGTCGTGGCCGCCATGGCCAAGATTCCGGCCGCCCGGGTCACCTCCTCGGACAAGGTGCGCCTGGAAAACCTCGAAGGCGAACTCAAAAATCTCGTCTTCGGTCAAAACGACGCCGTGGACGCCATCGCCAAGGCCATCCTGCGCTCACGCGCCGGCCTGGCCAACGCCGGCAAGCCCACCGGCTCGTTCTTGCTGGCCGGCCCCACCGGCGTCGGCAAGACCGAGCTGGCCAAGCAGCTGGCCGCCGTGCTCGGCGTCCATTTCCTGCGCTTCGACATGAGCGAATACATGGAAAAGCACGCCGTGGCCCGGCTCATCGGCGCGCCTCCGGGCTACGTCGGCTTCGATCAGGGGGGGATGCTCACCGACGCCATCCGCAAGCACCCCTATGCCGTGCTGCTCCTCGACGAAATCGAGAAAGCGCACCCCGACATGTTCAACATCCTGCTCCAGGTCATGGACTACGCCACGCTCACCGACAACAACGGCCGCAAGGCGGACTTCGGCCACGTGATTCTGCTGATGACCACCAACGCCGGAGCGCGCGAGATGTCCACCAAGAACATCGGCTTCGGCGGTTCCAAGGCCAGTGACGCGGCGGACAAGGGCATAAAGGCCATTGAGCGGCTGTTCAGCCCGGAATTCCGCAACCGCCTCGACGGCATCATCGGCTTCAAGTCCCTGACCCCCGAGGTCATGGACCGCATCGTGAGCAAGTACATCCGCGAACTGAACACGCAAATGGCCGAAAAGCGCGTGTTCGTGCGCCTCACGCCGCTGGCCGTGGCCAGGCTGGCCGAAAAGGGCTTCGACGCCGACTACGGCGCGCGGCCCCTGGCCCGGGTCATCCAGGTCGAGATCAAGGATACCCTGGCCCAGGAAATGCTCTTCGGCAAACTGCAAAAGGGCGGCGAGGCCACCATCGACGCTGCCCCCGAAGGCGCACCGGAACTGTTCAGCTTCACCTTCACCAGCCGCGCCCCGAAAAAGCCCATCGCCGAAGCGGCGGATGCGGAATAGGGGAGAGAGTTGGGAAGAGAAGTGAAGAGGTGAAGAGTTGAAGAGGGAAGAGAGAAGAGTAGGATGCCTCCGGCGGCCGGGGGCCTGAGGCCCCCGGACCCCCCGAAAGGTTAGAGGGGAGGGGGCGAGAAGTGATGCGGCTTCGTTGGAAAGACGAAGCTTGATGGAAGAAAGCTGATGCCGGGACCGTCCATGGGCGGTCCCGGTTTTTTATGGCGGAAAGGGGAGTGTTCGGTGTGACGCGGGAAGCCGCCCGGTCTTGCCCCGGTCCGGGTTGCGGCATATGGAAACCCATGCCTGTTTTTGCCCTCATCGACGAACCGGTGTTCCCCAGCCCCCACTTGGCCGAACCGGGCGGGCTTTTGGCCGTCGGCGGCGACCTGAGCGTGGCGCGGCTGCTGGCCGCCTACCGGCGCGGCATCTTCCCGTGGTACGACGACGAAAGCCCCATCCTGTGGTGGTCGCCGGACCCGCGCCCCATCCTCGTGCCCGGCCATGTGCGGGTGTCCAAGCGCCTGGAACGCACCATCCGCTCGGGCAAGTTCACCGTCACCCTGGACACGGATTTCGCCGGCGTCATTCGCGGCTGCGCCGCCGTCCCCCGCGACGCCGACAACGGCACCTGGATCGTGCCGGACATGATCGAAGGCTACGAACGCCTCCACGCCGCCGGCCACGCCCACAGCGTGGAAGCCTGGCAAAACGGCGAACTCGTGGGCGGGGCTTACGGCGTGGCCATCGGCAAGGCCTTTTTCGGCGAATCCATGTTCCACCGCGCAACCGACGCCTCGAAAGTGGCCTTCGTGACGCTCTGCCGTTTCCTGGACCGCCACGAATTCCGCTTCATCGACTGCCAGCAGGCGACAGGGCACTTGCTGCGCTTCGGCGCGGTGCAAGTGCGGAGAAATGAGTTCTTGCGGCGGCTGGAAGCCGCGCGGGAAGAGGAGGGGATGGTGGGGAAGTGGGTGTTGCCTAGGACGACTAGGTGTGCGTCTCCCCAACCAACTTCCGAATCTTCCCCTTCTGCAAAGCAATAATCGCCTTTAACCGCGCATATTCGGCCTTGTAGTAGGCCAAGGCCTCTTCGGTGCTGGCGAAATCGCCCGGACCGTCGAAGTCCTGGCGTGTGGAGCGGACTGGCTTGACCGGCTGCGGTCTTGATGCGTCTGCCATGATTATTCCCATCCTGTGCGCGTTGCGGCCATTGATGGCGCGCCCGCACGGATGACAATATCCGCTTCCCGCAGCATAAGGCAACGTTGTGTTATTATAAACCAGAGGCAATCTGCTCAAGAGCCTCGCTGGCCAGGGCGTTGAGGCTTTTGCCTTGGGCGGCGGCGATCATGGCCGCTTTGGCGTGCAACTCCGGCGAGACTCGCAGCATGATCTTGCCGGAGTAGGGCTTTTTCGGCTCAAGTCCGGCCTTGGCGCAGGTCACAAGATAGTCGTCCACGGCTTCGCGGAAGGCGTCGCGCATCTGCTGCACGGTTTCGCCGTGAAAGCCGACGATGTCGCTGATGCCGGCGATGTGCCCGACAAAGCAGTCGTCCTCGTCGCTGTATTCAATGCGAGCGGCGTAGCCCTTGTAGGTCATGGGGTTCATATTTTGGCTCCTTGTCTGGGCTGATGCCCAGAGCCACGAGGAAATTGCGGGCGTCCTTGACCTGATACGGCTTGGCTTCCTTGGCAGGATGCGGACGATGAAACAGAAGTACGGCGTTGCCTTTGACAAAACGCACCCGGGAACCGGCCCCTTCGATCATGTCACAACCCAGCGCCAGCAGCAGAGAGACTATCGATGCAAAAGGAATGTTCTTCGCCGTCGGCTTGGCGAAGATGGCTCGAAGGATTTCCGTCTGCGCGCTGTTCACGATTCTATGATAGCATTTTTTGCTGTCAAGGCAAGGGGTGAATCCCTACGCCCGCTCCTTCCGATCCACCCACTTGGGCACGATCACCGGCTCGAACCCCCGCATGGCGGCTAGCGCTTCTTCGGGCGTGGGGGCTGAGAGCACCAGCCCTTTTTGCTGCTCCTTGAGGAATCCTTCGCCGGCCATGCGGTCGACGAAGCGCAGCAGCGGCTCGTAGTATTCCTGGACGTTGAGCAGACAGCACGGCTTTTGGTGCAGCCCGAGCTGGGCCCAGGTGATGATTTCGCAGAACTCTTCCAGGGTGCCCATGCCGCCGGGCAGGGCGATGAAGCCGTCGGCCAGCTCGGCCATGCGCGCCTTGCGCTCGTGCATGGACGACACCACGAACAGTTCGGTCAGGCGCGGATGGGCCAGCTCCTTGCGACGCAGGAAATCCGGCAGCACGCCGATGGCCTTGCCGCCGGCGGCCAGGGTCGCGTCGGCCACCGCGCCCATAAGCCCCACGCAGGCTCCGCCGTAGACCAGGGTGATGCCCTCGGCCGCCAGCAGCTTGCCCAGACGGTCGGCGACATCGACATAGATGGGGTCGGCCCCGGACGACGAACCGCAAAAAACACACACGCTTTGCATCGAACAACTCCAGGAAAAGGGGCCGCCCGGGCGGCCCCTTGAAACGACTTCAGGAAGTCGAAACCGTTGAAAGAACTAGTCCAAGCCTTCGATGATGGGCTTGTGCTGGCTCAGGTCGTAGAAGCCGCGCACGGGGAAGGGCAGCGAATAATTGGGGATTTTGTCGAAGTGGATGAATCCGATATCCTTGCCTTCGGCCAGCTCGGACAGGGCGACCAGGCCCAGGGGGATGGGGATGTTCAGCGCGCAGCCATGCACCTCCGACACCTTGTCCTGGTAGCGGGTCTTGATATACTCGATGAGCGCGTCGCGCTCTTCCTCGGTGAAGGCTTCGAGGAGCACCCGGCGGCTGCTCTCGAAGCTGACGGGCAGGTCGGGATCGACCGGATCGCCGAGCAGCACGTCCCAGTCGTAAATTTCGACCTCTTCCGCGTCCCACTCCGGGCGGAACAGATGGACGGTGACGTCCTTGCGGCCCTTGAAGGTTTTGATGACAATGGACACGGTCCAGGCCCGGTCCACGGGCAGATGGAAGTCCGCCGGAACGACATCGATTTCCATGAGGCGTCTCCTTGCAGGGATGGGCTGTCCCCGGACCGGCGGACGGCCGCCGACCCGGACGCCGCGAGGGTTTTCGCTTGGATTGGGTCGACAGGGGATATAAAAGAAAACGCCATGCATTTCCAGCTTGAATCCGAATACCTCCCGCGCGGCGACCAGCCGCAAGCCATCGACGAACTGGCCCGCAACCTCGACCAGGGCGTGCCGAGCCAGACGCTGCTTGGGGCCACCGGCACGGGCAAGACCTTCACCATGGCCCAGGTGGTGGCCAAGCTCAACCGCCCGGCCCTGGTCATGGCCCCCAACAAGACCCTGGCCGCCCAGCTCTACAGCGAATTCAAGGGGCTTTTTCCCCACAACGCCGTGGAATACTTCGTCAGCTACTACGACTACTACCAGCCCGAAGCCTATCTGCCGCGCACGGACACCTACATCGAGAAAGACTCGTCGATAAACGACGACATCGACAAGCTGCGCCACGCCGCCACCCATTCGCTGCTGACCCGCCGCGACGTGCTGATCGTCGCCTCCGTGTCCTGCATCTACGGCCTGGGGTCGCGCGACTACTACGAGCGCATGGTGTTGACGCTGTCCGTGGGCGAAAAGATCGGCATGGAGAAGGTGCTGGCCCGGCTGGTGGAGATCCAGTACGAGCGCAACGACTACGATTTCCACCGTGGCGTGTTCCGGGTGCGCGGCGACGTCATCGAGATCATCCCGGCCTATGCCCGGGAACGGGCGTTGCGCCTGGAATTTTTCGACGACGAGCTGGAAGCCATCCAGGAGACCGATCCCCTCACCGGCGAAGTGCTCGGAACCATGGACAAGGCCATCATCTTCCCGGCCAGCCACTACGTTTCCGACCGCGCCAACTTGAACCGCGCCGTGTCCGACATCCGCGAGGAACTGCGCCTGCGCCTGACCGAACTGCGCGGGCGAAACGATCTGCTCGCCGCCCAGCGTCTGGAAATGCGCACCATGCAGGACCTCGAAATGATCGAGGAGCTGGGCTACTGCAACGGCATCGAAAACTATTCGCGCCACCTCGACGGCCGGCAGGCCGGCGATCCGCCCTATACGCTTCTCGACTACTTCCCCAAGGATTTCATCCTGTTCGTGGACGAATCCCACATCACCGTGCCGCAAATCGGCGGCATGTATGCCGGCGACCGTTCGCGCAAGCAGACGCTCGTTGACTACGGTTTCCGCCTGCCCTCGGCCCTGGACAACCGGCCGCTTAATTTCGAGGAATTCCTGGGCCGCATAGGCCAGGCCGTCTATGTCTCGGCCACGCCCGGCGACTGGGAGCTGACCCGCTCCGAGGGCGTTGTGGTGGAGCAGATCATCCGCCCCACGGGCTTGCTCGACCCGGAAGTGGAGGTGCGGCCCACCAAGGGCCAGATGGACGACCTCATGGCCGAATGCCGGAAGCGCATGGCGGCCGGCGAGCGGGTGCTGGTCACCACCCTGACCAAGCGCATGGCCGAAGAGCTCAACGAATACTTTAACTCCATGGGCGTCACCTCGCGTTATCTCCACTCCGACATCGACACCCTGGAGCGGGTGGCCATCATCAAGGCCCTGCGCCAGGGCGAATTTGCCGTGCTGGTCGGCATCAACCTGTTGCGCGAGGGGCTGGACATACCGGAAGTGTCGTTGGTGGCCATCCTCGACGCCGACAAGGAAGGCTTCCTGCGTTCCACCCGTTCGCTCATCCAGACCTTTGGCCGGGCCGCCCGCAATGTCGGCGGCCGGGTCATCCTCTATGCCGACAACATGACCCGCTCCATGAGCGCGGCCATGGACGAGACCGCCCGCCGCCGCGAGAAGCAGGAGGCCTCCAACCGCGAGACAGGATTGACGCCCCGCAGCGTGGTCAAGGCCATGGACAGCGTGCTGGACTCCCTGTACGCCAAGGGCGACGCAAAAACCGGGTCCTGGAGTGCTTCCGGCGGCGGCTACGCCACGGCCGGCGGGGGGCTTGGGGCCGGTGCGGCCGTACATGAGGAAGCCGAGGCCTACGGCGGCATGTCGAAAAAAGCCATGGAACGAAAACTCAAGCAGGTGGAGCGCGAGATGCGCGAGGCGGCCAAGGCCCTGGAATTCGAAAAAGCGGCCCAATTCCGCGACCAGGCCGCGACCCTGCGTCAGCGGCTGCTGGAAATGGGCTAGCTTGTGACCGTCCGCAAGACCATGCGGCTGCGAAGCCGCGTTGCCCGCCTGAACAACCGCCTGGGGCACTGGGGACCGCTCATCGGCGGCTTCCTGGCCCTGGCCCTGGTCTTCGTCTTTGGCCTCGTCGGCTACATGCGGGTGGAGGACTGGAGCTTTTTCGACAGCCTCTATCAGGTGGTCATCACCCTTTCCACGGTGGGCTTCCAGGAAGTCTATCCCCTGTCGCGAAACGGGCGCATCCTGACCATGGTGCTTATCGTCTCCGGCGTGGGCGCGTTCGCCTATCTGGTCGGCTCCTTCACCCAGGTGTTGGTGGAAGGCCGCTTGCAACAGTATCTCGGGAGACGGCGCATGCAAAAGGTCATCGACGGCTACAAGGATCACGTAATCATCTGCGGCTACGGCCGCATCGGCTCCATCGTGGCCCGGGAAATCCTGGCCGAGGACGTGCCCGTGGTCATCGTGGAGAGCAATCCCGAGGTCATCCGGCTCCTCGACGAACACGGCGTGCCCTATGTAGCCGGCGACGCCACCGCCGACGAGGTGCTGCTGGCCGCCGGCCTGGAGCGGGCCAAGACCCTGGTGGCCGCCCTGACCCAGGAAGCGGCCAACGTGTACGTGACGCTGACCGCCCGCCAGCTCAACCCGGCTATCCGCATCGTGGCCCGCGCCGACGCCCAGGGCCATACCCAGCGCCTGCAACGGGCCGGGGCCGATCAGGTGCTGGTGCCCCACCTCTACGGCGGCGTGCGCATGGCCCAGTCCGTGCTGCGCCCGACCGTGGTCAACTTCCTGGAACTCACCGGCCGCACCGGTCCCGCCGGCCTGCAAATGGAAGAGCTGCAAGTCACCGACCATTCCGACGTTGTGGGTAAAAATCTCATCGACTCCCAGATCCGCCAGCGCTTCAACCTCATCATCGTGGCCATCAAAAAGGCCGGCGGCGAGATGATCTTCAATCCCCAGCCCCAAGCCGTGCTGGAGTCCGGGGACACCATGATTCTGGTCGGCCGCAGCGACGGCCTGGACGGGCTGCGGGCCATCCTTTGAGCGCGCCCGATCTCGAAGTCGTGGTGGCCCGCTATAGGGAAGACGTGGCCTGGACGGCCGGCCTGGGGCTGCCGGTGACGATCTACGACAAGTCCGGCGCGCCGGGCGAGCTGTCCCTGCCCAACATCGGCCGGGAGAGCCACACCTATTTGAGCCACATCGTCGGGCGCTACGACAGCCTGGCCGGCTATACGGCCTTTGTCCAGGGCGCGCCCTTCGAGCATATGCCGCCCGGCGCGACGCCCGAGAGCTTTGCCGACCGGGTGCGCCAAAACGCCCGGCTGGGCCTGCACTTTTCGGGATTTGCCGCCTTCAAGCTCAAGTGCGACCGGCTGGGCCGGCCCCACGATCTGGCCGATCCGGCCCGCCACGGCCATCGGCCGGGCTTCGGCCAGGACATCCCGGTGGGCGAGGTCTATGCCAAGCTGTTTTCCGGCCCGGTCCCGGAGCACTTTCTAGTGCCGGCCCCGGCCGGCATGTTTTTCGTGTCCCGACAGCGCATCCTGGCCCGGCCGTTGGCCTTTTACCGCCGTGCCCTGGACATCGTCGCCGCTGACCCCGACGACGCCGGCAACACCGGCCATGCCTTTGAACGGCTGTGGCAGGTGATTTTCAACGGCGACGCCGGGCTTAACCGAATGGAAGATTGTGACTGATAAGGGTGATTGCCGTGAGCACCATCGATCCCGCCGCGCGTCTGCGCGAACTGCGCGACCTGATCCACGAATACGACTACCGCTACTACGTCCTGGACGACCCCACGGTGGAGGACGCGGCCTACGACGCCCTGTACCGCGAACTGAAGGCGTTGGAAGAAGCCCATCCCGAACTGGCCGATCCCAATTCGCCCACGCGCCGGGTGGGCGGGGCGGTGCTGGAAGGCTTTGCCTCAAAGCCCCACCGGCGGCGCATGTACAGCCTGGACAACGCCATGGCCGAGGACGAATGGCGCGATTTCGTGACCCGGGCGGCCAACAAGCTGGAGCGCGACGGCGTGGCCTTCGACGCGCCGGCGTTTTGGGTCGATCCGAAATTCGACGGGCTGGCCCTGGAAATCATTTATGAAAACGGCGTTTACGCCGGGGCGCTCACGCGCGGCGACGGCGAGGTGGGCGAGGACGTGACGGAAAACGTGCGCACGGTGCGCAACGTCCCTCTGGACCTGCGCCCTCATGCCGCCCGGGCCGGGCTGCCCGTGCCGCGGCTGCTGGAGGTGCGCGGCGAGGTGGTCATGACCCGGCAGGATTTCTACGAGCTCAACGAACGCCAGCGGGAGCAGGGGGGCAAGGTCTTCGCCAACCCCCGCAACGCCGCTGCCGGCTCGGTGCGCCAGCTCGATTCGCGCATTTCGGCCACCCGGCCCTTGACGTTTTTCACCTACGCCGTGGGCAGCCAGGACTGGGGCGACGGCCTGGCCGGACCGGGCTGGGCGACCCACAGCGCGGTCATGGCCGGACTTAAGGCCCTGGGCCTGCCCGTGGCCGGCCAGGGAAAAGTGGTCACGGCCGACGAGGTCTATCCCTATTTCGAGGCCATGGGCCGGCAACGCCAGGAGTTGCCCTTCGAGATCGACGGGGTGGTGGTCAAGGTGGACAGCCTGGCCTTGCAGGAGGCCTTGGGCTTTACCGACCGCGCTCCGCGCTTCGCCGTGGCGCTCAAATTTCCGGCCCACGAGGCCGAGACCGTGCTCAAACATATCGACGTTCAGGTGGGCCGCACCGGCGTGCTCACGCCGGTGGCCATCCTGGAGCCGGTCAGTCTGGCCGGGGTGACGGTGGCCCGGGCCACGCTGCACAACGAGGACGAGATCAAGGCCAAGGACCTGCGGCCGGGCGATACGGTTGTGGTGCGCCGGGCCGGCGACGTCATCCCGGAAGTGGTGCGAGTGGTGGAGGACAAGCGTCCAGCCGAGGCCGAACCTTACGACTTCCCCCATGTCTGCCCGTCGTGCGGTTCGGACGCCGTTCGGGGCGAGGGGGAAGCGGCCTGGCGTTGCGTCAATCTGGCCTGTCCGGCCATGTTGCGCCGGGGCATCAGCTATTTCGTGTCGAAATCCGGCCTGGACATCGAAGGCCTGGGAGCCAAGTGGGTGGCGGCGCTCATCGACAAGGGCATGGTCAAGAGTCCGGCCGATCTGTTCGACCTCACCGAGGCGGACCTGCTCCCCTTGGAGCGCATGGCCGAGAAGTCGGCCGCCAACTTCGTGGCCGCCGTGGCCGCAGCCAAGCAATCGGCCAGCCTGGTCAAGCTCATCGCGGCCCTGGGCATCCGGCAGGTGGGCACGCGCACGGCCCGGACCCTGGCCGGGCACTTCCACGACCTCGACGCCCTAGGCGCGGCCAGCCTGGAAGAATTGACGGCCCTGCCGGACATCGGCCCGGAAGTGGCCGGCTCCATTCGGGAATTTTTTGCCAACGAGGCTAACCGGGAACTCTTGGAGCGGTTCAAGGGGATCGGCTTATGGCCGGTGGGCGAGGCCAAGCCGGAGACGCCAGCCGTCCAGACGGCGCTGACCGGCAAGCGGTTTCTCTTTACCGGCGCGCTGCCGGACCTGACCCGCGAGGCGGCTCAAAAGCTGGTGGAGGCGGCCGGCGGCGTCGTGGTCGGCTCGGTGTCCAAGAAACTCGACTATCTGGTGGCCGGGGCCGATCCCGGCTCCAAGCTGGCCAAAGCGCAAGCCCTGGGCATCACGATCCTGTCGCCCGAGGCCTTTGCCGCCCTGCTCGGCGGCCTGACCCGGGAGACCGCCACCCGCAAATCCCTCCTCGACGTCTAACCCCCGGCCCTCTTTCGTTCCCCAGGTGGGGTTTCCAAAGGGGCTCAGCCCCTTTGGCCGCCGGAGGCACTCTTCTCCATGTCCATGTCCATGTCCACGATCACCTTCATGGCCCCAGGCCGACTCGCGTGGTCCAGGGCGGCCTGGAACGCGGCCAGGGGGTAGCTGGCTTCGGCCAGGGGCGTCACGTCCACCAACCCGTCGCGGAGATAGGCCAGGGCCAGGGCCGTGTCGCCGCAGCGCGAGCCGACCAGACTGATTTCGTCCACCACTACCCGGGCCATGTTGAGGCTTGTGGGCGCGAAGGTGGTGGTCTTGAGCACGACGGTCCCTTCGGGCCGGGTGAGGTCCAGGGCGGTTTCCAAGCCCTGGGGCCGGCCGGTGGCCTCGATGACCACGTCGAAGCGGCCGTATTCCTGCAATAATCCTTGGACCAGCGCCTCGGCCGTGTCGCCCTGGCGCGTGGTCACGCCCTGGGCGGCGGCGATGGCGAGCTTGGCGGCGTGTTTGCCGCCAAGGACGAGGCCGGGCACGAGATGGCGTAGGGCGCAAGCGGTGAGGATGCCGAGCTTGCCGTCGCCAAGGACCAGCGCCTTGGTCCGGGCCGTCAGATGCAGCTGCTGGCCGGGTTCCAGGGCGGCGGCCAGGGGTTCGGCGAAAACGGCCTCCAGGTCGCCGACTGTGTCGGGCACGACATGGATGGCCCGGGTCGGCACGGTCAGGTATTCGGCGAAGGCGCCGTCCTTGCCGGCGATGCCGAGGGTCGTACGGTCCGGGCAGTGGCGGGGATCGCCGCTGCGGCAGCGGGGACAGACGCCGCAGCCGAGGTTGATGTCGGCCACGACCCGCCGGCCGACCAGTTCCGGCCGGCCCGGCGCGGCCGCCACCTCGCCCACGAACTCATGTCCGGGCACGCCGGCAAAGCCCATGTAGCCGCGCAAGAGCTCCAGGTCGGTGTTGCACACCCCGGCCAGCCGCACCCGGACAAGCGCCTCGTCCGGACCTGGTTCGGGTCGGGGACGCTCCGTCAGCCGCGCCGCGCCGTTTTCGAAAATCACCGCTTGCATGAACGCTCCTTGCCGAGGTTGTTTCCCGGCAGGCTACCCCAGGCCGATCCCGGCTGCAAATCCTTGGCGGATCCCTGCCCTGGTCCTGTTCGACTTTTCGCCGGACCGCCTGTATCAGGGAACCATGACCGAAAACGAAGCCATACTGATCGAACTGACCGAGGAAGGGGCCTATACGGCCGTCGTGGATGCCGCCGGAACCCGTTTGGACGCTTTCTGGAGCGCCCGGCTGGCGAGCGAAGACATTTCCCGGGCCAAGGTCCGGGCCGCCATCGAGGCAGGGCTGGCCCTTGTCGATGGGGAAATCTGTCGCAAACCGGGTCTCAAGCTGCGGGGCGGCGAGGCGCTGACCCTGCGCCTCCCCGAGACGCCAAGCGAAGCCAAGGCCGAGGACGGCGAACTCAAACTGCTCTATCTGGACGGGGACGTCCTGGTGCTCAACAAACCGGCCGGCCTGACCATCCATCCGGCTTCGAGCCAGCCGGACGGCACCCTGGTCAACCGGCTGCTGCACCATTTCCCGGACATGCGGGCCATGGCCGGCGACCGGCCGGGCATTGTCCACCGCCTGGACAAGGACACCTCCGGCCTGCTGCTGGTTGCCCAGACCGAATCGGCCCGGTTGGCCCTGGCCGCTGATTTCGCCGAGCGGCGCGTGGCCAAGACCTATCTGGCCCTGGTCCATGGCCGCCCGGAGCGGTCCGACGGGGTCATCGAATTGCCCGTCGGCCGCGATCCCAAGCATCCCACCAAAATGGCCGTGGTGGCCAAGGGCGGGCGCGAGGCCAAGAGTTCCTGGAAACTGGCCTGGACCGCGCCCGACGGTACGGCCAGCCTGCTTGAAGTGGCCATCGCCACCGGCCGCACCCATCAGATCCGCGTCCATATGGCCGCCATGGGCCATCCCATTGTCGGCGACGCGGTGTACGGCGCGCGCCAGCACTCGGACTGGACCCGGCGCGGCGGGGCCATGGCCCGGCTGGCCAAACGCCAGATGCTCCACGCCTGGAAGCTGGCCTTCAGCCATCCGGGCACGGGCGAGGAATTGTCCTTTTGCCAGCCGCCGCCGGCCGATTTCTGGCGGTTGCTGCTCATGCTCGGCCGGCGCTGCCAGCGGGTGGGACTGGTCGGGATGCCGGGCTGCGGCAAATCGTCGCTGCTGGCCCACTTCGCCGAGGCCGGCCATCCGACTTTTTCCGCCGACGCGGCCGTGGCCGCCTTGTACGCCCCCGGGGGCCACGGCGCGGACATGTTGGCCCGGCGTTTCGGCCCCGAGGCCCTGGCCGCTGATGGGGGCGTGGACAAGGCCTGGCTGCTGTCGCGCATGGAAGGCAGCGACCGTTTCCGGCGCGAAGTGTGCGATTTGGTGCATCCCCTGGTCAAGGGCGAGCTGGTGGGCTTTTTAGCCGTTCATGCCGCCTCTCGGGTTGTATTTGCCGAGGTGCCGTTGCTTTTTGAAGCCGGCTGGCTGCCGGGCGAGGTCGTGGATCTGGTCGTGGGCGTGCGCTGCGACCCGGCCGTGCGTCTGGCCCGGCTGACCGAGAAGCGGGGCTGGTCCGAGGAGCTTGTGGCCCGCATGGACGGCTGGCAGTGGCCGCAGGACCGCAAACTGACCAAGTGCCGGTTCGTGGTGGACAATGCCGGCAAGCCCGAGGACTTGGCCGGGGCCGCCGGGCGGCTTCTGGCCGGATTGACCGCTTTGCGTCGTCAGGACGCCCGGAACCGGCTGGCCGCCCTTGTGGCCGCCGGCTACGCGCCGTCCCGGCCGGAGGGCGAGGACGCGCCGTGATTCCCCTTCGCGACAACGTGCCGAGCACCAAGCCGCCCCTGGTCACCTGGACGCTCATTGGCCTGTGCACGGCGGTGTTTCTCTATCAGCAACTCCTGGCTGATCGGGTGCTGTTTGAGTTCGTGCACATCCACGGCGTGGTCCCGGCCCGCTTCACCCACCCGAGCTACGCCGCCCACGTGGGCTATCCCGAGGGCGGCTGGCTGTCGTTTCTCACCTACATGTTCCTGCACGGGGGGTGGCTGCATTATCTGCTCAACATGTGGGTGCTGTGGATATTTGCCGACAACGTGGAAGAAGCGCTGGGATCGCTGCGATTTCTGCTCTTCTATATCCTATGCGGCGTGGCGGCGGCGGCGGTGCACGTGCTCTTCAACTGGAGCGCGCCCGTGCCGGTCATTGGCGCGTCCGGGGCCATCGCCGGGGTCATGGGCGGGTATTTTCGGCTGTTTCCCAAGGCCCGGGTGACGACGCTCATTCCCATCATCGTCATACCCTGGATCGTGGACCTGCCGGCGGTGGTGTTTCTGGGCGTGTGGTTTCTCGTGCAGCTCTTTTCGGGGCTGGCCGGCACGGCCGTGGAAGGGCAGGCGGCGGCGGTGGCCTTCTGGGCCCATGTGGGCGGCTTTGCCGCCGGACTGGCACTGGTGCGGCAGCTTTTGCCGCCGGGCTGCCAGTTTTGCTTCGATCCTTCGGCCCGGCGCTACGACCGGGAGTAGCCGAGCGGGCTGGTGGTCGTCACAGGTCCTGGATGACCCAGATGACCCGGCCTACGACTACGTAGGCGTGGCCGCCCTGGGCCAGAGACCGTGCGGCATGGCGTGGCGACGCGGACACAAGCCGCAGGCGCTGCCCGGCACTGTCCCGTTCCACCTGTTTGATGACCAAACCTTCCCCGGGAATGGACAGGGCGTAGATCTCGCCGCTTCGCGCCGTCACGTCGTCACAGTCCAGGCCGACATAGGCCTTTCGCCGGATGACAGGCTCCATGCCGGAGTCTTCCATGCGCACGACAAGCAAGTGCGGCCGGGTGAGACTCTCGGCGATTTCTATGGTTTCCATGATGGTTGGCGTCCAGGTCCCGGTTTTGGGGTCCAGGCTGTTCATGGCGTGGACCGCGACTTCGCGGGAAAAGGGCTGGGACGAGAGACGATTTTGGGGCAACGGCTTGGGCATTGGTATATTTTCCTGCGTGGTTCCTGCCGGTACGAACCATTTAGGAATACAATATCTATACCTGTTTGTAAATTAATATATTGGCAAATGATTTAACTTGGTCACCAAAAAGTGCGCCCGGCCTGGGAGCGCACCCAAGGTATCGGGCGGGAGGAGGCTAGAGTTCCTGAATGACCCAGGCCGCTTTGCCGATGGATGTCAGGCCGGGATTTTCCAAGGGAAGGGTGATGGACTTGTGGAGCGGATTGTCCGCGCCAAGCTCAAGACGCTGGTTTTCCAGATCGCGGTGAATGCGTTTGATGACCAGCCCTTCGCCCGGGATGTCCAGGGCGTAGATGTCGCCGCTGCGCAACCGCCCATCGTCGCAATCGATGCCAACATAAGCGCCGCGGCGAACGGTTGGCTCCATGCTGGCGTTGTCCATGCGCACGACAAGCAGATTTGGCCGGCGCAAGGCTTCAAACAGGGGAAGGGTCTCCAGTGGCTCGCGAATCCAGGCCTGGGTCTGGGGGTCGGTGGGGCTCATGGCGTAGACCGTGACGCGGCTTGGAGGCGCGACATAAGCCACGGCGGTTTCCCGGACGCAATCGGCGGCTGCGCCGCTTTCCCGGCGCACGGCCGGGAGCTGTCCGTACAGTATCCAGTCCGGTTCGAGAAAAAACATCCTATAGAGGGTGACCAGCCAGCCGTCCGGAATGGTGTTCTTTTTTTTTGCGTCGGAGATGCTGGACTGCTTGATGCCCAAAATGGCGGCGATCTCCGTCTGGGTTTTGGCCCTGGTGGCGGCCTGAATCCTGGCGTAGGCATCCTCGAAATTGTCCGGCTTCACGCAACCTCCTAAAGGGTTGTCGTAAAAATTAATCTATAATAAAAAGTAGTACATAAGTTACCGATAAAATTTACATGTCATCAAGGCAGCCGTCAATGCCCGTAGCAAAAGACATTGTGGTGCGTTGCCAGTGGCAAGACGCTAAAAAGGCGCCACGCGCTGAAGGAGGAGGTACCTCTCGGCAGGTGGCAGAAAGTATTGATAATATTGTTTGACCTGTCTGCAACATCGGTTGCAAGATCGCCTGTGAAAACGACAAAGAGGCGAGCCTGTTCCCGGCAACAGCATGCCTTTGAGTCATGAAGGCCAGGCTCGCGTTTTGTCGTGTAGAATGCGTGTCAATTACGTGGGGCAAGTCGCGTTTCAGCAGGGCGCTGCCCGCGCGGCGCGTTCGCAAAAGCCGTGGGCTAAACCGCCTGCATCACCCAGACGACTCGGCCAACAACGCGATCCGCGGCGTTTTCGGCCGGCAACAACTGGTCGGTGAATTTGGTGTTTTCGGAGCGCAGCACAAGACGGGCGTTTTCGGCGTCGTGAAGCACTTTCTTGATGATGAGGCCCTCGACGGGCATGTCCAGTGCGTAGAGCATGCCGGAGCGCACGGCCTTACGGTCCCTGTCGATGCCGACATACGCGCCGCGCTGGATGACGGGTTCCATATCGCTCTCGTCCATGCGGACCACAAGCAGACCCGGGCGATGCAATTGATCCGGGACGCTCAGGAACTCCACTGGACGTTCCTGCCAAAGGCCTGGCTGGTCCACATTGTCCGGCGTCATGGAATACACCGGCATTTGATGATGTTTGGGCTTGCGTCCATAGGCTTCGACGGGTTCTTTAACCGGGAAGGCTCCTCCACGTTGCTCGCCGAGAAACTGGGGCATCTCGCCATCAAGGATCCAGTTGGGGTTGAGGTTGTAGATCTGATACAGCTTTATCAGCCAACTATCCGGTATGGATTGGCGTCTTTTGGCATCGGAAATGCTGGACTGTCTGATGTCCAGCATCTTGGCGATCTCCACCTGGGTACGCATTCCTGTCGCTTTCTTGATGCGGTCAAACGCCTCGTCAAAGCGATTGATCATGTCCTGAAGTGTTTTTCCGTTATCCATCTCGCCTCCATTGCGATATCTGAAAAGTCGTCTCTCTCGAAATACATAGGGATAACAGGACGGTAGCGCGCGGCTATTTCACTGTTTTTCAATTGGTTGTTAAAAAATTGAAAAATGAGAATAATTTAGCAATGGCGATATTGTGATAATATTGTTGTTGTATTTACATGCAGTATGAACTTTTTTTAGATAAGTTAATGTAGAATGTCCTTTTTTATAAATCCAAATATGCTTTTTTTGAAAAATAGACGCAATGCAAAAGTGTGTCAAGGACTTGGCGGCAACGTAGCAGAATTGTATGTAATATCGCTAGGCGTTATTTGTTGTTATATATTTCGAGACTACGGCTTCTGATGGCGGAATATTTCATAACTGTGCCGTATTCGGTCGGAGCACAACAATAACGGTTCTTGTATCTTCATCCTTTTCGAAACAATTGTAGAGTTCCACCGTGCGCTGGCTAACGACGATACCCCGGCTGCTTTGTTGATGGAATAGACTCGCTTGATCGCAGCAAGGGCATGGACCCATCGCAAGCACGCGGCTGTTGCCTACTCTGGGAGACTCTTATTGTCAATAATTTATACCAAAACGATCTATATTTTTAGCTGATGCATGACTGTGTAATTATTTATTCTGCTAATTGTTGGTCGCCAACTGCCTCAAGCCAAAGGCCGCTTGGCCCAGGCTGACGCAACCGTCATTGGCCGGCATACGCCGATGCACCAGCGGTGACATTCCGGCGGCTCGAAGCGCCTCGGGAAGACGCAAGGCCAAGGTTCTGTTCTGCATGACGCCGCCACCAAGAGCCACAGCGCGAATGCCCGTCGCCCGAGCCATGGCCGTAGCCAGCCGCGTCAGCCCGGCCACAAGTCCCAGGTGAAAACGCCGGGCTATGCGTCCGGTCGCCACCCCTTGGGCCGCGTCAGCCGCAGCCTGGGCAAAAAGCGTGCGCGTGTCGAGGACGGCCGGCGTCTGGTCGGCCAAGAGCGGGCACTCGTAGGGCTGGTCCACGGTCAGGTCCTGAGCGCGCTCCAATAAAATTGCCGCTTGGCCTTCGTAGGTGGTTTCCAGACACAGGCCGGTTACGGCGGCCACGGCGTCGAAGAGCCGGCCGCAACTGGTGGTCACGGGACAGTTGAGGTTTTTGGCCAGCATCTGCCCGACCAGGCGCGAAGCCGAGCCATGGTCCGTCATCCAGGGCCGGACCGGGCCGTCCTCGGCGGTTTCCCCAAGACTATATAGGCAGGCCTGGGCAATGCGCCAGGGCTGGCGCACGGCCGCGTCGCCGCCGGGCAGGGCCATGGGCGCGAAGTGTCCCAGGCGCTGGTGGGTCAGGCGCGTCGGATCGACGAGCAGACATTCGCCGCCCCACAGCGTGCCATCCTCGCCCAGGCCCACGCCGTCCAGGGCCAGGCCGAGGACCGGTTCATCCTTGCGATGCTCGGCCAGCACGGCATGGATGTGGGCCACGTGGTGCTGCAGTCGGATGACCGGCCAGCAGCCTTGCTCCAGGGCCAGGGCGGTGCTCGGATAGTCTGGGTGGAGATCGGCCACGCACAGCTTGGGCGTCACACCGAGCACGCTGAGAAGATGTTCCAGGGTCTCCTCATAAAAGCGCAAGGCGGCCAGGTTTTCCAGATCGCCGATGTGCTGGCTGACGAAGGCCTGGTCGCCCTTGGTCAGACAGACCGTGGCCTTGAGCATGGGGCCAAGGCCGACCACCTCCGGGCCGCTGTGGGACAGCCGGATGGGCGTCGGGACATAACCCCTGGCCCGGCGCAGAAACAGGGTCGGCGCGCCGGCCGCCTCGGCTTCGGCCGTCTCCAGGGGGCGGGCCACGGAATCGTCGGTGCGGATCAGGATGTCGCGGTTGTGGAGCAGCCAGACGTCGGCCAGGGGGGCAAGGCGGGCAAGGGCCTCGCGGTTGCCCAGGCAAATGGGATCGCCCCCGGCGTTGCCCGAGGTCATGACCAGGGCGGCCGGGCGGTCGGAGCCGACAGCAGCGGCGAAATCGGCCAGCAGAATATGATGGAGCGGCGTGTAGGGCAGCATGACGCCAATTTCGGCCACGTCCGGGGCGACGCTCGGGGCCAGCGCGCTGCCGGCCCGGGCCGGCAGCAGGCAGATGGGCCGGGCCGTGCCGCCAAGGAGTTCGGCGGCGGTCGGGCCGACCTCGCCGAGAAGGGCGGCTGTTTCCAGGTCCGGGACCATGACGGCCAGGGCTTTGCTCGGCCGGCCCTTGCGCCGGCGCAGCTCGGCCACGGCGTCGTTGTCGCCGGCGTCGCAGACCAGATGGAAACCGCCCAGGCCCTTGACCGCCGCGATCTGGCCGGCGGCCAGCCGGGCGGCCAGGGCGGCGACGGCGGCCGTGCCGCGCGCAAGGACCACGCCGGTCCCGTCGGCCAGCCATAGGGACGGGCCGCAGATTGGGCAGGCGTTGGGCTGGGCGTGGAAGCGCCGGTCGGCCGGGTCGGCGTACTCGACGGCGCAGTCCGGGCACAGGGGAAAACAGGCCATGGAGGTGGTTTCCCGGTCGTAGGGTACGCGCCGGGTGATGGTGTAGCGGGGGCCGCAGTTGGTGCAGTTGGTGAAGGGATAGCGATGGCGACGGTTGCCGGGATCGGCCATGTCGGCCAGGCAGTCGGGGCAGGTAGCGACGTCGGGGCTTATCAGCACATCGTGGCCGCTGCCCGGGGCGCTGGCAAGGATATGAAAGCCGGCTTCGCCGGTAGGGGGCACGGGGGTCGCCGAAAAGGCCAGCAGCCGGGCCAGGGGCGGCAGTTCGGCCGGCAAACGGCGGCTGAAGGCGGAAACCGCTTCCGCCGGCCCTTCCGCCTCGATGACCACGCCTTCCGGGGTGTTTTGCACCCAGCCCGTCAGCCCAAGTTCCCGGGCCAGACGGTAGACAAAGGGGCGAAAGCCCACCCCTTGAACCTGGCCAGCCGCCACATGGCGACAACGCGTGACCTCAGCCATAACTGCCGTGCCTCAGCGCCCGCCGCGCAGGGTGATCATCAGGCTTTTGAGCCGGCCGCGCAGGAAGCGTTTGGCCTCAAAGGCCAGTGGGGCCAGTTCGGGCTTCACCACAAAGCCCTCGAAGCGAAAATCGTTTGGCGACAGCAGAGGGAAATGGAGTTCGGCCGGATCGGTCCCGGGAAGCCCTCGCGCCATGGCCGCGCGCCACAGCGGGATGCGCTGGGGTGAAAGCCCCAGGGTGGCATAGATTGCCGTGTCCAGGGCCACGGGATTGGCGCTCGCGCCAAGAAGGCCCAGGTCTAAGGGTTCGCCGCCCACCGGCCCGGCCTTGTGCATAGCCGTGACGCCGTCAAGGATCGAGGTGGACGGCGGCAGGGCGGCGACAACATCCAGAATCATGGCGGCGAAGCGGTCATAGTCCTTGCCCAGGGTCTGATGGGCCAAGGATTTGCGAAAGCCGCAGACACAGCCGAAGAAATTCTTGACGCAAAGGGTCATGCCCATCTGGTCGTGGCACTTGAGCCGGGCCAGATTGACGATGTGGTCGGCCTCCTCGGCCAGGCGCGATAGGCCGATGTGACCGCCGCCGGAAAGGGCCAGCCGCCGGGGCCGATCCAGGCTGCGGATGGTCACGGGCAGCCCGGCCAGGGCTTCCTCGAAGCCGGCCAGTCTGGCCACGATGCGTCCGGTGCCGAAAGCCGGCGAGTCGGCCACGACTACGCGCGCGCCGCCTTCGACAAGGGCCAGGCACACGGCCCGGACCACGGCCGGATGGGAGCAGGACAGGGCCGGGTTTCGCGGCGCGACCAGATTGGGCTTGACCAGCGCCGTATGCCCCGGTCCGACCGGACAACCGGCGGCCGCAAGCAGGGCGGCCGCCTTGGCCGGCAAATCGGGGTCGTCGTACCCGGCGACACGGTCGAGAAAAACGCTTTGGGTCATGGTTTGCGGCCTCCGGCTAGGGAACACGGCAGCCATTACCGCGCCGGCCGGCCGGAGGCAACCAGGAGCCGGCAAGCCGACGTGGCACGCCTTGCAAAAACGCCGACCGATGCTATTTTGCCGGCACGGGAGGAGATGTATCATGGAAAACCGCGCCCCCAACCGGCTGAGCCGAGAGAAAAGCCCTTACCTCTTGCAACACGCCCACAACCCCGTGGACTGGTTCCCCTGGGGCGAGGAAGCCTTTGCCAAGGCCCGGGCCGAGGACAAGCCCGTGCTGTTGTCCATCGGCTATTCCACCTGCCATTGGTGTCATGTCATGGAGCGCGAATCCTTCGAGGACGAGGACATCGCGGCCCTCATGAACGCCGTGGTGGTGTCGGTCAAGGTGGACCGCGAGGAACGGCCGGACCTCGATGCCCTTTACATGAGCGTGTGCCATGCCCTGACCGGTCGGGGCGGCTGGCCGTTGACCGTCTTTCTCACCCCGGACAAGGAACCCTTTTTCGCCGGCACCTATTTCCCCAAGGAATCCGCCTACGGTCGCACCGGCCTGCGCGAGCTGCTCCAGCGCGTGCACATGTTCTGGAAGGGTAACCGGCAGGCCGTGGTCAATAACGCCGGCCAGATCATGGACGCCGTGCGCGAACAGCTGGCGGCCGCCGCTGGCACGGCCTCGGCCGAACCCGGCCAGGCCGCCCTCGACGCGGCCCGGACGCAGTTGGCCGGCATCTTCGATGCCCGAAATGGCGGCTTTGGCGGCGCGCCCAAATTCCCTTCGCCCCACAATCTGCTCTTTTTGCTGCGCGAATACCGCCGCACCGGCGATGTTTCGTGCCGCGACATGGCCTGCCGCACCCTGGTCGCCATGCGCCGGGGCGGCGTCTACGACCAGGTGGGCTTCGGCTTGCACCGCTACGCCACCGACGCGCATTGGTTTTTGCCCCACTTCGAGAAGATGCTCTACGACCAGGCCCTGACCGTCATGGCCTGCGTGGAGGCCTACCAGGCGTCGGGCGACGTCGCGCACAAGACCATGGCCTTGGAGATTCTCGAATACGTCCGGCGCGACCTGACCAGCCCCGAGGGCCTTTTCTACAGCGCCGAGGACGCCGACAGCGAAGGGGTCGAGGGCAAATTCTACGTCTGGTCGGCGGCCGAGCTGCGCCGACTGCTCGGCGACGAGGCCGCCCTGATCATGGCGGCCATGGGCGCGACCGAGGAGGGCAACGCCCACGACGAAGCGACCGGCGAAACCACCGGAGCCAACATCCTCCATTTGCCCCGGCCCCTGGACGAGACGGCGGCCAGGCTCGGCCTGACGGCCGAAATCCTGGCCGAGCGTCTGGAAGCCTGCCGGCACGTCCTTCTGGCCGAACGGGAAAAACGCGTGCGTCCCCTTTGCGACGACAAGGTGCTTACCGACAACAACGGGCTCATGCTGGCCGCCCTGGCCAAGGCCGCCCGGGCCTTTGACGACGAAGATCTTGCCGGCCGGGCCGTGACCGCCGCCGAGGCCTTGCTGTCCCGGCTGGCGCGGCAAAACGGCCGGCTGCTCCACCGCCTGCGGGACGACGAGGCGGCCATCGACGGGCTCCTGGACGACTACGTCTTCCTGGCCTGGGGGCTGGTGGAACTCTATCAGACCGTCTTCGACACGGCCTATCTGCGCCGGGCCGTGGAACTCATGAAAGCCGTGGCCGAACATTTCGCCGATCCGAACGAGGGTGGCTATTTTCTTGCCCCGGATGACGGCGAACAGCTGCTTGTGCGCCAAAAGATATTCTTCGACGCGGCCGTGCCCTCCGGCAACAGCGTGGCCTATTTTGTGCTGACCACGCTTTTCCGCCTGACCGGCGATCCGGCTTTCAAGGAACAGGCCACGGCCCTGGCCCGGGCCATGGCCCCGCGTCTGGCCGATCATGCCGCCGGGTACGCCTTTTTCCTGTGCGGCCTGTCCCAGGTGCTTGGCCAGGCCTCGGAAGTGACCCTGGCCGGCGATCCGGCCGGCCCCGACACACAGACTCTGGCCCGGGCCATCTTCGAGCGCTACCTGCCCGAAGTGGCGGTGGTGCTGCGGCCGGACGAAGACGAACCGGACATTGCCGCCTTGGCCCCGTTTACCCGTTACCAGCTCCCCTTGGACGGCCGGGCCGCAGCCCATGTCTGCCGGGCCGGCTCTTGCCAGCCGCCCACGGCGGAGGTGGAAACCATGCTCAAGCTCCTTGGGGCGTAGCCAGATGGGGAATGCCCAGGGAGGCCTCGGGCCTTGCCCCCCTGTGCCCAATCGGCCCTGACGGACGGGTGAATTCGTGCGAATTGCGTGTTGCAGCTGGTTTCTGCTTGAGGGCTTTCGCCGCTTGGGCTGCGAAGTGTTTCCCTTTGCCCTGGATGCCGCCAGGACGCTTGACGAACAGATGGAGGAGCTAAACGTTGATCCGGACGTCGTTTTGATCGAGTTTTTCGGCCGGACGGAGCTGCCCAGGGATTTGCATAAGTGCCGCCACAGGCTGGCGGCCTACTGTATCGACAGTCCGCTCAATGAGTTCTGGTTTTTGCCTCTGTCCAAGCTGTTTGACCATGTCTACGTCGACCAGCTGTCGTCGGTGGCCCCGTTGCGCCGCCATGGCGTGGTAGCCACCTGGCTGCCCTTGTGCGTCTTTGACGGCGATTTCCGGGATCCGCCGGCCGCCAAGGAGCATTTTTTGACCTTTGTCGGACGGCTGACGCCCGAGCGCGTCAAGCGAAACAACCTGATCCGGCACGTTGGCGAACAGTATCCCTTGCATCTGGTCCAGAATGTGCCGCGCCCGGCCATGTTGGACCTCTTCGCGGCCTCCCGGGCGGTCCTTAACGAAAACTTCTTTTCCGGCCTCAATCTGCGATTCCTGCAGGCTCTGGCCTCGGGCTCGTTGCTCCTGACCGAGCGGGGCGGCTGCGGCGTGGGCCGCTATTTCCGGGAAGGCGAGCACTATCTTGGCTATTCTCCAGACGATTTACTGCCGACCCTGGAAAAAATTCAACAGGCCCCTGAGGCCTTTGCCGACTTGGCCGCGCGTGGGCAAGAGCTGTGCCGCCGCAAGCACACCAGCCGCCAACGGGCCGCCGCCTTGCTGGATGATTTGGCCCGAGACCGCGTCATGGTCAGCCTCCCGGACCGCGTTGCCCAAACCGGCGAGGCCTTGGCCCGATACAACCTGACCCGGCGCTTTGGCGGCTCCCTCGCTCCCAGCCGCCATCTTCTTGAAGAGGTTAGTTCGAGCAATGACGAGGCGGCCTTGGAGGCTTGCCGCACTCTCGGCGTCATGCATCTGCGCCTGGGGCAGTGGGAGGCCGGCGTTGCATATCTCGAAAAAGGGGCGGCCTCGGATTCGTTGGCAGGACTTCGGGCCACCCTGCATCTTCTGCTTGCTTTCCTGGAGCAGGATCAGTTCTTCATCCATCTTGCCGCGCTGACGGCCAAACTCGTGCGCCTGGGACTGAGCAAGGCGTCTTATCTCAAGCGCATTAAGGAATTGCGCCAGTCCACGGACCGGTTGCACGACTGTTGCCTGCTCGGCTATGAACTGCTCTTTGACGCCAGGGAGTACTGCGCCCTGGGCTTTGCCAAGAAGCGCCCTGAGCAATTTCCGGATTATGCCATGGAGTATGCCGTGTTGGCCTTTGGCACGAAACCGACGTCGCAATCCCTGGCAGCGGTCATCCGTTGTTCGAAAAAGGCCGGCGTCGGCCCTGAGGCTCTGCCGGCCCTGCGTCAGGCCATCGCCGCCGGGATCGCCACGGACGAGCAGATTGCCCTGTCCGCTGCGTTGGCCGTGGAGTATTACGACTTTTCCTATGCCCGCACGGCCTTGGCTGCCCTGAAACGGGCGCTGCGCAACCGAGGTGGCTGAGCTACATCCACTTGGTCTTGTCGAACACCCCGCGCTGGACGATCTCGCGGGTCTTGTAGCCATCGAAATCGAAATCGCCGGGCAGATGGCCCGGGTGGCGACGCGATCCCCGGCCAAGGCCGCTTAGAATGACCAAGGCCGCCACGGCCAGCAGACACCAGGCCAGCACGGTCATGGCTGACCTCCTTGCGCCCCAAGGCTGGCGCGCCCCTTGGCCGCGCCCCGGTCAAAGGCTTGGCGCATGGCCACACAACCCTGTCCCAGCCCGTTGATGGCGATTTCCGGCCGGCCTTCGAGTCGTGCCGTGACCCTGCCAAAGCTTTCCAGCACGGCCGCGACGCCAAGAGAGGCCTCGGCCACGGTGGGGCCGATGACCACGTCCAGGCGCGCCGGACCCCGTTCCAGGGCTTCCAGCAGACAGTCGCCGAGATTGGCCGCTCCGGCCTCACCCAGCGTTCCCTCCACGCTCACGCGGCACATGTCGTCGTCTGGGGCCAGCAGACGTACGGCGCTGCCCTCGGACGGGGCCAGGTAGATGTCGAGATCCTCCTGCCCGGCCTCGGGCAAACGGGCCGAAATGCGCCAGCGGCCAGGGCCAAGCCGGGTCACGGACAGGCCCGGCGCAGTGTTGGCGCGCCTTGGAGCGAAGTTGCGCTCCCGGTGCTGGTCAAGGGGCTTGTCGGACTCCATTTCGGGCAATGGGGCGCATGGACGCGGCGAGAGCGCCGCGTCGTTTGTCAGGGCGTGATACGCCATGCCAACCTCCTCCCGGCGAACCGGCTTGGCGGCATCCTATGTCGGCCGGTCGGCGGCGAAATCGGACGTTGTCCCAATTTTTGGCGGGAATTTGATCCGGTATTTCGGGAGAGCAACCCGAAAAACCGGGAGAGGTTCCCGAGGGGGCGGGAGCTGGGCTGACAAGGCCGAGGGAAAGGGCTATGCCGGGCAGGGTGAACTTGCCCGCGACAGGTCGTGTCAGGCAAGGTCGCCACATCGCCAATCCGAAACAGCCATGCACGCCAACGCCACGCCCACCCCCGACGTCGCTGAACACGCCAGGAC
This sequence comes from Solidesulfovibrio magneticus RS-1, assembly GCF_000010665.1. Lineage (NCBI taxonomy): Bacteria > Pseudomonadati > Thermodesulfobacteriota > Desulfovibrionia > Desulfovibrionales > Desulfovibrionaceae > Solidesulfovibrio > Solidesulfovibrio magneticus. The sequence goes on along the minus strand of NC_012796.1, from coordinate 2,635,397 downwards.
CCTGGCCGCCCTGCGGGAACGGGTCAAGGAACTCGACTGCCTCTACGAGATCACCCGGCTTTCCCAGCGCCAGGAACTGGCCCTTGCCGGCATCCTGGCCGGAGCGTGTTCCGTGGCCGCCCGGGCTTGGCAGTACCCCGAGACCGCTTGCGTGCGCCTAAGCCTTGGCGGCCAGACCTTCGCCACGCCCAACTGGCGGCGTCCGGTGGCCCGGCAGGAAAGCGCCATAGTCATCGGCGGCGAGACCGTGGGGCGCATCGAAGTCGGCTATCTGGACAAGCGCCCGCCGGCCGACGAAGGGCCCTTTTTGCGCGAGGAACGCCATCTCCTTGATGCCCTGGCCGAACATCTCGGCCGCATCATCGCCTCGCGCCGGGCCGAGGAACGGCTGCGCCGGCTCTCCCAGGAACTCATCAAGGCCCAGGAGACCGAACGCCAGCGCATCGCCCGGGAACTCCACGACGACGTGGGGCAGCACCTGTCCCTGGCCCGCATGGGCCTGGAGCGGCTGCTCGCCGCCAAGGAGCCGCTGCCGGACGCGGACTCGGGGGAGGTGCTGCGCGACAGTTCGGCCCGGCTGGGCGCGGCCATCGCCAGCCTGCGCAACCTGGCCGGCGACCTGCTGCCGCCGGTCCTGGACCGGCTGGGACTGGCCGAGGCCGCCGCCGCCCTTTGTCGCGACACCGCCGCCCGGACAGGACTAACCGTAGATTTTTCCGCCGATGGCCTGGAGCGTCTGGCCGTGGGCTTCGACACCTCCCTGGCCGTCTACCGGGTGCTCCAGGAAGCCCTGGCCAACGCCTGCCGCCATGGACGGGGGACGCGCATCGTGGCCCGCCTGGTCGCCTCCCATCCGCTGCTGCTCCTGCGGGTCGCCGACGACGGCCAGGGCTTTGATCCCGAGGCCCGGTTGCCCGAGGCGCTGTGCGAAAAGCGCATGGGCCTTTGGAGCATGGGCGAGCGCGTGCGCCTGCTTGGCGGTCGGCTGACCATCCGCTCCCGGCCGGGGCACGGCACCCGCATCAAGGCCGAGATTCCCCTGACCGAGGAAGGCTCATGAGCACGAAACGGACGCGTATCGCCATTGCCGACGACCACGGTCTGATGCGCCAGGGGTTGGCCGCCATATTGGCTGCCGATCCCCGGTTCGAGGTGGTCGGCGAGGCGGCCGACGCAGCCGGCGCGGTTGGCCTGGCCCGCGATCTTGCCCCGGACGTGCTGCTTCTGGACGTGGGTCTGGCCGGCGGCAGCGGAGTGGATGTGGCCGGCCGCGTGGCCGGATTGGCCCCGGAGTGCCGGGTGGTGATGGTCACCATGCACGCCCGCCTGGATCTGGTGGCCGCCTGTTTTCGGGCCGGAGCCATGGGCTACGTGGTCAAGGATTCCGCCGCCACGAGCCTGGTCGCGGCCATTGAGGCGGTGCTTCGCGGCGAGCGGTATCTTGACGCGGCCATCACGCCCCAGGTGCTCCTGCGCCTGGACGAATACGCCGCCCGCAAGACCGGCCCCCGGGACCCGGCTTACGACAGTCTCACCCGCCGCGAACAGCAGATCCTGCGGCTTTTAGCCGAAGGCCGGTCCGTAGCCGCCATTGCGACCGAGTTGTTTATTTCCAAAAAGACCGTGGAAAACCACCGGGCCAACATCTGCGGCAAGTTGGGGCTGGCCAACCTGGCTGAGCTTGTGCGCTATGCCGCCCGCTTGGGGATTGTCGATCTTGACGACGATTTGTCGTGATCTGGCCGAATAGCCCGAAGTCTGGCCGGAAAAGCCCTTGGTTCTTTCAGAGCGATGCGGTAGGGTATGGTAAACCCGGGGGAGAGGCCATGTCTGACAATGCACGCGCCATGGTTTGGGCTTCGTTTATGGGCGACGCTTTGGCCCTGGGGCCGCACTGGGAGTACGACACCGTGGCCCTGGCCGACCGGTTCGGCCAGATTGCCGGTTATGTCGATCCGCCGGCCGACGGTTATCATGGCGGCAAGAAAGCCGGCGAGCTGACCCATTACGGCGACCAGACCCTGGCGCTGCTCGACTCCCTGGCCGCTTGCGGCGGGTTTGACCTGGACGACTTCGCCATACGCTGGCGAAAGCTCTTTGCCGGCTACGCCGGCTATGTGGACGGCGCCACCCGCATGACGCTCAAGATTTTCGATTTCGGCGAAGGTCCAGCCAATTCCGGGTCCAATTCCAACGACCTGGCCGGTGCGGCCCGCATCGCCCCTCTGGTCTTCGCCCTGGCTCACGATCTGCCCGCCCTGGTGGACGCCGCCCGTAGCCAGGCCAAAATGACCCATAACCACGCACGGGTCATCGAGGCGGCGGAATTCTTCGCCCGGGCCGCCCGGGCCGTGCTTGGCGGCAAGACGCCGGTGGACGCCCTGCGTTTGGCCGCCGAGGCCGGCTACGCCAGCGCTCCCATCGGCCAATGGCTGGCTGCCGGCCTCAATTCCGCCGAGGACGACACCGTGGACGCCATCGCCGCCCTGGGCCAGACCTGCCATATCGACGAGGCCATGCCCGCCGTCATCCATCTCGTGGCCCGCTACCCTTATGATCTCTCCGGCTGTCTGCGTCAAAACGTCATGGCCGGCGGTGACAGCGCGGCCCGGGGGCTGCTCGCCGGGATGCTCGTCGGCGCGGCTACGGGCCGGGATGGGCTGCCCGAGCCCTGGCTGGCCGGTTTGGCCGCCAGGGAGCGTATCGAAGCCGATCTTCAGACACTGGACGTTCGTTCCTGAGGCTGGCCGCGTGCCGTGGCCGGCTGAAGTCCCGGATAGATGGATACGCACCTTGCTTCGCCCTGGCAGCCCCGGGTACGCTCGGGGCTGTTGGCGCGCCAGAGCGGCCGCCATCAGAGGCCATGCCGGAATGCTGGCCGGCATTTTACACCGCCTCGGCATTGCGCTATAGGCCAGCCATCGTGCCAAACCCGCCCGGGAGGCATCCGCGGGCGCAACCGGCGGCTTTATGCCGCCAGGGGGGAGGACATGGACACCTGCAAGGCGCATTTGCCGGAACTGGTGCAGTCGCGCATCGACGATCTGGTCAATGTCCAGGGGCTCGACGGCGAACTGGCCATTCATCTCACAGAGCTGCAAGCCAGCCTGGCCGCCCTGGAGGCCTTGGCCCGCGAGGACGCCGGCGAGGCGGCGCGGGGCTTGGTCGAGGACATGGAGCGGCTTATCGACCGCGTCCGCCGGGAGTACGTCTCCCTGGCCTACCGCCAGGGGCTGGTGGACGGGGCGGGCTTTCGCCGCATAGTCGCAGGCCAGAGCGTTGTTCCCGAAATTTGACGCTCGGTCATGTGGTCGCCAGGGCTAACCTGGCGTTCCGGGGAATCCTGTCAGTAACGCGCCGCAACCCCTCGCGGCCATTTCCTCCCGTGCTCCGGCTTGTTGCCGATCTTCCGCTCGCCGCCAAGCGCACGGCTTTCCAGGCGCGTCCTGCCTTGGGCTGGGACAGGGCAAGCGCCGGATTCGTGTTCTGTCCTCGACCTGGCGGGCCAGGTGGCCCCGTAGTTGCCATCACGGTGAAAAAAGGCAATGATGCCTTGGCGGTCGGGCGTTTGGTGGGACTATAGTCGCTGCCGGAGCCTGATTCCCAAGGCCGCAGTCGTCTGTGAGATGGTATGCCAGACAAGGACATCAAGGAAATTGCCCACTGCGTCTACATGATCGATCTCGTGCTGCGGGAGATCATGCATTCCCAAAGCATCACAAAGAAAGACTTTGCCACGCAGTGCATTATCGACAGCTTCGTGCGCATCCTGCGCGAAGAGGGCTATTCCGTGACCCCGGCACGACTGCGCAAGATGCTTGCCTACGCCCATTGATCCACGCCGCGTCCTGCGGCGTACGACCAGGAGTTCACCCCCGTGATCGAATCCGCCAAGCCGGCCTGGATGCTCGGGCCGGTTCATGACCCCATTGACCGCGACGTTTCCAAGCGCATCGAGGTGCTGCGCATCATTCTCATAGGCCTTATTGTCCTGGCCCACGGCGCGCGCGGCATCACCGTGCGCATTGCCGGCGAAACCGGCCCGTTGGCCACGCTGTTGCTCGAAGTTTTAAACGGCCATGTGGATTTTGTGGCCGTGCCGCTTTTTTTCGCCATCTCCGGTTTTCTGTTCCTGCGCAAGTTCGACCTGTCCCTGGCCGCCTACGGCGACATGTTGCGCAAGAAATTCGTCTCGGTGCTCGTGCCCTACATGCTTTTTAACGCCGGCCTGGCCGCCTGGTTCTATTTTGTCGGCAGCATCGAGATGATGGGCTCGTGGAATTTCCTGGTCGGTGAAGGGCTGTTCACCAAAACCTTTGGCCTTGGCACCACGCCCATCAACTATCCGTTGTGGTTTTTGCGCGACCTGCTCGTTGTCTTCCTGGTTTCGCCGGTCTTTCTGGTCTTTTTCAAGGAAGCTCCCGGCGTGGGCCTCATTGCCTTTTTTCTCCTCTGGACCGGCCTGTCCGAAGGGCCGTACTCCTATGCTGGCGACATGTTCGCCTTCTATCTCGGCGGGTATGTCGCCCGCCTCCGGTTGCCCCTTGCCGGCGTCTCCTGGTGGCAGCGGACGGCGTGTTGGGCTTTTGGCCTGCTGACCGTGGTGCTGGTTTGCTGGACGCCCCTGGGCTTTACCGACGAGGGCGTGCGCCAGTTTTGCTTCAAGGCCAACCTGGTTCTGGGCATCGCCGCGTTCTGGCGGGCCTCGGCCTTTACCCTCATCCACGACAGCAAGCTGCTGTCCCGCATGGGCCGGCACAGCTTTTTCGTCTACCTGGCCCATGAGCCGACCATGTCCGTGCTGCAAACGAAGCTCCTGGCCGTCTGGCGGCCGGCCGGCGACTTGCAACAGGTGGTCTTCTATTTCGGCAGCGGGTTGGCCGTCATCTTCGGACTTTGGCTTGTGGCCGAGGCGCTCTCCAAGCTTGTTCCCCGCCTCTACGGCTTTGCCGTGGGCGCTCGGGCGGTTCCGCCCCGCCGTGCCTGAACGGCTGCTGACGGCTTTGGCCGGCATGGGAGAAACGCCGGGCTGCGTTGCTCGGCAGCGCGGCAAGGTGGCGCGCTTAAGGGCAGGGCTTGCCTGGGCCACGGGAAACCTGATAAAAAGGGTTAAATGATTTTCCTGCTTTGTCGTAAAGCAGGATTATTTTCCACCCAAAACGGTCGTGCCTGGCATAAATATTCATGAATTCAGCTGATTGCTGGATGGTCTAAAACGGCATGTTTCCTGCTCCGACTTAGCAGGGAGGAACGGCAATTTATGTTGCGTATTTTGCTTGCCGAAGACGACGTCAATCACGCTACCCTGGCCTGTCAGACCCTGGAAGACGAAGGCCACCGCATCACCCTGGCCGACAATGGCAAAAGCGCCCTGGAAGCGGTGGTCCGGGAACGCTTCGATTTGGTGCTTCTGGACATGCGCCTGCCCGAAATCGACGGCCGCGAGTTCATCGGCCGGGTGCGCATGGCCGACGGGTCCGTCAAGTCCATTCCCATCGTGGTGCTGACCGGCTACGGCGTGCGCCAGCATATCGATTTCTTCAAACGCCACGGCGTACGCCACTATCTGGCCAAGCCCTACGACTGCGACGAACTGGCGGCCATCATCCGCGCCTACGACACCCACTGATTCCTCGCCCGCCTGCCGGCTGGAACCCTTTCCGACTCCAAGAGTGGACTTTGCCGGGGTTTTTCCGTAGACCCCAGGCGGAGCAACGCCCAATAAGGCGCAAAAAGCGAGGGAATCATGCTTCGCATCGAAGACTTGCACGTCAAAATCGGCGAACGCGAGGTGCTTTCCGGCATCAACCTGCACATTGCCGACAACGAAACCTTCATCCTGTTTGGCCCCAACGGCTCGGGCAAGACCACCTTGCTCATGACGCTCATGGGCTTTGGCAACTACGAAATCACCAAGGGGCGCATCCTCTTTCGCGGCCATGACATCACCCACGCCCCCATTTACGAGCGGGCGCGGCTGGGCGTGGGCATGTCGTTCCAGCGCCCGCCCACCATCCATGGCTTAAAGACCCGCCATCTGGTGCGCATGTGCGCCAGGCAGGGCGAGATCGACGTGGACGCGCTGGCGCGCAAGGTCAACATGGACGAGTTCCTGGAGCGCGACGTCAACGCCGGTTTCTCTGGTGGCGAGATCAAGCGCTCGGAACTGCTCCAGCTTATGGCCCAAAAGCCCTATCTGCTCCTTTTCGACGAGCCGGAATCCGGCGTCGACCTGGAAAACATGAAACTCATCGGCCATACCGTGCGCGAAGTCTTGACCGCCGGTCTGGAACCTCGGGCCGGGGCCAGCATGAAGCAGCAGCGGGCGCTGCGGCGTCCGGTCTCGGGGCTGATCATCACCCACACCGGCTACATCCTCGAATATTTGAACGCCGACCGGGGGCAGGTGCTGTATAACGGCCATCTGTGCTGCGAGGCCAATCCCCGCGACATCCTGGACCACATCAGCCAGCATGGCTACCAGGAATGCGTCCGCTGTCTCAACTAGTGTCGCGTCCCTTAAAAAATACGCCAGTATTTTTTAAGAAAAATTAAGGGTTTTAGTTTGTTGGCAGCGAAGCGCCCGAGGCGCGTTTCGTGGCCGCGACACGAGCCCAAGGAAGCCATGCCATGGAAAAGATCGAACTCAAGGATTTCCGGTTTTCCGGCTCGACCCTTGGTGAAATCGCTGATCTGCGCACTCTCGATGCCGCCGACAAGGCCGAGATGCTCATGTCCGGCATCGACGTGGAAGAGCGTGAGCGCGCCGGCTCCTATCTTCAGGTGGACCACGGCCGGGTGCATTGCAAAAGCCTGCAAAAGGGCGTGGAAGTCCTGGACATCAAGGACGCTCTGGCCAAGTACGACGGCCTGCCGCAATATTACTGGACCCAGGTGGACAAGGACAAGGACGAGTTCACCCGGTCGGCGGCCGAGAATCTCCACGGAGGCTACTTCGTGCGCACCGAAAAGGGCGCCAAGGTGGCCGAGCCGGTGCAGTCGTGCCTGTTCCTCAAAGGCGACATGATCGGCCAGAACGTCCACAACGTCATCATCGTCGAGGACGATTCCGAGCTGCACATCATCACCGGCTGCTCGGTGGCCCACGGCTCCAAGGGCGCTGCTCACCTGGGCATCACCGAGATCTTCGTCGGTAAGAACGCCAAGCTCACCTTCACCATGATCCACAACTGGGCCGAGTCCACGGTGGTGCGGCCGCGTACCGGCGGCACGGTGGAAGAGGGCGGCGTCTTCATCAACAACTACGTGCTGTTAAAACCCGTCAAGGATCTCCAATCCTATCCGGTCATCCGCTTGAACGGCCAAGGGGCGGTGGCGCGGTTTAACTCCGTCATCGTCGCGCCCAAAGGGTCCCACGTGGACACCGGCAGCCGCATCGAACTCAACGCCCCGGACACCAAGGGCGAGATCATCTCCCGCACCATCGCCTCGGGCGGCACCATCATCGCCCGTGGCTTTATTGGCGGCAATTCCGTGCCGGCCAAGGGCCACCTGGAGTGCAAGGGGCTTATCCTCGGCGGCGGCGTCATCCACGCCATCCCGGAACTGCTGGGTTCGGTGGACGGCGTGGAGCTGTCCCACGAGGCGGCGGTGGGCAAGATCGCCCAGGAAGAGATCGAATACCTGATGGCCCGGGGACTCGACGAGGAGGAGGCCACCTCCACCATCGTCCGGGGTTTCCTCAACGTGGACATCATGGGCTTGCCCAAGGAATTGCAGGACGTCATCGAGGCCACCATCAGCGAATCCGAAAAGGACATGTTCTAAACCGGGTTCGTCCATACGCACGCAAACCGCCGCGACCGGACCGGTCGCGGCGGTTTTTTGCTTGCCAAGGCCGGGCCGGCTGTCGTAAGCCCCGAACCGGTCGGCAGTTCACCCAGGCGTCGCCGCCCCGCAAGGGGTGCTAAACCTGCCAACGCATCCATTCCGCACCGACACCTTATCCCGTGCCGCGTCGGAAGACGGCGACCACCGACATCCTCCTTCCCGGACAGGCACGCTTGCAAGGATAAGCGATGTCACGCGAACGTATTCCTTTTTCCGTGGACGACATTTCCGCCCTGGCCAAGGCAGTGCGCGGCAATCTTCCTGATGCTGAGGCTACGCCCGGCCATGTCGAGATGCTCAACATCCTGGCCCGGGCCGCCGGCTGCCGCAATTTCCAGCACTTCCGGGCCAACGCCAAGGCGCAAGCCCGCCTTGACGCGCCTGCCGCCCCGGCCGCGCCGCCGCAGCCCGTGGATTACGCCCGGCTGCGCCGGCTCCTGCGTCATTTCGACGCCGACGGCCGCTTGGTGCGCTGGCCCTCCAAGTGGAGCGAACAGCAAGTGATCTTGTGGTTGCTCTGGTCGCGCTTGCCGGCCCGGCAGATCATGACGGAAAAGATGGTTAACGCCTGCCTGGAGGCCGGCCACACCTTTGGCGACGCCGCGCTGCTGCGCCGGATGCTGTGCGACGGCGGCCTTCTGGCCCGAACCCCGGATTGCCGGGAGTACCGGCGGGTGGAAGTCCGGCCCGAGGCCACCGGCCGGGAACTCATTCGCCGCCTGGGACGGCCGGGAGAAGCCGGGGAGACGCCGCGATGAACGCCGGATCGACCCCCTGTCGCGTCGAGACGTCCCTGGGGCCGGTGGAGTACGCCGCTTACGGCGACGGTCCACCGCTGTTGTGTCTGCACGGAGCCATGGGCGGCCATGACCAAAGCACGATCTTGGGCCGGCTGCTGGCCCCCGAGGGTTGGCGCGTCCTGGCCGTGTCGCGTCCGGGCTACCTGGGCACACCCCTCGGCGGCCGGGAGGCCCCCGAGACCCAGGCCGACCTGTGCGCCGCGCTCCTGGAGCATCTGGACGTCGGGCCGGCGGCGGTCATGGCCGTCTCGGGCGGCGGCCCTTGCGCCGTGCATCTGGCGCTTGGCCATCCGCGCCTGACGCGCGGTTTGGTGCTGGTTTCCACCTGCTCCGGGCGCATCACGGAACGCTTGCCCCTGGCTTGGCATATGCTGCGTCTGGCGGCCCGGTTCCCCCGACTTGGGGCGATGTTGCGACCCAAAGCCGCCTCTCCCGAACAAGCGGTCAAGCGCGGCTTTGGCGATCCGGCCTCGCGCCGGGCCGTCATGAACGATCCCGAGGCCTTGGCCCTTTTCGCGGAACTCTCGGCCCAGACACGGTCCCGTCTGGGAGAGCGGCTGGCCGGGACCGTCAACGACGTGGCCGTGACCCGCAGCCGCGACTATCCCCTGGAGGACGTCGCCGTGCCGACCCTGGTCGTCCACGGCACGGCCGATCCCCACGTGGCCTTTGCCGCTCACGGCAAGCAACTGGCCGAGCGCATCCCCGGGGCGCGTCTGGCCGCTCTGAACGGCGGCGAACACGCCGCCATCTTCAGCCACAGAGGGCAGGCCCAGCAGGCCGTGGCCGCCTTCCTGTCCGGCTTGCCCGATGCTTGAGGCCGGCCAATCCATGGCGCGCGTTCGGCCGTTGCCGATAACGCAAAAACCCGCCCGGGCTTGAAGCTCGGGCGGGTTTTTTATGCATGGTCGCCAGGCTTCTTCGACAAAACCGTGGCGTGGAAATTACGAAGATTGGCCGCGACGTCGGGCAGGGCGGTCGCGGCGCGGCGCAGACTGCCCGTCACGGCGCGGTCCTGTCTCGGTCTCGCCGCCGCTGGCCTTGGTTGCCGGCCGTTTGCCGCCGGCCTGGGGCGGACGGGCTGGACGCGGCGGGCGTTTTGTGTCGCCTTCGGCTGTCGGCCGGGGCCTGGGCGGGGCTGGTGCGACATCCGCATCGTCCAAACCCACCGACTGGCGCAGGGTGGCCAGTTCGGCCGGCGTCAGTTCGCGGCAGGCCCCGAGCGGCAAGTCGCCCAGCGCCACCGGCCCCTGGCTGACCCGGGCCAGACGCAGCACGGTCAGGCCCAAATCGCGGCACATGCGCCGGATCTGGCGATTGACGCCTTGATGCAGCTCCATTTCAAGAATCGATCGGTCCTGGGCCGGCCCTTCGACCACTCGGGCGGCCACCGGAGCCAGGCGCTCGCCCTCGGCCAGACGCATGCCCCGAGCCATGGTCCCGAGCATGTCCGGCGTCACCTGGCCGCGCACGGTGACCCGGTAACGCTTGGGTACGTGCCAGCGCGGATGGGTCAGGCGCAGGGCCAGCTCGCCGTCGGTGGTGAGCAAAAGCAAACCTTCGGAAAAAAAGTCCAGCCGCCCCACCGGGAAAAGGCGCTTGCCGCGCCACACCTCGGGCAGGCCGTCAAAGACCGTGGGCCGGCCTTCGGGGTCGCTGGCCGTGGTCACCACGCCCGGCTTTTTATGCAGCGCCAGGGTTATCGGGATTTCCGGGGCCAAGTTGACCGGCGCGCCATCCACGGCCAGGGCGTCGCGGGCAGGGTCGATGCGAAGCCCGGCCTCGGTGACCACGGCCCCGTTGACCGTCACCCGTCCGGCGGCAATCAGGTCGTCGGCATGACGCCTGGAACACACCCCAGCCGAAGCCAGGGCCTTGTTGATGCGCGTGAGGCGCGAATCCGTCGCATCCATGGCGTCAGGCCGGCAGTTCGAGGGCAAAGCGCGTGCCGTCCTCGGGCGTGGAAGTGAAGCTTATCTCGCCGCCCAGGCACTGGCGGGCAAAAAGGCGCATGCTGTAGGTCCCAAGCCCACGGCCTTCGCCCTTGGTGGAGAAGCCCTTCTCGAACAGCCGCAGTTGCACCTCTTCAGGCATTGCGCCCGGGTTGGCGACCCACAGCCGCACAGCTCCCCGATCGGTTACGTCCGCGCCAAGCGTCACGGATTTTCCGGGGGCGGATGCTTCCAGGGCGTTTTTGACCATGTTGACCATGATGCGCTGGATGATGCGCAGGTCCGAGGAGAAAATTTGCGCTGCCGCCTGGGGCGCGACATCGATGCGGCGTTTGCCGCCATGGTTGAAGGATTGGCAGTAGGAAGCCAGGTACTTGAGAATGTCGATGGTATACAGGCGTGTGTAGTTGTGCCGGTATTCCTTGGCCTCGACAGCCAGAAAATCGCGCTGGGTGTCGACGATGTCCTGTAAATCGTCGATGGAGCGGCGCAGCAGTTCCAATTCTCGCAGATAGTTCTTGGGCAGTTCCAGGGAAAGCAGGTCGCTTATGCCCTTGATGCCGGTGACGGCGTTTAGGATGTCGTGGAAAAAGATGCGTTCAAAGCCCCGCAGGGCCTTTTCGTGGGCGATGTCCAACACGGAGTTGAGCACCAGCTTGTGCCCTTCGATCTCCATGGGCACAGCCCAGACCTGCAGATTGAGCGCGTCCAGGGTCGAGGCAGAAACCCGGTTGATGGCACATTCCTGGGTGCCGCTTTCGCCTTCGAGGCTTTTGACCACAGCCTGGGCCGCGCCGCAATACTGGCAAAACCGGGTGGTGCCGCAGCCGCCGATATTGTCGTCCACATGCTCGCAGCCCAGAGCCTCGCCGATGCGCTGGCCGATGACCTGGCTGGCCTCGGCTTTTCCGGCCAGGGCCAGAAACCGGGCGTTGGCGTAAACGATCTGGCGGGTGTCGTTGACGATGACTACGGCCAGCGGGACCGCTCCCAAGGTCAAAGCTGAAGGAGAGTGGGCAATATCTCGGGCAATGGCGTCGATGGCCGGCTGTTTAAGGCGTTCGGCCGGCAAGAAAAACGTGGGCAATGGCGCGTCAGCCATGGGTACATCCTGAAGTGCTGACACGCTGGCTGTCCTACTGGCGGAGCTGGGCCAGAAAGGCGTTGCTCCGCGCAAGCAAAGCGGGCCGCCGGGCAAGCGGCCCGTAGAAAGTCGGCGCGTCAGATTTGTACAATTTTATCGGCCAGATCGAGACTGGTCACCACATCGAGCATGTTGGTGGTCTGGCCGACCTCTTTCTTGTCCAAAATGCCGTAAAAGTCCAGGCAGGTGCCGCACACCAGAATGGACACGCCGGCCTGTTCCATGGCCTTGAGCTTGTCGAGAACCGGACTGCCGGCCACGGCTAGGCGCACGCCGCCGTTGACCAGGACGATGCGCCACAGGCGTTCGCCCAGCTCCGGCAGGGTGCCGACGAAATTGACCATGAGCTTGGCCCCAAGCGTGTCGTCGCCCCGACCGATGACGTCGGCGGTGATAAAAACGACGGTGCGGCTGCCGGCTTCGGCCTTGGCGGCCGGCGTGGCATCGGGCGCAGCGACGGGAGCGGCTCCCGCCGTTGCGGTCAGGACGTAGACGCCGTCTCCGGCCTCGGCCACGGTAACGGCGTAGCCGCGCATGGTCAGAAACCGGGTGACGTTTTCCCGGGCCGCTTCATTGTCCACGGTGACGGCAATGGTATCGGGGGCGTCTTTCTCGACGCATTCCTTGCAGCGAAGGACCGGTCCGGGACAGGCCAGACCACGGCAATCAAGGGAAGTTGGCATTTATTTGCTCCTTTTTTTTTAAATAGTCATAATTTGATGTATTTCAAATAGTTAAAAGCTATAGGTGGGCGCTGTCCCGATAGCTTGCTTCTATTTATAGGAAAAACAAGTTGATTTAGACTATAGTCTATATGTATGCTTGCAAAAAAATATGAGGTGATATCTATGCGACTGCACTCATTGTGTCTACGTAATTTTCGCAGAATTAAGCAAGCTACAATTCTATTTGGTGATACAACTTTTTTGATTGGTCCAAACAATGTCGGTAAAAGTACTGTCCTAGCTGCAATAGGATGTCTGCTGTCAGTGAGTGAATCTCTTTCAGAATTTGATTACAATTGTGAGGGCGAAGTTTGTGCAGAGGAAATAGTTGATAAGTGCACTGAGTGCTCTATTGAAGCGGAATTTAGGAATTTGCCAGTAGAAGCAAATAGTTGGAGAGGGTTTAAGGGACGGCTTATCCGATATGAAACAAAGAATGAAAATGATAGCGGCCTATCTGTAGTATTTAGAAAGTCTTTTTCTAAGTCTTCAAAAAGTTGCATTAGAGAGATGAAGTGTTATAGCAGAGTAAAGAAAAGTGAATTTGAGAACATAGTTAAGGCCAGGGATTTGATAGACCGTGGAATTGACTCAGAATTGGTTGAAGAATTGTTTCCAGAGTTGGATAAAAAATTATCAAAAGCACAACTCGAAAAGCTTGAAGAAATTAATGACATCTGGATTGTTGACGATTCTGGTGTGTCAGAGTGGGTTAATAATCCTGGTGGCATTCACTCGGTGGTGATTAGTAAGTTGCCTTTATATATAAAAATACCAGCTGAGCACAGCGCTGCTGCCCTTGATCAAAAATCTGGAGAATTGGCAACATTTATGAACGAATTGTTTCGAGAGATTCGGGAGGCGTCCGACAATTATGGAAAGGCCGTAAAGTATCTTGCTTTGTTGGCAGAAGAATTAAATCCAGAAGATCAGGAGTCTGAATTTAGCAGAATGATGGATGATTTGAACGGTGTTATAAATAGTGTGTTTCCTGAATCAAAATTGCATGCAACAGCAAGTTTAAATGACGCAGACAAGTCGTTGGTTCCTGTTTTTACAATTAATATGTCGAGTAACGTTAAAACGCCTGTTGCATATCAAGGGACAGGAATGATTAGGTCTGCAATATTTGCTTTGTTGAAGTTCCGTCATGAATGGATACATAAAAGAAAAGGGCTGTCTCGCCCTTTGATTATTGGATTTGAAGAACCTGAAATATATTTGCACCCGAATGCTGCAAATCAAATGCGAGATACAATATATGACCTTTCAATAGGAAGTTCTCAGATAATTTGTACATCTCATTCTCCATATATGATTGATCTTTCAAGAAAGCCATGTCAGGTGCTTAATAGAATGTCTGTTGTCGATGGTGCTGTGTGTGTTGTTCCATTTAATGTGTCTGATGCTTATTTAAATCTTGTCGACAAAGACAGAACTTATGTTAAAATGCTAATAAAAATGGATGATTACATATCAAGGGTTTTTTTTGCGAAGAAAGTTATAATTGTTGAAGGCGATACTGAGGATATTGTCCTTAGAGAAACTTTTTCACGGTTGCCAGCGGATGTAAAAGCGCGAGTATATGCAGACGTTCAGGTAGTTAACAGGCCGTTGCAAAAAGCTGTTTCCGGCTATTCTCCCCCGCAGATGATGGCGATGGGGATGATCCCGCAGCATCGTCCCTTGACCACCATGACGATGGCCAAATAGGCCATTGAGGGATGCTGGTCAGGCCAAATGAGCGCAAGCCAGGCACTGGCCCAGCCCCTGGGGGTGCCATGGCCGGTCTTGACCCGCATCAGCAGGCCGAGATTGAAACCAGCCACATGGACCAGATAGCGTTTCCGGATGTTCTCTCGTCCTCTGAGCCAGACCCGGCGCATGCCGCCGCACCGGTCCAGCGTATGCTCGAAGCTTCTTTCGACCAGTTCCGTCCGCTGTTTTCCCATGGCCTTCCCGACCATCGAGGATATCCGGATTCGGTTGTTGTACACGGCGCGTCGCGCCTCTTGGTCGCCACGCCAGGAGTTCAGACCGTTGCGTTTGGGTTCGGCGATTCTCGTCCGCCATGGTCCACCGTCCAGAACCTTGAGGACATCCCGGGAGAAATAGCCTTTATCCGCGACCAGTTCCGCAGGGTCGTCCGGGCATGGCGGTGTGGAAGTGACCCGCCGCAGACTTTCTTGAGCGGCTTTCAGCGTCGTTTGCAGAGTCGAGGTGTCCCCTTTGTCCGCTTCATGCACCTCGGCCGCCACCACCGCGCCGGTGTCCAGGTCCACCGCGTGCTCGGGCTTGTACGCCAGATGCGTTCGGCCATCCTTCATCTTGGCGATCTTCGCCTCGGGATCGACCGGTGACCGCCAGTCCTTGTTCGAAAGCGTCTTGCCGACGCGCTTGCGGTCCATGCGAGCCAGATCCTCATCTATCGGAGAGTCGATGCCGCTCTCCTTGGCCATGCGCAGGAGCATCTTGCGGTAGCTCTCACTCGTGTCCCGGCGCACGATGGTTTTGAGCGCCGCGTTGGCCTCCATGGTCGAAGCGTCCACGCCAATGCGGCCTCCAAGGACCAAGCCATCCTTGCTGAGCAGCTTGAGAACCCAGGTGAAAACCTCTTGGTGGGTCGCCAGTGGCAGACGGGACCGTGTCCGGCTGAGCGAGGAATGATCCGGCACAGACTCCTTGGGCGAAAGCTGGAGAAAATTCCGGAGGGAAAGCGAATCAGCGCAGCGCCACTCAATGCCGCGCTCGCTGTCGATGCCCTCGAAATACCCCACGAGGTGCATCCGAAAATACCGGCCAGGCGGAATGGAGGGACGCCCCTTGTCGGAATAGAAGGGCTTGCACAGCTTCTCGGCGAAACCATCGAAGCCGGCTTTCCGGAGAATCTGCTGGAGACGATCGTAAAAAGCGTGCCCACGAGACCGAGGGATCTCATCCCAGGCCAGATACATCGTCCCCTGCTGATCACCCTGACGGCCAAGCCCCATCAGATCACCTCCGGAACCCCGATGGCTGGATTCTCGGTCACTTGGCGGAGTTTTTCAACACGCTGTTAAGGCACGAGGTAAGGGAGCTATTATCTCGCTTTTAAATTATCTCTCGCCATTGAATATAGATATATTTGTAATACATGATAGAGACTTGAGCACACTTAAGGCGGAGCAGATGAATGGTCCAATTTTGCACGCTCTTGGTGATGAATCAAAAAGGATTATGTTGGAAGAGAATATCGAAAATGTGCTTGGTATCCCTGTCTCTGATTCCGAAAAACCATATAAAGCCTATGTTGCTGTTCAGCCTTGGGGTGAAGAATGGAATGGTGTCCCTGCGCAATGGCGACGGATTGTTGAGTGTGCTTTAAAAGAATATTTCCAGCCTTCCCCTAAAACGGACTCGTGAACCCGAACGTCTGGGCCAGCCATTCCATGTAGGCTCGGGCCGAGGCGCTGGCCTGGCCGCCCTTGAAGGCTTGTCTGGCCAGGTCTTCGGCCTGGGAGAGCAGCCCGGCCATGCACAGGATGTAGACCCGGGCCGGGGCCAGGTTGCTGGGGTAGCCGAGGTCCTGGGCGCGCTTGAGCTTGGCTTCGGCCAGCAGGTAGTTGCGGTCGGACAGGGCTTTGACGCCGAGTTGGAATTCGGTCTCGGCCGAGGGCGGCATGCCGGCGGCCAGGGCCCTTTCCACGATGTCCACCTTTTTGGGGTCGGACTTCATGAGCCACAGCGGCAGCACGGTGAGGTCCGTGCCTGCCAGCACGTAGTTGACGGCCGGCAGGGGCGGCGGCGGCGGGATCATGTTGTTGAGGTAGGTGTTGATGATTTGCTGGGTTTCGAACCAGGCTTCGGCCTCGGCCTTGACGGACTGGGGCAGGAGCAATGCGGCCTGCTTGGAGGTCGCGAAGCGTTCCTTGGAGGCGTTGGCGTCCATGAGCGCGTTGTGGGCGGCCACGTCGCGCTGCTGGGCCTGGGGCGACTCGGGATAGCCGGTGAGGCGCTTGGGGTAGTTGTCGGTGAGCGGCTTGGCGTCGCCGAGGTAGGCGGCCATGTCCTGGCCGTCGAGCATGAATAGCGCCCCGAGCTGGGCCGGCTCTTCCACGGCGATCTGGCGCAGGCCTTCGGCTGTGGGCGCGGTCTTCCAGGGCGTGGGGAAATCAGCCGCCGGTTTGGGGCCCTTGGGCTTTTTGACGCCCACCATCATCCAGTTGAAGTTGTCACCGGTCCACAGCGAAGCGTTTTCGAACACGTCGCTGAAGGCCTTGAGGATGGCTTTGGCGTCGCCGGGCGAGATTTCGAACACGGGCAGCCAATAGGTGACCATGCCGCCGTCGTTTAAGCGGTCGCGCATGAGCGCGAAGTATTCGCGGGAATAGAGGTTGACCACGCCGGCCATCATGGGCGGCGGCGGCTCGGCCGTGATGATGTCGTACTTGCGCTGGCTGGCCAGCAGGTAGAAGCGGCCGTCCTCGACATGGGCGCGCACACGCGGGTCGTCCAGGGGATTGGTCCCGGGTTGGGGATGGACCACCTGGCTGCCGGCCAGGACGTCACGGGAGATGTCCACCACGTCGATGCGTTCCAGGCCCTTGTTCTCGACCAGGGCCGAGGCCGTGGAGCCGGTGCCGAAGCAGATGAGCAGGGCGGACTTGGGATTGGGCAGCACGGCCTGGGGGAAGTAGGCGAACAGCTTCATGTAGCGCCGCGCGCCCCGGTCGGTGGAAGACATGGAGTAACCGTCGGTGACGAGGCGGTAGTAGAGCGGCTGGCCGAGGTAGTCCTTGCGCAGGTATTGAAGCGTGCCGGTGACGCCTTCCACGGTGCGCACCAGGATTTCGCCGTCCTTGAGGAAATCGACGCAGGCCTTGTTCAGGTACTGGCGCATGACGCCGAAGGGAAAGGCGGCCAGGAACAGGGTAAAGGCGGCGGTTGCGATCTGCAGGAAGCGGCCGGTACGAAAGGACGGCCAGGGCGCGCTGCCGCCGGCGCACAGCAGGGCCGGCGCGAGATACAGGGCGCACAGGGCAAACAGGGCCTTTTCCATGCCCAGGGCCGGGATGAGGACAAAGCCGCCGAGAAGCGGGCCGGCCATGGCCCCGAGGGTATTGGCCATGGCAATGAGGCCGGCCGAGCGCGCCCGGTCGCCGACCTCGCGGTGGAAGGCCTCGCCCAGGGCCGTGAAAAGGATGCCCGAGAGAAAGGCTGACGGGAACATGAGGGTGACCGACAGCACGGCCACATAGCGCCAGTCCAGGGACTGGTAGCCTTCGATGGTGACGCCCGAGGCGGCTTCAAAAAGCCGAAACGAGGCCAGGGCGGCAGCGGCCGTAAGCAGGGCCAGGGGCGCGGCGATGCGCCGACCGTCGGCTTCGCGCCGTAGCCACCAGCCGGCGAACATGCCGCCAAGGCCGATGCCGGCCAGGATCACGGCCAGCATGACGGCAAAGGCCAGGCTCGTGGAGCGCACAAAGAGCTGCAAAAAGCGCATCCAGACGACTTCCAGGGCCAAAAAGGCCGCGCCGCAGCAAAAGCCGGCCGCCAGCAGCCGCTTGGCCCGAGGGCTTAGGCGCACGGGAGCAGTCTTGGCCGCCTCGTCATCCCGGACCGGCTCGTCCCGGAAACGCCGGGCGATGGCCAAGGCTCCCCCGGCGGCCAGGAGGTTTAAGCCGCAGGCCACCAGCCCCGTGCCGGAAAGGCCCAGAGGGGCGATGAGGACCATCTCACCGAGCAGCGCCCCCAGGCAGGCCCCCAGGGTGTTGATGCCGTACAGTCGGCCCAGGGCCTTGCCAAATTCGCCGGGCCGACGGGCCAGGGCCTTGACCAGAAGCGGCAGGGTGGCGCCCATGGCCGTGGCCGGCAGCAGGAAGAGCAAAAACGAGAAGGAAAAGCGCAGGGTATTAAGAAGCATCGGCTTGTCCAAGGCAGGATGGAGCACTGCCCCGAGCCAGACCGTCAGCCAGGGAAAGCCCAGGACGAGCATCAACCCCCACAGGCCGACCAGGACTTCCATGGCGGCGTAGAACCGCACCGGATCGGTGATGTCGCGGCCAAAGCGGGAAATCAGCCCATTGCCCAGGGCCAGTCCGCCCATGAAACTCGAAAGGACGAGCGCGCTGGCATAGACGCTGACGCCAAAGGTCAGCCCGGCCAGGTGGAGCCAGAGCGTTTCAAACAGCAGCGCCGACGCGCCGGAAACGAGAAAGACGGCGGCGAGGACCAGTCGGTCGGCGCGGGTGGCATGGGGGGAGGCGGCAGTGGCCGGCATGGCTGACCTCGGGAGCGCGCCGCTGCGGGACCGGCGGGCCGGCGCCCCGGCGGGCATGGCGTAAAGACGTCACACCCCGTGTTTGGGGCAGACGTCGTTGAGCACGCAGTCGCCGCACTGGGGCCGGCGAGCCTTGCACACCTCGCGTCCAAAAAGGACGAGGAGGTGGTTGATCTCGCCGTAAACCTCGGGGGCAAACAGGGGCATTAAATCTTTTTCAATGATGACCGGGTTTTCCGACGTCGTCAAGCCCAGGCGAAAGGACAGGCGGCGCACGTGGGTGTCCACGGCGATGCCGACGTTGATGCCCAGGGCGTTGGACAGGACGATGTTGGCGGTCTTGCGGGCCACGCCGGGCAAAGCGGTCAGCTCGGCCATGGTGGCCGGTATCCGGCCGTTGTGGCGCTCGACCAGAATCTTGCCCGTGGTCACGAGGTTTTTGGTCTTTTGCCGGAAAAAACCGGTGGGATGGACCACGGCTTCGACCTCGCCGATGTTGGCCTTGGCCAGGGCGGCGGGGTCGGGCCAGCGGCGAAAGAATTCCGGCGTGACGGTGTTGACCCGGGCGTCGGTGCACTGGGCGGCCAGCACCGTGGCCACCAACAGCTCGTAGGCGTTTTGGTGATCCAGGGCCGGCTTGGGGTCGGGATAAAGCGGGCGCAGGCGGTCATGGATGACCGCAGCACGCAAAGCCGCGTCCATCATCGGGAGCCCCGGATGGACGCGGCCGGCAGGCAGGCGAGGGTTGCCCCGAAAAGTCCCATGAGGGCTTAGGGGATGAAAACCACCGCCGAGATGGTCGTGGTCCACATGCCCGTTTCACCAGTGGTGACGCAGGGCATGGAAGCCGAGTCGATGATCTTGCCGCTCATGAGATAGGTCTCGCGGCGCTCGTCGTAGGCGGTCTCGGGGTCGAAGTCGATGCCCAGGGTGGTGGCCAGCATGGTGGAGGCCAAATCCTCGGCGAAATCGCCTATCTCCTGCTCTTCCGCGCCAAAGCCGGTGTGCTCGGAGATGTAGCCGTAGTTCGACTTGTCGGCCGGGAAGGCCATGCCCACGGCGGAGCCGACCAGGCGGTTCTTTTCGTCGGTGGCGTTTCTGGCCATGACGCAGAAGGTGATCTGCCCGGGGTTAAGGAGCTTCACGCCCTCTTCGGGGGTCAGAAGCTGGCAATGGGGCGGATAAATGCTCGACACGTAAACCAAGTTCAGCTTTTCGATGCCAGCCTCGCGAAGCGCCAGCTCGAACGACTGCAGCTTGTTCTTGTGGCGGCCGACGCCCTTGGTGAAAAACGCCTTGGTGGGAACGGAAGAGCCTGGAAGCATGGGCAGTCCTCTTTACACTCTGATTTGCCGCGAAAGCGGGGAATCCTCATAAGGGTTTTTTGCCGAGAAGTATAGCGCCTTTTTCGCCGCTCTTCTTGAGGGAGTCGGATATTTCCGCATCCGACCCCTTCACCTGGATAGTGACCCGAAATACCACGTTATTGCCGGACTTGGCCTCGCGCACCGAAGCGGTCACGCCCTTTTTCGCCAGATCCTTGACGTGGGTTTCGGCCTGGGCTTTGCCCGGGAACGAGGCCACCTGATAGGTGGCGGTATAGCGCATCCCGGCCTTTTTGTCGAAGGTCGATTTGGGATCGACCTTGGGCGTGTCGGCCGGCTTGGCCGGCGGGGGAACGACGGCCACCGCCCGGGGCGCGGCCGAAGCAGCCGGCGACGTGATCGTACGGGGCGTAGCTGCGGCGGCAGCGCCGCCCACGGGACGCACTTCGGTCTGGTCGTGGGGCTTGGCGGCTGCGGCCTGTTTCTTGGGATCGGCCGGAGTCTTGGTCGGCGCGGCGTCGGCGGCGTCGGCTCCTGGCTGGTTGTGGACATCCTCCATGAACTGGAGATCCTCGGGCTTGAGCACCGAAGGCGGGGCCTTGGCTTCGCCGTCGGGCAGCTTGGCTTCGGTGGTCGGCATCATCTGGGCGATCTGGGGCACGGCCGTCTCGGGCTTGTAGCCCCGGCCGACCAGAATGCCGAGAATAAACACCCAGCACATGCCAAGCACGACCACGATGCCGACGGAAACCACGCCGGACATGCTGATCTCAAAGGTGAATTTTCGCGGCCCCCCGTTTTCGCGGGTGGCGTTTAGGCGGCTTAAAAGCTTCATGGGCAAGGTTCCTCGTCTGTCGACAATGGCCGATCACGAGGCAATGTCAAGTCGGTTACATCTTGTCTGGCGCACTGACGCCAAGCAGGTCCAGGCCGTTTTTGATCGTCTGGGCCACGGCGTCGAGGAGCCGCAGCCGGGCCGAGGCCAGGTCGTCGCTCCCGGCGGTCAGGACCGGGTTGACGGTGTAGTAGCGGTGCAGGCGTCCGGCCAGATCGCGCAGGTAAAAGCTTACCAGATGGGGCGAAAAAGTCCGGGCGGCGGCGGCCACGGTGTCGGGATATTGCTCCAGCAGCTTAAGCAGCTCCAGGTCCTCGTCGGTGGTGAGTAAGGCCAGGAGTTCCGGCGAGGTCTCGGCCACGGCCTGACCGCGCTCCTGGGCCTTGGCAAAAAGCGAGCGCACCCGGGCGTGGGCGTACTGGACGTAGTAGACCGGGTTGTCCATGGACTTCTCCTTGACCGCGTCGAGGTCAAAGTCCAGGTGGCTGTCGGATTTGCGTGACAGGAACATGAAGCGGGCGGAGTCGGCCCCGACTTCCTTGACCACATCGGCCAGGGTTTCGAACTTGCCGGCCCGGGTGGACATGGCGATCTGCTCACCGCCCTTGAGCAGGTTGACAAGCTGCACCAAAATGACCTTGAGGCTGGCCTCGGGGTCGCGCCCAAGAGCCGAAACGCAGGCCTTCATGCGCGGCACGTAGCCGTGGTGGTCGGCGCCCCAGATGTCCACCACCACGTCGAAGCCCCGGCGGAACTTGTCGGCGTGGTAGGCGATGTCCGAGGCGAAGTAGGTCAGTTCGCCGCCGGACTTGACCAGCACCCGGTCCTTGTCGTCGCCAAAGGCGGTGGAGGCGAACCAGAAGGCCCCGTCCTGGTCGTAGGCCAGTTTTTTGTCGCGTAGTTCATTGAAGGCGGCGTCCACGGCCCCGGCCGCGAGCAGGGTCGATTCCGGGAACCAGACGTCGTGGTGGACCCGGAAGTCTTCCAGGTCCTTTTTGATGCCGGCCAGGATCTCGCGTTCGCCGTGCAGCCGGCAGATGTCGGTGGCTTCGGCCTCGGGCATCTCCAGCAGCTTGCGGCCGTGGGCGTCGATCATATCCTGGGCCAGGGGAATGACGTACTCGCCCCGGTAGTAGTCCTCGGGCTCGGTCACGGGCTCGCCGATGAGCTCCTTGTAGCGATAGAGGATGGACATGCCCAGGATGCGCATCTGGCGGCCGGCATCGTTGATGTAGTATTCGGTCTCCACGGTGAAGCCGGCGGCCCGAAGCACCCGGGCCAGGCTGTCGCCCACGGCCGCGCCGCGTCCGTGGCCGATATGCAGCGGCCCGGTGGGGTTGGCCGAGACAAACTCCACCTGTATTTTCACGCCCTGGCCGATGTCGAGCAGGCCGTAGCCGTCGCCGGCCTTGGCCACGTCGCAAACCGTCTCCTGCCAGAAGGCCGGCGTGAAGGCGACATTGAGAAAGCCCGGGCCGGCGA
Organism: Solidesulfovibrio magneticus RS-1; assembly: GCF_000010665.1. Classification (NCBI taxonomy): domain Bacteria; kingdom Pseudomonadati; phylum Thermodesulfobacteriota; class Desulfovibrionia; order Desulfovibrionales; family Desulfovibrionaceae; genus Solidesulfovibrio; species Solidesulfovibrio magneticus. The sequence goes on along the minus strand of NC_012796.1, from coordinate 2,613,024 downwards.
CCTCCACCGAGGCCAGCCGGGGATCGGCGGCCAGGGCCTGGCGCAGGGACTCGGCCAGTTCCCGGGGCGGCTTCTTGGCCGCCTTGGAGGCCATCATGGCCACGTTGGTGGCCAGATCGCCGTGGGCCTTGTCCCGGGGCGGCTCAATGGTGGTCTTGACCGGCCAGGCAATGCCCTGGTTTTCCAGGGCGCTGGCCAGAAGATCGCGCAAAATGGCGGTGGCGCGCATGGAATCAGGCCTCCAAAGCGGCGGCGTCGGCAGGTTTGGCCACGGAAACGCCCGTATAAGGTTCGCCGCATTCCTTGAGGTTGGCGGAAAGGAGCTTGGTCAGCACGCCCTTGGGGCCAAGCTCCACAAAGGTGCGCGCGCCGGCCTGCCACAGGGCGGCCAGAGTGTCGATCCAGCGCACCTGCGAGGTCATCTGGCGGCACATGAGGTCAAGCGCCTTGGCTGCGTCGGGCTCGGGGCGGCCGGTGACGTTGTGGAAGACCGGAGCGACCGACGGGGCGCGCAGCCCGGCCCGGCGCAGGGCCTTTTCCAGTTCGGCGGCCGGCTCGGCCATGAGCGGGCTGTGAAACGCGCCGCTGACGGCCAGGGGCACAGCCCGGCCCTTCTTGTCCTTGACCAGGGCGGCGGCGGCCTCCACAGCCGCGGCTTCGCCGGAAATGACGTACTGCCCCGGGGAGTTGTAGTTGGCGACCAAAAGGATCTTGCCGGTCGACTCGCCCGCCTGGCGCACCACGTCCTCGATGTCGTCAAGAGAGAGCTTGAGCACGGCGGCCATCCGGCCGTCGCCGCCTGCGGCTTCGGCCATGAGCCGGCCGCGAAGGCTGGTCAGTTCGAACACGGCCGGAATCTCGACCATGCCCGAGGCGGCCAGGGCGGCGTATTCGCCAAGGCTGTGCCCGACAAACCCGACCAGCGGGGTCAGTTTCGACTTGAGATGAAACCACAGGCCCAGGGTCACGGCGGTCATGGCGGGCTGGAGAGAGCGGGTATCGGCCATGGCCGCTTCGTCGCCCTCCCAGTAGATTTCACGCAGGGGGAGGCCCGAGGCCTTTTCCGCCATCAACCACAGCTGCGCCGCCTCGGCCGAAGCCTCGGCCAGTTCGCGGCCCATGCCTTTTTCCTGGGAACCCTGGCCGGGGAACAGCACGGCCAGGCGGTTTTCGGTTGCGCTCACGTTCGCCTCTCCTTAAGAGCTTTTCGCATCGTTTCGGCCGCGATTGGTAGAGCAACGGGCCTAAATGTGCAACGGTCAATTTTGACGTGGAGGAACCCGTGGAGCAAGGACAATCGGGGCTGGACACCGCCGGCGTGGCCCAGGCGGCGGCGAGCCTGGGGCGCGGGCTGATGCCTGAACAAGCCGAAAAACTGGCCGGCTATCTGACGCTTTTGACCCGCTGGCGCGGCCGGGTCAATCTGGTCGGACCATCGGACTGGCGCGAGATACTGGAAACGCTCATCGCCGATTCCTGGCATGTGGCTGATTTCCTGTCCGGCCCGGGCGCGGCGTTTTTGCCGCCGGCCGGCGAGTCTGTCGTGTCCCTGGATTTCGGGGCCGGGGCCGGGCTGCCCGGCGTGCCGCTGCGGGCCTTTTGGAACCGGGGCGACTACCATCTGCTCGAAGCCCGGCAAAAACGGGCGGTCTTTCTTGGCGAATGCGCCGCGCGCCTGGGTTTTGCCGGCCTTTTTGCCGCCGAGGGTCGGGTGGAGGCCACGGTACCGCCCATTGTGGCGGCCCATCCCGGCGCGTTCATCCTGTGCCTGAGCCGCGCCTTCGCGCCTTGGCCGCAGTTTTTGGCCATCTGCCGGGAACTCGTGCCTCGGCCCATGGCCGTGCTGACCATGACGGGCACGCCGCCGCAAGGCGACGAAATCCCGCCGGGCTTTGCCCTGAGCGCGGCCGGCGACTACCGGATTGGCGACAAGACGCGTTACATTTCGCTGTTCTCGCCCTGGGCCGAGGCCAGATAGGCGTCCTTGAAAATAAGCCGGGTGGCCGTGGCGTCGGCGGCTTCGGCCAGGTCCATGAGCGTCTCCAGGAAATCGAGGATTTCGCCCTTGTCGGCTTCGGAGGCGTTTTCGAAGTCGAAAACGATGTCGCCGGAGACGAAATATTCGCGCAGCTTTTCCAGATAGGCGGCGTTGATGAGCGGCAGGGCCATGGGCGGTGATCCTTGTGCGTTAGTGGTGATAGGGCGCGCCGGCGTTGATGGAGGCAGCGCGGTAGAGCTGTTCGTAGAGCACCACCCGGGCCAATTCGTGGGGCAGGGTGCCCGGCCCCAGGGCCAGGAGGCGGTCGGCCCGGTCGAGGACGGCTTTGTCCAGGCCAAAGGGGCCGCCGATAACAAAGGCGGGAGCGCGGCCCGGATCTTCGATGCGCTTTTTGAGCAGCGCGGCCAGTTCGGTCGAGGGCAGGGACGGGCCGTGCTCGTCCAGGACCACCACGAAGTCGCGCGGGGCCAGGGCCGCCAGCACGGCCTTGGCCTCCTCGGCCTTGCGCCGGGCCGGATCGGCCGATTTGCCGTCCCGGGCGAGAATCTCCTCGGCCGGCAGGTAGCGTCGAACGGCCGTCAGGTAATGGGCGCAGGCTTCGCGGAAGTACGGGGTTCGGACCTGGCCGACGGCGATGAGTCGAAGGGGTTTCATAGGTTTGGCGGCCGCTGCGGCGGACCTGCCGGGGTGGTAGCCGAGGGGGGCGTTGTTGTCAAAGCGGCCGCCTTGGTTTAGGGCATGATCGGTGGGGTCGCGTCTTTCGCCCCACGTTGGAGCGGCATGTCGTTTATGCGCCTTGGGACGATGACACGTCGGCGGTTTGCCGCCTGCCTGGTCTGGGCTCTGGCCGGGGTCTTGTGTTGCGGCGCCTATGCGCCGGCTTCGGCCCAGGAACTGCTTTTGACCAACCTCGTGCTCAACAACTACGAGGGCCGCATCCGGGTGCGCTTCGGCATCGAACCCACCGGGCTAGATCGCATCGTCCAGGTCCTGGACGTCGGCGAGCGCCTGAACCTGCGTTGTCGAGCCAGACTCTCCCTCAAACGGGATTACGTCTGGAACCAGAGCGTCAGCGCCGCTGCCTGGGAAGGGGAACTGCGGCGCATCAAGACCGGCGAATATGTCGGTTCCCTGCCGGGCCAGGGATCGGCCGCCGACAAGGACCTCGGTTCGCTTTTTCGCAAGCATCTCGGTGAAATCCTCATTGATCTCGGCCCCTGGGACCGGTTGGAGCGCGGCGTGACCTACGTCCTGTCCCTGGAACTGTCCCTGACCCGGCCAGACGTGTCGCCGTGGCTCAAAAACGGCCTTTTTTTCTGGTCCTTCGACGCCGCCCGGCCCGTTTCCTACCAGCTCGATTTCACCTACTGAGTCCGTGCGCGAGTTGCCATCCTCCCGGGATCCCGTATATTGAAGCCAGCCGTTTGGCGGAGCAAGGAGGGCATCATGCGCGTGGTCATCCTGGGCGGTTCGGGGTTTATCGGTCGGACCCTGACCCTTTCCCTGACCGGGGACGGGCACGAGGTCGTCATTGTTTCGCGCGGCGCGCCCCGGGCGGCCGTTGGCGGCGTTTCCTTCGCCTCTTTTGACGGCCGAAGCGGCACGGGCTGGCGGGAGAGCCTTGACGGGGCCGACGCCCTGGTCAATCTGGCCGGCGAGAACATCGCCTCGGGCTATTGGACGGCGGCGCGCAAGGGCCGCATCCTGGACAGCCGCCTGGCCGCCGGCCGGGCCGTCATGGACGCCCTGACCTCGGTGGCTTCCCGGCCGGCCGTGCTCGTCCAAGGCTCGGCCACGGGCTACTACGGCGACCGGGGGGACGCCCCCGCCGCCGAGGACGCTCCGGTTGGACGGGGTTTCCTGGCCGAAGTGGCCGAGAAATGGGAAGCTTCCACAGCCGGGGCCGAGGCTTTGGGGGTGCGCCGGGTCGTGGCCCGAACGGCCGTGGTGCTCGACGGCAGCGGCGGGGCTTTGCCTCGCATGCTTGCGCCGTACCGGTTTTTCGTCGGCGGGCCGCTGGGGGCCGGCAACCAGTGGTTTCCCTGGATTCATCTCACCGACGAGGTGCGGGCCATCCGGTTTTTGCTGGAATCCCCCGAAGCCCAAGGACCGTATAATCTGGCCGCGCCCGGAGCCGTGACCCAAAACGAATTGTCCCGGGCCATCGGCCGGGCGCTTTCCCGGCCGGCCTGGCTGCGCACGCCGGCAATGGCGCTGCGGCTTACGCTCGGGGAAATGGCCCAGGAACTCTTTTTAAACGGCGTCCGGGCAGTGCCGGAGCGGCTCACGCGCCTGGGGTTTGCCTTTCGTTTTCCAACCCTGACCGCCGCCCTGGACGACATCCTGGGCGGATCGGACCCTGTCCATGCATGATCTGGCTAGCGAAAACGCCGTGCCGGCCCGGGTGCTCGTCATCGAGGACGAGGCCGTGGTGGCCATCGACGTCTGCCATCGGCTGCGCCGCCTCGGCTACGTCGTGGCCGGACAGGCCGATACCGGCGAGGAGGCCGTGCGCCTGGCCGGCGAACTGGCCCCGGATCTGGTGCTCATGGACATCATGCTGGCCGGGCAAATGGACGGCATCGACGCCGCCGCCGCCATCCGCGACCGCTACGGCGTTCCCGTGGTCTTTTTGACCGCTCACTCCGACCGGGCCACCCTGCGTCGGGCCGGCGCGGCCGGTCCCTACGGCTATCTCATCAAGCCCTTCGAGGAACGGGAGCTGCAAAGCGCCCTAGAGATCGCCCTGTACAAGTCGCGTATGGAAAAGCGCCTGGCCCGCTCCGAGCGTCTCACCGCCGTGACCCTGCGCTGTCTGGGCGAGGGCCTGCTCACCACAGACGAAACTGGGCGGGTGGTTTTTGCCAATCCGGCCGCCGAGACGCTTCTGGGCGTGGGGGCGGCCGAGCTGGCCGGCCGCCCCCTGGCCGAAGTCTACCAGGCCACCATGGACGAGGCCGACGGCCCAAACGGGCGGGAAGCCGCCACCCTCCACAGGACCGACGGCCGCGACGTGCCCGTGGAGCAGACTGTGTCGCCCATCCTCGACGGCCGGGGCCAGTCCATCGGCTCGGTGCTGGTTTTCCGCGACATGACCCATCGCCGCGAGGTGGAGCGGGCATTGCGCGATTCCGTGGACAATCTGCGCCTGACCCTGGCCGAGACCGTTAACGCGCTCACCGTCACCTCGGAAAAGCGCGACCCCTTCACCGCCGGCCATCAGCAGCGCGTGGCCGCCTTGGCCGTGGCCCTGGCCGCCCGGCTGGGGCTTGGCGAGGACGAACGCGAGGGGATTCGCGTGGCCGGGCTGGTCCACGACATCGGCAAGATCCACGTGCCCTCCGAGATCCTGGCCAAGCCCGAGGCCCTAAACGCCATGGAGATGGGCATCGTGCGCGACCACAGCGCCGTGGGCCACGAAATCCTCAAGGACATTCCCTTCCCCTGGCCCGTGGCCCGCATGGTGCTGGAGCACCACGAACGTCTGGACGGCTCGGGCTATCCCAAGGGCCTTTCCGGCCGGGACACCCTGCTCGGTTCCCGGCTTTTGGCCGTGGCCGACGTCGTGGAAGCCATGAACTCCCATCGCCCCTACCGGGCTGCCCTGGCCCGGGAAGTCGCCCTGGACGAGCTGCGTTCTGGTCGCGGCAGCCGGTACGACGCCGACGTGGTCGACGCCTGCCTGGAGCTTTTTCTCCAAGACGGCTATCGATTGTAGTCGAGAAGGGAAGGGAATCGCCTCCGGCGGCCGGGGGGATGATCCCCCCGGACCCCTTGACGGGAAGGCGAGGCCAGCGCGGCGTCGGCTGGTTGTCAATCTTCCTTGATCCAGATGAGGCTGGCTTGGCGGCCGGTCGATTTGTCGCGGCGGTAGGAAAAGAACAGCGGCAGGGACAGGGTGCACAGGTCCAGGGAAAAGATGCGCTCACTGTCCAGGCCAGCCTTGACCAGCTGGTCGCGGGTGAGCCGCCACAGATCGACCCGGCGGGTGCGGTAGTCGTACCAGGGCCGGAAGGCCTCGCCGAATTCGCCCGCAAAAGCCGTGAATTCCGAGACGCCTGGCCCCAGGCTCGGCCCCCGCACGGCCGACAACTCGGCCGGCGACAGGCCGTAGCGCACGCAAAACGAGCGCACCGCCCGGGCGCAAAAATCCTGGACATTGCCCCGCCAGCCCACGTGCAAGGCCATGACGTAGCGCCCCGAGGCATGGGCGATGAGCACCGGCTGGCAATCGGCGGTCTTGATGGCCAGGGCGTGGCCGGGCCGGGTTTCGGTCATGCCGTCGCCGGCCTCGATGCTCGGACGGTCCAGGGTTTCGAATTCCGGTTCGAAAATCATGTCCACGCCATGCACCTGCCGCAGGCTGTGCCAGGCGGCGAAGCCCAAGGATGCCTTGAGGCTTTGCCGGACGGCGATGACGTCCCCGGGATCGGCCGCGCCGGTAAAGGCCATGGTGCGTGGCCCCGTGCCAAAGGCGCAGGCCACGTTGGGGATATCCGGGAAGGCGAAGGGGATGTAATTCATGGTGTTGTCAGGAGGGTTTGCCGGTCGGTGACCACGGCGTTGACAGGTTTGTCCCAGGGTTCGGCCGGGAGCAGGGCGATAAGCTGGAAATCGTAGCCCAGGCCTACGGTGAACGCGTTTTGGGCCATGGGCAGGGCGAGCAGACGGTCGTAGTAGCCGCCGCCGAAACCAAGCCTGTTGCCACGCCGGTCAAAAGCCAGGCCCGGGACCAGGATCAGGTCCGGCGAGAAGGCCTCCGGAGGCAGGCAGGCCTCGCGCGGCGGCTCCGGGATGCCGTAGCTCCCAGGGGCGGCCTCGGACAGGCAACGCACGCAGCCCAGGTCGACCAGTCCCGGCGCGCCATCGCGGCAGCGCGGCAAGAGCAGCCGTTTGCCGTCGGCCAGGGCCTGGCTGGCGATCAGCCCGGCGTCAAGTTCGTTGCGCACGGCCATGTAGGCCAGGATTTCCCGGGCCTGGACATAGGCGGGCAGGGCCAGGACGCGCTTGGCGGCCAGCAAGCCGGCGGCGGCAACGGCTTCCGGCGTCAGGGCGGCCCGCCGGGCCGACATGTCGCGGCGCAGGGCGTTCTTGGCCAGGGCTTTGCCGGTATCGGTCGGCTGATCTGGTTGCAATGTTTTCACAACCGTTTCATAGTAACAGGCGAACCCCGTCAGGGGAAGGGCGCGTAACCAGGGAGGACAGGGTGAGCGCAGACGCTTTCTGGATCGGCATGGGCGACATCCATGACGACGTGTCCATGCTCGGGCGAATTCCCAATCTGGCCGCCGCCGCCGGCCTGGTCGTTAGCGGCGATTTGACCATCAAGGGCGGGGCCTCCGCCGCCCGACGGGTCATCGCGGCCCTGCGCGAGGTCAACCCGGTGCTCATGGCTCAGATCGGCAACATGGATCTGGCCGAGGTGGACGCTTATCTTTCGGGCGAGGGGATAAACCTCCACGCCACCGGCCGGGTCACGGCCCAGGGCGTAGGGTTTTTCGGCTGCGGCTGGTCCACGCCGACTCCGTTCGGCACCCCCAGCGAAGCCGGCGAGGACCGTATCGCCGCCTGGCTCGAAGCCGCCTGGCAGACCGTGGCCCATTGCCCCGACCTCGTCCTCGTCTGCCACACGCCACCCTACGGTACGGCCACGGACCAGGTCGGGGGCGGAGTCCATGTCGGCAGCCGGGCTGTGCGGGAGTTTATCGAACGCACCCAGCCGGCCGTGTGCCTTACCGGTCACATCCACGAGTCCGTCGCTGTCGATGCCATCGGACGTACTGTGGTCATCAACCCCGGCGCTCTGGCCGGCGGGGGATATGCCCGTATCGAACGCAACGCCCAGGGGTTGACCGCTCGATTGTGTCAGGTTTGACCGTTAGGCATGGCCCCTGGCCAGCCCCGACGACTACGACAACCGGTCCTGTCCGGCCACGCGAGGACCGGCAAGCGCCGCCATCTGGAACCGCCCGGAGCTTCGATGCTGATCGTCAATATCATCGACATCCTGTTCTACCGGGCCTTCCTGAGCAAGATCTACCTGACGGCCGGAGTCGATTACCGTTTTTTGAGTCCGGACGCCGCCCAGGAACTGGCCGCTCTCGACCCGCCGGCGAATGCCGTGCTGGTGCAGGATTCCTATGCCGGCTGCGACTGCCGCGACCTGCTCGGGACCATCCGCGAGGCGGGCCGGAAAGCGGGTCGGGAGCTGCCCATCCTGTGCCTGCGTCCCTTCGAGGAAGGGCAGCATCAGGAACACCAAGCCTGCCAGATCCTTGGCCCAGAGGTGATGCCGGTCAATCGCCTGACCCTGGCCGGCGTGCTGGCCGAACTCAAGGCCGCCTCCCAGGCCCGCCAACCCGTTGCCGGGCCGCGCGAAATCCTGTTTGTCGACGCCGGCCGCACCCTGCTCCATGTGGTGCGCGCCGCCCTGGCCAGCAGCGGCTTTCGGGTGGTTTCGGCCCGAAACGCCGAGGACGCCTTGGCGTTGTGCCGCCGCCACGCCTTCGAGCTGGTGCTGACCAGCGTGCTCTTGCCCGGCATGTCCGGCCTGGAGCTGTGCCGCAAGCTCAAGGAAGACAACGCCGGACCGTACCTCCCGGTCATCATGCTTTCCAGCAGCGACAATGCCCTGGACATGGACACGGCCTTCAACTACGGGGCTGATGATTATCTGCTCAAGTCGTTCACCGCCGAGATGCTTTCCAAAAAAGTCTCGGAACACCTCGACATCGCCGAACGTAAGCGCCACAATAAAATTCTGGTCGTGGACGACAGCAAGCTCATCCGGGAAATGCTGCGCCACAATTTCGTGAAAAACGGCCACTGCGTCCTGACCGCCGAAAACGGGGCCAAGGCCCTGGAACTCGCCCTGGCCGAGCAGCCCGACGTGGTGGTCACCGACATCGAAATGCCCGAGATGGACGGCTACGAGTTGTGCGAACACATCCGCAAGCAGCCTGAGCTGCGCAACACCCTGGTCGTCATCATGAGCGCCCGGGGCCATGCCAGCGACATCAAACGTGGCGAGCGGCTTGGCGTGTCACGCTATTTCGTCAAACCCTTTGACGTGGAAAAGATGCATCTGGTGGTGGAGCAGCTCCTTGGCGAAAGCTACCGCCACCTGAAAAAAGAGCACGAGCACGTCCTGTCCAGCATGTCAGCGCTCATTACTGCCCTGGAAGCCCGGGACGAATACACCAAGGGCCACACCGCCCGGGTGTCGCGCATGGCCATGCGCCTGGGCCGGGCCATGGGCCTTGGCGAACGCGAGTTGCGTAACCTGGAAATCGGCTCCAATCTCCACGACATCGGCAAGATCGGCGTACGCGACGCCGTGCTCCTCAAGCCCGGCCGGCTGACTCCCGAGGAATACGCCATCATCCAGGAGCACGCCGTCATCGGGGCCGAGATCCTGCGGCCCATCGCCTCCCTGGCCCCGGTGCTGCCCCTGATCCTGCTCCATCACGAACGCTGGGACGGCAGGGGCTATCCCACGGCCATCAGCGGCGAGGATATTCCGCTGGGAGCGCGCATCATCGCCATTGCCGACGCCTTTGACGCCATGACCACCGACCGGCCCTACCGCAAGGGGATGCCGTTATCCCAGGCGCTGGACATCATCCGCGAGGAGGCTGGCCGGCAGTTTTGCCCGATCTGTGCCGAGGCGTTTCTAACCATGCTCGACGGAGAAGCGGCCGCCCCTCGTGAAGACTTGGCCGAGGAACCCGCTTGATGCCACAGGCTGGCCCCATGGCGTTGTCCAGGGGACTAGTCGGCGGAGACGACTAAAGGATTCGTATGATACTGGTGAGTTGGAACGTCAATGGCCTGCGGGCCGTGGTGCAGAAGGGCTTTTGGGACTGGCTGGCCGGCAGCGGTGCGGACGTGGTCGGCATCCAGGAGTCCAAAATCCAGACCGGCCATGAAGCGGATTTCGGCCACACCGACCAGTACAAGACCGTCTGGTGCAGTTCCACGGTGAAAAAAGGCTATTCCGGGGTCGGCTGCTTCTACCGGGCCGAGCCGTTGTCCATCGCCATGGAACTGCCCGATCCCGCTTTTGCCGGTGAAGGGCGGCTACTCCACCTCGAATACGAGGAATTCCATTTCTTCAACATCTATTTCCCCAATGGCGGCCGGGGGCCGGAGCGGCTGGCCTACAAACTCGGTTACTACGACGCCTTCCTGGCCCATGCCGAAGAACTCCGCAAGCACAAGCCCATCGTGGTCTGCGGCGATTTCAACACCGCCCACACCGCCCTGGACCTCAAAAACGCCAAGGCCAACGAAAAGACCTCCGGCTTTCTGCCCGAGGAACGCGCCTGGCTCGACCGCTTCGTCGCCGCCGGCTACGTCGACACCTTCCGGCTGTTCACGACCGAAGGCGGGCACTATTCCTGGTGGGACTACCGGTTCAAGGCCCGGGACCGCAACGTGGGCTGGCGCATCGACTATTTCTTCGTGTCCGAGGAACTGCGGCCCAAGGTCAAGCGGGCCTGGATCGACGCGGCCGTGATGGGGTCCGACCACTGCCCCGTGGGCCTGGAGCTTGACTGTCGGTAGGCTAGGACGAGGCGGCGGAGGCCGGGAATCTGCCCCCCGGCCCTCGACATCCCATTTGGGGGTCCGGGGGCCTCAGGCCCCCGGCCGCCGGAGGCTCTTCTTCTTCACATCCAGCTTTAAATTCGCCTCAAATATCTAAAATATCGCCGGTCTTGGCGTAGCGGAAAAGCGTCGTGCCGGGGCGCGTCAGGCGGGGGGCGAAGGTGTCCAGGTAGTGGACATGGCCGCCGAGGTGCATGGGGACAAAAACTCGGGGGCGCACCCGGTCAAGCAGTTCCGGCGCGCCGCACAGGCTTTCCGGCAGCCTTGGGTCGGTATTGGAATAGGCCACGTCCAGGCGCTTGCCTTCAAGGCGACCCAGTTGCCGCCGCCAGGTCATGCCCACGGCCCGGTTGGCGGCGGGCGAGTTGCCCGGCCAGTCCCACAGGGCCATGTCGCCGCCGTAATAGACCGTCAGCCCGTCCATTTCGAGCAGATAGGCCAGCCCCATATCGTTGCTTTCCAGGGCGGTCACGGTCAGGCCGTCTAGGTCCACCCGATCCTCGGGTTCCATGGTGATACGGCCCGGCGGCAGGGCGTCGCCGTAGAGGTCGGCCACATCGTCGGACACCACGAACTGCCGGGCGGCCGCGCCGCTGGTCGCGGCGACGATCTCCGGATCGAAGTGGTCGTCATGGCTGTGGGAGGCAAAGACAGTCAGCTGCCGCCCGGCCAGATGCGATGCGCAGATCCGGGCCGCCGCCTCGGGCAGATAGGCCGGGGCGGGGTAGTCGAACAGCAGCGTTCGTTCCCCCGCCTCCAGCACGAAGCAATTGTGGTGGATGTAGACGATGCGCGGCATGTCTTTGGCTAGGCGATGTCCCATTGCGGGCCGGTCGGCGTGTCCATGACCGTGACGCCAAGGCTGGCCAGCTCGTCGCGGATGGCGTCGGAGCGGGCGAAGTCCTTGGCCTTGCGGGCGTCCTGGCGCTCGGCCACCAGACCATCCACCCGGGCGGCGTCGATGCCCAGGCGCGTGAGGCGACAGGCCTTGAGATCGGCCAGGAAGGCCGTCGCGTCCGTGCCGAACACGCCAAGCACCTCGGCCCAGACGCCGAAATCGGCCAGGATGCGGCCCAGGACCTCGGCCGTCTCGCGGCTCTTGGCCAGGGTCTTGTCTTCCATGAGCCGGCCGGCCAGGCGCACCAGGCCGAACACGTGGCCCATGGCCTGGGCGGTGTTGAGGTCGTCGTCCATGGCGGCGGTGAAGCCTTCCTCGTGGCGCGACAGCTCTTCCGTCACGTCGGCCGGCAGCTTGGTCTCGCTCCACTTGGCGCGGCCAAGCGCCTGCTCCATTTGCACCTTGGCGGCGTAGATGCGCTTGATGCCTTTTTCTGCCTCGTCCAGGCCCTGGTCGGAATAGTCGAGCGGGCTTCTATACTGCGAGGAGAGAAGGAAAAACCGCAGCACTTCGGGCAGGTAGCGGGCGTAGATGTCGCGAATGGTGATGAAGTTGCCAAGGGACTTGGACATCTTCTCGGTGTTGATGCGCACGAAGCCGTTATGGACCCAGTAACGGCAAAATTCCCCGCCGATGGCCGCCTCGCTCTGGGCGATCTCGTTTTCGTGGTGGGGGAAAATGAGATCCTGGCCGCCGCCGTGGATGTCGATGGGCATCCCAAGAAGCTTTTCGCTCATGGCCGAGCACTCCAGGTGCCAGCCGGGACGTCCCGGGCCAAAGGGGCTTTCCCAGACCGGCTCGCCGGGCTTGGAGGCCTTCCACAGGGCAAAATCCAGCGGATCTTCCTTTTCCTCGCCCGGGGCCACCCGCGCGCCGGAACGCATGTCTTCCACGTCGCGGCCGGAAAGCTTGCCGTAGCCGGCAAAGGAACGCACCCGGAAATACACGTCGCCCGACGGCGTGCGGTAGGCGTGGCCGCTGTCGATAAGCCGCTGGGCCAGGGAAGCCATTTCGCCGATGTATTCCGTGGCCTTGGGCTCGGCGTTGGGGCGCAGTATTCCGAGCTTGTCCATGTCTTCATAGAAGGTCGCGATATACCGCTCGGCGATTTCCTGGGAGGTCGTCCCCTCGGCGTTGGCCTTCTTGATGATCTTGTCGTCAACGTCGGTGAAGTTGCGCACGAACGTCACGTCAAAGCCGATATGGCGCAGATAGCGCACGAGCACGTCGAAAACCACCGACGAGCGGGCGTGGCCGATGTGGCACAGGTCGTAAGCGGTGATCCCGCACACGTACATGGCCACCTTCCCCGGCACGCGGGAAACGAACGGCTCCTTGGTCCGGGTCATGGTATTGTACAGCTGCATCCTCGCCTCCCGTCGAAAAGTTCCCACCCTTTGCAAAGCCAAGGGCCAAAGTCAACCAGGGGGAGGAAACCCCTTTTTGAAAAAAGGGGTTTCCTCCCCCTGGACCCCCTCCTTCCCCAAAAACTTTTTAAGGGGGTGGGGTGCGATAGTTCAAGTTTAGCTTTAACGTTATTATAGCCAGCCGCCCGGTTACGTTGTTGCGCTCATGGGCAACCCAGGTTGGGGGTCCGGGGGGCTAAGCCCCCCGGCGGGCGCCGGGCAGCGCCCGGCCGGGTCTGGGCAGAGCCCAGCACCTTACGGGCGTCGCCAGCCGGAGACCAGGGCGACGGCTTTGATGCCTTTTTTCTCGCCGGTAAAGCCCAGGCCTTCCTCGGTGGTGGCCTTGAGGTTCACTTGCTCTTTATTGAGCCCCAAAAGCGCGGCCACGTTGAGGCGGATGGCCTCGGCGTGGGGGCTGATCTTGGGAATTTGGGCGATGATGGTCAGGTCCACGTGGGTGATGGTCAGGCCCTTGGCCTTGGCGGCCAGCAGGGCTTCGCTCAAGAACACGCCCGAGGCCATGTTGTCGAAATCCGGGTTGCTGTCCGGGAAGAGCCGGCCGATGTCGCCGCCGGCCACGCAGCCCAGCACCGCGTCGGTCAGGGCATGGAGCAGCACGTCGCCGTCGGAGTGGGCCAGCACCTCGGGCGCGCCGAGGATGGGGAAGCCGCCGAGCTTCATGGGGCGCGGGGGCTGTTTGCCGGGGTTGCGCGGATCGGCGTAGCGGTGGACGTCGTAGCCGTAGCCGGTGACGGGCACGGGCGGCGCGGCGGCCTCGGCCAGGCTGGCCAGATCCTCGGGATGGGTGATTTTCATGTTGCGCGGCGCTCCGGGCACGGTGAAAACGGGCTGGCCGTAGTGTTCGACCAGGCTGGCGTCGTCGGTGACGTCGAAATCCGGTCTGGCGTGGGCATAGGCTTGCCGCAGCAGGGTCAGGTCGAAGCCCTGGGGCGTTTGCACGGCGGCCAGCTCATGGCGGGGCAGGGTGGCGGTCACCCTGTCGCCGTCCACCTGCTTGACGGTGTCGGTGACGGGCAGGGTCGGGATGACGGCCTTGCGTCCGGCGGCCAGGGCGTCGGCCACCCGGGCGATGAGCCCGGCATCGACAAAGGGCCGGGCCGCGTCGTGGATCAGCACCAGACGCGCTTCGCGGGGCAGGGCGTCGAGGCCGTTTTTGACGGAATCCTGGCGTCTGGCTCCGCCGGCGGCGGTCAGGACCGGCAGGCCCGGGTGATTGGCATCCAGGAAGCCGGCCAGCTCACGGGTGGCCTCGGCCAGGTCTTCGGGCGCAAAAACCACGACCACGCCGGCCACGTCCGGGGACTTGGCAAAGGCGGTCAGGGCTTTCCAGTAGAGCGGGCGGCCGCCGACGGAGAGAAACTGTTTTTTGACGCCGCCCGAGGCCTGGGCCAGACGGGTTCCGGAGCCGGCGGCGAGCAGCACGGTCCACAGGGACACGGGGAATCCTTTGCGCTAAAGCGTGATAAAAAAGGGGGAGTCGGCCGATAAGCCGGGTTTTGTTCCCCGGATAAACCGGGGCGGCCATCATTCCTCTAGGACCGCGATTGCTCGCGGCCTCAAGCAACCTACCCGAAGGCACGGCCGGGCCAGCCTTAACGCCTTCCTATTTGGTCTTGCTCCGAACGGGGCATGCCGAGCTTGCCGCGTCGCCGCGGCAACTGGTGGGCTCTTACCCCACCGTTTCACCCTTACCGGCGCAGGCGCCGGCGGTTTGTTTTCTGTGGCGCTCTCCCGGGATCGCTCCCGCTGGACGTTATCCAGCGTCCTGCCCTGTGGAGCCCGGACTTTCCTCCCCGGGTCTTGCGGCCCGCGACGACAGCCTGTCCGACTCCCCGGGGGAGTCATAAGGCCCTTTTGCCCCTGCGTCAAAGGGATGTGGGATGTGGCGGGATGCTGGGCGACTGCCGGCTTGAGGGCTGGCTATAAGAATGCTAATAGCCTGAAACCGTTGTTTTCCGTCTCCGGGAGGTGTGCGATGCGCCTGATGTTGCTGCTTACGGCCCTGGTTTATATTCTGGCCGTCTGCCCACCGGCCCAGGCCACGGACTGGCGTTTTCTGGCCGCCCATGACGACAGGTCGGTGGAACTCTACTATGACCGGCATTCGGTGCGCGTCTCGGGTGAGGTGCTGCGGCTTCGGGTAAAGCGGGTGTTCGACGAGGCCGAGGGGCTGGAGATCGCCCATGAGATGGGCTTTCCCACCGGCGTGGCCTATGCCCTGGAACGGGTGACCCTGGACTGCGGTCAGGGGCGGATCATCCGGCAGCAGGCGGCTTGGGTCGGGGTGGACGGCAAGTTCCTGGACCGCACCCTGTCGCCCGCTTCGGGGTGGCGGCCCATGCGGCCTGGCGGCCTTGGCGAAGCCGTGTGCCGGGAACTGGAATAAGGCGGTGGTTCCCTTTCGGCCCGGACGTGATGCACCGGGCTGGCCAAGGAAGACGTATGGCTGTGAAGTGCCCAAAATTTTTGGGAAACGTTTGTAGTTTACAAGTTGCCCTTTGGGGCGTTGCCGTCTGGGCGCTTTTCGCGGGCAATGCCCTGGCCGCCTTGCCGGAGGGAGTCCATCGTCTGCAGCGCAATGACTATCTCGTGGCGGCCGACCTGACCTACGTCGAGACGCAAACCTCGGAACTTGTTCTTGCCGATGAACATTTGCTGGCAGCCAACAGCACGGCGGCTTTCACCTTCGACCCTGCCGCCGCGACCCTGGAGGTGCTCGAAGCCTGGGTGCTCCAGCCGGACGGACAGCGCCTCGACGTGCCGGCGGAGAACATTTTCACCCGCCCCAGCGCCGCCGCCCGGAACACGCCGGGGTTCGTGGCCTCCCAGACGACGACCATCGAATTTCCCCAGCTGCGCCTCGGCAGCGTCGTGCACTGCACCTGGCGGCATGTCGTCAGCAAACCCGCCGTCTTCGGCTTCAATGTTGTTTTTGCCCTGGGCCTTGGGGGCCACATGCGCCAGGAGACGCGCATCGAGGCTCCGTCGTCCGTGCCGCTGCAGTGGGGCCAGCGCGGTGGTTTCGCGGTCGATGACGCCCAGGCTGGCAGCAACCGGGTGCTGACCGCCGCCATCGACGTCGGCGCCTTGTCACCGGCCGAGGCGTCCATGGTTTCCCCGATGGACGTCGGGCCGGTCTTTGTCGCCACCACCCTGGCCGGCTACGAGGCCTTGGGAGCCGTCTATGCGGCCCGCAGCGCCGGCAAGGCTGCGCCGACGCCGGAAATCGCAGCCTTGGCACGAAACATCGTCGGCGACGCCAAGGGGCTTGACGCGGCCCGGGCCGTCCATGACTGGGTGGCGGCCCATATCCGCTACGTGGCCGTTTTTCTCAATGAAAGCGACAATGTCGTGCCCCATGAGGCGGCAACCGTCTTGCGCAACGGCTACGGCGACTGCAAAGACCATGTCGTGCTCATGCAGGCCTTGCTGGGGACGCTGGGCATCCGCGTGCTGCCGGCCCTTGTGAACTGGGGCATAAGCATGGAACCGTTGCCGCTGTGGTCTTCGGCGTCGTTCAATCATGTGCTGGCTTATTTGCCGGACTTCGACACCTACGCCAATCCCACCGATCCGTTCGCGGTTTTTGGCGTCCTCGACAACGGCCTGGCCGACAAACTGACGGTCATCGCCAGCGGCGACGGGGAGAAGCGCCAAACTCCGGCCCAGACCCCGGCCTCCAATACCTACCAGTATAACGCCGAGTTGTCCGTGGATGCCGACGGGACGGTGCACGGGAAGGTCCGCATGACCCTTTCCCCCGGCGCGGACGGCGCTGTCCGCCGCGTCCTGGCCGGGGCGAGTTCCCTGGCCGCCTTGGCCAATCAGCTGCTCCAGGCCACTCCGGAAGGCGGCTATGGAGAAATTCGCTCGACGAACCCGCGCGATCTGACCAAACATTTGGAAATCGAGGGCCAGTGAACGAGCCCCCACGGCGTGGTCCAGTCTTCCCCCTTGGTGTACATGACCGTGCCCCTTGGCCTCGACGTCGCGCCGGCGAACAATCTGCGCGCCTATCTCACCACAGGCACACCGCGCCACTATCCGGTCATCGTAGGGGCCAGGCAATACTCCTGGCGTTCGGTCATCGCCTTACCTTTGAAAGCTGCGGTCGAACATCTGCCGGCGGCCGTGGACCTGAACAGTCCGGCAGGGCGCTTTACCGCCAGCTACGAGGTTATTGACGGAAAGCTCACAGTCAAGCGGGAGTTGGTTATCAACAAGACGGCGTATACGGCAAAGGAGTACGCGGACGTCCAAAGCCTGCTGTACGCCTTTATCGACGATCAGCGCGCCGTCATCAGCTTCCGGCTCGGGCAGTAACCGTTCTGGCGTGGGCAAGTCTCTGGTTTGGGCGGTGATCAGTCGTCCCGGCGGCCAAGGAGCCCCTGCATGGCGGCGAGCAGGGCGCTGCGGCGAACGGGCTTGCTCAGGTAGGCAGAACAACCGGCCTCCAGGCAGGCAGCCTCGTCCTCTGGAAAAGCCCGGGCGGTGATGCCGATGATGGGCGTGGATCTAAGGCCGGACATCCATTCATGTTCACGCATGGCCCGCACGGCGGTCAGCCCGTCCATGATCGGCATGACATGGTCCATGAGCACGATGTCGATGCCGCCTTTCTTGAACCGGTCCAGGGCATCCTGGCCGTTCTCCACTTCTTCCAAGATAACCGGCTGATTTTCCAGGAACAGGCTGACGACCTGACGGTTGCCCACAGAGTCGTCGGCCAACAGCACCCGCCAGGGCTGGCCGCCGGCGTCCGCAAGCTCCGCGACCAAGGAGGATTCCGGCGTTTGCTCTCCTGAAGCGGATTCGGCGGCGATCTCCAGCCTGACCGTGGCCGTGATGGTGGCTCCTTGGCCAAGGATGCTTTGGATGGATAATTCCCCCTGCATCAGTTCCGTCAGGCGCTTGGAGATGGCCAGCCCCAAGCCTGTTCCCCGGCGTTGATTGCCGCCCACCTGGAAAAAATTGTCGCAGACCCGGGCAATGTCATCAGGGGCGATGCCGACACCGGTGTCCCGGCAGGTCAGGCGCAAAAGGAAGGCGGAAGGGCCAAGAAGCGTGGCCGAGGCCGACAGCCGGATCTCGCCCTCGTGGGTGAACTTGCAGGCGTTGGCCAACAGATTGGCCACGATCTGGGTGAGGCGGATGGGGTCGCCGTAAACACGGCGAGGCAAGCCTGGATCAAGATCGCAGAACAGCGGGAGGCCTTTTTCCTCGGCCTGGGGCGTGAACACGGCGCAGGTCTGGAACAGGGCTTCGGGCAGGTCGAAAGGCTCGGGCTCCAGGGTCAGCTTGCCGGCTTCAAGCTTGGACAGGTCGAGGATGTCGTTGATGACGCGCATGAGGATTTGGCCGGAGTGCTGGAAGATGTCCACATAGCGCTTCTGGCGGGGCGTGAGCGGGGTGTCAGCCAAAAGGTCGGCCATGCCCATGATGGCGTTCATGGGGGTGCGGATCTCGTGGCTCATGTTGGCCAGGAAGTCGGACTTGGCCCGACTGCCTTGCTCGGCCCGTTCCCGGGCGGCCAGGAGTTCGCTTTCTAGGGCCTTGCGTTCGGTAATATCGACGATGAGCATGAGCAGGCAGCGCCGTTCGAAAGCCTCGATGACCGTGCAGGAACAAAGGCCGACGATGCGATGGCCATCGGCATGACGAAAGGCCAGTTCCCGGTTGGTGACGGATTCGGCGACTTGCAGTTCGATCAAAAGCTGTTGGCGATCTTCGAAGCGTTCCCAGAAGCCCAGCTCCTCAGATGTTCGGCCAATGGCCTGCTCGGCCTGGATACCGGTCAGGTGGCTGAATGCCTCGTTGACGCGCAGCATCCTGGCGGACTGCTCTTCGCTGATGGTGACGGCCAGGGGCGAGAATTGGAAAATGGCGGAAAAGCTCAGACGGCTGCGGTGCAGGGCATCTTCGGCGGCCTTGCGGTCCTCGATTTCGTTTTCGAGGTCAGCGGTGCGGCGACGCACGGTTGCCTCAAGTTCCCGGCGACGCTTCTCCAGGGCGGAAACCCGCAGTCTGTAGCCGCCATGGAGCAAGGCCAGGGCAGCCAGTCCGGCCAGGGCGCGAAACCACCAGGTGCCCCAAAAGGGCGGGGCCACGGCAATGGCCAGCGTCAGCCCTGTTTCGTTCCAGACACCGTCGTTATTGCAGGCCCGAACGCGCAGGCGGTATTCCCCGGGGGAAAGATTGGTGTAGGTGACGGTATTGTTGCCTGCCGGGGGGGAGAATTCCGGGTCAAAGCCTTCGAGCTTGTGGGAGAAGAGGTTTCGGGGCGGATCGGCGAAATCCAGGGCGGCAAAGGACAGTTCCACGACGTTGTCCTCGTGGCCAAGGGCTAAATTTCTTACCGTGACAGGGTTGGCGCCATAGGGTTTGTTGCGCACGGCAAGCCCGGTCAGGACCACGGGCGGGGCGTGGGGGTTTGGGCGGATACGGCTGGGGAAAAAAGCGGTTAAGCCGTTTGTGCCGCCAAAAAACATTTCGCCATTTTTGCCCTGGGCGTAGGCGTTCATCCAGAATTCCAGGCCGGCCAGACCATCCCGATCCGAATAGTTGCGCACCTCGCCGTTGCCCGGGCTGTAGCGGAAAAGCCCCCGGAAGGTACTGCACCACAAATTGCCGTCCTTGTCCTGCAGCATCCCCTGGATGCCGTCGTTGGCTAGGCCGTTGGCCATGGTGACGCGCTGAAAACGCCCGGTGCGCGGCTCGAAACGGTTGAGTCCCGCATCGGTGCCGATCCACAAGACCCCTGACGGATCAAGAAGAATGGGGGTGACGCGGTTGTTAGACAGGGAATTGGCGTTGTCCGGGTCGTGTTCCCAATGGGTGAAGGTTTCGGTGTTTTTGTCGAAACGGTTGAGTCCGGCATTGGTGCCGATCCACAGGATGCCGCCCGGGGCCGGGGTGATGTGACGCACACGATTGTGGCTGAGGCTGGCCGGATTATTGGGATCGTTGCGATAGACCTTGGCCTTGCCCGTTGTCGGGTCGAAGCGGTTAAGGCCGCCCGAACTGGAGCCCAGCCACAGGATGCCGTCTTCATCCTCGGCGATCCACCATATCTTGTTCTGGCTGATGGACTCAGGGTTTTGGGGGTCGTGGCGGTAGTGGACGAAGCGGCCGCTATCGGGGTCGTAGCGGTCCAGTCCCCGGTCGGTAGCCCCGACCCAGAGCCGACCCTGGCGGTCAAAGAGCAGGCAGTTGACGCCGTCGTCGGCCAGACTGTCCGGGTTGGCCGGGTCGTGGCGGAAAGCCGTGACCTCGCCAGTGCGGCGGTCGATGCGATTGAGGCCGTTGTAGCGGGTACCGACCCAGACGATGTCGGCGCTTTCCTGGGCCACGGCGCTGACCGCACTGCCGGACAGGGCGGTGGGCAGTCCCGGTCCGGCCCGGTAGACGGAAAACGCCTGATAGGCGGGATTGTAGCGGCTCACGCCGCCGGAATAGGTGCCGAACCACAACAGGCCGCCGGTATCCTCCAGGGCGCACAACACCTCGTCCTGGGACAAGCTTTCCGGGTCCAGGGGATTGTTGACGGCCATGGACGGGATCAACTTTCCCGGCTGGTCCGGGTCCGGCCACATGCGGGCCAGTCCTCGGTTGGTGCCGATGAAAAGGCCGCCCCAGGAGTCGCGGAAGGCAAACCAGGTGGCCAGGCCGGGCAGATGGTGATCGGACCGGCCGGTGGCTTGATTGAACCGATAAGCGCCGTGTATTTCCGTGAGCACCCAGAGCGTGTCCGGGCCGTCGCAGGCAATGCCGTTGATGCGCGCGTCGGCCGGAAGCTCGCCCAGGGGGCCGGGAAGCAGGGCCGCGGCCTGGCCGTCGGCTGGATTCACGGCATGAACGCCCCGATTGGTGGCTACGAGCAGACTGCCGTCGGCCCGGGCTTTTATGGCGATAACCGAATTTTTGACGGTACTGCCGTTCTGGTCAGACAAGGCCATGGCGTCCACGGCACCGGCCGGCGAGATGCGGGCCAGGCCGGCTGCGCCGCCTACCCAGAGATTGCCGGCCGCATCCCTGGCTATGGCCCGGATTTCCTTGTCCACATCGCCGCTGGGGTAGGGGGCTGCCACAGGGTAGGGGCGGAAACGGTCGGCTTCGCGGTCATAGACGGCCAGACCGCCGTTTTTGGTGCCCACAAGCAGCGTGCCGTCTACGGGATCGACGAAAAGCGTGCGGATGCTGTTATCCGGTAGGGAGTCGGGCCGGCCCGGGATGTTGCGGTAGACCACGACATTGGTCCCGTCGTAGCGGTTGAGGCCGTCGTAGGTGCCGATCCACAGAAAACCCAGCTTGTCCTGGGCCATGCAGACGACATAGGATTGGGAAAGCCCTTGTTCCAGGGACAACCGCTGGAAACGGGGCTGAGAATTGGCGTAGGCCGGCGGCGGCAGGAAAAGGGAAAAAGTCAGTGCATAAAGGCCGAAGAGCAGGCTCAGGCCTGGGCGTCGGGGCGGGGCTGCGTCGGAAGACCTGGGTTGCGTCATGGTTGTTGCACAAGGGTTGCCGGTGCGCGGGTTCGACGACGTTATGCCCCCCAACGAACTGAAGACCGAAGGAATATGCAACAATACCGGAAGGAATTCAATTGGTTTTCCACGGCTCATCGCGCCTGATGTCCAACTCCTGCGCTGAACCGTCACTGCGGGGTTTATCCCAGAGCGTTGAGGAGGTTGATGTGTCCAAGATGGTTTTACTGGCGATTTTGTTGTTGCTTTTCGCAGGCTTTGCCAAAGCTGCCCAATCTCCTGACTATCTTGACCAATACGGTGATTTTTTGGCCGCCCATGTACGCGGGAGCGTGGTGAACTATGCGGGCATCAAGGCGGACATGGCCCGTCTTGACGTGACGTTGGCGCTCATGGCCGCCGAAAACCCCGAAGCCCTGGCCCGGCCTGATCGCGTAGCGCTCTATATAAACGCCTATAACCTGTGGACCATCCGCCTCATCATGGACCATTGGCCGGGGATATCCTCCATCAAGGAGGCCGGCGGCTTCCTGGCCTCGCCCTGGAAGCGTTCCTTTGTGCGTTTGGGCGGTCAGACCTTTTCCCTGGACGACATCGAGCACGGCATCCTGCGCCGGCAATACCCGGACCCCCGGCTGCACTTCGTGCTCAACTGCGCCTCCAAGAGTTGTCCGCCGCTGCTGTCCGTTCCCTACCGGGGAGAGGTCCTGGACGCCATGCTGGAGGAACGGACTCGAGCCTGCCTGAACGACCCGGCCGGAGCGAGGGTGGACGGCGGCCGGTTGCGTCTGATCCGCATTTTTGACTGGTATGCCGAGGATTTCGGCGGCCGGGACCGGCAGTGGGAATTTGTGCGACGCTTTGCCGGGCCGGCGCTGGGCGCGGCGCTTGACGCCCTGGCGGAGCGCCGGCCGGTGTATGACGACTATGACTGGTCCCTCAATGATGCGCCCGGGCCATGGACTTCGGCCCTTATCGGCGCGGACGCGCCGCTTGTTGGTGTCGGCGGTGATGGACCGCCATCAGGCGAGCCTTTGGGCCAGCCGCCCCAGGGCGACGGCACGGGCAGCGCGCCTGCCGCTATGCCGGAGCGTCCGTGACACGAAGGCTTCCAAGCGTGCATCAGGCAGTGGGGACCGGCGGGGCGTGTTTGGCCGGTGCGTTTGCCGGCCTGCCTGGCCACGTCTGGCGCGGACTGCTTTGCCTGGCGGCTCTTGTCGCCCTGGCCCTGTGCGGCCGTCTGGAGGCCGGGCGCTACTTGTATGCCGCCTGTTTTGCCGCAGCTTTCGCCACCCTGGTCCTGGCCGTGCGTAGCTGGCCGACCGGAGGGCATCGCGGCCGCGTCACCGCCGCCGTGCTGGCCCTGGGCCTTGGCGCGCGGCTGCTCTTTGTCTGGGCCTGGCCGGTCGACACCGACGTCTTTCGCTACATCGTCGAAGGCGACATGCAGCTGGCCGGAGGCAACCCTTATTTGATCGCGCCCGGCGACCCGAGGCTGCCTGGGCTGTTGTCCGCCCAGGCCGTGGCCGTCCTTGGCCGGGTCAACCACCCCGAGCTGACCGCCGCCTATCCGCCCCTGGCCGAGCTGTTCTGCCGGGCCGTGGCCGCCGTCTCGCCCACCCCCATGACTTTCCGGGCAGCCTTTGCCCTGGCCGATCTCCTGGCCGCCCTGGCCCTGGCCGTGGTCCTGGCCAAGCGTCGGCTGCCGCCGGCTTGGCTGGCCCTGTATGTGCTTTCCCCCCTGTCCCTGATCATGGGCGCGGGGGAAGGCCATCTCGACGCGCTGGTGGCCTTGGGTGTTTCCCTGGCTCTGGCCGCCTTTGCGACCCGCCGCGACGGCTGGGGTTTTTTGTGCCTGGGCGCGGCCGGGCTAGTGAAGTATCCAGTTTTGCTGCTCATTCCTTTTTTTTTGCGGCCGGGCAATCTGCGCCAGGCCGCCTCCTGTCTCGTGCCGCTGGCGAGCTTTTGGCCTTACCGCGCGGCTGGCCCGGCCTTTTTTCAGTCGCTTGCCGCCTTTGCCGGCTACCTGGCTCAGGGCGGACCGTTGACGGCCCTGGTCTGGCCTCTGTGCGGCTCCCTGGCCCCGGCCGTGTCCCTGGGCCTTGGCGGCGCGGTGCTCATGGCCGGTTGGTTGGCCTTCCAGGATCGGGGGCGCGGGCCGCTTTTCGCCGGTCTGGTCGGCCTTGCCGCTTTGCCCACGGTCTATCCCTGGTATTTGCTCATGGTCCTGCCGCTGTGGACCCTGCGTCCGGGCTGGCCTGCCCTATGGCTCCTGGCCGCTCAAGGTTTGGCCGTGACCCCGACCTGGCTTCGCGCCCAGGAACTTGGCGGCCAGGGACTGGCCATGGCCACGATCTGGCTGCCGTTCTTGTTGCTCCTGGCCCTTTCCGCCTGGCGACCCGGGCTGGCCGTCCCGATCGGCCCCGCGCAAAGACCACGGCGGCTCTCGGTCGTCGTGCCGACCCGTAACGAGGGCAGGGGGCTTGTGCGCTGTCTGGAAAGCCTGGACGGCACGGGGGTGCACGAGGTCGTGGTGGCCGACGGCGGCTCCACCGACGGCACGCCTTCCCTGGCCGCCGGATTTGGCGCGAAAGTCGTCGCGGCGGGCGGCGGGCGGGGCGGGCAGATCGCGGCTGGCTTGGCCGCCTGCCGGGGCGAGGTGGTCCTTGTTCTGCACGCCGACGCCGTGATCGCCCCCGACGTGCCAGCCCGGATTCTGGCCGCTTTGGACCGTTGCCCCGAGGCGGTCGGCGGCGTGGTCGGCATGACCTACGACACGCGCCGTTACGGGCTCGGCGTCCTTGGGCTGCTCAATGCCCTGCGGGCGCGGTTTTGCGGTATTGGCTTCGGCGACCAGGGCCAGTTTTTCCGGCGCGAGGCCCTGGAGGACGCCGGCGGATTTCCGGCCCTGGCCCTCATGGAAGACGTGGAACTGTCCTTGCTCCTGCGCCAGGCCGGGGAGACGCTGTGCCTGGGCGGCGGCGTCACGGCCTCGGGCCGGCGCTGGGTCGGCTCGGGCTTTGGCGGCAAGGCGGCCGGTGTCGTGGCCATGTGCCTGGGCTATCTGGCCGCCCGGCGGTTGGGCTTGGCCGACGCCACGGGCCGGCGCTACTACCGCCGCTATTACGGCCGGGAGCCGGAGGCGTGTTTTGGGGAAAAGGCGCAGGGTTGCGCGGATGAAAGGTGAGGCGCGGCGTATCCCGGCCTGACGGAAACCGCCGATCGGCCGGCCGGCGGCCCTACCAGACGGCCGTGTAAGCCAGGGGGGCGAGATCCCAGGTGCGGCCGTAGACATGGACGCGTCTGGTCGGTGCGCCAGAGGCGTCGACGAGGCTTCCCCCGGCGTGGAGCCAGCCCACTATCCCGGCAGCCAGATTGGCGGCGGCCATGCCCTTGGCCGCAAGTTTCTGGACCAGCACCCCGCTACGGTAGCCGATGGTGCAGTAGATGACGGCCTGCTTTCCGGCAAATCGGCCCGGGTCGGCCAGATAGTCTTGCTCGGTGATCGCTCCGGGCAGGGTGGACACGGCCCGTTCCGCCTCAGAGCGGGCGTCGATGAAGACCACGCCACCGTCTTGCCGCAGTTTCAAGGCTTCCTCGGGACGTATTGCCCCAGCCTCGGGAAAATCCTTTTTGTAGCCTTCGTACAGGGCGTAGGCTTTGGCCTTGCGGTCGGGATCGGTTGTAGGCTGGCTTTCACAAGCGGCCAACAAGGCTGGTACGACCCAGAGGGCCAGGGCGAGGGCGGCGAGGGGATGGCGAGGGGGGCGGCAAAGCATGGGCGGTCCTCACGGCCGGGGGCGGCCGGCGTCATCGGCAGCTGATGGCGTTTGTTCAGGCGGTCGCCGACGGCGACAGGTCTCGGGCAGTCAGGTTCCGCCGGGCTGCTGCTTGGCCCCGCTGAGGCAAAAGGCGAATAGGCCGGCCACCAGCGCGGCCAGGAGAATAAGCCATTCCATGGCGCCAGCCTACCACGTGCCCCGCGTGGCGTCGATGGGCAACGGATGACAGCCCGGGCGAAAGGGTCTATGACGGGCGGCATCGAAAGCGCTGTCACGGCGCGCTATCTGGAGGAAGCATGGGCAAATGGAAAGTGCTCGTCGCGCTGGCCGTTATTGGCCTTACGGCCATGCCGGCCGCGGCCGACGACGACCTGGAGCGGGTTCGCAAGGTGCTGCGCGAACATCCTGAAATCGTGGTCGAGGCCATTCGCCAGCAGGGTCCGGCCGTTTTGGAAGTCATCGAGACCACGGCCCGGGCGCGCCAGAAAGACCTGGAGCGAGCGCGCTTCAGCCAGGCCCTGGCCAAGCCCCTCACGCCGGTCATGGAGGCCGGCCGGGTTGCGCTTGGTCCGCAAAACGCCCCGGTGACCATCGTGGAATATTCCGATTTCCTGTGCCACTTTTGCGGCCAGGCCTCGGGCACCGTCAAAAGCGTGATGGAAAAACGCCCTGACGACGTCCGGCTGGTGTTCAAACACTTTGCCACGGGTAAAAACAGCGTGCGGGCCGCGCTCTATTTCGAG
The DNA here is from genome assembly GCF_000010665.1 of Solidesulfovibrio magneticus RS-1. NCBI lineage: Bacteria > Pseudomonadati > Thermodesulfobacteriota > Desulfovibrionia > Desulfovibrionales > Desulfovibrionaceae > Solidesulfovibrio > Solidesulfovibrio magneticus. The sequence continues at coordinate 2,587,085 of NC_012796.1, read as the reverse complement.
GCCATCGCCCAGCAGGACGCCAAGAAGGCCTGGAACTTCATGGACAAGGTCTTTGCTCGGCAAAAGGACGTGGCCGAGAAGGGCGACGAAGTCCTTGACGCGATTGCCAAGGAAGTCGGCGCGGACGCCAAGAAGCTGGCCGAGGACGTCAAAAGCAAGGCGCTTGCCGACCGGGTCGCCGCCGACACCAAGGAAGCCCGGGACTTCGGTTTCGAAGGCACTCCAGTGTTCCTCATAAACGGCGCGCCGGTGCGTGGGGCCGTTCCCTACGAAGTTTTTGACGAATTCGTCGGCGTGGCGGCCAAGACCCCGGCTGCGGCCAAGAACCAGTAAGATCCTCCCCCCGTTCGTGTTGCGCTCCGCTTCGGTCCGGTCTTGTCATCGGACCGAAGCGGGCCTACTTTGGATGAGTCGTCTCCAAGGGGCCGGGAAGCGCCATGCCAAGCGTCAGACAAATACTCGTTCAAAACGTCATCAAGACCATACCCGTGGGCCTGCTCGTCATCGGTCCGCGCGGCACGGTCATCGCCGCCAGTCCCTCGGCGGCCTATCTGCTTGGCCTGCCCGAAGCCAGCCTTGAGGGATGCGATTGGCATACGCTGCTTCTGCCCGCCCCGGCCAATGAATCGTTTAATCGCAATCTCGTCGAAGCCGTGGAAAGCGGACGGCCCTACCGCCAGTGTCTGGCCGATTACCAGCGCCCGGACGGCGAGATGCGCCGCTTTTCCATGACCGCCACCTGTCCGAGCGTTGACGGCAAGCCTATTGGCGTCACCCTCCTTTTTGACGACGTCACGGCGCTGTATCGCAGCCGCGAGCGGGAAAACGCCGCCCTTCGCGAAAAAAACCGCCTCCAGCACGACATGATCGAGAGCCTCAACAACCTGGCCCTGTCCGTGGCCCACCAGGTGCGCAATCCGGCCGCGGCCATCGGCGGCTTCGCGCTCAAACTCCTGCGCGACCACAAGGAACGCCGCCTGCCCGTGGAATATCCCGAGATCATCTTCCAGGAAGCCCGGCGGCTGGAAGATCTGGTCGGCGCGGTGGTGCGCCTGTCGACCCTTGGCAGCCCCCGGTTTGCCGCCGTGCGCCTGGGCCGGCTGGTGGAAGAGGCCCTTTCCCGGGCCGCCCGCAGCGCCGAAGGCCTCCACAAACGTCTGGAGAGCCATATTTCCCTGGAAGACGTGGAGATCGTGGCTGACGAGGCCTTGCTCTCCCTGGCCCTGGACGAGGTGTTGCTGAATGCCGTGGAATTTTCCGGCCATGAACGCGTGCGCGTGTCCATCAATCTGGCCCGGCGCGACGACGTCAGCCAACTCACCGTCGCCGACGACGGACCCGGGGTGCGGCCTGAACTGCGCTCGTTTGTCTTTGATCCCTTTTTCACCACCAAGGCCCGGGGAGCCGGCATCGGCCTGACCCTGGCCCGCAAGGCCGTGCTGGAACACAACGGCGAAATCGACCTGCGCCAGGGCGATGGCGGTGGGGCGGTGGTGGCGGTGCGGCTTTTCGACACCCCTGAGGCGGGCCTGGGGCGCGAGGCCTTTTATGGTCCCATGGGCCTGGACGTGCGCGAACTCATGACCAAGGCCCGGGAACTGGGCCTGGACGTCTCGGGGCTGACCACCATCGACGCCGTGCGCTCCATCCAGCAGCGCGAAGGCTTTGCCCCGTGCTTCGCCTGGGGCGTCCATGACCGTTGCGGCCAGGAGCTGTGCGCCTTTCGACGGGAATGCGTCAAAACCCTGCGTATCGACGACGGCCGCCGCTTCGTCTACGGGGGCAGCTGATGCGCCGCCCCATTTTCGCCGCGCGTCGCTTGCTGGCGGCGGCCTGTTGCTGCCTGTCGCTTTGGGCCGCCTTGCCGGCCCAGGCGCGCACCGTCTACGGCTATGAAGACAGCCTGGGCATGCTCCATACGAGTCCGAACAAGTTAAGCGAGCACTACAAACCGCTCTACGACAGCGAGGCCAAGGCCGACCATGAGGCCCTGGTCAAGGCGCTGCGGGAGCAAAACGCCCTGGGCGGGCCGCCGATCACCCGGGGGGCTGTGCTGCCGGCCGACATGGGACCGCTGTCCGAAGTCGGGGAGCGCATCCTTCGCGCGGCCGAGCCTTACCTGGGCGCGCCCTACCGTCTGGGCGGCGATACCCCGGCCGGCATCGACTGCTCGGGCCTGACCAAGGCTGTCTACGCCATTTTCGGCTGCTCCCTGCCCCGGCAAAGCCGGCTCCAGGCCGGGCTGGGGTCGGCCGTGGCCACGGCCGAACTGGCCCCGGGCGACCTGCTTTTTTTCGCCACCAATCTGGACGTCGGCATCAGCCATGTCGGCATCTATCTCGGCAGCGGCCGGATGCTCCATTCCAGTCCTAGGCGTGGCGGCGTGGGCGTGGACAAGCTTTCCGGCACGGATTACGAACGCTGGTTCGTGGCCGCCCGCCGCCTGCCGCGCGCCCCCGGGACCGAGGCCGGTTCTCCTGAGGCCGGCGCGACGTCTCGCAAGGCGGGACGGAAATAGTTTTCGCAAAAAAAAGGCATGGTTCGCATGGGGAGTGATTCGCCGATACTGGACGCCGCCGCCTGCGTGGGCTGCGGGGAGTGCGTGACGGTCTGTCCGTCCGGGGTGTTGTCCCTGGGCGACGGCCTGGTGGTGGTGGCCGGGGCCGGCTGCATCGGCTGCGGCCAGTGCCGGGCCGTGTGTCCCCAGTGCGCCCTGACCATTCCCGGCGACGATCCCTGGGCCCAGGCCTACGACGTCATCGAGCCCTCTGGCGAGCAGATCGCCCCGGGCGGCTGCCAGGCCGGCCGGCTGGTCGACATTATGCGCTCCCGGCGTTCCTGCCGGCGCTATCTGGAGCGCCCCGTGCCCGGCCCCGTCATTGAGGATGTGATTCGCGCCGGAATCACCGCGCCGTCGGGCACCAATTCCCAGGCCTGGACCTTCACGGTGCTGGCCACCCGGGCGGCGGTCATGAGCCTGGGCCAGGCCGTGGCCGGCTTTTTCGGCCGCGTCAATCGCCTGGCCGCCAATCGGCTCGTGCGCAAAGGCTACGCCCTCCTGGGTCGCCGGGAGCTGGAAGACTACTACCGCGAGCATTATGCGTCGGTGGCCGAGGCGTTGGCCGCCTGGGAGCGCGACCGCACGGACCGGCTTTTTCACGGGGCCACGGCCGTGGTGGTGGTCGGCTCCAGACCCGGGGCAAGCTGTCCGGCCGAGGATGCGCTGTTGGCCACGGGCAACATGCTTTTGGCCGCCCACTGCCTGGGGCTTGGCTCCTGCCTTATCGGCTACGCTGTTGAGGCCATGCGTCACGACAAGCGGGTCAAGGCGGCGGCGGGGTTGCCTCGAGAGGAAACCGTCCATGCCGTTTTGGCCCTGGGCTGGCCGGCCGTGGCCTATGCCCGGCCGGCCGGCCGGCGGCGACCGCTGGTGCGGTATAAAACCGCTTGATTCCGTTTGGGCTTGTCGGGACGGACGGTTTATGGCAAGGCCGGACAGTGCGGGCGACTGGATGCGTCGGAGGATGGGAACGATGCGGGGATGGATTTTCGGGATCGCGGCGCTGGCTTTGGCGGCCGCGACGCCGTGCGGGGCGACGGAACAGCCCACTGAGGCAATGCGTCCCAAGGAAGTGGCGTTTGTGCAGGGGACTACCGGGACATCAACCCAGGAGCCTGTCGCCAAAGCGGCGGCCAAACCCTCGGCCGCGCCGGTTGCGGTAAAACCGGCCGCCTCCGCGCCCGCCATGGCCTATGCGCCGGTGGCCGACGGCGGCGGGTTGGACCGCTTCCTGGCCACCCTGGCCCCGTCCCAGACCACCGGCGAACCCGTGGCCCCGGAAGACGCCGCCGCCTACAATGCCCGCAAGAATCATTATTCCATCGAGGTCCATCTGTCCCAGCGCAAGCTTTTCCTCTATGAAAATCTGCCTGATGGATCGCGCCATCTGGCCCGAAGCTACGTGGTGGCCGTGCCGGGCCGGGACATGGAAGCGCCCCAGGGCTGGGGCGTGGTCACGGGCATCAGTTTCGAGCCTTCCTGGCGGCCCACGCCGGCCATGAAGGAACGGGCGCTTAAAAAAGGCAAACCCCTGCCCGAATACGTTGGCCCCGGGGTCAAGGACAATCCCATGGGACCGTTCAAGATCATCCTGTCCCATGGCTACGGTTTTCGCATCCACGGCAACAACAATCCCAACTCCATCGGCCGGCCCGTCACCAGCGGCTGCATCCGCATGCGCAACGACGAGGGCAAGGACATGGCCAAGTTGATCGACGTCGGCACCGAAGTGGTGTTTCTCGACTGAACATGCCCAAGGAATGACGTTTATGGCAGCCGACGAGGAACATGGGGAAACCGCCGCCCGTCGTCCGGCGACGTTTGATCCTGAAGCCGCGCGTCGCCATATGGGTGTGGACGCCGACGGCTTTCGGCGCGTGTTCGACTGCATCTGGGATGAGGTGAGCCGCAGGCGCAGCCTCCTAGATGCGGCCTATGCTTCGGGAGACCTGGACGGCGTGGCCTTGCAGGCCCATACCATCAAGAGTTCCGCCGCCTCCATCGGCGCCGAGGCGCTCAGCCGAGCGGCGGCCGCCGTGGAAACGGCGGCCAGACAGCAAACCGCCGAAGCCCTGGCCCTGGCCATCGGCCGATTCAACGCCGCCAGGGAAACCTTGAGCCGGTTGGCGGGCATCTGCTGACGCGGCCCTGCCGGCTTCGTCCTTATCAGGGAGGAGTCCCCTTGAACCGTCGTATACCTATCGCGGCGCTCCTGCTGGCCTTTGGCCTGTCTGGCTGCGCTTCCAACAACAAGGATTTCGAAAAGGAGATCTGGGGGCAACAGGCTCCCGAATCTCCTACCGACACGGGCTGGCCGCGCCAGTCCGCCACACCGCCGCCTCCGCCGCCCCCGGCCTACACTCCGGCTCCGTATGCCCCACCGCCACCGCCCGCGCCGGTCGCTTCCCGGCCGCTTCCGGCCCAGGCGGCACCGGCTGCCGCCGCGCCGGCCATGCCGGCTGCCTCGGGCGGGACGGGACGGACCATCGCGCCGCCCGTGGTGGAGCCGGCCCCGACCGTGACCGACCCCCGTTTCGCGCCCAAGCCCTTCAAGCCCGGTGCGGCCGAGGCCGAACAGGCCGCCGCGTCCCAGGCTGGTTATTCCGGCGCTCCCGCGGCCGCCAGCGGGCAGGCTGCGGCGATGGCCGCGCCTGCCGCCGCGCGTCCTGCTCCCATGCCCGAACCGGCCGGCCCGGCTTCGGAAGAACCGGCCGGCGCGCCGTCGGACCGGGCGACGTTTACCTTCATGGCCGGTTCATTCGCCCACAAGGAAAAAGCCTCGGAGCTCATGAACGCCCTGGAGTCGCGCGGGTTTTCCACCCGCATCGACCAGGGCAAGCTCAACAACAAGACGTTTTTCAAGGTCTACGCCGTCAAGGAAGGCAACCGGGCCGAGCTTGAGGGCGAGCTTTTCGCCGCCGGCGTCACCGAACCGCACCTGACCGAGGAGCGGCCCCTGGACCGGGGCGGCGCGCCCAAGTCCGGCGCGGCCGGGTCGGCCAAAACGGCCCCGGCCGCCACGGGCACGGCCAAGGCTCCGTCGCCCAAGCCCTCGGGTAACATCCCGCCGCCCATTGTCGAGCCGGCCCCGCCCCTGCCCGACGGCTACGTGCCGCCGCCGCCCAAGGCCGGCGGATCATAAGCCCGCCGGGGCCACCATGGACGCTTTTTCCGGGGCGGTCAGGGATGCGAATCCCGGACCGCCCCGTTTTTTTTTCGCGCTCCGCCGGCCAGGCACAGAATGCCGGCCAACACCCCGGCGCAGCCGGCCATTTCCCGCCAGCCAATGGTTTCCCCGCACCACAGCGCGGCACAGGCCAGGGCGGCCACGGGCATGACGCCGCAGGCCACGCCGGCCGTGGCCGCATCCACCCGCACCACGCCGTAAAACCAGAACATGTAGGCCGCCGCCGTGACCCCCAGGCCGTAGTAGACGACCTCGCCCACGGCGCGTGGCGGGATATGGCCGAGGTCCAGGGTCAGGGCCTCGCAGACGCCGGGGACAAGAAAGAAGAGTCCGCCCAGAAGCGACACCCACATGGCGGCGGCCAGGGGGGACAGCGGCTCGCGCACGGTGCGGCGCAGGAGCAAAAACACCGCCTCGAAGCACACGGCCAGAAGCACCAGGGCGTTGCCCCAGAAGGGAGCCGGGCCGATGACCGGCCCACCGGACGCGAGACCCAGGACCGCCAGCCCGGCCGTGACGCAGCCGATGCCGGCCAGGGCCAAACGGCCAGGGATTTCCTTGAAACAGATGGCCCCAAGGAGCGTGACAACGGCCGGCGTGGCCGCGGCCGTGACCCCGGCCGAGGCGGCTCCGGTCAACTTAAGGCCCGAGAGCAGGCAGGCCGTGAAGGCAAAGGAGCCGCAAGCAGCCTGGGCCAACAAGGCGTAAAAGGTGCGCCGCGACACCCGGGGAAAGCGTCCCTCGACGACTACCACCAGGGGTACGAGCACCAGGCTAGCCAGGACGAACCGGGCCAGGGAAGCAAAGGACAGCGGCAGCGCGGCCGTCATGGAGCGGCCCACGGCCACGGACGAGCCGACCAGGACCATGGCCGCGATCAGGGACGCGACCGCTTTTATGCGGGAAGACATGGCAAAACCTCCGCCATCGTCAGGATGGCGGAAGCTAACGGGGACGGCGGTGCTTTTCTTGAACGATCTTGCGCCAGGCTCCGGGAGGCAGGCCGAACCGGGCACGGAAAACCCGGGTCAGGTGGCTTTGGTCGGCAAAACCCACGGCCAGGGCGATGTCGGCCAGGGATTCCGGTCCGGTCAGGCGATCCCGGGCGGCCCGGCAGCGGTACTCCAGCAGATGGGCATGGGGCGGCAGTCCGGTATGGCGGGTCACGGCCCGGGCCAGATGCCAGGGGGACAGGCCGGTCGCGGCGGCCAGTTCCTCCAGGCGCACATCTTCGGCAAAGCGCTCGGCCAGGATGGCCAGTGTCTGGCCCACGGCTCCCGGTTCCCGGCCGATGGGCGGGGCGGCCGGATGGTCGTCGCCGTGGCGGGCGATCCAGGCGGCCAGCAGGGCGAGCAGACGCGTCTGTTTGGCCAGGCTCGGGGCCTGGGGCGTCATGAGCAGGCCATGGACACGGCCGAACAGGTCGGCCAGGGCGGCGTCCTCAATAACGCCGGGGCGAAAGTGCGGCAGGCTCGCGCCGGCCGGCAGGGCTTGGGCCAGGGCCGTCGGCGGGAGATAGAGCATGTGGTAGCGCCAGCCTTCGGGCACGGCCGGTCCGCCGTCGTGTGGCACGCCCGGCTGGGCCAGGGACAGGCTGCCGGCCGGAGCCACCACCCGGGCGCCCCGGTAACGGAAGCTCAAGGCCCCGGCTTCGATGCGGCCCAGGGCGTATTCTTCATGGACATGGCGGGAAAAACGTTGGGTGCGGTAGCTGGCGCAAAGGGCCAGGACGCCGCCGAGCAAGGGCAGGCGCAGGGCGGTTGCGGCGTCGGAACCAGGAAGCCGTCCTTCAGCCTTGGCTGTGGCAGGCTGGCTGTGTCGGGGCAGATCCGAGGACTTGTCTTGGACGGGCATGGAATCGGGCCTGATCCATGAAAAACGCCGCCGCGCCCGGGGGCGCGGCGGCGTCGGATGTCGCGGCGGTTACTGGGAGACGGCGTTTCGCCTGTACTGGATATAGGCGTCCTTGACGGCGGTGTAGGGATCGACCGCCGGCTTGACCACGGCGTCGTAGGCTTCGAGCGTGTTCGGCAAGTTGTTGAACACGTCCGCGCCCTTGATGATGTAGGACCAGTACCAGGGATTGTCGTCGCCGTAGATGGACCAGGGGCCGAAGATCCAGGTCAGCGGATTGGCGGCGGCGTCGCCGGCCATGCCGATGGTGTCGCGGGCGGTGGAGGGGCCAAGCAGCGGCCAGACAATGTAGAAGCCGTCGCCAACGCCCCAGCGGCCCAGGGTCTGGCCGAAGTCTTCGTTGCCCGGGGCCAGGTTGGGATCGGCCTTGGCCACATCGACCAGACCGCCGATGCCCAGGGTGCTGTTGATCATGAAACGCCCGAACTCCTTGGAAGCTTTCTTGAAGTCCAGTTGGAGCAGGGCGTTTAAGAAGCGGATGGGGAAGATGAAGTTCTGGTAGGCGTTGGTCAGCCCGCTGCGCACCTGTTTGGGCACCACAAAGGCGTAGCCCTTGGCAAAGGGCCGCATGAGGCCGCTGTAGAAGAGGTCATTGAATTTGAACCAGGTCTTGTTCCAATAATAGAGCGGATCAGGCGTGGGCTTGTAGGGCGTTTCCGCGTAGTCGTCAGCCTGGGGCGTGGCCGGGGCCGTCTGGGTGACGGCGGCCACGGGCGCGGCGGCCGGCTTGGCGGCGACGGTTTCGGTCGAGGCCGGGGCGGCGGCCGTCTGGGTCGGAGCCTGGGCCGGCGTCTGGACGGCGGCGGGAGTCGGCGCGACAGCCTTGTCGAAATCCTTGCTGGTCTTTTGGCGGCCGTTGCAGCCGGTCATGACCAGGACCGACAGCAGGAGCAGGGGAAGAAGGCTTTTTCGGGACAAGGCGGCGGTCATGGCAACTCCACACGGTTCAGCGTTGCGGGAAAGGCAAGCCATCCAAAGCGTCGAACTTCTCTTCGGTAGTGCCTCACGGGCCAGGGCATGTCAAAACCTAATCACGACCAATTGGCGGAATGCTTTCGAAATTTAGGGTCAGGAGCGTTTTTGCGAGATCTTGGCGATCACGGCGTCGGGACTCTCGTTCATGAGGAGCTGGCCAAACTGGCTGCGGTAGTTCTGCACCAGGCTGACGCCTTCAATGACCACGTCGTAGACCTTCCAGCCGCCGCGATCGGTCAGGCGGTAGGCAATGGGAATCTCCTTGCCCTTGCCCATGACCTTGGTGCTCACTTCGGCCTTGCCGCCGCCGAGGTCCTGCTCCGTGAGGTACTGCACCTTTTCGTCGGTGTAGCTCTCGATCTTGTCGAGATAGGTGTTTTCCAGCAGCGTGCCGAAGGCCTTGACGAACCGCTCCTGCTGCTCGGGGTTGAACTTGTTCCACTCCGGCCCCAGAGCGCGGCGGGAGAGTTCCTTCATGTCGAAGATTTCGCCGATGGCGGCGATGAGCTTGGCCCGCATGGCTGGTCGGGTATCGGACGCCTTGTAGGCCGGATCGGCCAGCAGGGCGATGATTTTGTCCACGGACTGGGACAGGGTGTCGGTGGCCGGTCCGGCCTGGGCGCCGGCCACGGTCGCGGCCAGCAGGACAAGGGTCAAAACGAGGCGGGAAACGAAACGCTGCATACCGGATACCACCGCTGTGAGGATGCCGAGGGTGCGGGGAAGGGCTACTTCACGCCGCCGAAAACGTATTTGCCGATAAGATCGCCGAGATCGACCGAAGACTCGGTCTCGACGATCATGCCGCCGGGCGTGAGCGCGTCATCGGACCCGCCCGGGGAAATCTTGACGAACTTGTCGCCGATAAGGCCGCTGGTCTTGATGGAGGCGATGGCGTCGTCGGTCAGCCGCACGTCCTTGTCCAGGGTCAGGCCCACCAGGGCGGCATGGTCCTTGGGATCAAGGCGGATGCCCGAAACCCGGCCAATGCGCACGCCGGCCATCTCCACGTACGCGCCGTTTTTGAGGCCGGTGACGTCCTTGAACTTGGCTGTGACCTGATAGCCGTCGCCGCCGACCACCTCCAGCTTGCCGAGTTTGACCGTCAGATAGGCCACGCACAAGAGGCCAGCCAGGACAAAGACGCCCACGGACGTTTCCATTGCGTATTTTTTCATGCAACCGGCCTTTTACGGCCAACGTGTCCGGGATGCAACACGCCGGCCCCTTTCTACAGCAAAAACGAGGTCAGGACATAGTCCGCGACCAGGATGACCACGCACGACAGGACCACCGCCGAGGTGGTGGCCAGGCTCACGCCCTTGGCTCCGAAACCGCCCTGGCGGGCATGGGTGAAATACCCCTCGTAGCAGCAGATGACGGCCACGAGCAGGGCGAACACCACGGATTTGACGAACCCGCCGGTCACGTCGGCCAGTTCCACAGTGGCGTCGATGCGGTCGAAATACACGCCCGGATTGATGCCCAGGAGCACGCAGCCCGAAAGATAGCCGCCCAGGATGCCGACCACGTCGAAAATGGCCGTCAGCAGGGGAAAGCAAATAAGCGATGCGGCCAGCCTGGGGGCCACCAGAAAGCGCATGGGGTTGATGTCCATGGTGGACAGGGCGTCGATCTGTTCGGAAATGCGCATGATGCCCAGTTCCGCCGCCATGGACGAGCCGGCCCGGCCGGTGATCATGATGGCGGTCAGGACCGGCCCGAGCTCGCGGATGATGGACAGGGCCACGGCCGCGCCAAGAAGGCCCTCGCTGCCGAACTTGACCAGGGTGTAATAGCCCTGCAGCCCCAGCACCATGCCCGTGAAAAGTCCGATGAGCGCGATGACGAAGATCGACTTGACGCCGATGAAATAGACCTGCTGCACGATTTTGGACCAGGACGGGGCCGGGACAAGGATGCGCCAAAGTCCCTGGAGCGTGAACAGGAACAGCCCGCCAAGCTCGGCCACGAAGCGCAGGGTCACGCGGCCCAAAGCGGTCGCGGGGGATAAAAGCACGGAAAGGGCGGTCTGGGTCATGGGCGCCTTGGGCCGGGGCGTGGTTGTCTCCTGCCGGCCGGCTCACGGATTACACTGCTTTAATCCAAATGGGAAGCGGCGTTCATGTTCCCCTTGACGGTTTGGACGTTCCGGTTTAACCAAAATTTTGAACTAAACGGTTAAGAGAGGGGGCATGCCATGGACGCCGTATCGGACATCGTTTCCCGCATCCTGGATGCCGCCGCCGAGGAGTTCGCCGGCCAGGGGTTTGCCGGGGCCAAGGTCGAGGCTATCGCCAAGCGAGCCGGGGTCAACAAGGCCGGCCTGTATTATCATGTGGGCAACAAGGAAAAGCTCTACGAAGCCGTGATGCTCCGGCTTTTCGGCCAGGTGGCCGGGGCGGTGGAGCAGGCGGCCGTGCCCGGGCTGTCGCCGGGCGAGGCCCTGGCCGCCCTGGCCGAGGCTCTGGCCGGTCTGTTTTCCCGCCTGCCCATGTTGCCGCGTATCATGGCTTTGGAGATGGCCTCGGGCGCGGCCAACATGCCGGCGGCGGCCATGATGGAATTTCGCCGCATTTTCGGCGTCACCCGGGGCATCCTGGCCCGGGGGCAGGAGACCGGGCTGCTGCGGCCGGCCGAGCCGGTTTTCGTGCATCTGACGTTGGTCGGCGGCATGATCGTCTACAGCCTGTCCGAGCCGCTGCGCCAGCGCTTTGCCCAGGTGGCCCAGGCCATGGGAATGCGCACGGACATGCCGGTTGGGGAAATGGGCGCTTTTTTGGCCGGCGTGCTGACCCGGGGGCTGGCTGCGGAACCCAAGGAGGGCGGGGCATGAGAGCATATTTCTGCGCTGCGCTGTGCCTGATGGCCGTGTGCGGTCTTGGCGGCTGCAAGCCTGACGGCCAGACGAGCTATCAGGGCTATGTGGAGGGCGAATTCGTGTATGTGGCCGGCAAGATCGGCGGCCGGCTCGACGAATTGGCCGTTTCGCGCGGGCAGCGTGTGACCCCGGGCCAGCCGCTCTACGTGCTGGAACATGCTTTCGAGGCAGCCGCCCTGGCTCAGGCCCAGGCCGATCTGCGCCAGGCCGAGGCCACCCTGGACGACCGCAAGAAGGGGCTGCGGCCCGAGGAGATCGACCAGATCGAGGCCGATCTGCGCCGGGCCGAGGCTGCCCGCGAGCTGTCGCGGCTGGAATACGACCGCCGCGTCAAGCTCTACGGCAGCGCGGTCATCGCCCAGGAGGAGCTCGACACCTCGCGCACCACCCACACCCGCGACAAGCAGCAGGTCCGGGAGCTGGAGGCCAAGCTGGCCACGGGCAAGCTGCCCAGCCGCATCGACCAGATCCGGGCGGCGGCCGATGCCGTGGACGCGGCCCGGGCCATGGTCGCCCAGGCAAGGTGGAACCTCGACCAGATGCGCCAGTCCGCCCTGGTCGGCGGACTGGTCTACGATCTGCTCCACTACCGGGGCGAGTGGACGGCGGCCGGCAGCCCGGTGGTGGTGCTGTTGCCCGACGCCAACGTCAAGGCCCGGTTTTTCGTGCCCGAAGCCGTGGCCGGGGGCCTTAAGCCCGGCCAGTCCGTCCGCGTGGCCTGGGACGGGGGCGGCGAGGCGGTTACGGCGACCATCAGCTACATCGCGCCCAAGGTGGAATACACCCCGCCGGTCATTTACAGCCAGGGCTTCCGGGAAAAGCTCGTGGTCATGGTGGAGGCGTCCTTTGATCCCGCCGTCGCGCCGCGCCTGCACCCAGGCCTGCCCATCGACGTCTCTCTGGAGCCGGCCATGACAGGGGCCAAGCCGTGAACGCCGGAGTTTCGCCGGCCGTCATCGACGTGACCGGGCTGACCAAGATTTTTGGCCGCAAGACCGTGGTCGATCACATCGACATGCGGGTCAATCGGGGCGAAATCTACGGTTTTCTTGGCCCCAACGGCTCGGGCAAGACCACGTTTATTCGCATGTTGTGCGGGTTGCTGCGTCCCGACGACGGCCATGGCACGTGTCTGGGCTTCGACGTGCGGGAGCAGGCCGAGTTGATAAAGCCTCATGTGGGCTACATGTCCCAGAAGTTTTCCCTCTATGAAGACATGACCGTGCGGGAAAACCTTGATTTCATCGCCCGCATGTACGCCGTGGCCGACCGGGCGGCCGGGGTTGCCCGCACCGTCGAACGCATGAACCTGGGCCGGTTTCGCGACCAACTGGCCGGCACGCTCTCGGGAGGCTGGAAACAGCGCCTGGCCCTGGCCGCCTGCATGATCCACCAGCCGAGCCTGCTGCTCCTGGACGAACCCACGGCCGGGGTCGATCCCATGGCCCGCCGGGATTTCTGGGACGAGGTCCACAAGCTGGCCGGCGAGGGCATCACCGCCCTTATCTCCACCCATTACATGGACGAGGCCGAGCGCTGCCACCGGCTGGCCTACATCGCCTACGGCCATCTGCTGGCCACCGGCACGGTGGGCGAGATCGTGGCCCAGGAAGGGCTTTTCACCTACGAAATAAGCGGCCCCGACCTCTACGGCTACATCGACAAGCTGCGCGGCCTGCCCGGAGTCGAACAGGTGGTGGCCTTTGGCGTGACGCTGCACGTCAGCGGCCGCGACGGCGACGCGTTGGCCGCAAGCCTCGCCCCTTACGGCGCGGCGCCGCTGACCCTGCGGCGCATTGCCTCCAACCTCGAAGAGGTCTTCATCAGCCTCATGCGCAAGGCGGTGTCGTGATGTCCGGCTTCCTCGGCTTCTCCCCGGCCCGGTTCGGGGCCATGGTGTCCAAGGAATTTACCCAGATGCGCCGGGACCGGGTGACCTTTGCCATGATGGTGGGAATTCCGCTTTTGCAGCTCATCCTGTTTGGTTTCGCCATCAATTCCGACCCCAAACAGCTGCCCACGGCCATCCTGGACAACGACCGTTCGGTCTTTTCCCGGGACATGGCCGCAGCCATGAAAAACAGCGACTATTTCAAGTTCACCAAGGAAATCAGGACCGAAGCCGAGGCCGACGAGCTGTTGCGCCTGGGCCGCATCCAGTTCGTCCTGACCATCCCCCAGAACTTCGGCCGCGATCTGGTTCGGGGCGTGCGCCCGGTTGCCCTGCTCGAAGCCGACGCCACCGATCCGGCCGCCACCTCCAACGCCGTGGCCGCCATCCGTCAGGCGGCCACCGACGCCTTCAACCGCGACCTCACCGGACCGTTGCTGCCCCTTCGGGCCAAGGACGGGCCGGTCGATCTGCGGCTGCACGCCCGCTACAACCCCGAGGCCGTGACCCAGTACAACATCGTGCCCGGGCTCATGGGCGTGGTGCTGACCATGACGCTGGTCATCATCACTTCGCTGGCCATCACCCGCGAGCGCGAGCGGGGCACCATGGAGAACCTGCTCATCACCCCGGTGCGGCCCACGGAAGTGCTGCTTGGCAAGATCCTGCCCTATATTGTTGTCGGCTACATCCAGATGGGCCTTATCGTGGTGGCGGCCAGGCTGTTGTTCGCCGTGCCTTTCGTAGGCAGCCTGCCGCTGCTGTTTCTGGTGTCCTTTCCCTTCATCGCGGCCAACCTGGGCGTGGGCATCACCTTTTCCACCATCGCCCAGAACCAGTTGCAGGCCGTGCAGATGTCGTTTTTCTTTTTTCTGCCCTCAATCCTGCTGTCCGGCTTCATGTTTCCCTTTCAAGGCATGCCCCAGTGGGCCCAGTGGCTGGGTTCGGTTCTGCCGCTCACCCACTATCTGCGGGTGGTGCGGGGCATCGTGCTCAAGGGCAACACGTTTGTGGACATCGTGCCGCACATGTGGCCCATCGGGCTTTTCCTGCTCGTGTCGGTGGGGATCGGGATCAAGCGCTACCGCCAGACGCTGGACTAATCGCTCTCCATCAATAGAGGGGTCCGGGGGGATCATCCCCCCGGCGGGGCGCGGGGCAGAGCCCCGATTATTGCCTACACCCCAAGCGCCTCCACAGCCGCAGCCTTCTCCTTTAAATCCTTGCCTAACAGCGCCAAGTTGTCGCGCCACAGCCGGTCGGCGTCGGCGTCGGACACGCAGTATTCGAGCTTGATCTTGTTGCCGAGCACCTGGCTCACTTGGGCCTGGGTCTGGGCCAGGGCCAGGCTCGATCCCTGCTTGTGGCGCACCCGCACGGTCCCGTCGTAGACGCTGGGGAATCCGGCCAGAAAGGAGCGGATGTCACGCTCCAGATCGTCGAACTGGGTGGGATTGAAGCGGATGTCGAAGGGGCCGGCCCCCTGGAGGGCTTCCCGCGAAAGCAGATGGCAGCAGCCCGACACCGACAGGCAGGGCCGCGTGTAGGCGAAAAGCCCGACATCGGCCGCGCCCCGGCAGGGTTCGCAGACAAAAAGCCGCTCCTTGACCTCGGCCATGGACGGCCGGCCCATCTGGGGCGGAAAGAGGTTGAAGTCGGCCGATTGGTGGTCGCGCGGCGGCTCGCAGTCGGTGATGGCGCAACCGATCGCCCCGGTCTGGGGATGCTCCCGGGCCGTGGCCAGCAGGCGCGAGAGCCAGTCGCGTTCGGGAAAAGCGTCGTCGTCGAGAAAGGCGACATGTTGACATGTCGCCACCTCGGGCACGGACAGGAGCCAATTGCGCGCTCCGGGCGCGCCGATGTTGACCGGCAGACGCACGATGACGAACCGGCCGGCCGGGAAAAGGTCGGCGATGGCTTCGAGCATGGCCCCGGTGCCGTCGGTGGAGCCGTTGTCCAGGACCGCAACCGTGGCCTCGCCAAGGTCTGTGGCGGCCAGGTGGGTCAGGCACTCCCGGAAAAGCGCTTCCTTATTCATGGAATACAGGCACACCGCCGCCTCGCCGGCCCGGGCCGGGCGCGGCGTTTCGCGTGTGCGCGACAGTTCGAAGGCCCGAAGTGTGAGGTTGACGTGCTGGGGCAGGACGCGCCGGACGGCCAGACAGGCCGTAAGGGCAGCCGTCCGGTCGCCGAGGCGTTCCTGGCAGTGGGACGCGCCGACCAGGGCAAACAGTCCCCAGGCATCGCCGTCCAGGGCGAGCAGCTTTTCCAGGGCGGCCTCGGGGGAGCGGCGCAGCAAGGCCAATTCGGCCTCCAGGCGGGCAAAAAGCGGCGGCGGCACGACCGGGGCAAAGCCGGCCAGGAGCGCCTCGGCCTGGTCAACATCGGGCAGGCGACAAAGCGCCTGGAAGGCCGGGGCCAGCCGGGCCAGGCCGGCGGTGTTGTCACGGGCGGCGATTTCCAGGTAGCGGATGAGGAGTTCTTGATCACCGCTGGCAGCGATGGCCGCGTAAGAGATCTCGTCGTTGTCCATATTCGGCAGCGACGCCAGCAGGTCGGCCACTGCCGCCGCCTTGGCCGGCAAAAACGGGGCGGCGGCCTGGGTTTGGGCCGTAAGTGCCAGACTCTCCCGGTCAAAAGGGGCGCGCTGGACGGCGTAGGCGAGCAGCCCCTTGGCGGCGGCGGCGCAGTCGGGCTGGCCCGCTCCCTGGGCCAGGAGCAGGCCGGCCAGGGAGCGGCGCAGTTCCTGTTGTTCGGTGGTCAGCGCCCAATAGGGCAGGGCGTCCAGGACGGCTGGCAGAAAATGGGGCGAGGGCGTCGGCAGCGGCGGCAGGGCAGGGCGGCGCGGATCGATGGGCATGGCGGTCCTTTTCCCTTGGGAGCATTGGTGCTAGGTTGCCTTGGCCCATAGCCCGTCCGGGGCGGCAAGTCCAACCGCCGTCTGGCCGGCGCGTCGGGACGCGGCAAACACCAAGGCGCATTCATGCACACGACATCCCTGGCCCGGGCGGCAGCCATCCTGCGCGCCGGCGGTTGCGTGGTCTATCCCACGGAAACCTATTTCGCCCTGGGCGCGCTGGCGGACAACGCCGCCGCCCTGGAGCGCATCGTCGCCGTCAAGGGACGGCCTGCCCACAAGCCCTTGCCGCTTTTGGTCGGAGAGCTGGCCCAGCTCGCCGCGGTCGTGCCGCCGGGCTTTGCCGCCGGACCGCTTGGGGCCGATTTCGGCGAACTGGCCGCGCTTTTTTGGCCCGGCCCGCTGTCCTTGGTGGTCCCGTGCCGTGAAGCGCTGCCCGGGCTGGTCAAGGACGCCGACGGTCGGGTGTCGGTGCGCTTCACGCCCCACGAAACAGCGGCGGCGCTTTGCCGCTTGGCCGGCGGCGCGTTGGTGGCCACCAGCGCCAACGTCAGCGGCGGCCCGCCAGCTGCCACGCCTGAAGCACTGGACCCGGAAGTGACGGCGGCCGTGGACGCGGTGCTGACCGCTGGCGCACCCCCGGCCGGCGGCCCGGCCTCCACCGTGGCCGGCCTGCGCGGCGGCAAGCGCCTGACCATTTTCCGCCGGGGCGCGACGCCGTTATCCGCCCTGAAGGCGGCCGGCTACCTGCCTGAGAACGTCACGAGCTGACCCGTTTCACTTCCCGTATTGACCGGCGCGTGGTCTCGCTACCGTCAGGGCCATAAGCCGTTCCAGAACGGCCTCGTGGCCAACGCCCGCCAGGCAGGGCAGGGGGCGCGGGCAGGCGGCGGCAAAGGCCCCGGACGTTACGACCGCGCAGGGCGCGCAGGCCATCCCCGCCGTTATGACGTCCAGGCCGACCGGACCCCACTGCCGGGGCGAGGTCGGGCCGAAGACCGCCACCCCAGGCACGCCGTGCAGGCCGGCCAGATGCAGGGGGCCGCAGTCCGGCCCCACCACCGCCCGGGCCGCGCGCAGCGCCAACGACAATTCTTCCACCGTCTCGAGCAACATCATGTTGCTTCCGGCCGGGGCAAGGCCGCGTTCCAGTTCCGCCGGTCCCAGAACATAAACCGGGCGCAGCCCGCGCGCGGCCAGCCCCTTGGCCAGGGCGGCCAGCCGGTCCAGGGGCCAGCACTTGTCCGGGTGGCCGGCTCCGGGAAAAAGCAGCACGTCGTCCGTGGTCGGTGCATGGCTTCCGAAAAGCGTTTGGAACATCTCGCGCCAGTCCTCGGCCCAGGGGATACCGTGGGTTTCCAGGGCCTTGCGGTAGTGCCCCCGAGGGCTCTCCAGACTGCCGGGCACGACGCCAGGCAAGAACAGAAAACGGTCGCTTGGCGGCAGCTCCGGCCGAGCAGCCAGGCCGGGGCGGATCACCAGGGTATTGGCCAGGGCCTTGGGCCAGACGGCGGCGGCGAAGCGGGCGTCGAGGGTTCGACGCAGGTCGGGCGGGCAGGGCGCGGCCAGGGGAGCGAGGTAGCCGGCCAGGGACGGACGCACGGCAGCAAAGGCCGCAGCACCCGGAAAACGCCGGACCACCGACAGAAAAGCCGGCCAAGCCAGGAAAAAATCGCCAAGCGCTCCGGCATGTTCCAAAACGATCTTGTCAGGGGGGTTCATTTCGCGTACCCTTGGAGATAGAAAAAGACGTATCTTTATAATTGCTTGAGACTTTTTCGGGAAACCGGGCCGGGCAACCGCCCGCAGACAACCACCGCGTCCGCCTGGAGCATGTGATCATGGCCCTTGTCAAACCCTGCCCGCAATGCGGCCACTCCATCGTCCATTACCGCAATCCCGTGCCCACCGTGGACACGCTCATTCATCTGCCCGGACGCGGCGTGGTGCTCATCGAACGCCTCAATGAGCCTTACGGCTGGGCGCTGCCCGGCGGGTTCGTGGACTACGGCGAATCGGCCGAGGCCGCCGCCATCCGCGAGGCCAAGGAAGAAACCGGCCTTACCGTGGAACTGACGAGCTTACTTGGCGTCTATTCCCACCCCTCGCGTGACCCCAGGCAGCATACCTTGAGCGTCGTCTACATTGCCCAGGCCCTGGACCCCGACGAACTGGCCGCCGGCGACGACGCCAAGAACCTGTCCGTCTTTCCCGTGGGGCAGTGGCCGAAGCCCTTGTGCTTCGACCATGAACGTATTCTCAACGACTATGCCACGCTTTTGAACCGGGTCAAACCGCTGTGAAGCGGCCGCCAGCCAGACAAGGACGCGGCGAAGAACTTCCGCCGCGCCTTGTAGCCCCGAACGCCGCCCGGGGCGGTTGACGGGAGTAACGGACCACATTCCCCACTCCCGCGGATGGCCGTGCGCAAGGGGAAGAGAACCGGCCCTGCCGAGGAGCGCGATGAAGTTTCATCACAAGGTCCTCTTTGTCGCTTCGGAAATGTATCCCTTCTCCAAGACCGGCGGTCTCGGGGACGTCATGGGCGCGCTGCCCAAGGAACTGAAGCGTCAGGGCGTCAACGTCGCCCTGATCGCGCCCTACTACGGCCGCCTCAACCACGGCGACCACCAGCTGCGGCTGATCTATTCCAAATGCCGCGTCGGCTACCCCTGGGCGCCCATCACCGCCGACATCTACACCGCCACCTGCGACGACGTGCCGGTCTACTTCGTCCAGCGCGGCGAATACTTCGACCGCCGGTTCTACTACAACACCCACGACGGCGACTATTTCGACAACTGCGAACGCTTCATCTTCTTCTGCCGGGCCACCATGGCCTGGGCCAGCCGGCTGGACGGCGCGCCGGCCATCGTCCACGCCCACGACTGGCAGGCCGCCCTGGTGCCGGCCTACCTGCACTTCCTGCGTCCGGCAGCGCCCTTTTGGCGCAACACCAAAACCGTCATGACCATTCACAACCTGGCCTTCCAGGGCCGTTTCGCCTCACGGCTGTTCTTCGACTCGGGCCTGCCCAAGGAGGCCTGGGGCCTGGACGGCGCGGAATTCTGGGGTGATTTCAACCTGCTGAAGGCCGGCCTGGCCTATTCCGACATCATTACGGCGGTCAGCCCCACCTACGCCCTGGAGATCCTCTCGCCCCAGTTCGGTTGCGGCCTGGAAGGCATCCTGACCAAGCGCGCCTCGCAGCTGCGCGGCATCTTAAACGGCGCGGACTACACCGTCTGGGACCCCATAAACGACCGCCACCTGCCAAGCGCCTACAGCCCCGACGACCTTTCGGGCAAGGCCGTGTGCAAGCGAAACCTCGTGGCCGAGCTGGGGCTGGACCGCCGGTTCCTCAAGCGGCCAATCCTGGGCTTCATCGGCCGCATCCGCGACCAGAAAGGCATTGATCTGTTGATCGACATCATGGGCCGCGTCATGGAAAAGGACGCCGCCGTGGTGGTCCTTGGCGAAGGCAGCCTCGACTACGAGGCCGTGCTGTTGGACATGATGGAAAATTACCCCGGACGGCTGGCCGTGCGCATCGGCTATACCGAAGACCTGGCCCATCGCATCCAGGCCGGTTCGGACATTTTCCTCATGCCCTCGCGCTACGAGCCTTGCGGCCTGACCCAGATGTACGCCTTGCGCTTCGGCACACCGCCCGTGGCCACGGCCGTGGGCGGGCTGCGCGACACCATCGTGCCCTGGCCCGATCCCGCGGCCACGGGATTCACCTTTTCCGAACCCGACCCCGAACTCTTCTACCGGGCCATTCTCGACGCCCTGGAACTCTGGGACCGCCCCGAAGCCTGGAAGGCCATGGTCGTAAGGGCCATGCGGGCTGATTATTCCTGGGAAAAAGCGGCCAAGAATTACATCAATCTCTACCGGGAGCTTGGAGCCGACATCTGAGCCGCTACGAGGCCGACACGGCATTGCCGTCGGCTCGGTCTTGTGGCGCAACCTGAAGAAATCGAGCGTTGTTTACCGCCTTGCTCGTGAGCGGCGTTGTGCGCTCCGTGAAGGCGACACCTGATCCGACGCGCCGGGACCGCCTGGACCAAGGGCCGTCCCGCCCGCCAAAGGAGTTCCCATGTCCAAAGCCGCCGCTTCGTCCGTGTCGCCCTGCCTGCCCGTGGCCCTGGGCGAACTCGACATCTTCCTCTTCGGCCAGGGCAAACATTGGGACCTCTACCGGCTCCTGGGCGCGCATCCCTACGATGGGCCGGACGGACCGGGCTACCGGTTCGCCGTCTGGGCCCCCAACGCCCGGGCCGTGTCGGTTATAAGCGACGCCAACGGCTGGACCCCCGGGGCTCAAGCCCTGCATCCCGTGGCCGCCTCGGGCATCTGGGCCGGCTGCATCCCGGGTTTCGAGAAAGGCTGGCTCTACAAATTTTCCGTCATCCAGCTAGACGGCGCGGTAGTGGAAAAGGCCGATCCCTTCGCCTTTTGCACCGAAATGCGGCCTGGTGTGGCCGCCCGGGCCTGGGATCTGGACAGCTACGCCTGGAACGACGGGGCCTGGATGAAGCAGCGCCGGGCGCGCGGCCTGCCCCTGACCGATCCGGTGGCCATCTATGAAGTCCATGCCGGCTCCTGGCGCTGGAAAACCGCCGACTACGGCTCGTTCTACTCCTACCGCGACCTGGCCGAGACCCTGGTGCCCTACGTGCGCGACCTGGGTTTCACCCACATCGAATTCATGCCCCTGGCCGAACATCCCCTGGACGAATCCTGGGGCTACCAGGTCGGCCACTATTTTTCCCCGACCTCGCGCTTCGGCACGCCCGAGGACCTGCGCTACTTGATCGACGTCTGCCACCAAAACGGCATTGGCGTCATCCTCGACTGGGTGCCGGCCCATTTTCCCAAGGACGCCTGGAGTCTGGGCCGCTTCGACGGCACCGGGCTTTTCGAGCACGAAGATCCGCGCCAGGGCGAGCACCCCGACTGGGGCACCTATGTCTTCAATTTCGAGCGCCACGAGGTTAAAAACTTCCTTCTGGCCAACGCGCTCTATTGGTTCAAGGAATTCCATCTCGACGGCCTGCGCATCGATGCCGTGGCCAGCATGCTCTACCTCGACTACTCCCGCCGGGAAGGGCAGTGGATTCCCAACAAGTACGGCGGCAAGGAAAACATCGCGGCCATCGAGATGCTGCGCGAGCTCAACGTGGTGGTCCACGAGCATTTCCCCGGCGCGGCCATGATCGCCGAGGAGTCCACCTCCTGGGCCGGTGTGTCGCGGCCGGTCTATACCGGAGGCCTGGGGTTCACCTTCAAGTGGAACATGGGCTGGATGAACGACACCCTGAGCTATTTCGCCAAGGACCCCATCTACCGGGGTTACCACCAAAACCAACTCACCTTTTCCATGCTCTACGCCTTCCACGAGAACTTCATCCTGCCTCTGTCCCACGACGAGGTCACTCACGGCAAAGGCGCGCTCATTTCCAAGATGCCCGGCGACCAGTGGCAGCAAATGGCCAACCTGCGCCTGTTTTTGGCGTATATGTGGGCCCATCCGGGCAAGAAGCTCCTGTTCATGGGCTGCGAATTCGGCCAGTGGAAGGAATGGAACTCCCGGGAGCCCCTCGACTGGGCGCTGATGGATTTCCCCAATCACCAAGGCGCGGCGGAACTGGTGCGGGCGCTTAATGCCCTGCACAAGGCCTATCCGGCCATGCACGACCGCGACAACGACTGGACCGGATTCGAGTGGGTGGATTTGTCTGATTACGCCGCCTCGGTCATCACCTTCCTGCGCAAGGCCCCGGACGGATCGCCGGTCTTGTGGGCGTTCAACTTCACGCCCATCGTGCGCGAGAACTACGCCGTGGGCTGCCGCATCCCCGGGTTCTGGCGGGAGATATTCAATTCCGACGCAGCGCTTTTCGGCGGCGGCAACATCGGCAACGGCGGCGGCGTCATGGCCCGGCCGGCCGCGTACGGCGACTGGCCCGAATACCTCTCCCTGACGCTGCCGCCCCTGGCTGCCGTGGCCTTGACCCCCGAAGGCTGAACATGGACGGGAGGAGGCGCGGCCTCCTCCCCAAACCTCCTGTGCCGGGGGAATCTTCCCACCGGCTGTTGGTGTTGTGGAAGGAAGCCCATGACTGCCCAATCCCCTTTGAAAAACCCCATCCTTCTCACCCTCGGCGACGCAGGCGGCCTGGGGCCGGAACTGGTCTGCCGGCTGCTCGGCGGCCCGGACGCGCCGAAAAACGACCGTCCTGTGGTGCTTGTTGGCCCGGAAACGGCCCTGGTCTGGCACGCCGAGCGCCTGGGGCTGGCCCGGTTCTGGACGCGCCTGTCCGACTACGACGCCGTGGCCGAGGCTGCGCCCGGGATTTATCTGCTGGAGCCTGAGGGCTCGGCCGGGCTGCCGTTGTCCCCTGGCCAGGAGACGCCTGAAGGCGGGCGGGCCGCCGGCGAAAGTCTGGAGCTGGCCCTGGCCGCCCTGGCCGCCCACCCGGATTGGGGACTGGTCACCGGCCCGCTGTCCAAGGCGGCGCTCAATGCCGCCGGTTTCGCCTTTCCGGGCCATACCGAATTTCTGGCCGAGCGTTCGGGCGTGGGGCGCGGCGGCGTATGCATGCACCTGTGCGGCCCGGTGCTGCGGGTGAGCTTGGTCACCACCCATCCGCCCCTGGCCAAGGTGCCGTCGCTGGTCACCTACGATCGGGTGGCCCGCTGTCTGGCCCTGACCTGGGATTACGTTACGCGCCTTGGGGTGGCGGACAAGCCCATTGCCGTGTGCGGCCTCAATCCCCATGCCGGGGAGGGGGGGCTTTTAGGCCGCGAGGATGAGGCGGTGGTGCGCCCGGCCGTGGAGGCGGCCCGGGCCAAGGGCATTTCGGCCGTGGGGCCGCTGCCGGCGGACACGCTTTTTTACCGGGCGGCCCAGGGCGAATTTTCCGCCATCCTGGCCATGTACCACGACCAGGGCCTGCCGCCGCTGAAGCTTTTGCACTTCAAGGACACGGTCAACGTGACCCTTGGCTTGCCCTTTGTGCGCACCTCCGTGGGCCATGGCACGGGCTTCGAGCTGGTCGGCACGGGCAAGGCGGCCGTCAGCAGCCTGGCCGCCGCCCTGAATCTGGCCAAGCGGCTGACGGGGTAACCACGTCTTCCCGCTATCTCCTCTTTGCCCCTTTTGGGGGACCGGGGGCCTCAGGCTCCCGGCCGCCTGAGGAGTCGTTTTGCTGCGGCTCGGGGCGCGACACGAGTGTCGCGTTCACGAAAAACTCACAGGGTATCTCGTAGACAACATGTTGAAACTGTAAATTTTTTCTTAAAAAATGTCGTATTTTTAAGGGACGCGACACTAGTCGCCCAGACGCAATTCCTTGTAGTAATTGACCAGGCCATTGGTGGAGCAGTCGTGGGACGCCACCGGCGCGTCATTCTCCAGCTCCTTGAGGATGGTTCCGGCCAGCACTTTGCCGAGTTCCACGCCCATCTGGTCGTAGGAGTTGATGTCCCAGATGGTTCCCTGGACAAAGATCTTGTGCTCATAGAGCGCGATCAGCGTGCCCAGAGTCTTGGGATCCAGGACGCGATATAGGAACGAATTGGTCGGTCGGTTGCCGGTGAAGGACTTGGCCTTGGATAAAAGCTCCAGCTGCGCTTCACCCAAGACCTTGTCGGCCAGCTCGGCCCGGGCTTCGTCCACGGTCTTGCCCTTCATGAGGGCCTCGGTCTGGGCGAAAAAGTTGGACAAGAGCATGTCCTGATGCCGGCCCAGGGGCGTGCGGGTGATGGCGGCGGCCAGGAAATCGCAGGGGATGAGCTTTCGGCCCTGATGGATCAGCTGATAAAAAGCGTGCTGGCCGTTGGTGCCCGGCTCGCCCCAGATGATGGGGCCGGTGGTGTAGTCCACAAACCGGCCGTCATTGGTGACGGACTTGCCGTTGCTCTCCATGTCGCCTTGCTGGAAATAGGCGGCGAACCGGGTCAGGTGCTGGTCATAGGGCAGGATGGCCTGGGTCTGCGCCCCGAAGTAATTGTTGTACCAGATGCCGAGCAGTCCCATGACCACCGGAATGTTGCGCTCAAGTGGCGCGGACCGGAAATGCTCGTCGGCGAGAAACGCGCCTTCGAGCATGGCTTCAAAGTTGTCGAAGCCCACGGCCAGGGCGATGGACAGGCCAATGGCCGACCACAGGGAATAGCGCCCGCCGACCCAGTCCCAGAAGGCGAACATGTTGGCCGTGTCGATGCCGAAGGCGGCCACGGCTTCGGCGTTGGTGGACAGGGCCACGAAATGCTTGGCCACGGCCGCCTCGTCGCCGGCTTGGGCGAGAAACCAGTCCCGGGCGTCATGGGCGTTGGCCATGGTCTCCAGGGTGGTGAAGGTCTTGGAGGCGATGATAAAAAGGGTCGTCTCCGGGGAGACGCGCTGCAGCGTTTCCACCATGTGCGCGCCGTCCACGTTGGAAACGAAATGCGACGTGATGCCGGGCACGGCATACTGGGCCAGGGCCAGACTCGCCATCTGCGGTCCCAGGTCCGAACCACCGATGCCGATGTTGACCACGTCGGTGATGGCCTTGCCGCTATACCCCTTCCACTGGCCGGAATGGACGCGGCCGCAGAAGATGCGCATCTGGTTGAGCACCTTGTTGACGTCCGGCATGACGTCGTGGCCGTCCACCAGGATGGGCCGGTTGGCCCGGTTGCGCAGGGCCACGTGGAGCACGGCCCGGTTCTCGGTGCGGTTGATTTTTTCGCCGGCGAACATGGCGTCGCGCCGGGCTTCCACCCCGGCCTGCCGGGCCAGGTCGAACAGCAGGCCCAGGGTCTCGTCCGTGACCCGGTTCTTGGAATAATCGAACAGGATGTCGCCCAGGCGCAGGGAAAGTTTGTCGAACCGGCCGGAATCGGCGGCGAACAGGTCGCGCATGTGCAGGTCCCTCACGCGCTCATGGTGGGCGACAAGGGCGCTGTGGGCCGGATGCTCGGTGAGTTGGGCCATGTCGGGTCTCCTTTGACCGTCGCGGGCTTGGGATCAAGGCCTTGGCCGGGGCGGGCGCGGCCGGACGACGCTATTGCCATAACACGCCGTTGTTGCGGAAAAAAGAATAAAATACGGCATCGGCCCCGGTTTGGGGCCGATGCCGTATGGCCTAGCATATCGCTGCGTCCATTGCACGGCGGGGACTGCGTTTTTTACAAAGCCGGCGGCTGGGCCTGGTCGGTGGCAGGCGGCGCGCCGAGTTCGGCCACGGCCTCGGCGTAGGCGGCCCGCAGGGCCTCCATGTAGACCGCGTCCACCGGACCCTTCCAGGTGGTCACCTCGGTGAAGCGTTTGGGGATGCGCGTGGCCCTGGGGTCGTAGCCGGTGGCGATCTTGAGCCGCCAGCGGGCGCGCCGGGCATTCTCGGCGGCGGCGTCAAAGGAGCCGGCCAGTTCCTCATGGCCCAGGCAGCCGAGCACCGAGGCGATGACTTCGGGCTTGTAGACCTCCCGGGCGAAAAGGCAGGCCACGAGGCAAGTCAGAAGCACTCGCTCGCGCTCGTCCTTGACCAGGAAGTCCACCACCTTGGCCACGTCCTGCTCCTTGTGCTTCTGGTCGTAGGAGTAGGCCCCGGTATCGAGGTGGGAATGGCGGAAGGCGACGGTCTGGGAGGCAAAATAGGTCTCGCCCGTGGCGTAGCCGGCCATTTCCTGGCCCAGCACGCAGGCGTAGTCGGCCCCGCCGTAATGAGCGGCGGCGACCATGG
Source organism: Solidesulfovibrio magneticus RS-1 (assembly GCF_000010665.1). Taxonomy (NCBI): domain Bacteria; kingdom Pseudomonadati; phylum Thermodesulfobacteriota; class Desulfovibrionia; order Desulfovibrionales; family Desulfovibrionaceae; genus Solidesulfovibrio; species Solidesulfovibrio magneticus. The sequence continues at coordinate 2,561,083 of NC_012796.1, read as the reverse complement.
CCCCCTGGCCAAGGAGCGCATAGAAGTCGTTGGCCTTGTGGCCGATGAGCCACATGGCGCGTTTGAGGGCAGCCGCGTCGCCAAAGGTGAGCTTCACCTCGGTGTCCTTTTCGGAAATGACGCCCTTTTGCGTGGCCTCCACGGCCCAAGCCAGGGCCACGCCGGCCGAGATGATGTCCAGGCCCTGGCGGTCGGCCATGTCGTTTATCGCCAGCACTTCCACCGGATCGACGACGCCAAGCATGGGGCCGGCCGCGAAGTTGGGTTCGTGGTCGTAGGCCACCTGATGGATGGCGAACCGGTGGGAAGAGGAGAACATCTCGCGCACCATGCCGACGTGGATGCAGCCCACCGGACAGCCGGCGCAGGCAGCGTTGTGCATGAGGAGCTTTTCGGCAAAGGCCTCGCCCGAGATCTTGTCGGCCTCGGAATCGCTCGTCGCGGCCAGGTTGCGCCAGGGCAGCGACTTGAGTTCGTTTAAGGGCAACACGTTGGCCGGGGTGCCAAGGTTGTGGTATTTTTCCATCATCCCGGAGGATGTGACCTTTTCGTGGATGTCCTTGAAAAGCTTGGCATAGCCCTTGTCGGCCGGCAGCGGCAGGTCGCCGTCGCCCTGGATGACGATGCCTTTGAGGTTTTTCGAGCCCATGACCGCCCCGGCTCCGAGGCGGCCGAAGTGGCGGTAGGTGTCGACGTTGATGCAGGCGTAGCCCGAGCCGTTTTCTCCGGCCGGGCCGATGCGTAGAATGCTGCGGTGGCCCGAAGCCCCCTCGGCGATCTTTCGCAGGAGCTTGCCTGTGGTGAACACGTCGGCCCCGGCCAGATAGTGGACGTCGATACGTTCGATGCGCCGCGAGCCGACCACCAGGGTGGAGAGCCGTGGGGCCTTGCCCACCACGACCAGGGCGTCGTAGCCGGCAAAGCGCAGGGCCAGGGCCGAGCGGCCGCCGGCGTGGGATTCGGCGTAGTTTTCGTTATATGGCGATTTGAAGCCGCACACGGTCTTGCTCATGAGCGGGAAATAGCCCGTGGCCGGACCAATGGCGAATATCAGCGGCTGACGGGGATCGAAGGCCGGGGCCGTGGGCAGGCCGTATTTTTCATAAAGGAGCGCCGCCAGCCCCGAGCCGCCGAGGCATTGCCGCCGACCGGGCAGGATGGCCAATTCGCCGCGACCGCGTTCGAGGTCATACACCAGGACGCGGAACAGATCGTTTGCCTCATTCGACATGGCAGCTCTCCAGGCAGGGGGCGGCGGGCGTGTCGGCCTCGACCAGCTCCAGGCAGTCATGGGGGCAATAGGCGGTGCACTGGCCGCAGTGCAGGCACACGGCGGGATTGCCGGCCGCGTCAAGATTGATGGCGTCCACCGGGCAGGCGGCGGCGCACTGGCCGCACTGGATGCACAGGGATTTTTTGAGCGTCACCCCGCCGCCGGACTTGCGCTGACTCATGGCTCCGGTTGGGCAAGCGGCCGCGCACGGGGCCGGGTCGCAGGCCAGACACAAGATGGCCTGGAAGCCGCTGGACACGCCGCCGGTGGACCGGATGCGAATGCCGGCGGTCTGCCAGGACATGGACTTGTACACCAGCCGGGCGCAGGCCAGGGAGCAGGAATGGCAGCCGATGCAGCGCTCCATGCGCAGGGCGCGATGGATCTTCATGGTCGGATCTCCAGAGGCGAAATCGCCAAAAAAGGCATAATGGTTTCGGGTATCTTTCAATTGGCATAGTGGCATCAGGAACGCCCGAGGTCAACCGCCGGCCGGCGACATTTGGCCGACGCCACGAAAACGGCAAAGGATTTCTTGACCGGGCCGGCGAATACGCTTAATAACCTTTCTCCCAACGGGGGCGTAGCTCATCTGGGAGAGCGATGCGTTCGCAACGCATAGGTAGTGGGTTCAAGTCCCATCGCCTCCACCAAAGGATTGCAAGGGCCTTGCGGCAGATGCCGCAAGGCCTTTTTTTTGTGCAGAACAACCAGCCAGCCACGACTGCCCACGACGAACTTGGCGCACCAGGTATGCCCTTTCCGAACGCTGGGCAAACCGCCTGCCGCCAGAACATCATTCCGCCATACTTGACGCTTCTCGACTGAACGGGGACTGACGGTCATAGAATTGTTGTTCACAAGGCCTCAAGTCATTCGTCGTCGCCACTTTGCATGAGCCCCTTGCCTCCATTGCGCCTCGTCACTGCTTCGCAATCGATGGGCGTTGCACTCGTCTCTTGAACCCCGGGTCAGGACTCGCCTCTCCAATCCTGCATGGCGATGTTCGGCGTCATCATCGGATGGAGGCTGTACGTTGTCCGTCCTTAGGCGTGCCATGGAGAAACGGTTATTATTCACATAATAAACCATTTGACAACATATGGTTAGCGTAACAACAAATCTTATTGCAAAATATTAATGGTCCATTTAAATTACGAAAGGCGGCACACTTGCGAGAAATGCAAAAAATCCAGGAAATTCGCAGAGCAATGACGATCTGGATTTGCCATGCCCGCGAGTCGCCAACCCAGGTTGCCGCATGCCCTTGGTTAAAAAGGACTGTCGGTGGCAAGGGCGTATCCCGATGCAGGCGGGGGGCTTGTTCGGGGCGTTGAAGTTGATGATTGGGGGAAGCGGTTTTGGGTGATCAGTCAGGGCATAGACGCCGGACTGATGTTTTTATGTTTTGTTTTGATATGGAGTTGTTTCATGCAGTGGTTTTACGATTTGCGCGTTGGCAAGAAACTGATCATTTCTTTTATTATCATGGCGATTATTACAGGAATTGTCGGTTACCTCGGTTTGCACAATATGGGTGCCATTAATAGCATGAATAACACGATGTACGAACGAGAGCTTCTTGGCATTTCTGCTGTCAAAGAAGCCAATATCGATCTTATTTATGCTGACCGTGCCGTGCGAAACATGATCATGACGACTTCACTCGAAGATCGCGCTCGCAACGTAAAAAGCCTGGAAAAATATAAGAATGAATACCAGGAGCAGATGAACATCGCCAGAAACTTGTTCTTCTCCAAGGAAGGCAAAGAGAAAATTGCCAAACTCGATGCCGCCTGGAATGCCCTGCAACCTGTATGGAATCAAATTATTGAGGCTTGCAATAAAGAAGAACTGCAGTCGAATAGGACTTCCGTTGATCTTGCCTTGGGGGTCGGACGCGAGAAGGTTAACGCTGTTGACGATATCATGACAGATCTTGTTCGCATCAAGGAAAACAACGCCAAAAGATACTACGACGAGTCCAGCGAAATCTACAATACGAGCCGAAACGTGCTTTTTGCCATCATCGGCACAAGCATCGTCATTGGCCTGCTGCTCGGCGTCGGTATCTCTCGCGCCATTGCCAAGCCGCTTATTGCCTGCATGGAGTTTGCCAAGGCCCTGGCCCGAGGTGATCTCGGCCACAAACTCGAAGTGGTCCGGGCCGACGAGGTCGGCCAGGTCTGCCAGGCCATGCGCGAGGTGGCCGAAGCCGAAACGCGCGTCACGCAGATCGCCGAGATGATGTCCGAGGGCAACCTGCGCATCCAGGTGGAGCCGCGTTGCGCCGAGGACGTCCTCATGCGCTCCCTGGCTTCCATGATCGAACGCCTCACCGAGATCGTCGAAGAAGTCAAAAGCGGTGCTGAGAACATGGCTTCCGGGGCCGAGGAACTGAGCGCCTCTTCCGAGTCGCTGTCCCAAGGCGCGTCCGAACAGGCCGCCGCAGTGGAAGAAAGTTCCTCTTCCATGGAAGAAATCAACAGCTCCATCATGCGCAACGCCGACAACGCCCGCCAGACCGAAACCCTGGCCAAGAAAGCCAGCGCCGACGCCAAGGAATCCGGCGCGGCCATGGTCGACACCGTGGCCGCCATGCGCCAGATCGCGGCCAAGATCTCCATCATTGAGGAAATTGCCCGCCAGACTGATCTGCTCGCCTTAAACGCCGCCGTCGAGGCCGCCCGGGCCGGCGACCATGGCCGGGGATTCGCCGTCGTCGCCGCGGAAGTGCGCAAGCTGGCCGAACGCAGCCAGGGCGCGGCCGCTGAGATCAACACCTTGTCCGCCTCCAGCCTCGACGTGGCCGAACGGGCCGGCCGACTCCTGGAAATGCTCGTCCCGGACATCCTCAAGACTTCCGATCTCGTTCAGGAGATCGCCGCCGCCTCCCAGGAGCAAAGCTCCGGTGTGGAACAGGTCAACAAGGGCCTGCAGCAGCTTGATCAGGTCGTGCAGCAAAACGCCTCGGCCTCCGAGGAACTGGCCTCTACGGCTGAGGAACTTTCCTCCCAGGCCGCCCAGCTCGTCAGCACCGTGGGCTTCTTCCAAGTGGCCGGCCAAGGCGTGCCCCGGGCCGCCCACCGCACGGCCACGGGCGACAAGGGCACCCCGCGCAAGGCCCTCCCCCGAAAAGGTGTGCCGTTGCCGGCGGCGGCCAAGGTCGATCTTGGCGACGAGCATTTCGAACAATTCTAGAGTGGGGACGGCCATGAATCAGACATCGAATATCGGCGTCCGGCGATTTCTCACCCTGATCCTGGGCGAAACAGGCATCTTTGGCATCGATATCCACGTGGTGCGGGAAATCCTCGACTATACGGACATCGCCAGATTGCCGCGGATGCCCGACCACATGCGCGGGGTGGTCGACGTGCGGGGCCAGGCCGTGCCGGTCCTTGATCTCGGCCTCAAGCTCGGCTTCGGCCCAGTCAACCAAACCCTGAATACGCGTATCGTCATCGTGGAGCAGCCCGACCCCGACGGGGGCGTCCGACTGGTGGGGGCGCTGACCGAAGCGGTCAAGGAAGTGCTGGAACTCGACGCCCAGGCCATCGCGCCGCCGCCGGGCATGGGAACCGACGTCGAGGCGGCCTGCATCCAGGGCATCGCTCGCCACAACGGCCGTTTCATCATACTCCTCGACACGGCTCGGGTCTTTTCCGATGAAGACCTCGCCGGGCTGGCCAGCCTGACGCAACAGGCGGCCACCCATCACGCCGCCTGAGCGGTGCGCGAACCACAATGAAATACAGCGCACCGGCGCGGATAGTCCGCGCCGGTGCGCTTTTTTGTCGAAAAAACCGTCCCGGCAAGCATCCATCGGGATCACGCCGAAAACTGCCCCGGGGCTGTCCCTGGAACCGGCAGAGTCCGGCGGCCCCGGGCCTGGACATCCTGTTCAGGAAAACCGACCAATGCGCCCCGCTACACCATGCCGCCATTAGCCCGAATGACCGCGCCATTTATCCAGCCGCCGTCGCCGCCAACCAAAAATGACACGACCCCGGCCACGTCCTCGGGCGTGCCCAGCCGGCCAAGGGGCGTGGCCGCCGCGATACGCTCCACCATTTCCGGCGTCTTGCCCGTCAAAAACAGCTCCGTGCCCACCGGCCCCGGGGCCACGGCCGTGACGGCTATGCCGCGCGGTCCCATCTCCTTGGCGAAAATGGCGGTCATGGTTTCCACCGCCGCCTTGGTGGCGGCGTAGACGGCGTAGCCGGCCGGCCGCAGGCCGACCACGCTGGAGGAGAAGTTGACGATGCGCCCATTGTCGCGCAGCCGTGTCGCGGCCAGGCGCAACATGTTGAACGTGCCGCCAAGGTTGATGGACACGATGCGCTCGTACAGGTCGTCGCTGGTGTCGGCCAGGGAAACCAGCCCCGGCTGCATCACCCCGGCGTTGTTGACGACGACGTCGACGCCGCCGAAAACAGCTTCGGCCGCCTCGAAGAGCGCCGCCGCGTCGGCCGGGTCGGACACGTCGGCCCCGATGGCGACCCCATGGCCGCTCTCGGCCACAATGTCGCGCACAACAGCCTCAGCCCGGTTTTGCCCAGTCACGTAATTGACCACCACCGCCAGCCCGTCCGCCGCCAGACGCCGGGCCACGGCCGCGCCGATGCCCCGGGACGCTCCAGTGACAATGGCCACACGTTTGTCCATCATAAGGCCCTCCAACTTCCCTGTCGTCATCCTGCCTGGCTGATGCCGGGCATACGCGCACCAAGCCTAGCCCCTCGCCAAGTCCCAGACAAGCGGTTCAAATGCCGGCGTCTCCGTTGCCCAACAACCCGAAATCGGGCAAGGAATGGGAAACGTCCAACCGTCACGGAGGCGTCCTTGGCCCCATCCGCCCGCGAATTGCTCACCCGTCTGGCCCCGGATTTCCCGGCCCGCCACGTCGGGGAACTCTACGACGACACCACCGAATTCATGCGCATCGGCTACGGCGACGTCATGGTCCTTGGCGAGCGCCACTTCCTGGTGCTTCGCGACGAGGCCGAACGCCGCTTCGGCATGGAAGACCCAAAGTACTGGGTCAAACGCTGCCGCTGCCTGGAAACCGGCGGCCGCAACATCGTCAAGCTCGTTTTCCACGAGAACTTTCCCATGACCATCGGCTCCATGGTGGTCACCTGCACCAGAAGCCCGCGCAAGGAGACCCGCATCCTCGACCTTGTGCGTGGCGACCCACGCTTCATGCAGGGCGAGACCATCTACGACGCGGCCGACAATCCCGTGCGCATCCTCGACCTCGTCGCCGGCAAGCGCCTGGACGAGAAGATCGAGGCCCTGGAAATGCCGCACCGCGACTATTTTCACGACCTTTTTCCCACGGTCCTCGAACGCTTCATCGAGGCCTGCCAGGCCATCAAATGGCTCCATGACCGCAACGAAAAACACGGCGACGTGCGCCGCGACCACCTCTACGTGCTCCACGATTCCGGGCAGTACTGCTGGATCGATTTCGACTACACCTTCGACTTCCAGGAAAGCCCGTTTGGCCTTGATCTCTTTGGCCTGGGCAACATCATCCAGTTCCTGGTCGGCATGGGACAACACACCACCCAGTCCATCTCGCCGGCCTTGCGGGCGCAAATCACCAGCGACGATTGCTCCATCATGTTTCCCAACCGCATCGTCAATCTGCAAAAGCTCTTTCCCTACATCCCGCTCGAAATGACCAATGTCTTGCGGCGTTTTTCCCTGGCCGCCGAAGTCTATTACGACACGGCCGGCGAACTCATCGACGACCTCTGCCGCGCCCGCCAAGCCCTTGGCCGAAACGGCATCTGACCTGGAGCAGCCATGAACACCGACAAAATCCTCATTGCCTACGACGGATCGGACAATGCCCAGCGCTCCGTGGCCTATGTCGCGGCCATGGTCGGGCACGACGGAACCCGACAAGTCGATGTGGCCGCCATCGAACGGCCGGCCGACCGGGACCTTTTTGCCGATGACGCGGCCTGGAAAGCCGAATGCCAGCGCCGCAACGCCGCCATGCGCGACGCCCTGGACCAGGCCCGGGCCATGCTCGTCGCGGCCGGCATCCCCGACGACAAGGTCGGCACACGGTTCGTGGAGAGCTGCCGTTCGCCGCTGCGGGAAGCCACCGAATGCAGCATCGGCACCAGCATCGCCCTGGAAGTGCTGCGGCTGGCCGAGGAAGGCGGCTACGGCACCGTGGTCGTGGGCCGGCGCGGCGTGTCCAAGCAGGAGGAATTCCTCTTCGGCAGCGTCTCCACCAAAATCATCCACGCTGCCAAGGGGTTGGCGGTCTGGGTTGTGGCGTAAGAAAGCGACAGGAAGATGCCTTTTTTGCTCCACATCTTGGAGGGGCAACCGATAGTTTGGGTGGCGGCTGGCGGTGGATTTGACATTTCCATCAGGCGTTTTTCGTGGGCGCGCCATGAGTCCGGCCCGGAGTAAACGCCAAGGGGCCGCCCGGGACGGGTTCCTGGGCGGCCCCTTAGCGTTTGAACCTGCGTGAAGCTACTGGGCCAACCCCAGCAGCCGGTCGGCCATGAGCGACGGGGCCAGATCCCGCTTGAGGCCGGCGGTCAGCGTCAACTCTCCCCACATGTCCATGGGCTGGCTGGCTCCGGCCTCGGCCAAAGCCATCTCGAAGGCCCGGCGCAGGGCTGCAAACGACGCTTCCACTTCCGGGTAGGCGTTGTCCTGCCGCCAGGGCAGGCGCAGCGTTTGCCGCAGCGTGCCGGTGGCGTGGTTGGGCGTGGCCAGCTGGTAAAAGCCGGCCGGCGCGGCCCCGGCCCGTTCGTGCTGGCCGGGATAGCAGTGGGCCTGCCAGGAGGACGGCGGCTCGGGGATGGTCGAATCGACACGCACGTAAGGCAAGGCCAGAGCCTTTTCGTGGCCTTCCAGGACGACGTCGTAAACTAGCTCGGGACGCAGGTTGCCGCGCTTTTTGACGATATGCCAGGTGATGCGCATAGGGGACTCTCCTAGTCCAGTTGCACGACGTCGCCGAACGGCGGTCGCTCCTTGGCGGTTTTTGGCACGATCCACAGCACCGGATAGGCCGGCTCCTCGGGAAAGCGGTCGCACTGGAGATCGGTGAAATAGAGCAGACAGGCCGGCCGCAAGCCGTCGGCCTCGACCTTGGCGAAGGCCGGGCGGTAGTCCGTGCCGCCGCCTCCTCGCGGAGTCAGCGCCAGGGGCGGATCGGCCCGGGAGTACACGGTCGCTTCGCTCACGTCCGCGTCGCAGGCATAGACGTGAAGGCTTGCCTCGCAGGCGCTCAGGATGGAGCCGAGTTCGGCGCAAAAGGCGGCGAGAAGCTCCTCGTCCACCGAGCCGGAGGTGTCGAGAACAAGGGCCACCTCGCCCAGGGTCATGGAGCGCGGCGAGGGTAGATAGAGGCCCAGGTGGATATGGCGGCGGCTGGGCGGCGACCAGGAATAGTCGCTGACCGCCCGGGCCAGGATGAAGCGGCGCAAGAGCGCCGCCCAGTCGAGCCTGGGCGCGGCCAGCTCGGCCAGCAGCCGGTCGAGGCCGGCCGGCATGTTGCCCATGGCGCTGGCCGCCCGGCGCGACTGGTTGACGTCCTGGCGCAGCTTGTCGGTCAGATCGCGGTGTTCGGATTCACGGCGCTGCCCGTCCAGGTCCGGGTGGTCGCGCACCTCGCCGATGCTGCGGCTTGGCGTTTGGCCAAGGGTTCCGGCCCTGTCCTGGTCGCCCGAGGCGCTTTGGGGCTGCTTGTCCTGGCCGTTAAGCGCGGAGCCGGACGGCGCGGGTTCGGCTTGTCCGGCCTTGGCGGCCAGCGGCGTGTCGCCATCGCCGCCGCCCGGGGCGGTGTCGGCCGGCAGGGCCGATGTCTTGGCCGCATCCGTGCCGCCGCCGCCGTGGCGCTGGTCGATTTCGCCGGCCAGCACGGCATAGATGGCCTCGGCCGGTTTGCCGGCCTGGGTGGCCTCGAAGGGGTGGCCCGGGGGCAGGGTGAAACCCGCTTCCACCAAAAGGGCGGCCACGGCCAGGTCGCAGGCCCGGTTCCACAGCGCCTTGTCCCGGTCCTTGCGGCGCAGATGGTGTTCGCAGGCCAAGTGCAGGATTTCATGGGCGATAATCGCCGCGATTTCGTCCTCGCTGCGCTCGGTCACGTAAAGAGGATTGTAGCCGAGCGTGACGCCGTCGGTCCAGACGTCGCGGCAGGAGGCGTCGGCCAGGGGGGCCAGACGCAGGGCCATGGCCCCGAAAAAGGGGTGGCCCAGCACGAGCTCCATGCGCGCCCGCACGAGCTTTCGGCCCACGGCGTCGGGCGCGGTCACACGAACACCTCGGCGTTGTCCCGGGCCCAGGCGGCAAATGACGGCGTCTTGGCCGTGCGGCTGTCGCGGCGCACGGCGTCGCGCATGAGCAGCACCCCGAATTCCACCGGCAGCCGGGCGGCGTAGCGGGTCAGCGCCGGCATGACGTCCGGGCAGGCCAGCCGTCCTAGGGCCTCGCAGATGGCGTAGGCTGCGGCCGGTTCCACCGGGGCCGGCGCGGCGTCGGGATCGGCCAACACGGCGTCGGTGTCGGGCAGCTCGCGCCAGGTGCGCAAAAATCCGGAAAATTCCAAAGCCGCGCCGTCGCCCACGGCCCCGCGCAGCAGTTCCAGTTCCACCTGCGGATCGGGCGCGCCCTGCAACATGGTGGACACGAATTCCCAGGACCGGGGCGTGGGGAAGGACCGGACGGCCCGGGTCGGATCGAAATCGTGGAGCAAAGCGGGCCGGAAGCGCAAAAAGGCCGTGACCTCGGACGCGATGCCCGCAGCTTCCGCCCAGGCAATCCAGTCCTCCAGGTGGGGTTCGATTTCCAGGTGCACGAACCGGTTGGCCAAAGCGGTCGGCATCCGGTGGGTGACGGCCCGGTCCTGATCGCGGTTGCCGGCGGCGATGACGGTCCAGCCGTCGGGCAGGCGGTATTCGCCCAGGGCCCGGTCGAGGATGAGCTGGTAGCAGGCGGCCTGGACCAGGGGCGGGGCGGCGTTTAATTCGTCGAGAAAAAGGACGCCCTGGCCGCTTGTCGGCAAAAAGGCCGGAGCGCGCCAGTGGGTGCGGCCGTTGGCGTCGATTTGCGGCAAGCCGCGCAGGTCCACGGGATCAAGGAGCACGGCCCGGATGTCGATGAGCTCAAGGCCGAGAGCGGCGGCGGTCTGAGCCACGATCTGGCTTTTGCCGACGCCCGGGGGACCCCAGAGAAATACGGGTTGGCGGATGGGGAGCAGGGTGGTCAGGGCGCGGGCGACGTGAGACGGGATCAACGGCAACCTCCAGAAGAAATATCCCGGGGCGTCGCCGTCATCGGAGCAGGAGCGCGTCAGGCGGCATGGCGCGGACTTCCAGGCCGCCTGACGCGCCGGGCATGGCCACCGTCCGGAAACGCCCCGGGATGAAGTGCTGATAATGAAATTGAGAATTGATGTCAATTGATGAAAGTGGGAGGGAAAGGGCTTCAACCGTCCTATCCGGTCAGCTTATACTCGGCGGCAACAAGCGGGGGTCCCGCGTCGACGGGGCTCTGCCCAGGCCGTGCGCCAGAAGAGCGAAAGAGCGGCGGGCGAGTCAGGGCGCGATTCATGCCGGCCGTGGCAGCAGGCAGACTAACGCCAGGAGCTCGGCTCAGGCTGGCACGTCGGGCGGCAGGCAGGATTCCTGGCAGACGGCCAAATAGTCCTCCACGGCTTCCTCGAAGGCGATCTGGAGTGCTTCGGGGGTGGCGGCGTGGAAGGTGACGATGTCGCGGATGCCGTCGATGCGGCCGTGGAGCGTGCCGTCTTCCTCCGCGGAGCAGACGAGGCAATAGCCCTTGTAGACGGCGTAGCAGGTGGCGTTGTCCATGGAGAGCCTCGCGGTCAGACGGCCATGCCGGCGCGCAGGAGGTATTCGCGCACGTCGGCGGCGCAGCCCTTGTCCAGCACGTTTTCGGGGTGGGGGCGGTGGAAGAAGCCCTTGACGCCGCCAAGGACAAACCGCACCCGCGAGCCGGCGGTTTTTTGGTGATGGTGGATTTCACGGCCGCCCAGGGCTCGGATCAGCGCGGCCACGTCGTCCCAGAGGATGTCCGGCCGGGCGGGCACGCAAAAAAGCGCTTCCCAGGTCTTTTGCCGGGCGCTGTTGAGTTTGATCACGGGCTTGCAGGACAACACGGTTGGGGACGGCATGTTCAAATGAGAAAACCAGAAGCGGACGTCGGGCGTCAAGAGGCGGCGACAGGGCGGTTGCAGGGAAAAGAGCCCCGGACGGCCATGCGGGGATGGGGCCGTCCGGGGCGAGGCGAGGACAGGAACTTTCGGTTAGTCGCGGGTCCAGTAGAGCAGGTGGCCGGTCTTTTCGAGTTCGGCGCGCAGTTCCCGCTCCCGGGTCTCGGGCAGACCTTGGATGCGGATGGACACGTCGCGCTGGCCCGGGCCGCCCCGGTCGTAGGACGACAGGATGCTCACGATGCGGGCCTCGAAGCGGCGCAGTTCGTCGAGCACCGGCTTGAGGCTGCCCTCGGCCACGCCCAGGCGCAGCCCGATCTGGATGCCGCCCTGGTCGATGCCGGTGATGGAGACGAACAGGCGGAAGATATCGGTGTCGGTGATGATGCCGACCACCTTGTTCGTTTCATCGACCACCGGCAGGCTGCCGAACTTGCGGTCGCGCATGATAAGCGCCGCCCGCTCCACGGTGTCGGTGCGGCGGATGCGCACCGGGTCCTTGGTCATGATGGCTTTGACCTTGAGCTCCGAGAGCAGGTAGGTCATTTCGTACATGTCCAGTGAGGTGGCCGTGGACGGCGAGGCCGCCTTGAGGTCGCGCTCGGAAATGATGCCGACAAGCTTTCCGTCCTTGTCCACCACGGGCAGACGACGGATTTTTTTGTCGCGCATGATCCGGCCGGCCTTGATCATCGAGACATCCTCGGTCGCCGTGGCCACGTCGGTGGACATCCAATCGCCGACAAGCATGTACCGCTCCTTTGGGATGCTTTGGGGTTAGAGGTCGGCAGCGCCGGTCGGCACGCCCTGAGGCGACCAATTGCGCAACCGGTAATAGTCGGCCAGCATGGCGTCGAAGGCCTCGCGGGGGAGTTCCTTGCCGCTTGGCAGGGGTTCGCGGTGGATGCGCTCCGGGAGGCGGTCGTCGGCCGGGGTCAGCCCTTCGCGCAGGTTGAACTCCCGGGTCATGTCGGCGATGGCCGCGGCCCGGCGTTTGAGCGCTGCTTCGCTGGCGTCGAGGCCGGTGGTCAGGCCGATGACCTGGGTCAGCTCGTCCCAGGTGTAGAGATCGCGGAAGAACCGGCACAGGATAAGCGTATCGAAGATGGTGAGCCGGTCCTCGAACTCGATGAGCATGGCCGCCTTGCCTTCCACGGCGTCGGGCGGGATCATGCCGGCCAGCTCGGGCTTGTAGAAGGTGGTGCGCAGATGGCAGGCCCCCCGGTCGGATGTGGCGTAGGCCAGCCCCATGCCGCGAAGCGCCCGGGGGTCGTAGCCGGCCGGCTCCAGGCCCTTGACGTGGACGGCCAGGTCTTCCAGTCCCCAGGCCCGGGCCGCGACCTTGATGCCCTGGCCCAGGAGCGCCCCGATGCCCGTGCCCGAGGCGATGTCCTGGATGAGCCGGGCCGCGCCGTCGGGGTCGTTGTAGGCGATGGGGTAGTCCACCCGGCCGCGCGAGACGGCCTCGACGGTGAAGGCGCAGAGGTTGCCGGCGGAGATGGTATCAATGCCCAGGCGGTCGCAGAGGTCGTTTAAATACACGATCTCGGCCATGTCATCGATCATGCACAGCCCGCCGAAGGCGTAGATGGTTTCGTACTCCGGCCCTTCCAGGGTCAGGCCCTTGTGGCGGCCCGAGGCGAGCTTGGCCATGCGGCCGCAGGACATGAAGCATTTGGCGCAGGCGTGGGCCTTGACCTCGTGCTCCTTGTGGAAGGTCTCGCCTGAGATCTTCTCCCAATGTTCGCAGTTGCCCTGGGTCCAGTACTTGGCCGGAAAGGCTCCGGCCGCGTTCATGACCCCGACCATCATGGTCGTGCCCATGGCCTTGTAGACCTGCACGCCCTTGGTCTCCACCCCGCGCTTGGCAAAGGCGGCGGCATGGGCGGCCAGGCCGGCGGGATCGGCCGCCTGGCGCTTGCGGTCGCCCTGGAACACGATGGCCTTGACCTTTTTGGAGCCCATGACCGCGCCGACGCCGGTGCGGCCGGCGCAGCGCCAGCGTTCGTTGGCGATCATGGCCAGCCGGCACAAGTTCTCCCCGGCCGGGCCGATGACCACCGCGCCCACGCGCTTGGCGTCGTCGCGGGGCAGCACGAAACGCTCCCGGGCCGCGTCTTCGGTGGCGTAGGCGTCAAGGCCGGCCAGATCGGCCGCGTCGTGGAAGGTGCAGCCGTCGGGGTGGATGGTCAGGGCCGTGAGCGCATTCGCCGCGCCGGTGAGGACCACGGCGTCGAAACCGGCGGCGTCCACGGCCTGGGGCGTGCGGCCGCCGGAATAGGATTCGGTGTAAAACCCGGTCTGGGGGGATTTGGTGAACACGCCGTAGCGGCTGGCCCCCCAGGCCACGCCGCCGCACAAGGGGCCGGCGGCGAAGATGAGGTTGTTCTCCGGGGCCAGGGGATCGACCCCTGCCGGGTTGCGGTCAAGGAGCAGCCTGGTGGCCAGGCCCTTGCCGCCGAGATAGGCGTCAAGATGGGCCGGGTCGGCCGCTTCGATGGCAAACGCGCGCCGGGTCAGGTCAACAGTGAGGATGCGTCCGTGAAAGCCGTGCATGGCTTTTCCTTTTAAATGCCGAGATAGGCCGATTTGACGTGGGGGTTTTCCAGCAGTTCCTTGGCCGAGCCGGACATGGCCACCCGGCCGTGTTCCAGGACGTAGCCCCGGTCGGACAGACGCAGCGAATGGTTGACGTCCTGTTCGACCAGAAGCACCGTGGTGCCGGCGTCGGCGATCTTGCGCAGGGTCTCGAAGATCGACTTGACCAGGATGGGAGCCAGACCCAGGGACGGCTCGTCGAGCATGAGCAGGCCCGGCAGGGCCATGAGCCCCCGGCCGATGGCCACCATCTGCTGCTCGCCGCCGGAGAGCGTCATGGCCAGCTGGGTCTGGCGCTCGAGCAGGCGCGGCAGCAGTTCGTAGACCTGGCGCAGGGTTTTGTCGCGGTCCTTATAGGCCCGGGAGTTGTAGGCCCCGATGTCCAGGTTCTCGGCCACGGTCATGAGCGAGAAGAGCCGGCGGCCTTCGGGCACATGAATGACGCCACGCTCGACGATGGCTTCGGGGGGCAGGGCCTGGATGGCTTCGCCCCGAAACCGGATGATGCCCGAACTTGGCGGCACCAGGCCCGAAATGGCCTTCAGCAAGGTCGACTTGCCCGCGCCGTTGCCGCCGATGATGCTCACCACCTCGCCTTCGTTGACCGTCAGCGAGAGGTCGTTGATGATCTGCACGTCGCCATACGCGACGTTGATGTTCTCCACGCTAAGCAGCGTCATACTCGCCTCCCAGATAGGCCTTGATGACGTTTTCATCCTTGGTGACGGCCTCGGGCGAGCCTTCGGCGATCTTCTGGCCGAACTGGATGACCACCACCCGGTCGGACAGGGCCATGACGGCGCGCATGATGTGCTCGATGACAAAGACGGTGACGCCACGGTCGCGAAGTCCCCGGATGATGCCGATCATGTCGTCGACTTCGGTGGGCCGCAGTCCGGCCATGACCTCGTCGAGGAGCAGCAGTTTGGGATCGGTGGCCAGGGCCTTGGCGATCTCCAGGCGTTTGCGGTCGGCGATGGTGAGGTTGGCGGCCAGCATGTCCTTGGTATGGTCGAGCTGGAGGGTGACCAGCACTTCTTCAGCAATTTCCCGGGCCTTGATGGTGGAATTGGTGCGCAAAAAGGCTCCCACCATGACGTTGTACAGCACGGTCTTGCTGCCGAAAGGCTTGACGATCTGGAAGGTGCGGGCCAGGCCCAGCCGGGCGAGATCCCAGGGCTTTTGGCCGTGGATGGTCTGTCCGGCGAACTTGATCACGCCTTCGGAGGGGGCGAACACGCCGGCCACGAGGTTAAAGACCGTGGATTTGCCCGCGCCATTGGGACCAATGAGCGCCAGGATTTCGCCGGTCTTGATGTGCAGGTCCAGGGAGCTGACGGCGGTTAAGCCCCCGAAGTGCTTGGTGAGATTGGTGACTTCCAGGATGTTGCTCATTTCGCTGCTCCCTGGCCGGTGATTTTGCGGGCCAGCCGGTCATAAAGGGCGGCCAGTGGCGCGGTGAGACCCTTGGGCAGGTAGATCATGACCAGGATGAGGATGAGCCCGAAGATGACCAGATGCAGCCCGGGCAGCATGTCGCTTAAGTAGATGCGGGTGAATTCATTAAGCGGTCGCAAGAGCAGCGCGCCGATGACCGGGCCGGCGATGGTACCCCGGCCGCCGATGAGCGCGATAAACGCGATCTCGAAGGAGAGATCCAGGCCCATGAGGCCCTTGGGATAGAAGTAGAGCATGAGCTGGGCGTAGAACGTGCCGGCCAGGGCGGTCAGGAAGCAGGACAGGGCCATGGCGAAGAGCTTGTAGTTGGCCACGTTGATGCCCAGAGCGGCGGCGGCGTCGGGTTCTTCGCCGCCGGCGGCCAGATAGTAGCCGATCTTGGAGCGTGAGACGAACCAGGTAAAGGCCAGGACCAGGATCAGAAGCACCAAGATGATGTAATAGTACGGCAGCTTGGACATGAACTGGTAGTCCCAGAACGTCGGGTCCTTGAGCAGCGGCACGAGCAGGCCCCGGGGGCCGTTTATTTTGAGCGGTCCCAAGGTGTCGATGTTTTCCACCATGACCCGGATGCCTTCGGCAAAGGCGATGGTGCACAGACAGAAGTAGGCCCCGCGCATCCGGAAGGTGGGCAGGCCGATGATGACGCCGATGACGGCGGCGATGGCTCCGCCGACCAGCATGCCGATCCAGGGCGACACGCCATACTGCAGGGTCAGGATCGAGGAGGTGTAGGCCCCGATGCCGACGAAAACGGAATGCCCCAAGGGCAACACGCCGGCGAAACCACCGACCAGGTTCCAGGCCGTGGTCAGATAGGCGTAGAAAAAGAGCAGGATGAGGATTTGCAGATAGGTGGGCGAGGTCACCACCAGGGGCAGCCCGAAGGCGGCCAGGGCAACCACTGCCAGCAATATCCGGTCGAGTTGTTTTCGGCTCACGGCGCGCCTCCTACCAATCCTGTTTGTGGCCGAAGAAGCCGGATGGTTTGACGAAGAGAATGATGAGGAAGATGGCGTAGATGATGGCTTCGGTCCAGGTGGAGGCCATGAACTGGGAGAAGACGGACTCGATCAGGCCGATGACCAAGCCGCCAAGGAGCGCACCGGGAATGCTGCCCAGGCCGCCAAGCACGACGATGATAAACGCCCGGATGTCGAAGACCACGCCAACCGAAGGGTAGACGTAGTAAAAGGGGATGAGCACGCAGCCCGCGATGCCGGCGATGGCCGTGCCGAGGCCGAAGGCGATGTTGTAGATGCGGTACTGGTTGATGCCCATGAGGTTGGCCGCTTCGCGGTCCAGGCTGGTGGCGCGAAGGGCTTTGCCGGTTTTGGTTTTGCGCATAAAAAGGGCAAGGCCGACGGCCGTGGCGACGGCCACCACGAAGCCGGAAAATTTGGGGATGGAGATGATGAATTCGCCAAGCGCGAAGGACTTGTTGGAAATGGCCGTGCGCACGGTGCGGTACTCGGCGCCAAACAGCATGAGCGCCAGGTTGTCAAGGACGTACCAGACGCCGGTGGTGACGATGATGACCGTCAACGGTTCGCGCACCTGGCCTTCGGCTTTGAACACGGGTTTGATGACCACGTCCTGCAGATAATAGCCGAAAACGAACAGGACGGGCGGTACGATGACAAGGGCCAGATACGGGTGGATGCCCGTGAGTCGAATCAGCCAATATGCGCTGAACATGCCAACCATGAGCAGTGAGCCGTGGGCGAAGTTGACCACCTTCATGACCCCGAAGATCAGGGTCAATCCGAGGGCGGTCAGCCCGTACATGGCTCCCATCATGGCGCCGTTGAGCGCCGCCTGAATCACCGCGGTCATGAAAAGCCTCTCCGGACGTTTGCCCCGGACCGGAAAGGCCGGTCCGGGGCGTTACTGCAACGTGTTACTACTTGTTGGCCGGGAAGGCCGGGACGTACCCGGCGCGGCGGGCGGCCTTGGGCCACACGGTGACGCGGTCGGGCTTGCCGTCCACGTTGGCCACCTGGACGATGACGATGCCGGCGTTCTTGTTCTGGCCGGTCTCGTCGAACTGGACGCCGTCGTAGGAGACGACCATGCCCGGTCCGGTGGTCAGGTTGGTGGCGGCCAGGGCGTCGCGGATCTTGGCCGGCTCGGTGGAGGCGGCGCGTTCCAGGGCGTCGGCGATGACATACATGGCGACGTAGGCGTCAACGGACTCGCCGGTCAGGTCGTAGCCGTACTTCTTCTTGAACTTCTCGTTGGCCGGCTTGGCGGCGGGCTTGTTGACGTCGGTGTTCCACTCGACTTCGTCAAAGATGCCCAGGGCGTTGGTGTCGGTGTTTTCCAGGAACTTGGGATCGGCGTGGCCGCCGCCGCTGGCCAGGACGACCTTGGGCTTGACCTGCATTTCGGCCATGGTGTTGGTCAAAAGGATGGCGTCGGCGGCGTTGGACACCAGCATGACGATGTCAGGCTTGGCGGCCTTGAGCTTGGTCACCACCGGGGTGAGGTCGGTGGCGGTGCTGGGATAGGGTTCGTCGAGGACGACCTCGTAGCCGTCTTTCTTGGCCAGTTCGCGCCACTTCTCGGCAAAGCCGGTGCCCCAGTCGCCGTTTTCAAAGACAAAGGCGATCTTTTGCAGCTTCACGCCGGTTTCTTCCTGCATATCTTTGAGGAAACGGAACTGGTCGCGCACCCACCAGGAGTCCTTGGCAGCGATGCGGAAGACGTTTTTAAATCCGCGCTCGGTGATGGTGTCGCGCACGGCCACGGGCACCACGAAGGGGATGCCGTAGCGCTCGGCCACCTGGGTGGCCGGGTAGGTGACGGCGGAGTTCCAGCAGCCGGTCATGAGGTTGACTTTTTCGGTGTTGATAAGGCGCTCGGTCTCGGTGACGCCGACGGTGGGGTCGGACTTGCTGTCGGCGTAGACCAGCTCCAGCTTGGCGCCGCCCAGGGACTTGATGCCGCCGGCGGCGTTGATCTCCTCGATGGCCATTTCCCGGGCCTGCTTGCCCTGGACGCCGACCGAGGCCGACGGACCGGACAGGGGCTCGACGTTGCCGATCTTGACGGTCTTGTCGGCGGCCAGGGCCGGAGCGGCGAACAGGGCGGCGGACAGGGCCATGCCCATGCAGCCGGCCAGAATCGTCGTGATGGAACCGTTTTTCATGCCTGCACCTCTTTACGTTGTCGGTTGGCTGGGTCGGGCCTTGTTGCCGTTATTTGCCGAGGCTTTTGGAGACCTCGCGGATGCCTTCTTCCATAATGTCCAGGCCGCGGTCGAGCTGGTCACGGGTGATGACCAGCGGCATGAGCACCCGGATGCAGTTGCCGAAGTTGCCGCAGGACAACACGAGCAGGCCGTTGTCCTGGCAGAACTTGGCCACGCCCTTGGCCGCCTCGGGGCAGGGGGCCTTGGTGGCGCGGTCGGAGACGAATTCCAGGGCGCGCATGGCTCCAAGGCCGCGCTCGTCGCCGATGAGCTGGTACTGTTTTTTAAACGCGGCAAACCGGCGCTTGACCACGTTGCCCAGGCGCTCGGCCTTGGCCAGCAGGTTGTCTTGTTCGAAGATGTCCATGACGGCCAGGCCGGCGCGGCAGGCCAGCGGGTTGCCGCCGTAGGTGCCGCCGATGCCGCCCGGGGCCACGGCATCCATGATCTCGGCCTTGCCGACCACGCCGGCCAGGGGCAGGCCGCCGCCCATGGATTTGGCCACGGTCATGAGGTCCGGGGCCACGCCGAAGTGCTCCATGGCAAAGAGCTTGGAGGTGCGGCCAAAGCCGGACTGGATTTCGTCGGCGATAAAGACGATGCCGTATTCGTCGCAGATGGCGCGCAGCTTCTCGAAGAATTCCTTGGGCGGAACCACGAAGCCGCCTTCGCCCTGGACCGGCTCGGCGATGATGCAGGCGATGTTCTCGGCGGCGGCGGTGGCGATGAAGAATTCGCGCAGCTTGTCGGCGCAGGCCACGCCGCACTTGGGATAGGTCAGGCCCAGGGGGCAACGGTAGCAGTAGGCGTAGTTGGGGTACTGGTAGACTTCCGGGGCCAGGGGGCCGAAGCCGAATTTGTAGGGCTTGACCTTGCTGGTTAGGGACATGGCCAGCAGGGTGCGGCCGTGGAAGGCGTTTTTCATGGACACGACGCCGGCCCGGCCGGTGTGGCAACGAGCGATCTTCACGGCGTTTTCCACGGCTTCGGAGCCGCTGTTGACGAACATCGCCTTTTTCTCGAAGTCGCCCGGGGCGGCCTCGGACAGGCGGGCGGCGAGCTGGACGTAGGGCTCGTACATGGTGACCATGGAGCAGGTGTGGAGATAGCGTCCGGCCTGATCCTTGACGGCGGCGACGACCTTGGGGTGGCAGTGGCCGACGTTTAACACGCCGATGCCGCCGACGAAATCGATGAACTCGCGTCCGGTGACGTCGCGAAGCAGGGCGCCCTTGGCGGATTCGACGAAAAAGGGCGTGGCGTTGGGATGCCCCTTGGGGACATAGCGATCACGCAATGCTTGCAGTTCCTGCGCCTTGTCGGTGGTGTTCACGGATCATCCTCGGATGTTTCAGGTGGTGGCGTAAGTGCCTCGTACTAAAATGCACACAGTTGGCAAGCTGCCTTCTCAGCAAGAAGCGGACCGAGTTTGTATGTTAAAATATATCAATGTATTATAAGTCATATGACGAATTTGGCTACGAGACTGTGATTCTATTGTGAATCAGCAAAAATGTTAAAAATCAATAAATCCAAAATAATGCTGTGAGACAAGATGCTGAATCAAGCTGAATCAGCATTTTCCGCCACGGACACGGCCGGAAACGCCAAGCGTGTTCCTCGGCCCTTTCCGTCAGAAAGCGTCAATCACGTGAGAATCCCAAATGATAGGCAATAAGCCGCCAAACCGGATAAAACGAAAAAACGTTTATCCCGGTCCTGGCCGCAAACGGCTGATGCAGAAGTGAATCAGGAGCGGGAAAGGCCGTAACGCTTGAGCTTGCGCACCACCGTGGCCTGGCTCACCCCAAGGTGGGCGGCCATCTCCCGGGTGGTGCGGCAGGCGGCCATGGCCTCGCGCAGACGCCGGATGGCCGTTTGCTCGGTGGAATCGGCCAGGGGACGGGGGCCGGACGGCGTGTCCACCGCTGGCGGCGCGTCGCCGGCCAGGGCCTCAATGAGCGCGTCGGTGAGGTCGTCGTCGTCGCTCATGACAAAGGCTTTCTGGATGATGCTGACGAGTTCCCGGACGTTGCCGGGAAAGGCGTAGGCTTCGAGCTGGCGCATGGCCCGGGCCGAGAGGCGTTTGGCCTTGCCATGGCGGGCGTTTTGCTGGGCCAGGTAGAATTCGGCCAGGCCGAAGATGTCTTCGCGACGCTCGCGCAGGGGGGCGATGCGCACCACGAAGGTGTTGAGGCGATAATAGAGGTCGGTGCGGAACTGGCGGCGCTCGACCAGGCCTTCCAGGTCGCAGTTGGTGGCCGCCACCACCCGGCATTCCACGGTGCGGGCCTCGGCCCCGCCCAGGCGGCGCAGTTCGTGGTCGTCGAGGTATTTGAGCAGCTTGGCCTGGATGCCCAAGGGGATGTCGCCCACCTCGTCGAGAAAGAGCGTGCCCCCGGCGGCCAATTCGATCAACCCCGCCTTGCCGGCCTCGCGCGCGCCGGTAAAGGCCCCTTTTTCATAGCCAAAAAGTTCGGCCTCGAACAGGTTTTCCGGCACGGCCGGACAGTTGATCTGAATAAACGGCTTGGGCGAACGGGGGCTGACCTGGTGCAGGAATTTGGCGAGCAGACCCTTGCCGGTGCCGGATTCGCCAAGAAGCAAAACCCGCGAGGCGTCCATCTGGGCGAGCTTTAACAGCGTGCGCAAGGTACGCTGCATTTGCCCGCTTTGGGCCACGATATCCTTCTGGGAAAGCTCGAAAAGCGACAACTCGGCCAGTTCGCTGCGGTAGCGCTCCTCGACCTTGCGGGCGTTTTGAAGCCCCTGCCGCAGATTTTGCAATTCCGTCACATCGCGCTCGTTGACCACCACCAGGGCCACCTCGCCCTGGTCGCCAAGGACCGGTGTGGCCGTGACCAAGAGCTGTTTGCCGGTCTTGGTGATGTGCTGGATCATGCTCGACTGGCGTTTGGTTTCGAGCACGTCCAGGGTGGCCGAGCGGTCGACCATGCGCTGGGCCACGATCAAGGAGACATTTTTCCCGACGTAGTCCTCGGCGTTGACGGAATTGAGCCGCTCGGAAGCGGCGTTGATCGAAAGGATGGTTCCCGTGCCGTCGCAGATCCAGATGCCGTCGGACACGGAATCAAGTATGGCCCCCAAGCGGCCTTCCATGGCCGGATGGGCTTCGCCGGCGCAGGGGCGGCAGATGCAGGTGGCCCCGACCACCCGGCCGTCGCGGCAGATGGGAAAGGTGGTGGCGACCACGGTCTTGGAGCCAACATTGAGGCGATCATAGACCACGTCGCCCTCGGCCAGGCATTTGGCCATGGGCTGCCACAGGTCGGGCCGGGCCAGAGGCAGAGCCGCGCCGGGCGTGGCCACCTCGGGGCCGAACATGGAAAGCGCGGCGGGGTTGGCGTTGGCCACCCGGCCGTCGGCGTCCACGGCCAAGACCGGCCGCTCAAGGGAGCCCAGGATATCGGGCACGGAAAAAGGGGCGGGCATGGGCGGTCAAGGCTCCCTGGGCGCGTTGGGTGGCTGGTGGAAGCCTCTAGTGCCACGAAAAAGGCTTCGGAGGCAAGGAAGCCACGGGAGCGGGAGGGCGCGGGAGGCGCGGTCACGGACGCTTTTGCGGCAGCGGTGGCGCGAGATTGAAGGCGTGGCCCTGATGGGCTGTCGGTAGTGATCGAGGCGGCGACCTCTCTACCGATGTGTTCGGTTCCGGCGCTTTTGCACGATTTGCCGTCAGCGGCGTCAGGATGCCGTGCGCCCAAGCGCCCGCTGCAGCGCATCGGCCAACGTCTCGCTGATACTCCCCAGTGCTTCGTCTCCACCCAGGGCGAAGCGCTGGTTCACTTCCAGCTCCACGCCCAGATAGCGCTCGCCGAAACGGCGGCGAAAGGCTGTGACCATCCCGTCGGACACGCCTTTGTAGGGGTAGTTGCGCCGCAGGATCAGGTCGCCGTCCAGGCAGGCCAGCTCGCGCAGCCAGTTGCGGCAAAAATCCTTTTCGGCGCTGCGCCCGGGGTCGTAGAGAAAGCCCACATCGCAGTGGCGGGTGACGCCGCGAAGGCGCGGGGTGAAGCTGTGGCTGGCGATGTGCAGCACCGTGCGGTCAGCCGCAATCCCCTCGGCGACCACGGCGGCCACGGCGTCGCGGTGAGGGTGGTAGTATCGGGCGAGGATGGCGTCCTTGTCCCGGCGCGGCAGGCCCTTGGTTGCCTCGGAAAAAAGCCCGGGATGCCCAAGCGAACGGTTTAGGTCCACGAGCATCCGGCTGGTTGTGGAAAAGAGCAGCGGCGCGCTGTCAACGGCCCGGGCGAGCCTCCGGGCCGTTGACAGCGCGCCGAAGTCGTGCCCCCGGTGGCTGGCCAGGGCGTCGCGCCAGCCGTCAAACAGCGGGGCATAGGCGGCGGGGATGTCGGCCCCGCCGTGCTCACAGGTAATAAGGAGCGCCCAGGATGCCGACATTGAAGGGCTCGTTTTTCTCCAGGCAGTCGGCCAGTTGGCCGTAGACGCGCCGAATGTTCGTTGGCCGGCAGTCGCCGTCCACGGCGGCCAGGATGCGCCGGGCCAGGCTCGACTGGTCGACCAGCACGGCCAGAGCTTTTTCCCAGTCGGGATCGAAGTCCATGGTCGGCAACGAACTCATGGCCAGCCGCCGCCAGATGACCCGGGCCGGAATCCAGGACGGGGCGTAGACGCCGAAAAGGCGCGCGTATTCGTCGGGCACCTTGGCCCGGCCGGCGTTTTCGATGGTGGCGTTAAATATCGTGGCCAGCTCGCTTGTGGCCCAGGCTTTTTGCTCCTCATAGGTGGACCAGCGTTCCTCCACCAGCCCCTTGAGGGCCGAGACCACGACGTCGGCCAGGGCAAAGTCGGCGGCCGGGCATTCCTGGGTGTCCAGCACCCGGATTTCGATGGTGGAGCGCTCGAAACGCGGGATGGCCCCACGGGCGTTGAGGAAATCGCCGCGAAGCACCCCCTTGGGGTCCAGGGGGGCGATGTCGCGGTAGAGCGGCTCCAGAATGCGCGCGTGGTATTCGTCGATGGAAAAAACGGCTTCCGGGATCACCGCGCCCATAACTGCCGGCACCCGGTCGGCGTTGTGGGCGTAGTGGCGCATCCGTGCATCGAGCCAAGGCGTGGCCTTGCCGTCGAGGATGGGCGTGGAGGCGGCCAGGGCCGGCATGATGGGCATGAGCACGCGAATGGCGGCATGGAGCCGGCCGAACTCGTCGTCGCCGGCAAAAGGCAGGTTGATGTGCATGCTTTGCAGATTGGCCCAGCCATGTCCCTTGCAATTGAAGATGGCGTCGAACGCCTTGTAGATTTCGCTGCTCTCGTGGGGCCACAGCACGGTTTCCGTGAAGGGGTCCATGAGGGGATGGGCGCCGGTGGGGAGCAGGCGCGCGCCGTGGGGAGCCAGCAGTTCCTCGGCTTTGGCCACGCTGGCGGCAAAGGCGGCGGCCAGACCCTTCAAGGTCTTGGCGGGCTTGCTAACCTTCATCTCCAGCACATGGGCCACCAGTTCGTTGGACCAGGTAACCGGCCCCAGTTCGACGTCGCTGGCGTCCGGAACGCCGCCGGCGGCGGCCAGCAGCTTGTCGGCGATGGGCCGGACCGCCAAGGTTTCGCGGTCAACGATCATATATTCGATCTCAATGCCGAAAGCGGAGAAGAGATGTCTGGCTTTGCTCATACGTTGAGGCTCCCGGTTTTGCGGCGTTCGATGCGTTTGAGAAAGACTTCCACCACGCGCAAATAGAGTTCGTCCTGCAGCACCTCGTCCTCGAAGCCGGCGTCGATGTTGGGGTTGTCGTTGACCTCGATGACGTAGACCTTGTCGCCCACCTGCTTGAGATCCACGCCGTAAAGCCCGTCGCCGATGGCCGCCGCCGCCTTGAGCGCCGTGTTGACCACCTTCTTGGGGGCCTTGGCCACGGGCAGGGTTTCCACCCGGCCGTAGACGTCCTTGCCGGACTTGCCCTTGCGCAGGATCTGCCAATGGCCCGAGGCCATGTAGTACTTGCAGGCAAAAAGCGGCCGCTTGTCCAGCACCCCGATGCGCCAGTCGTATTCCGAGGGCAGATACTCCTGGGCGATGACCAGATCGGACTTGGACAAAAGCCGCTTGGCCTCCTGCATGAGCGCGTCGGATTCGCGCACCAGCACCACGCCCTGGGAAAAGGCGCTGTCGGGCTGCTTGAGCACGCAGGGCAGGGGCAGCTCTTCCAGGATATGGTCGATATTCTTGCAATGGGCGATAACCGTGCGGGGGGCCGGAATTTTCAGGCGCGACAGCACCTCGGCCAGATAGACCTTGTTGGAGCAACGCAGGATGGATTCCGGGTCGTCGATGACCACCAGCCCTTCGGCCGCCGCCTTGCGGGCCATGCGGTAGGTGTGGTGATCGACGTTGGTGGTTTCGCGGATGAACAGCGCGTCGAACTCCGACAGGCGGTTGGAATCCTCGCGGGTGATGATCTCCACGCCAAGGCCAAGGTTCTCGGCGGCCTTGACGAAGCGCTTGATGGCCCGGGCGTCGGAAGGCGGGCGTTCCTCCTCGGGGTCGTGGAGGATGGCCAGATCGTAGCGGCTCACTTGGCGCTTGGGGATGGTGAGCTTTTTGCCGGTGAAGTAGTCGGTGGACACGGCCTCGGCAAAGTCGCGCTCTTCCTCGGGGATGTCGCGCAGAGGCAGAGGCGAGACGTTTTGGAGCTGCCAGCCGTTTTGCCAGTTGCAGTCGGCCCGCAGAAACGGCGTGGGAAAGAGCTTGAACAGCCGCGAGGCGAGCTGTTCCAGGCCTTTTTCCGGCGTTTTGCCGAAATAGGCCGAGAAGCTTATTTTTTCCTGCGGCCTGTCGGCCAGGGCCCGTTCCAGGAGTTCGGCCAGTTCTTCCGAGGCCAGCCGGATGATGCCCACGGACTTCATGTCCTGGATGGCCGTGATGGACGGGATGGGCTTGTGGCCCCGGGCTTCGGCCAGAAGCGACACGTAATAGCCCATGGATTGGTAGCGGAAGGAACGGCAGAGGTTGATGATCTTGACCCCGCGCAGGGCGGTGAAGGCCTCGTCGGCCAGATAGCTGCGGGCGGCGACGGGTTCGACGCCGGAAAACACCAGGGAACAGTCCTCGGGGTTTTCCATGATCACCAAAACAGACACTAGAGACTCCTTTGCCGGTCCTCGGACCGGCTTTTCTTTCGAGGCGAAAGCACGAGCAGATTGGCGTCGTCGGTGATGACGCCAAGCATGACGGCGCAGACCAGATGATTGAGCGTCACCTCGTAGTATTGGCTGCGGCTGATGGGATTGGGCAGGAGCGGATCGGCGATATGGGTGACGCGGGCCGAGGAATCGTAGCCGTTTATCACCACGAAATGCCCGGACGGCTTGCCGCGCAGATCGTCGAACACGGTCTTGCCGGCCACGTCGCGCTCGCGCGGGGTGCGGTAGAGATAGGTGGCGGACAAGCCGGCCAGGATGGGCCGGCCGCGCTTCAAGATGTCGCGAATAAGCGGAGCGGTCAGGTCTTCAAAACGAATCTGGCCGCCCAGGCGCAGGAATTCCAGATAGGCGGCCGAGGCCTGATGCAGACGGCGGCCGGTCTTGACGACCAACTGTTCGGTCAGCTTGGCGGCCAGATCGACGTCCTGGGCGAACCAGGTGACGTCAAAGACCGAGAGATCGAAGGTGTAGAGCTTGGCCTTGTAGCCCCGCCGCAGGGCATGGCAGCCGAGATAGGCCCCAAGCGTCCCGCCGTCGGGCAGGGTGGGAGCCTCGGCGATGACGTCCTCCAGAGGGAGGTGGTCGCCGTAGTAGCCGTAGACGGCGTGCAGGCAGGTCGGCCCGCAGGTGGCGTCATCGGGCTGGGGCAGGATGGACAGAGCCAGGGTTTGCGGTTCCACGAGACGGGAAACTATCACGGTCGCAAGGGTGTGACCATGACGCATTTGCAATGTTTGTGAAAAAATGAACTATTGGAAGTAGTTGTCGATACACAAAAAAGTGTAGCCAAGCTATTCGAGACGAATCTCTTCTTCCTTGACGATCTGGAAGGCCTTGTTGGACTTGACCAGGCCCGGGATGCCCTGGAACTTGCGAACGCCCTGGATCTCGGCTTCCAGCAGTTCGTCCACGTCGTTTTCGAGCATGAGGATGTCCCCGGGCTTGAGCGACAACAACTGGCGGCCGGTGATCTGGGAGCGGCCAAAGCGCACGAGGAGTTCCACGGGCGTTTCCATGAGCCGTTCCTTGAACCGGGCGATCCAGGCATGGTCCACTTCCAGGCGTTCGGTCTGGAACGAGGCGTAGAGCTTGGAGCGGATGGGCTCGATGGTGGCGTAGGGCAGGCA
Organism: Solidesulfovibrio magneticus RS-1; assembly: GCF_000010665.1. NCBI lineage: Bacteria > Pseudomonadati > Thermodesulfobacteriota > Desulfovibrionia > Desulfovibrionales > Desulfovibrionaceae > Solidesulfovibrio > Solidesulfovibrio magneticus. The sequence continues at coordinate 2,534,042 of NC_012796.1, read as the reverse complement.
GACGATGAGCGAGCCGATGGCGTTTTCGAGTTCGACCTCGAAGGTCACGACGACCACGACATCGCTTGGCGGCACGATGGCCGCGAACTGGGGATTGACCTCGCTGCGCACGAGTTCGATGTGGACCTCGTGAACGGGCTGCCAGGATTCCTCCATGTTTTCCAGGGCGATGCGCACCACTCGGTTGATGATGGCCTGCTCGATAGGGGTGAAATCCCGGCCCTCGATCTTGGGCTGGGAGCCGGCCCCGCCGAAAAAGCTCTCCACCATGGCGAATACCAGCCTGGAGTCGACAACGAGGATGGCGTTGCCGCGCAGCGGATCGAGCTTGAAGATGTTGATGGAGGTGGGGACGGGCAGGGAGCGCATGAAGTCCCCGAACTTGGACATGTCGATGGAAATGGGGTTGACGTCGGCGCGCTTGCGCATGGCGTTGGCCATGGCGTTGGAGGCCAGGCGGGCGAAGCGGTCGTTGATGATTTCCAGAACCGGCATCCGGCCGCGGATGATGCGGTCCTGGTTGGACAGGTCGAAGACCACGACCCCGGAGTCGTCCTCCAGAATGTCGTTTTCCGCTTCGATCTCGCCGCCGGATAACCCCCGAAGCAGCGCATCGACTTCGTCCTGATCGAGAATTTTGCTCATGCCCGCACCTTTCGGCCGTTTATCGGACCACTATAGGGCTATCGGCGCGAAATGAAAAGGGAGGCCTGCAAACGAAAACCGGCCGCCCATGTTGGGGCGGCCGGATCCTTCCTCCGGGGGCGTCCCCGGTCAAACGGGCGTGGCGAACGCCCGGGTCTGGCTAGAAGCTGACATTAAGGCCCAGGGTGCCGCCGAAGGCGTTGATGCCCTGGTTGTTGAACTGGCCGATGTGGAGGTACTTGACCGATCCTTTGAGGCTCAGCTGCTGGGTCAGGGAATAGGTCGCGCCGATCTCGCCGTTCTCGGTCAGGTTGTTTTCAAAACCGTTGTACGGGGTCTTGGCGTCGGCCCACATGCCGCCGAAACCCGCGCCGGCGAAGACCGAGGCTTGGGTGGTGGCCACGAAGTGCCAGCGGACGTTGAAGTTGGCGCCGATGCCGTTGGCAGGATCGGACTTGCTGCCGTAGCCAAGGGCGGTCTCAAAACGTTTGGTCTGGTCCATGTAAACGCCCATGCCTTCAGCTTCCACGGCGAAGTTGTCGAAGACATAATAATTGAGCGCGCCGCCGTAGGTCATGATGGTGTTGACCCGAGGATTGGTGGTCCCGTAGGCGCTGAACCGGGGTTCGAAGTTGAAGCTTCCGGCCGAGAAGTTCTGGGCCATGACCCCGCCGGCCGTGGCAGCCAGGCTCAGGCTGACGGCGGCAAGTACGAGCAAGAGTTTTTTCAGCAAAGCATCCATAGCCTTCTCCCTGTAGGGCGGATTGATTGACGCGGAATGATTATCAATTGTCATGCCAACGTGTTTCATGCTAATATTGATAATAAATTAAGAATGATATAAGATTTACCTGGTTCTGGCGAAACCAATCCTGGCGAAAGGTGTTTGGTTTTTTAAAAAACTGAAACACACTCTGCGCGTTGACGTGCTGTCGCGCCACGGTTTGCCTGAGCATGGGCGGAAAGCTGTTGCCGCCCATACACGTGGTTCGTGGTGCGCAAGCCCGACATGACCTGCGCAACCAATATTTGGTATGACGCACGCGGAGTGAGGCGACCGGAAAAGCGCGGAGCCAGAAAGGGCGACTTAATTATAATGATGTCCATATATTGGGAAAATGCCGCCGCCGTGCCGTCTTCGCTGGAGCTTGTCCCGGAAGTGCGGGCGCTCATTGGCCCCGGAGACCGTATCGTGGACCTGGGTTGCGGCCCGGGACGGACCCTGGCCGGGCTTCGCCGAGACGGCCTTGGAGCGTCCCATGTCGGGGCCGACTGCAATCCGCCGAGTCTGGCCCTGGCCGCAGGGCTTGGGTTGGCTGTGGTCCGGGCGGATCTTGCCGCCTTGCCCTTTGCTGACGCTTCCTTTGAGGTAGCCGTGCTTCAGGCGGTCATGACCACGCTGCCGAGTCCGGCCGCCCGGCTGGCCGTGTTGGCCGAAGCCCGGCGGGTGGTCAAGGGCCTACTGTGTCTGGGCGATTTCCTGCGCAATCCCGATCTGCCGTATTATCGGGCCCGCTACGAGGCCGGTCTGGCCGAAACCGGCGAGGCCGGAAGCTTTCTGGTGCGCGAGGGCGGGGTCGTGCTGTATCAGGCCCACCATTTCACGTTTGAAGAGCTTGAGGGGCTCTTGTCGCAAGCAGGCTTCGGCGTGGTCCAGGCCGTCTTTGCGCAGGTTGCAACCCGCAGCGGCAACATCGTGGCCGGCGTGTCGCTGGCGGCAAAGGCGCTTTGACTTTCCGGGGCCAAGGGGCTATCAGCCAACTTTTCGCGCCCTATCCTGGAGGTTCATATGAGCGTTGCCGCCGACATGGAAGTCATGGCCCGAAAGGCCAAGGAAGCGTCCCGGGCCATGGCCGCCGCTTCCGGCGCGGCCAAGGACGCCTTTTTGGCCGGACTCGCCGGGCTGCTGGAAACCCGCCGTGAAGGCGTGCTGGCCGCCAACGCCGCTGACCTCGAAAAGGCGCGCGCGGCCGGCATGGATGCCCCGCGCCTGGACCGTCTGACGCTGACCCCGGCGGTCATGGACGGCATGGCCAAGGCCTGCCGTGAGATCATCGCCTTGCCCGACCCCGTGGGGGCCATCGAGTCCATGCGCCCCCGGCCAAACGGCCTGCTCGTCGGGTGCATGCGCGTGCCCTTGGGCGTTATCTGCATGATCTACGAATCCCGGCCCAACGTCACCATCGACGCCGCCATCTTGTGCCTCAAGGCCGGCAACGCCGTCATCTTGAAGGGCGGTTCCGAGGCCCTGGCCTCCAACCTGGCCCTGGCCGGGCTATTGCGCGAAGCCTTGGAAGCGTCGGGCCTGCCGGCCGACGCCGCCCAGCTCGTCCCCACAGCCGACCGGGCCGCCGTAGCCGCCCTATGCAAGCTCGACGAACTCATCGATGTCATGATCCCGCGCGGCGGGGAAGGGCTCATCCGGGCCGTGGTCTCCCAGGCCACCATGCCGGTGCTCAAACACTACAAGGGCGTGTGCCACGCCTACATCGACAGCGGGGCCGACGAGGCCCGGGCCGAGACCATCGTAGTCAACGCCAAGGCCCAGCGTCCGGGGGTGTGCAACGCCCTGGAGTGCCTGCTCGTCCACGTCGACGCCGCACCGACCTTCCTGCCCCGCATCGGCGACGCCTTGCGCCGGGTCGGCGTGACCATGCGGGCCTGCCCGCGCTCCCTGCCGCTTTTGGGCGAAGGAGCCGTGGCGGCTATGCCCGAGGATTTCGGCCACGAGTTCCATGACCTTATCTTGGCCGTCAAGGTTGTCGATTCCCTGGACGAAGCGCTCACCCACATCCACCGCCACGGTTCCGGGCACACCGAGGTCATCTGCACCGAGAACCATGACCGGGCCATGGATTTCCTGCGCCGGGCCGACGCCTCCATGGTCGGCGTCAACTGCTCCACGCGGTTCAACGACGGCGGCGAACTCGGCCTTGGCGCGGAGATCGGCATCTCCACCTCCAAGCTCCATTCCTACGGCCCCATGGGGCTGGTGGAACTGACCAGCGCCAAGTTCGTGGTGCTCGGCCAGGGGCAGGTGCGGGGTTAGCGAAGCGGCATGTCCGGGACCAGGATCGGCATTTTCGGCGGGACGTTCAATCCCGTCCACGTCGCCCATGTCCGGGCCGCCATCGAGGTGGCCGAGGCCTTGGGGCTGTCCGCCGTGGAATTTATTCCTTCGGCTCGGCCGCCCCACAAAATCGGCGGCAAACTGCTGGATTTCGAGCTGCGCGCCGCCCTGTGCCGGGCCGCCGTGGCCGGCATCCCGGGGTTTTCCGTCAATCTCCTGGAAGCTGACCGCCCTGGGCCGTCCTACACCCGCGACACCTTGGCCGAGTTGGCCGCTTCGCGCCCGGGGCAGGACTTCTGCTTCATCCTCGGCCTGAGCGACCTGCTCTGTCTGCCTTCCTGGAAAGACGGCCTGGGGCTGGGCCGACTGGCCGATCTGGCCGTCCATTCCCGGGAAGGGCAGGGGATCGAGGCTTTCACGGCATTTTTGACCACCCATGCCCAGGGCATGGGGGCCACGCCCACGGCCGATCCGGCCGTCTGGACGTTGCCCGGCGGCCACGCCGCCCGTTTTGTGCCCATCACCCGGCTTGACGTCAGCGCCTCGGACATCCGGGCCCGCTGGCGATCCGGCCGTCGCATCGACGGGCTGGTTTGCCAGGCCGTCTTGTCCCAACTTCTCACCAACGCCGAGACGCTGCGGACCGCCTGGGGACGCGCCGTGTCGGCCTGACGTACGGACGCACGCCTTGCAAAGCCGATCTTCTTTTTTTTGCCGCGTCATCGCCTGCCTGGCCTCGTGCCTGTTTGTGACCATGTTGGTCCTGCCAACGGCGGACAGGTATCTCGCCTTCGCGCCCAAGGGCACCATCGCCGAGACCGATACCGCGCCCTTGCCGTCGGTGAGCGCCGATCCCGCCACCTGGGGCCGCTGGTTCAATGCCCTGCGCCGGGGCTATCTCGACCGCCGCTACAACCTGCGCGGCCTGCTCATCAGCTGGAACAGCTATATGGATACCTTTGTCCTGGCGTCCACCACGCCGTCCTCCAAGGTCATGGCCGGCAAGGAGCATTGGCTGTTTCTGGCCCAGGACGGGGCGTTTCGCAACGTCATCGAGGACGCCCGCTCCCCCGAGGATCTGCCAGCCGCTTCGGTGGAGCTGCTGGCCACCGAACTGGAGCATCGCCGCCAGTGGCTGGAAGAACGCGGCATTCGCTATCTGGTGATCCTGGCCCCCAACAAGAATTCCGTCTATCCCGAGATGTTGCCCGAGGCCTTGCGTCCGGTGCGGCCCAAAAGCCACCGCGAACAGTTCGTGGAAGCCGTGCGGGCCAAGGGGCATGTCGAGATCATCGACGTCACGTCGGCTTTGCTTGAAGAAAAAAAACAGCATAATGTCTTTTACATGACCGACAGCCACTGGAACGCTTTTGGCGCTTACGCGGCCTACCGGCAGATCATGGGACCCATTGTCCGGGATTTTCCGGCGGTCAAACCCTTGCCGCGCGAGCAGTTCAGGGTGGAGCAGTATGCCTGGATGGCCGGCGATCTGGCCTTCATGATGGGGCTGTCCGATTACTTGAAGGAAGACCGGGTGCTGCTTTTCAACAAGGAATGGTACAAGGCCCGCGGCCTGTCCTACGACGGTCCGGTCGATCCGCACTATTTCGAAGTGCCGCAGTATTCCTTTACTGACAACGCCAAGCTGCCCACGGCCGTCATCTTTCATGATTCCTTCTGGTGGGAGCTGTTGCCGTTTATGGCCGAGTCCTTCAGCAAGTCACTTTATGTTTGGCTCAAGCCCCAGTCCGAGATGGAGCTGCGCTTTTTCGACAAGGCGCTTATTGAGCGCGAGAAGCCGGACATGGTTATTGAGGAATTCACCGAACGCTACATCATTCCGCCGCTCAAGGGCGGGTTTAGAATCAAAAACGATACGGCCGCAGCCCAAAACTAGGGCCCCGGCGGCCTTTACACCGGCGCGTGAGTTCGTATAAAGGGTGGACGACCCAATTTATCGCGGACTACCCGCCTGGAGTTTTGTCTTTTTCCATGGAACACGACACGTCCTCGTCATCTCCTGACGCCGATTCCGCCGAACCCGCCAACGCCGACCCGGCCAAGCGCCCCGGGACCGGAGGCGGATCGTGCTGACCCTGGCTTTGGCCGTCGGTTTGGCCGTCGTGCTGTCGGCGTTTTGCTCCATGAGCGAGGCGGCGCTCTATTCCGTGCCTTGGAGTTGGATTGAGCGGCTGCGTAAAAGCGGCCGGGCATCGGGAGAAATCCTTTTCGCCCTGCGCAGCAACATTGAAAAACCCATTACCGCCGTCCTGACGCTCAACACAATCGCCAATACCGCCGGCGCGGCCGTGGCCGGCGCGGCTGCGGCTTCCGTATTCGGCTCCGACGACCTCTGGCTTTTCACCGCCATATTTACCGTCGTCATTCTCATTTTCGGCGAGATCCTCCCCAAAACCGTGGGCGTGGCCTACTGTCGGCCGGTGTCGGCCTTCATCGCCCGGCCCATGAAACTCATGATCCTGGCCCTTTTGCCTATCATTTGGGCCGGCGGGTTCCTGGCCCGGCTGGTGTCCGGCCGTCGCAAAACCCCAGTGTCCTCGGAAGAGGACCTGCGCGCCGTGGTGAGCCTGACCCGGCGCGAGGGGATTATTAATCCCCTGGAGGAACTCTCCATCACCAACATCCTGTCCCTGGACCGCAAGACCGCCAGCGACGCCATGACTCCGCGCACGGTGGTCTTTTCCCTGCCGGCCGAAATGACCGTGGCCGAGACCCGAGGGCAGGGCAAGGGCGTGTGGCCCCACAGCCGCATCCCGGTCCACGCCGCCGACGACCCGGAAAACATCGTCGGCATCGTCTACCGCCGCGAGGTCCTCGAAGCCCTGGCCAACGACCAGGACGACAAGCGTCTGACCGATCTGGCCAAGCCCGTGCGTTTCGTGCTCGACACCATGACCCTGGACCGGGTGTTGGTAAAATTCCTGGAATCGCGTATGCATCTCTTCGTGGTGCTGGACGAATACGGGGGCGTATCCGGCGTCATCACCTTGGAAGATGTTTTGGAAGAGATCTTGGGGAAGGAAATCATTGACGAAACCGACCAGGTGGCGGACATGCGCGAACTGGCCCGGACCCGACGCGAGGCGCTTTTGCGCCAGCGCGCCCGGGACGACGCGATGCCGTCCTAATCTTCAACCTATCGGGTTTTGCCATGGCGAAAAAGAAGAACACTCCCATGTATCTCGTGGCCTTGACCCTGTTTCTCGGGGGCCTGGGCTATCTGCTCTATTCCGGCCTAGGTGAAAACACCGCCTACTTCCTCAATGTCTCCGAAGCGTTGGCCATGCCGCCCAAGGAGCTGTCCAAGGCTCGGCTGTTTGGCACCGTGGCCGAGGAGGGCATTGACCGGCCGGCCGACGCCCTGGGCGTCAGCTTCACGCTTCTGGACAAGGACCAGACCGCCAAGACCATCCGGGTCGATTTCAAGGGCGTGGTGCCCGACACCTTCAAGCCCGGCGTGGAGGTCATCGTGGAAGGTGGCGTCAATCCCGCTTCCGGGGCTTTCGCGGCCAGCACGCTCATGACCAAGTGTCCGTCCAAGTACCAGAAGGAAAACCGAGGCTAACCCACAGCCCCGGCCACGGGTCCGCGAAGCCGGCCGCAGGGCCGCCCCGAGCGCCTACCGCCTTTTGGGCGGCGACGCGCGACCGTCCCATGCTCAATTGTCGCGAAACCGCTTGCCATCCCCTGGCGTTGTCGGCTCGACGCCCTGTGTCCGTGCCGCCATCGTTCCCGGGGACCTTATAGAGGAGTTTTCATGCACGTTACGGCGTATTTTGCCTTACTTGCCGCCATGATCATCTGTCTGGCCGGCGCGGTGGCCGCCTTGTTCGCCCTGTGGCGAAACGACTACGGCCGCCTGGGAATGATCGAAAAAGGCCACCTGCTGGCCACGGCCGGCGTGGTCCTGGCCTCGGCCATCCTCACCGTCGCCCTGTGGCAACGCGATTTCTCCTTTGTCTACGTGGCCGAATATACGGACACGCTCTTGCCCCTGTTCTATGCCCTGACCGCCTTCTGGGCCGGCCAGGCCGGGTCGCTGCTGTTCTGGATGCTCACCTTGGCCCTTTTCGGGGTCTTTTTTGCCGTCTCGCCGGCCTACCGCAGCCTGTCCGCGCCCACGCGCCACGCCTACTGGCTTTTTTTCCTCGTCGTCGAAGCCTTCTTCCTGCTCCTTTTAACCGGCCCCTCCAATCCGTTCCTGGAAGCCGTGCCGCCGGTGCCCGAAGGCCGGGGGCTCAATCCGCTGTTGCGCAATCCCGGCATGATCTTCCATCCGCCGCTGCTGTTCATGGGCTACGCCGGCTTCGCCATTCCGGCCTGTCTGGCCCTGGCCGGCTGGCTGACTGGCGAGCGCGCCTCCTTTGCCGCCGCCGCCCGCAACACCGCCATCCTGTCCTGGATTTTCCTTTCCTCCGGCATCATCCTCGGCGGCTGGTGGTCTTACATGGAACTGGGTTGGGGCGGCTACTGGGCCTGGGACCCGGTTGAGAACGCTTCACTGATTCCCTGGCTGGTCAGCACCGCGTTTATCCACACCGCCATTGTCGAGCGCCGCACCAAGGCCCTGGCCAAGACCAACGTGGCCCTGGCCGTGGTGACCTTCGTCAGCTGCATCCTGGGCACCTACCTCGTGCGCAGCGGCGTGGTCGAATCCCTGCACGCCTTCGGCGAAGGCGGCGTGGCCGGGCCGCTGCTCCTTTTTATGCTCTTTACCCTGGTGGTCCTGGCCGCCGTGCTCCTGGCCGGCGCGCCGTTTTTTGCTGACCGGGTCAAGCCCCTGTCCGGCCTCATGAGCGTGCCGGGCTTTCTGGTGATCCTGGCCTGGCTTATGCTCGCCCTTTCCGTTGTGGTGTTTCTGGGCACCCTGTGGCCGGTCATCAGCAAACTGTGGAGCGCCAACCCCGTCGGCCTGGACGCCGGTTTTTACAACCGCGTGTGCCTGCCGCTCTTTGCCCTGGTCACGGCTTTGGTCGCCTTTTGTCCGCTCATGTCCTGGTCCGAGGGCGTGCGCGACAAGGCCGGCCTGGGGCTGACCGTCGGCGCTTTCGTTGGCGGCGGGGCCATTTTGTATGGCCTGGGCATACACCTGCCCGTGGCCCTTTTCGCCGGCGCGGCCTCCATCGCCGCCATGGCCACGGTCGCTTACGTCTTCATCCGCCAACGCCATGCCCGAAGCCTGGCCGGGGCCCTTGGAGCCTACAGCGTCCACCTGGGCCTGGCCCTGGTGACCCTCGGCATTGCCTTTTCCGGCCCCTACCAGCTCAACCAGGAAGCCGTGCTGACTCCGGGCAAGACCATGGAGATCGGCGGCTTCACGTTGACCTTTAAGGATCTGGAGTTTGAGGAAAACAAGGCCATGGCCATCAGCCGGGCCGTTATTGACGTGACTCGCGACGGCAAGCCCGTGGGCGTGCTCACCCCCGAGCGGCGCATCTACACCGGCTTCGAGCAGCCCTTTGCCGAGGTGTCCACCATCCCGAGCCTGGGCGACGAAGTCTACGCCACCCTGGTCAGCGCCACCGAGAAAAAGGCGGCCAGCCTCAAGATCAGCGTCAATCCGCTGATTAACTGGATTTGGATCGGCGGCACGCTCATGTGCCTCGCCCCCTTTGCCAGCCTGCGCCGCCTGCGCGGCAAAAGCGAGTAGGGCGGCTCAAGCCCATGGCCGAAGCCCTTGTCCGCCTGCGCCGGGTGTGCCGTTTTTACGGCGAACGCGCGGTGCTCAAAAACATTGACCTGGAGTTGGTCCCGGGCCAGGTGATGTTGGTGGTCGGTCCTAATGGCGCGGGCAAGTCCACGCTGTTGCGCCTTGTCGCCGGCCTTTTGCCGCCAAGCGAGGGCGAGGTGGAAACCGAGCTGCCGCCCGGCGGCATCGGCTACCTCGGCCACAAGACGCTCATCTACCCCAAGCTCACGGCCCGGGCCAATCTGGCTTTTTGGCAGTCCATGTTCGGCCAGCCCCGCGACGACGACGCCGTCACGGCCGTGCTCGCGCGCGTGGGGCTGGCCGGCTTCGCCGACGAGGAAGCCGGGGTGTTCTCCCGGGGCATGTCCCAGCGCCTGAGCCTGGCCCGGGTGTTTTTGACCGCGCCCAGGCTGTTGCTGCTCGACGAACCGGCCTCGGGCCTGGACCCGGCCTCGGCCGTGTGGCTGCGCCGGGAGATTCGGGCCGTGGCCGACGCCGGGGCTTCGGTGGCCTGGGTGAGCCACAACATCGCCGCCGATCTGGCCGCCTGCGACCGGGTGGTGCGTATTGACGGCCACCGCGTCGCCTACGACGGCCCGGCCGCCGGTTTTGACGCCGCCGCCCTGGCCGGGGAGGGCGTATGCTGAAAGCCGCCCTGGCCATTGCCCGCAAGGACCTGTCCCTGGCCCTGTCCGGGGCTCAGGGGCTGGTCCAGACCGTGCTCTTGGGCTTGCTCCTCATCTTCATCATGAGCCTGTCCCGGGAGCCGGGCGAGCTCTCGCCGCCCTTGGCCGCCGCCGCCGTCTTCTGGCTGGCTACGGCCTTTGGGCAGGTGCTGGTTTTTAATTTCCTCTACGGCCTGGAAGAGGCCGAGGGGGCGCGCCTGGGGCTGCTCTTGTCCCCGGCCCCGGCCCAGGCCGTGTGGCTGGGCAAGGCGCTGTCCGGCTGGGTGTTGCTTTTTTGCTGTCAGATGGTATTCGCCCCTGCGGCGGTCGCCTTTCTTGGCCAGACCGTGGCCGGTTCGCCGCTCATGGGCCTGGCCGTGGTCGCGGCCGTGGACTGGGGGCTGTGCGCCCTGGGATCGCTTTTGGGGGCCTTGTCGGTGGGAAAGTCGTCGCGGGAATCGCTGTTGACCGTGATCCTTTTCCCGCTGCTCGTGCCGGCGCTCCTGGCCGGCATCCGCCTCCTGGAAACTGTCATCTCGGGTCGGGGGCTGGAGGCCGTGGGGGCCTGGACGGGTACGGTGGTCGCCTTTGACGCCGTGTTCACCGCCGCCGCCCTGGTCCTTTTTCCGTTTCTCTATACCGGCGAGGAATAGCCCGCATGATCCGCCTGAGTGCCCTGGCCTTCGCGGCCGCCTCGATCATCGCCCAGTACCTGATCTGGTTCCATGCCCCGGTGGAGCAGTCCATGGGCGTGGTGCAAAAGATCTTCTACACCCACATGCCCCTGGCCTGGTGGTCCACGGTGAGCTTTTTCGTCAACTTCGTCGCCTCCATCCTCTATCTGGCCAAACGTCGGGACGCCTATTCCCGGCTGGCCGGCGCGGCGGCGGAACTGGGCGTGCTCTTTTCCGGACTGGCCCTTATTACCGGCATGTGCTGGGCCCGGCCCATCTGGAACGTCTGGTGGACCTGGGACCCCCGGCTTACCACAACGCTGGTCATGTGGTTCGTCTACGCCGCCTATCTGCTGCTGCGGGCCTCGGACGTCGGCGGCCAGCGCCAGGACACGGTCCTGGCCGTCCTTGGCGTGGTGGCCTTTCTTGATGTGCCGCTCGTTTTCATTTCGGCCCGCTACTGGCGCAGCATCCATCCTTCGGTCCTGGGCTCCCAGGGCGGTGGCATGGAACCCGAAATGTGGCTGGCCGTCGTGGCCAACCTCGTGGCCATGGGCCTTCTCTGGTTGGCCTTGCTCGCCTTTCGCACCCGACAACTCGGAACCGGCGCGGCCGTCACGGCCCTTATGCGCCACGGTTCCATAAGGAATTAAGCCATGGGGAAGGAAGTCTACCTGTTCGCGGCCAACGTCCTGGTCTGGGTTGGTCTCGGCTGCTACGTGGCTTTTCTGGCAACTTCCCAACAGCGTCTCAAACGGCGTCTGTCGCGCCTGGAGATCTTAAATGACGACAACTGAACACGGCCCCAACGCCTCGGGCCGCATGGTCCTGGCCTTCATGGGCTTTTGCCTGGTGATCATCTTCGCCGCCTCCTTCATCTACCGCCTGGAGCGGCCGACCCTTGAGGTCCACCAGAAAAAAGGCGGCGGCATGGGGCAGGGGATGCCCGGGGGCATGGACCAAGCCATGAACGGCCCCATGCGTGAGGTCATGGAACTCATGCAGAAGCTTCAGGAAAATCCCGACGATCCTGGTCTGCAAATGGCCATGGCCGAGCGCTTCATGGCCATGGGTTCCTTTGACCGGGCCAAGACCTTTCTCGACAAAGTTGCAAAGGTCCGTCCCGACGACCCTGACGTCTTAAATGCCCTGGGCGTGGTGCGCTACAACATGCAGGATCTCGACGGGGCCAAGGCGGCTTTCGAAGCCATCCTGGCCAAGGACGCCGAGGACTTCCGGGCGCGTTTTAATCTGGGCCTGCTCTACAAATACGCCTACAAGGACGAAGCCAAGGCCAGACAGGCGCTTTCCGCCGTCATTGCTTCGCCCAAAACCGATCCCGAGACGCGGAAAACCGCTCAGGAAGAACTTGAGGCGAAGCCGGGTTCCTAAGCGAGATTGCTTTTCGTGTCGATTTGGTGAATGTTGCCGCGTAACGCGACCGTACCCAACCCGGGCCGGCTTTAGGGCCGCTCCCGGACGCCGAGACCGATGCCCCATGCAACCGCAACCGGAGGAAACGTGATGTTTGGCAGAAAAACGACCCGGGCCGCCCTTGCCTGCGCCCTCGGCCTGACCCTTGGCTTGGCCGCCGCGCCGGCTCATGCCGCCGACACCATCAAGATCGCCGTTCCCACGCCGCTCACCGGCAGCGCCGCCGGCTACGGCGAGAACGTCAAGGCCGGCGTGGACCTCAAGCTCGAAGAAATCAACGCCGCCGGCGGGATTAACGGCAAGAAGCTCGAGGCCGTCTACTTCGACGAGCAGTGCGAGCCCCGCGAGGCCGCCACGGTGTCCTCGTCCATCGTCAACGACGAAGCCATCGTCGCCATCGTCGGCCACCTGTGCTCCTCGGCCCATCTGGCCGGCCTGCCGGCCTACGTGCGCGAAGGCATCGCCGCCATCACGCCCACAGCCACCAACACCACCATTTCCACCAAGAGCAAGGACGAAAAGGGCAAGGCTTGGTCGTTCCGCAACGTTTATCGCGACGACTTCCAGGGCAAGTTCCTGGCCGACTACTCGGCCAAGGTGTTGGGCCTGAAGAAAGTGGCCGTGTTCTACGAGAACAACGACTACGGCATCGGCCTCAAGGACGCCTTCATCAAGGAAGCCAAGGCCCTGGGCCTGACCGTGGTCGGCGAGGAAGCCTACAAGAAGGGCGACCAGGACTACACCCCGCAGCTGACCAAGCTCAAGGGCGCCGCTCCCGAAGCCATGTTCATCGCCGGCTACTATCCCGAAGGCGCACTCATCGCCGACCAGGCCAAGAAGATCGGCCTTAACGTCGCCAAAATGGGTGCCGACGGCTTCGACAACCTCGACTATGTCAAGCTCGGCGGCGCTTCGGCCGACAACACCTACCTGACCGCGCCCTTCCTGGTCGAGACCGCCGGGGCCGACGCCAAGAAGTTCATTGACGCGTTCAAGGCCAAGTACAAGCGCGACGTGGACTGGATGAGCGCCAATGCCTATGACGCCGCCGGCATCATGGCCGAAGCCATCGCCAAGGTCGGCGCCGACCGGACCAAGATCCGCGATTACCTGGCTGGCCTTGATTCCCCGGAAAAGGGCTACAAGGGCGTCACCGGCGTCAACTACTTTGACGGCAACGGCGACTGCCTCAAGCCCGCCTATGTCAAGGTCGTCAAGGACGGCAAGTTCGTCCCGGCCGAAAAGCAGATGAATTAGGCGGAAACCGCCGCAGGAACAAAACGCGAACAGGCTGGAGATCATCCGGCCTGTTCGCGCTTCATGCCCCTCTCAACGCCAAACGCTTCGGAGCAGACGTTGCTCGAACAACAGCTCGTCAACGGGTTCACCCTGGGTCTCATCTATGCGCTCATCGCCGTGGGCTACACCATGGTCTACGGCGTCATTGAGCTGATCAATTTCGCCCACGGCGAAATTTACATGCTCGGGGCTTTCCTTACCCTGTCGTTTATTTCCATGGGACTGCCGCTGCCCCTGGCCGTGCTTTTGGCCATGCTGGCCGCCGCCGCCATCGGCGTGCTGCTGGACATCATCGCCTACCGCCCCCTGCGGGAGGCCCCGCGTCTGGCCGCGCTCATCACCGCCATCGGCATGTCCATCTTTCTGCAAAATCTGGCCATGATCATCTGGGGCAGCCGGCCCATGCCCTTTCCCAAGCAGGCCCTGCCCGCCTTTTTCAGCGAACCGGCCCTGACCTTTTCCGACGTCACCATCTCCTGGATGCAGGTCATCATCTACGCCGTGGCGCTGCTGCTCATGGTCGGCCTCAACCTCATCATCACCCGCACTCGGGTCGGCACGGCCATGCGCGCCCTGGCCCAGAACCAGACAGCCGCCTCGCTCATGGGCATCAACGTCAACCGGGTCATCTCCTTCACCTTCGCCCTGGGCTCGGCCATGGGGGCCATGGCCGGCATCATGGTGTCCATGTACTACAACACCATGTACCCGACCATGGGCTATCTGGCCGGGGTCAAGGCATTTGCCGCCGCCGTGCTCGGCGGCATCGGCTCGGTGCCCGGGGCCATGCTCGGCGGCGTGGTGCTCGGCATCGCCGAAACCCTGGGCGCGGGCTACGTCTCCTCGCCCTACCGCGACGGCGTCGCCTACGCCGTCATGATCCTGGTCATCATCTTCCGTCCCTCGGGCCTGCTCGGCCGGGCCGTGACGGAAAAAGCCTAGCAACCGGCGGCCGTCGCCGGCCGCCTCGAACCGACTGGAACACACATGCGCGGCGCGGCACAATCACTCAAATACCTGCTTCTGGCGGCGGCTCTGGCCTATCCGCTGATGCCTTTCCGGGACGTTTACGTCCTGCACGTCCTGGTCCTCATCATGGTCTACATGGTGCTGGCCATGGGGCTCAACATCCTGCCCGGCTTTTGCGGCCTGCTCGACCTCGGATTCGTGGGATTCTATGGCATCGGGGCCTATACGGCCGGGCTTCTCACCATCCACTACAACATGTCGTTTTGGCTGATCGTCCCTCTGGCGGTCTTAAACGGCGCGCTTTTTGGGGTGCTTTTGGGCGCGCCCACCTTGCGGCTGGTCGGCGACTATTTCGCCATCGTCACCTTCGGGTTTTCCGAACTCGTGGTGCTTTTCCTCACCAACGAGATCTGGCTGACCCGTGGCCCCTTGGGCATTCCCGGCATCGCCCCCATTTCCCTCGACGTCACTTGGCTGGCGACCCTGCTTGGCGTGGACGAGCGGTGGCGCTACGCCTTTCGCGGCGAGGTCCCGTACTACTATCTGGCCATGGTCATGGTGGGACTCGTCTTTGTGGTCATGACCCGGGTGGAGGATTCGCGCCTGGGCCGGGCCTGGCTGGCCATTCGCGAGGACCCCATGGCCGCCGCTTCCTGCGGGGTCAACCTCTTCGCCTACAAGGTCATCGCCTTTGCCGTGTCCACCGGCATCGGGGCCTTGGCCGGCGCGTTTTTGGCCCGGTGGACCCTTTTCATCTCGCCGGACATGTTCAAGTTCTGGGAATCCTTCCTGGTCCTGTGCATGGTCGTGCTGGGGGGCCTGGGCAACATTCGGGGCGCGCTGGTCGGTTCGACCATCCTCATCGCCCTGGGCGAAGTGTTGCGGGTGGCCCTGCCCAAACTCGGGCTGCCGGCCGAAACCCGGTTTCTGGCCTACGGCCTCATCATGGTGGTCATCATGCGCTTTCGCCCCCACGGCCTTTTCACCCAGGTGGCGGAATCGACCATGCAAAGCAGTCTGATAAAGGACTTGCGCGCCAGGATCGCGGCGCGCCGGACGGCGTAATATGGATGCGATACTTACCGTAGACGGAGTCAGCAAACGCTTCGGGGGCCTTATGGCCCTAAGCGACGTGTCGTTTACCGTGGAGCGGGGGGCCATCACCGGCCTCATTGGCCCCAACGGCGCGGGCAAAACCACGATGTTCAACTGCGTGGCCGGCATTTATACACCCACCGACGGCCGCATTCTGTTTGCCGGCGGGGAAGGGGAGCCCCAAAACGTCGCCGGCCGCAAACCCGAGCGCATGACCGCCCTGGGCGTGGCCCGGACCTTTCAAAACATCCGGCTTTTTTCGGCGCTGACCGTGCTCGACAACGTGCGCATCGCCCGCCACTGCCGCACCTCGGCCAACTTCTTCGGCTCGGTGCTGCGCACCCGCTCCCAGCGGGCCGAGGAACGGGCCATCATCGACGCGGCCATGGAAAACCTCGATTTCGTGGGGCTTGGCGAGACGGCCCTGTCCCCGGCGGCCAGCCTGTCCTACGGCGACCAGCGCCGGCTGGAGATCGCCCGGGCCCTGGCCACCGACCCCAAGCTCATCCTGCTCGATGAACCGGCCGCCGGCATGAATCCCAGGGAAACCGAGGCCCTGGTCGATCTCATCCACGCCATTCTGGGCCGGGGCGTCACCGTCGTGCTCATCGAGCACGACATGAAGCTCGTCATGCGCATCTGCAAGCGCCTGGTGGTCCTGGACCACGGCGTCAAGATCGCCGACGGCTCGCCCCAGGAAGTGCGGGCCAACCCCGACGTCATCGAAGCCTACCTCGGCAAAGGGGCGGCCCATGCTTGAACTGACCGCCATTGAAACGTTTTACGGCAACATCCAGGCCTTAAAGGGCGTTTCCCTCAAGGTCGCCCAGGGCGAGATCGTCACGCTCATCGGCGCCAACGGCGCGGGCAAATCCACCACGCTCATGAGCATCTCCGGCGTGGTCCATCCCCGCAAGGGATCCATCGCCTTTCTGGGCGAGGACATCACCGCCAGCACCACCGAGCGCATCGTCTCCATGGGCATCACCCAGGTGCCCGAAGGACGCATGATCTTCCCGCGCCTGACCGTGCGGGAAAACCTGCTCATGGGGGCGTATCTGCGCAAGGACAAGGCCGGTATCCGCGACGACGAGGACCACGCCTATTCGCTGTTCCCGGTCCTGCGCGAACGCCGTTCCCAGATGGGCGGCACGCTGTCGGGCGGCGAGCAGCAGATGCTGGCCATTGGCCGGGCGCTCATGGCCCGGCCCAAGCTGCTGCTCTTGGACGAGCCGTCCCTGGGCCTTGCGCCGCTGGTGGTGGAAAACATTTTCGAGATCATTGTCCAAATCAACAAAGATGGCGTAACGGTCATGCTCGTGGAGCAAAACGCCCAGATGGCGCTGCAGATCGCCCATCGGGGCTATGTCCTGGAAACCGGCCATGTCACCCTGGAAGGGCCGGGCAAGGAGCTCCTGAGCAACCCCAAGGTGCGTTCCGCTTATCTCGGCCTGGACTAGGCCGCCCATATAACCCGGAGTTTGCGATATGGAAAAAGTCATCGATTTCGGCCTCACCTTCGACGACGTTTTGCTTGTTCCCGATTACTCGGAAGTCACGCCCGACCTGGCCGACGTGTCCTCCTGGCTCACCCCGGACATCAAGCTCAACATTCCCCTGGTCAGCGCCGCCATGGACACCGTCACCGAGTCGCGCATGGCCATCCAGCTCGCCCGTAGCGGCGGCGTGGGCGTGGTCCACAAGAACATGACCATCGCCCAACAGCGGCTCGAAGTGGAGAAGGTCAAGAAGTCGGAATCGGGCATGATCATTTCGCCCATCACCGTGCCCCCGGCCATGACCGTGGAGCAGGCGCTCACCGTCATGAGCGAATACAGCATTTCCGGCCTGCCCGTGGTCGACGGCGACACCCTGGTCGGCATCGTCACCAACCGCGACGTGCGCTTCGTCAAGGACTCGGTCACCACCGTGGGCCAGGTCATGACCAGCAAAAATCTCGTCACCGTGCCCGTGGGCACCACCCTGGAGGAGGCCAAGCACCACCTCCACGCCAACCGCATCGAAAAGCTCCTGGTCGTTGACGACAACAACAAGCTGCGCGGGCTCATCACCATCAAGGACATCGAGAAGATCCGCAAATATCCCAATTCCTGCAAGGACAGCCTGGGCCGGCTGCGCGTGGGCGCGGCCATCGGCGTGGGCGGCGACCGGGGCGAGCGTGTCCAGGCTCTGCTCGACGCCGGCGCGGACTTCCTGGTGCTCGATTCCGCCCACGGCCATTCCAAGAACATCCTGGAGTCCATCCGGGCCATCAAGGCCGAGCACCCGGGCTGCCAGCTCGTGGCCGGCAACGTCGGCACCTACGAAGGGGCCAAGGCGCTCATTGCCGCCGGGGCCGACGCCGTCAAGGTCGGCATCGGGCCGGGCTCCATCTGCACCACCCGCGTGGTGGCCGGCGTGGGCGTGCCCCAGGTAACGGCCATCATGGAAGCCTCCCGGGCCTGCCGTGAAGCCGGCAAGCGCATCATCGCCGACGGCGGCGTCAAGTTCTCGGGCGACATCGTCAAGGCCATCGCCGCCGGCGGCGACACGGTCATGATGGGCGGCCTTTTCGCCGGCACCGAGGAAAGCCCGGGCGAAACCGTGCTCTACCAGGGCCGCACCTACAAGATCTATCGCGGCATGGGTTCCATCGACGCCATGCGTGAGGGCAGCTCCGACCGCTACTTCCAGGAAAAGACCAAAAAGCTCGTGCCCGAGGGCATTGTCGGCCGGGTGCCTTTCAAGGGCCCGGTCACCGACAGCATCTACCAGCTCGTGGGCGGCCTGCGCTCCGGCATGGGCTACTGCGGCTGCAACACCATCGAGGAGCTGCAGCAAAAAGCCCGGTTCGTGCGCATCTCGCCGGCGGGGCTTCGCGAAAGCCACGTCCACGACGTCATCATCACCAAGGAAGCCCCCAACTACCGCGTGGAGACCTACTAGCATGAGCCAGCCCGACAAGGTTCTCATCCTCGACTTCGGCTCCCAGTACACCCAGCTCATTGCCCGCCGCGTGCGCGAGGCCGGGGTGTATTCCGAAATCCATCCCTGCACCGTCACGGCCAAGGAAGTGGCGGCCATGGCCCCCAAGGCCGTGATCCTGTCCGGCGGCCCTTCCAGCGTCGCCGACGCCGACGCGCCGCCCTTTGATCCGGCCGTGTTCGATCTGGGCCTGCCCATGCTGTGCATCTGCTACGGCATGCAGCTGTTGGCCCACCACCTGCCCGGCGGCCAGGTGGCCGCCTCCACCGACCGCGAGTATGGTCGGGCCGATTTGCAGCTTTTGGCCGACACGCCCCTTTTCGCCGGCCTGCCGCAAAAAGACGGGCACATCGTCTGGATGTCCCACGGCGACAAGGTCATGGCCGCGCCGGACGGCTTTGTGGTGGCCGCGCGCACCAAAAACGTGGACATCGCCGCCCTGGCCAACGCTTCCCGTCGCATCTACGCCCTGCAGTTCCACCCCGAGGTGGCCCACACCGAGGACGGCGAGCGCATTCTCCACAACTTCCTGTTCGAGATCGCCGGCCTGACCTCGGGCTGGACCATGTCGAGCTTCCTGGAAACCGAGCTGGCCTCGCTCAAGGAAAAAGTCGGCGACGACGAAGTGGTCTGCGCCCTGTCCGGCGGCGTCGATTCCACGGTAGTGGCCGTCATGCTCCACAAGGCCATCGGCAAGAAGCTTCACTGCATCTTTGTCGACAATGGTCTTTTGCGCATGGGCGAGGGCGAGGAAGTGGCCGCCTATCTGCGCGAACACTTTGACCTCAATCTGCATTACGTTGACGCCGCCAAACTCTTTCTCGACAAGCTGGCCGGCGTGACCGACCCCGAGGAAAAGCGCAAGATCATCGGCAAGACCTTCATCGAGGTCTTCGAGGTCGAAGCGGCCAAGTTGCCCAAGGTCAAGTACCTGGCCCAGGGCACGCTGTATCCCGACGTCATCGAGTCCGTATCCTTCAAGGGACCCTCGGCGGTCATCAAGAGCCACCACAACGTGGGCGGGCTGCCCGAGGTCATGAAGCTGGCGCTTATTGAACCCCTGCGTGAACTGTTCAAGGACGAGGTGCGCAAGGTGGCGGTGGAGCTCGGCATGCCCGACTTCATCATCTGGCGTCATCCCTTCCCCGGACCGGGGCTGGCCATCCGCATCATCGGCGAGGTGACCGAGGAACGGCTTGAGATTTTGCGGCGAACGGATAAGATCGTCCAGAGCGAGCTTGTCGCCTCGGGCTGGTACCGCAAGGTCTGGCAGGGGTTTGCCGTGCTGCTGCCGCTCAAGACCGTCGGGGTCATGGGCGACGGCCGTACCTATGAAAACGTGGCCGCCATCCGCGTGGTGGACAGTCTCGACGCCATGACCGCCGACTGGAGCCGTCTCCCGTCGGAAATCCTGGCCGTTATGTCCAACCGCATCATCAATGAGGTCAAAGGCGTCAACCGCGTGGTGTTCGACGTCTCGTCCAAGCCGCCCGCGACCATCGAGTGGGAATAGACGGTCGCAACGCGACGCAATCCCGGACCATACGCGCCCGGCCAAAAGAGTAGTCCTATGTTCGGCATCGGTTCCACGGAACTTCTGGTCATCCTGGTGGTGGCCCTGATCGTCATCGGCCCCTCCAAGCTGCCTGATCTCATGAAGACGCTTGGCAAGGGCATGGCCGAGTTTCGCCGCATGAGCAGCGACGTCAAATCCACCCTGGAAGCGGAAGTGGATCGGGCGGACCGCGAACAGAAACAGGCCGAGGCACAAAAACAGCTGCATCCCGAAAACGCCACGGCCGCCCCAGCTGCCCAGCCGGCCGCCGCCAAGGACGCCGCCAAGGAGGCCCCGACCGCTTAGCTGGTCGGGGAACCGTCATGGCCAAACGCTTTGGAGCCTATTCCCGGGAGACCGGCGAAACCCGCGTGGCCGTCGAGATCACCATCGACGGCAAGGGCAACGCCGCCATCGACACCGGCTTCGGTTTTGCCGACCACATGCTCAACCTGCTGGCTTTCTGGGCCGGCTTCGACCTCAATCTGACCTGCCGGGGCGACCTGGAGGTCGACGCCCACCACACCCTGGAAGACGTCGCCATCTGCCTGGGCGAGGCCTTCCGTCAGGCCCTGGGCGAGCGCGTGGGCATAGAGCGGGTGGGCGACGCCCGGGTGCCCATGGACGAAGCGCTGTGCGACGTGGTGGTGGACCTCTCGGGCCGGCCGTATCTGGTCTACCGCGAAGATGTGTTGCCGCCGGTAATCGCCGGCGAGGAAAAGGACCTGTGGCGGGAATTCTTCAAGTCTCTGGCCATTTCCGCCCGCATGAACCTTCATATCCATTTCGTGTACGGCCAAAACGGCCACCATCTGGTGGAAGCGGCCTTCAAGGCGTTGGGACTGGCCCTGCGCCGGGCCACGGCCGCGCACGGATCGAGCAGGGTGCCGAGCACCAAAGGGAGCCTGGACTGATGCGAAGCAAATCTCTGGCCTATCTCGGCGTGGCGCTTTTGGGCTTAAGCCTCGCCGCCGGCTGCGTGCGCAAGACCGCCCCTGTGTCCAAGGCTCCGGCCTCGGGCGATGCCCCGGCCTCGGCCGTGGCCTTCCTGGACAAAAAGTTCGCCGTGTTGCCCTTTGCCATCCCGGCCACCGACGCCGACTTGCTCGCCGGCTACCTGCCAGTCGCCCGCCATGTGCCCGAGGTGGCTCCGGTCCACCTCGACGCTGCCTTGGAGCAGGATCTGGCCGGGGCCAAGCAGCAGTTCGTGCCGGCCAAGATGGCCGCTTCCTGCGCCAAGTCCGCCCCGCGCGGCGACGAGCCCGGACGGCTGGGGACCCTGCGTTCCTACGTCAACATCGGCAAGTGCGCTGGCGCGGACTACGTCGTCGTGCCCATGGTCATTGACTGGCGCGAGCGCGATGGTTCCGAGATTGGGGCCACCAAGCCGGCCAGCGTCGATTTCGTGCTGTACCTGATCGATGTGCGCACCGGGGCCATGGTCCGTAACTTCCACTTTGACGAGACCCAGCAGTCCCTGGTTTCCAACATCCTGGACGCCAAGAAGTTCGTCTCCCGCAACGGCCGTTGGCTCTCGGCCATGGAGCTGGCCCAGGAAGGCCTCAAGAAGGGCATCGCGGAGCTTGGGTTGTGATCATTTTCCCGGCTGTCGACATCAAGGACGGGCAGTGCGTCCGGCTGCGCCAGGGCGTGGCCGACGCCGTCACCGTGTTTTCCCCCGATCCCGAGGCTATGGCCCGGCATTGGGAAGGGCTTGGGGCCAAATGGCTCCACCTGATCGACCTGGACGGAGCCTTTAGCGGCAAGCCGCGCAACTTCGACCTTATCGCCCGCATCTGCTCCGGTTTGTCCATCCCGGTGCAGCTCGGCGGCGGGGTGCGCGACGCGGCCACGGCCGCCGCCTACCTTGAGGCCGGCGTCAAACGGCTCATCATCGGCACCCTGGCCTTGGCCGATCCCGACGCGTTTGCCGCCATCTGCGCGGCCCATCCCGGCCGGGTGGGCGTCTCCCTGGACGCCGTGGACGGCAACCTCAAAGTTAAAGGATGGGTGGAGGATTCCGGCCGCACCGTCGAGGACGTGCTGCCGGGCCTGTCAGCCGCTGGCGCGGCCTTTGTGGTCTACACCGACATCAGCCGCGACGGCATGCAGTCGGGCGTGAATCTGCCGGCGCTGCAGCGGCTGCTCGAACTCACCGACCTGCCGGTCATCGCCGCCGGTGGCGTGGCCACCCTGGACGACGTCAAGGCGCTTTATCCCTATGGGAAAAAGGGTCTTGAAGGCCTCATTTCCGGCCGGGCCATCTACGAGGGCACCCTCGATTTTCCGGCGGCCCTGGCCTATATCGCCGAAAAAGCGAAGGAGGACGCCTGATGCCAACCATTGAAGTCGGCGGGATGCACTGCCAGAACTGCGCCAATTCCGTGACCAAGGCGCTCTCGGCCCTGCCGGGGCTGTCCAATGTTTCCGTGGACCTGGGCAAGGGCTTGGTGTCCTTTGAGGGCGAAGCCCCGCAGGACGACATCAAGGCCGCCATCGACAAGATCGGCTTTGTTCCCGGAGCCATGAAGTAGCGGCCAGACCGCTGTGCTTTTTGGCAAACGGCCGTCGCGGCATTCGCGGCGGCCGTTTGTTTTGGAGGCGTTATGGAAGGCAGGACGTTCATGGCAAGGGGAGGGCGACGGCATTGGGCCGTGCTGGCGCTGGCGGCGTTTTGCCTGGCGGGCTTGGCGCAGACGGTCAGAGCGGCTGAGGAGACGGTGCGTGTGGTCGCCGTCTATGACGGCGACACCTGCCGGCTGGCAGATGGCCGCACCCTGCGTCTGGCCGGCGTGGACGCCCCGGAAACCGCCCATGAGGGCCGGCCCGCCCAGTATTTCGCCGACCAGGCCAAGGCGGCCCTGGAAGGGTTGGTTCGGGGCGTGCCGTTGCGGTTTGTTGGAGTTGGGTCGGGCCAAGACCGTTTCGGCCGGCTGCTGGGCGATCTCGTCTTGCCGGACGGACGCAGCGTGACGGAAATTTTGCTCTCCATGGGTTGCGTCTTTGTCTTTTGGCACCAGGATGTGGGACCGACTATTTTCGACCGGCAGCTCGCACTCCAACGCCGGGCCATGGCCAGTGGGCAGGGGGTTTGGCCGCGCCTGCTATCACTGCCGCCCCCGGCCGCGCCCTATGTCGGCAATGCGTCGTCACATCGTTTTCATGGCCCGGGCTGCCCGGACGCGGCCCGGATCGGCCGACGCAACCGGGTGGCCCTGCCGACCCTTGGCGAAGCGTTTGACCAGGGGTATGCGCCGGCTCGTGAATGCACGCCCTGGCCCTGAGGCCGAACAACCGACGGGCGCCAGCCGGCCTTGGCGCGCAAATGGCCTTGACGCGACGGCGATTTTAGACCATCCATTTTGGCGCGATAGACGCGTCCCGGCCACGGCGCGACGCTTCGGACGTTCGAAGCGCGCCCAGTCGCCGGCGGCACCATCATCCTAATTGGAGGCATCATGCTGTTTCCGAGTCTGGCGCACGCCATGGGCGCCGCGCCCGGCGGCGACGCCGCGGGGGGCAACCCCATCACCGCCTTTTTGCCGCTTATCCTCATGTTCGCCATCTTCTACTTCCTGCTCATCCGTCCCCAGCAGAAGAAGGCCAAGCAGCACCGGGAATACCTGGCCGGCCTCAAGCGCGGCGACTACATCCTGACCGGCGGCGGCATCTACGGCCGCATCATGGAAGTCCACGGCGACAAGATCACCATCGAGATCGCCAAGGACCTCAATATCGAGATCAACCGCAACTTCGTCTCCGGCCCCGGCGAAGCCGGCGCTTCGGCCGCCAAGGCCGAGCCCAAGGGCAAAGACAAGTCCAAGGATTAGGAATACTCCACTTCGGGCCGAAAGGCCCGAAGCGACGGCGAAGGGCTGCCCTGGCAGTCCCTTCGTTTTGTCGTTTGACTCCCAAGCGCAAGCCTCCCAAGGAGAGCCTCGCCCATGACTGGAAACCTGCGTTGGCGACTGGCCGTGATCAGTCTCGTGGCCTTTCTGGGCCTCATCTACATGCTGCCCTCCCTGGGGTCGGTCAAGCAGAGCTTTCTGGGCAAATTTCTGCCCGATGACGTCATCAGCCTCGGCCTTGACCTCAAGGGCGGCATCCACCTGACCCTTGGCGTCGACGTGGACAAGGCCCTGGCCAATTCCCTGGCCCAGATGGGCCGCGACGTCCGCGACCAGGTCAAGGATGAGGGCATCGTCATCCAACGCCCGGGCACCAGCCCGGACGGCAAGCGCCTGGAGTTCGTCCTGGCCACCCCCGACAAGCGCGACGCCCTGGACAAGTTCCTGTCCAGCCACTTTTCCGTGCTCCACGTCGATGGCGTCGAATCCGCCGCGGACAACAAGCTCCTCTACAAGCTGTCGTTCACCCAGCGCTACAAGGACGACCAAGCCCGCATGACCGTGGACCAGGCCGTCAAGACCATCCGCAACCGCATCGACGAATTCGGCGTGGCCGAGCCCGACATCCGCAAGCAGGCCGACAACCGCATCCAGATCCAGCTGCCGGGCCTGCAGGACCCTGAACGGGCCATCAAGCTTATCGGCAAGACCGCCCACCTGGAATTCAAGGTCGTGGATGAGACCGTGGACATGGAAAAAGCCCAGAAGGGCATCCTGCCCCCGGGCGACGAATTGTCCGTGCTGCGCCACCGCAATCCCGACGGCTCCTACCTGGAGCGGCCCATTGCGCTCAAGGCCGACGCCGTCATGACCGGCGAGAGCATCGCCGACGCCCGGGCCAACTTCGACCCCAACAACCAAGCCTACGTGGCCCTGACCTTCACTCCCAGCGGCGCGCGGCAGTTCGAACGGGTCACGGCCGAGAACGTCAAGAAGCAGTTGGCCATCGTGCTCGACGGCAAGGTCTATTCCGCGCCCACCATCCAGGAAAAGATCGGCGGCGGCCGGGCCAGCATCACCGGCCGGTTTTCCACCGAGGAAGCCCGCGATCTGGCCATCGTGCTGCGCGCCGGCGCGCTGCCGGCTCCGGTCACCATCCTGGAACAGCGCACGGTCGGTCCTTCCTTGGGCCAGGAATCCATCGAAAAGGGCGTCCATTCGGCCGTCATCGGCGGCCTGATCGTCATCGCCTTCATGATCGTCTACTACGGCGTGGCCGGAGCCGTGGCCGACGCAGCCTTGCTTTTCAACCTCATGCTCATCGTGGCCGGTCTGGCCGGTTTCGGGGCCACCCTGACCTTGCCCGGCATCGCCGGCATCATCCTGACCATCGGCATGGCCGTTGACGCCAACGTCATCATCTTCGAGCGCGTCCGTGAGGAGCTGCGACGGGGCCTGACCGCCCGTTCGGCCGTGGACGTCGGCTACAGCCGGGCCACGCTTACCATCCTGGACGCCAACGTCACCACCGTCATCGCCGCCGTGGTTCTCTACCAGTTCGGCACCGGCCCCATTCGGGGCTTTGCCGTGACCCTGATTCTCGGCATCGTGGCCTCCATGTTCACGGCCATCTTCTTTACGCGCTTTCTCTTTGATCTGTGGCTGTCCAAGCGGCCGGCCGAGGCGAGTCTTCGCATCTAAACCAGTGATTTCAGATACTTGTCTTTCTGACGGCCCCCGCAAGGGGGCCGTCGTCGTTTCGGCGTTTGACCGGCGGGTCAAGGGGCCGTAGAGTGCCGGCCATCGTGAGAAGCGAGGTCCCTGTGTCCCAACGCTTGTGCGTCGTCCTGGCCCTCTTGGGGTTCCTTGCGTTCTGTTCGCCGGCCGTGTCCGTCATGGCCGGCGGCGACAAGCCGTTCACCATCGAGGCCATGCTGCGTCTGGCCTCAATCGACGATGTCCGTGTAGCCGCCGACGGCAAACGCGTCGCCTTTGTCGTGACCCGAATGTCCGATCAGGCCGGCGAACCTGTCTCACGCATTGTCCTGACCGACATGGCCCGGGAGGGTGGGCGTCCGGTCACCCCGGCCACGACCTCCTGCGACCACCCGCGTTTTTCCCCTGACGGCAAATGGCTGGCCTATCTCTGCCAGGGCGATAACGCCTCCGAGCTCCATTTGCTCCAGCTCGCCGCCGGCCAATCGCGCCGCTTAAGCGACGGCCGGGCCGACATCCTTGATCTGGCGTTTTCCCCGGACGGCAAGAAACTGGCCGTCACCGCCACGACCAGTCCCAAGGCCGGGCCAAACCGTCCCGAGGGCTGCGACGGCGACGTCGAGGTGCTGGACAGCCCTGGCGGACTGGCCGGGCTCTACCTCCTGACCCTGTCGCAACCCGGGGTCATGCGCCAGCTTGTCGCCGACCGGGACGTGGGTGCGTTCGCCTTTTCCCCGGACGGCCGCCGCATCGTTTTCGAAACTGCCAACCCCCACGCCCCGCCCCGGGGGCGCGCCCATAATGGCGCCGCCGGCGGGACGGCTCCGGTGGACGCCGGCCATGCCGACATCGCCGTGGTCGATCTTGACAAGGGCGGCGTAAAGCTTGTGGCCGCTTCAGACGCCTCCGAAAACATGCCGACCGTCTCGCCCGATGGCCGGCTCTTGGCCTATGTGGCCACGGCAGCACCCGGATTTTATTATAACGCCGGCCGGGTCATGGTCGTGCCCCTGACTGGCGGCGAGTCGCGCCCCCTGGCCCCCACCCCCGACGCCCGGCCGGAACTTCTTGGTTGGGCCGAGGACGGCCAGAGCCTGCTCGTGCGGGAGGCCGACGGCGTGGGGGCCGCGCTCTATGCCCTGCCTCTGGACGGCCAGCCCACGACTCGCCTTGACGACGGCCGACGCATTCCGCTCCAGGCCAGTCTGTCCCTCGGTTCCCGACATCTGGGGCTGGCGCTCACCGATTGGGACCTGCCGCCCGAGGCTTTCGTCACCTCGGTCGAGCGCTACGAGCCCAAGGCCGTGTCCGCCGTCAACCGGGAATTTGCCGCCTACCAGACGGTCAAGCCCGAGATCGTGCGCTGGAAATCGGCTGACGGGACCATGATTGAAGGCCTGTATACCCCGCCGGCTGGGCCTGTGGTCGGCGCGCCGCCGCTTCTGGTCGAACTCCACGGCGGCCCGGCCCAAGCCGCCCAGCGCCTCTATCCCGGCCTGCTCAACAGCTACCCCCTGGCCGTATTTTCCGCCCACGGCTATGCCCTGTTTCAGCCCAACGTCCGGGGCTCCGACGGTTACGGGCCAGCGTTTCGCCGAGCCATCGTCAATGATTGGGGCGGGGTCGATTTCGCCGACCTCATGTCCGGCCTCGACGCGCTCATCGCCAAGGGGCAAGCCGATCCCCAGCGCCTTGGCGTCATGGGCTGGAGCTACGGCGGCTATCTCGCCGCCTGGGCCATCGGCCACACCGACCGGTTCAAGGCCGCCTCCATCGGCGGCGGCATCACCAATCTGGTCAGCCAGTGCGGCAGCATGGATTTGCCCGATTTCATGCCGCTGTACATGGGCGGCGAAGCCTACGAGCGCTTCGATTTCCTGTTTGACCGCTCGCCGCTGAAATACGCCGCTGCCATCCAAACCCCGACGCTGTTCCAGCACGGCGTGGCCGACGAGCGCGTCCCCTTCACCCAGGCCCTGGAACTCTACACCGCCCTGTCCCGTCGCGGCGTGACCACGAGGCTGGCCGCCTATCCCCGAAGCGGCCACGACATCACCGAAACGGGGCTGTTGCGCGATCTCATGGTCCGCAACCTCGACTGGTTCGCGCGCTTCGTGCCGGCCACGGCGACCCAATCCCGGCCAGCCATGGCCAAGGCCGACCCCTCCTAGGCCTCGGACCACCTTTTCTCCCAGCGCTGATCGTGGCAGAAAGAGCCATGGAATCGCCCGTCGCCTGCCGCCTTGCCACCGGATCGCCCCGTATGGCGTCCAGTCTGTTGCCATCCCGACTTCGCTGTCACGCGCAGGTTGCGACTGGCCGCGCTGCCGGACGCTTGGCCCGCTGGTGCATGGGGCTGGCGCTCATCCTGGCCCTGGGCCAGCCGACACCGGCGCTGGCCGATGCGGACCGGTTCGAGGTGTCGCTGATTGCCCGGACTCTGGGCTACCGGGATATGCGTGAGCCGACGTCGTTTACGCCCTCGGCCGCTTTCGTGCCGCAGCAGGGCGGCTGGGTCCGCAACTGGACCGAGCAACGGGGCTACGTCGAAGCCGTCTATCGCCTCCTGGACACCAATCAAGTCGTCCTGGCCCTGGGCGGTCAGGTCGGGGCGTCAGTGGGCCGGTTCGAAGCCAAAAACGTGGAGCAGGGCGTGTACGAGGCCTGGGAAACCCGGCCGGCCTTCCTCTGGGGGCCGTGCGCCCGGCTCATCCTGCGCCGCCAGCCCGGAGCGGGCGTCTTTGCCCGGTTCGACTACGCCTTTTTTTCGGCCGCCGCCCCGGAAGCCCGGGAAGAGGGAGCCAACCGGTCCGGCGGGGGCACGCCGCCCTCGGCTCGGGACGCCTTTTTTTCCTGGACCAGCCATGAGGCCACGGCCCGCCTCGGCTACGACTTCGGTCCGGTGGAAGCCGCCGCCGGAGCCTCGCTTGTCGCCTTTCGCCTGGACAAGCGCCTGACCCACCACGCCGATCCTGCCGGCGCGACGGGCAACGCCCTGGCCGCCATCCTGGCCCTCAATGCCTTGCCCAGCCGCTACGGCTACGAACCACGTTCCCTCGTTGTCCCTTTCCTTTCCCTGGCCGTGCGCCCGGCCGCCGGGCTGACCCTGGAAGGCAGCATCCGTCCCGCCGACCAGCCCGACGTGGCCCTGCGTCTGGCCGTCTTTTTTTAAAATACATCTGACAAATAAAATTTTTTTAATTTTTTTATTCACCATATCGTGCTACGATATTGAATTTTGTCGCATACAGGCATATCAAGACGGTGTTTCGTATTCCACTACTGGCACATTTTTGCTAAGGAGACCCAGTCATGCGCACACCCCGATTTTTCCTTGCCTCGGCCCTTGCCCCGGCCTTGGCTGTCGCCGCCCTGACCTTGTCTGCCGGCCCGGCCCTGGCCCACTTCGGCATGGTCATCCCGTCCCAGGATACGGTGGCCGACAAGGCCAAGGCCAAGGTGGAGCTGGCGGTGTCGTTTTCCCATCCCATGGAAGGCAACGGCATGGACATGGCCAAGCCCAAGGCCTTCGGCGTCGTGGACAACGGCCAGAAGACCGATCTGCTGCCCGCCCTCAAGCCGGCCAAGATTATGGACCACGCCGCCTGGACCGCCGAGTACACGTTCAAAAAGCCGGGCGTGGGCACATTTTTTCTCGTGCCCGAACCCTATTTCGAACCGGCCGAGGACAAGTTCATTGAGCACCTGACCAAGGTGACGGTGCCGGCTTTCGGCGAGGAAGAGGGCTGGGACGCGCCCGTCGGGCTGGCCGCCGAGATTGTGCCGCTGACCCGCCCCTTCGGCAACTACGCGGGCAACGTTTTCACGGGCAAACTGCTTGTCGATGGCAAGCCGGCCGCCGATGTGCCGGTCGAAGTGGAATTCTACAATAAGGACAAGGCCTACGAGGCCCCCAACGAGTACATGGTCGCTCAGGTGGTCAAGACCGACGTGAACGGCGTCTTCAGCTACGCCGTGCCTTTTGCCGGCTGGTGGGGTTTTGCCGCCCTGGTTGACGCGCCCGAAACCATCCAGAAGGACGGCGTGGCCAAAAAGGTCGAGCGCGGGGCGGTTTTATGGACCAAGTTCGTTGAACCCAAGCGCAAGAAGAAGTAAAACGGCGCGCTTGCCCGGGGACGAAGCTGTTTCGCCCCCGGGCAAGCCTAACCGGACAAGGATGCCATGCATATTTCCGAAGGGGTGCTTTCCGGGCCGGTGCTGGCCGGCGGCTGGGCCTTGTCCGCCGTCGGCGTTGGGCTTGGCCTGAAGCGCCTGGATTACGACCGGCTCATGACCGTGGCCATCCTGTCGGCCGCGTTTTTCGTGGGGTCGCTCATCCATGTGCCCATCGGGCCGGTGAGCGCCCATTTGATCTTAAACGGGCTGCTTGGGGCCATCCTCGGGCCGGCCGCCTTCCCGGCCATCGCCGTGGCCTTGCTGCTGCAAGCCGTGCTCTTTCAGTACGGCGGGCTTATCGTCCTTGGGGCCAATGTCTTCGATATGGCCGGGCCGGCCGTGGCTTGCGCCTTCGCCTTCGGGCCGCTTTTGCGCCGCACCGGCAAGGCTCGGGCCGTAGGCGCGTTTTGTTGCGGATTTTTCGCCGTGCTCTTGGCCGCGCTGCTCACGGCCTGCGCCCTGGCCCTGTCTGGTGAAGGCTTTGCGGCCACGGCCAAGGCCATTGTGGTGGCCCATGTGCCCATCATGCTGGTGGAAGGGGCCGTCACGGCCATGGCCGTGGGCTTTCTGGCCAAGGTCCGGCCG
Source organism: Solidesulfovibrio magneticus RS-1 (assembly GCF_000010665.1). Taxonomy (NCBI): domain Bacteria; kingdom Pseudomonadati; phylum Thermodesulfobacteriota; class Desulfovibrionia; order Desulfovibrionales; family Desulfovibrionaceae; genus Solidesulfovibrio; species Solidesulfovibrio magneticus. Next base: position 2,503,616 of record NC_012796.1, on the reverse strand, counting down.
GAATTGCTGGCCCAGGCTCTAACCCGCTAACACTTTGGGATCTAACATAAAATATGATCCTGCACCGAATAAAACCCATTGCCGCCTCGCTGGCCCTGTTGACTGTCCTGGCCGCGCCGGCCTTGGCCCACCGGGTCAACGTCTTTGCCTACGTTGAAGGCAATGACGTTGTCGTGGAATGCAGCTACAGCCGCTCGGAACGAGTGCGTTTCGGCGAAATTGAAGTCTTTGACGCCGCTTCCGGCGCGGCGCTGCTGTCCGGCAAGACCGACGAGAAGGGAGGGTTCCGTTTCCCCGTGCCTCCGGCCGTGCGCGCGGCCAAGGCCGACCTGCGCATTGTCCTCAAGGCCGGGGAAGGGCATCAGAACGCCACCGAGGTCAAGGCGGCCGAATACCTGTCCGCCGCCCTGGCCGACGTTCCGATGACCTCGGCCGCGCCCGTTGCGACGCCTGCCCCGTCCGCTCCCTCGAGTCCGCCGGCCGGACCGGTAGCAGCCGCCGGCCCGGTCGCCGTCGTGTCGGCCCAGACTCAGACAGGAGGGCAGGGGGCCGCTGTTCCGGCCCTGGACGCCGCCGCCCTGGAGCGCATCGTGGAAGCGGCTGTGGAGAAGAAAATCGCGCCACTACGATCCCTGCTCGCTGGCGAAAAGGAAAAAGGCCCGGGGTTGACCGAAATCATCGGCGGCCTGGGCTGGCTGGTGGGACTGGCCGGTATCGCGGCCTATTTCGCGGCCAAGGGCAAAAAGCCCCGCCCATGATCGACGAACCACTGGCCCGGGGCGTATCCCCCATCCACGCCCTGGACGCCCGCTGCCGGCTGGCCGCCTGCCTGCTTTTGTCCCTGCCGGCCGCCCTGGCCCAGGGGCTGGCCGCGCCGCTGGGCATCCTTGGCCTCGGGCTCCTTTTGACGCTGCTTTCCCGGCCGCCTCTTGGCGTCGTGCTGCGCCGTACGGCGGCGGTCAACGTCTTTGTCGCCTTCCTGTGGCTCTTCGTGCCGGCCGCCACGCCGGGCGAGCCGGTCTGGACATTTCACGGTCTGACCGTCACCCGGGAGGGCCTTGATCTGGCCTTGCTGGCCACGGTCAAAGCCAACTCCGTTTTTTTCTGCGTGCTTTCGCTTTTGGCCACCATCCCGGCCCCAGCCCTGGGACGAGCCATGACGGCCCTGGGCGTGCCGGCCAAGTTCTCCTTCCTCTTCGTCTTCACTTACCGCTACCTACACGTCATTGCCGAGGAGTACGGCCGGCTGGTCGTCGCCGCCCGGCTGCGCGGCTTTGCCCCGGCGTCCAATGGCCGCACCTACCGCACGTACGCCGCCCTTTTAGCCATGGTGCTGGTGCGCGCCTACGACCGCTCCCAGCGGGTCTACCAGGCCATGCTGCTGCGCGGTTTCCACGGCAGGTTTCCAAGCCTCGACCGATTCCGCGCCGGCTGGCCGGATAGGGTTTTCCTCTGTCTCATGGCGCTGGCGGCGGCTTTGGCGGCCTACGGCGACTGGATTTCAAGGAGCGGACATGCCTGAGCCGTTGCTCGCACTGGAAAAAATCACCTTCGCCTATCCCGCCGCCGAGCCGGTGCTGGATGCCCTGGATTTCACCTTTTCCCCAGGCCAGCGCATCGGCCTTTTTGGCCCCAACGGCTCGGGCAAGACGACCTTGCTCCACGTCATGATGGGACTTGCCCGCCCCCAAAGCGGCATCGTGCGCTACAAGGGCCGCGAGGCCCAAACCGAGCGCGATTTCCGCGAGGTGCGCCTGGGGATCGGCATGCTGCTGCAAAACGCCGACGACCAGATCATCTATCCCACCGTCCTTGACGACGTGGCCTTCGGGCCGCTCAACCGAGGCCTGGCCCCGGATGCCGCCCGGGAATTGGCCGAGCGGACCCTCACGCTTCTTGGCCTGGACGGCTTTGCCGACCGTCTGGCCCACAGGCTGTCCGGCGGCGAGAAAAAGCTCGTGTCCCTGGCCGGAGTGCTGGCCATGGAGCCCGAGGCGCTGCTCCTGGACGAACCGACCGGCGGTCTTGACCCCGAAACCCGGGAGCGGTTGGTGGCTATCCTTTGCCAACTGGCCAAACCCATGATCATCATCTCCCACGACTGGGATTTCCTGGCCCACGTCACCGATACCTACTATTCCATCGAGCACGGCCGGCTCGTGCGCGATCCCGACTTCGTGCTCCACCGCCACGTCCACGGCCACCCCCTGGGGGACCGGCATCATCATCATCATCATTGACAGAAGAGGAAGATGCCTCCGGCGGCCGGGGGCTAAGCCCCCCGGACCCCCTGAATGGGAAAAGGGTAAAGGGGGGCGTGGTGCTTGGGTCGGTGGGGGTTGGGCGACTGAAGCCGCCGGTCCAAGAAAGGTTTCCAGGGGCAAGGGGAGGAATCGTAGGACGAAAGGGCAGTTGTCGCGACAGGCGGCCGGGTGGTCGTCGTGTAAACGGGAAGCTCTTCAATAAAAAAGGGCGCGTCCGGCTAGAATAGCCCGACGCGCCCTTGGCGTTTCGTTGTCTCGAAGCCTAGTCCAGACCGAGCTGGGCGAGCAGGTCGTCCACGTCGCCCTGTTTGACGTCGGACTGCGGCCCCTTGAGTTCGGAGACCTTCTGCTTGGCCTCGGCTTTGAGGTCCTCGATGTTGCGGTCCGGGGCCTGGGCCTGGGCGCGGATCTGCAAGCCCGTGGAAAGATAGAGATCCAGGACGATCTGTTCGACCTTCTTGATGGCCGTGATGATGCGCTTGATGCGCTGGCCGGTGAGATCCTGGAAGCTTAGGGTCGTCATGATGCGCATGAGGTCTTCGCCAAGGGCCTCGTTGGCGCTTTTGAGCCGCGTGACTTCCTTGGGGCCGGCATAGCCGCCGGGCAGGCCGTCGAGGATGGCGGCGCATTCGGCTTGCAGTTCCATGTGCTTCTCGACGATGTCCATGATTTCGGACGTGGCCGATTCCGTGGTCTGGAGGATATTGTCGAGCTGCTGGGCCGCTTCTTGAAAGAGCTGGTCGGCCTGGTGTCTGTTGCCGTCGGCTTCGGCAGACTGGTCGGCGCCGTGCTTGGCCGCCTGGACAATCTCTTTATAGATGTCCTGGAGGCCGTCGCGCATCTCCTGGTTCAGGCGCTTGTGGAATTCGCTTTCCAAAAGCGCCCGGGACAAGGTCCTGGCCACTTCCTTCTCAATGGTGGCCCCGATGCTCTCGCGCAGGTCGGGCACCACTTCCTGGACGATCTTTTCCAGCAGCCGTTCGAGCAGTTCGTCGTCGTTGACCATGGCCTAGTCCCACTTTTTCCCGCGAAGGTCGTCGCGCTGGCTCTGAAAGACGAATTGCACGATGCTCTCCAGGTCGCGTTCCCGGATGCGCGTGAAATCCAAGGCATACACCACTTGACCGTCGATTTCCTCGCGCCGGATAATCCGGCCCATGGCCCCGGCCAGGCGCATGGGGAAGCGCGCCAGCACAATGACGGCTTCAACCGGCTGCTCCAGGGACAGCTCTTCCGTAGTGGAAAATCGCACCCCGGCCCCGCTGATTTCCGTGATGTCCATGGTCACCGGGAAGTCCGTTTCCAGCACGTCCCGATCCTGCATGGCCAGCAGCATGTCGAGCTTGGAATTGATGGTGCAAAGCAACGAAAAAAGCGGCTCACTGATGCCGGGATCGCGCGGGTCCACGGCGCAGGGCGTGGATCCCATGGGCGGCGTTTCCCGGTAAAGCGGCATTTCGTCCGCGTTTGGCACAAGACGCAGATGCCCGCGCAGTCGCGTGGGGATGCGCATGTAGGTGCGTTTTTCTTCCACGGCGGCCGTCTCCCGCGTCACATGACGCCGTTTTCGAGCAGGATCTCCATGGCTTTCACCGGACACACCTTGGTGCACATGCCGCAGGCCGAGCAGACCTCGCCGTCGAAGACCACCAGCCGGCTCTCAAGGTTCACGGCCAGGGCCTTGGTGGGGCAAAGGGCCGTGCACATGCCGCAGTGGATGCAGCTGTCCTCGTCGCGGGAGATGCGCTGGGCCACCGGGGCCACGCCCACGCCCTGCTCCTGGAGGTAGGCCACGCCGCGCTTGTAGGCCTCGCGCTCGCCCGTGATCTCGATGGTCATCTGGCCTTCCTGGCGCGGGGTGATCTGGGCCTTGAGGATGCTGAAGCTCAGGCCATGCACCCGGGCCAGATCGCAGACCAGCGGTTTGCCCGAAGATTCGGGGGGAAAGGTCAGGTAGACGACCTTGCGATACGTTGTTGGCTGATTTTCCATGAGATTGGCAGCTCCTGGCCGGCCCTATTTGGGCATCATGGTCTTGGCCCGGGCGGCGAAAGCGGAGTCCGGGTATTTGTCGATGACTTCCTTGAACGACAGCTTGGCCGCGCCGGCGTTGCCGAGCTTGGAGAAGGCCACGCCGCGTTTGAACAGGGCGTCGGCGTGCTTGGCGCTCTTGGGGTACTTCTCGATGACTTCCTGGTAGGACAGGGCGGCGTTGGCGAAATCGCCGAGCTGGAAATAGCACTCGCCGGTCCAGAACATCGCGTTGGCCATCAGCGGGCTGGATTTGAAGTTGCGGGCGAACTCCTGGAAAATGCCCAGGGCCTGCTGGTATTGGCGGCTATTAAAGCTGGTCAGGCCCTTGGCGTAGACGGCGTCGGCCGGGCTTTGGGCGTCCGAGGCCGGCGCGGCCGGCGCGGGCGCGGCCGGAGCCTGGGGGGCGGCGTAACCGGTCTGGGGATTGTAGGGCGGAATGCTGGGCTCGTCGTTGGCAGCGCCGTAACCGGCCTGGCCCTGTCCTGCGCCGTAGGCAGGCTGGCCTTGGCCCCCGCCGTAGGCGGCTCCCGGGCCGTAATTGGTCTGGGGCGCGCTGCCGTATCCGGCGGCCGCGGGCGCTGGGGCGTAAGCGCCTGCCTGGGCAGCCGGGGCATGGGCCGCGCCGCCGCCATCGACATCAATGGCCAGCTGGGAGGCCATGCGGCTCACCTGACCCTCCAGACGGGTGATTCTCCCGGCCAGTTCAGGGTCCTGGCGGTTGCCGTCCACCTGCTGGGAAAGTTCCTCGACCTTGGCGTTCAAACGGCGGATTTCGCCCTTGGCGTTTTCCAGTTCGGCCCACATGTCGGCCGGGGTATTGAGGGGCGCGGGGCCTTTGGGCTGGGCCGGAGCGCAGCCGCCGACCAGGGCGGCGAGCATCACGGCGGCCAAGGCCGCAGCAGCATCGTGGCGCATCTTCATGACGGTTTATGACCTCGCTTGCGTCCCCAGATGAGATAGGCGATCCCTCCGAGCACGGGCACGAAAATGGCCAGAAGGAACCAGAACATCTTCTCGGTATGGGTGGGGAACACCCGGTAGAAGCTGTGCCATATCGCAAGGAAATTGGGAAGAATGGGCAGGGCCATCAGGCCCAGGAAAAGGGCCAGTTGGCCCGGGGTCATGGCTGGCAGTTCAGGCAGAATCATGGACGACCTCTGGAGTTTTCGCCTGGCGTCCCGGCGCGGCCGGCAGGCCAGGCGCTCTGGCGACTCGTTGACGCAACGCTGTTTAAGTCAAAACGACGGCTTCCCTTCCCGGGCGGACGTCAGGAATCCTGGGGCGGCCGGCGCAGGCGGTAGAAGGCGAACACCAGCCCCAGCGACCCGAGGAAAATGGCGATATCGGCGACGTTGAAAGCCGGCCAGTGAAAGGTTTTCCAGTAGAAGTCCAGGAAATCCACGACTTCCCCGGTCTTGATGCGGTCGATGAGGTTGCCCACGGCCCCGCCGAGGATAAGGCCCAGCCCGGTGATGAGCAGCTTGTCGTCATCGCGGGCCATGCGCAGCAAGTGGAAGATGATGAGCACGGCCAGGGCGGTGGCGGCAAAAAAGAAATAGGTCTGCCACTGGATGTCGGAGCGGTTGAGAAATCCAAACGCCGCCCCGCGGTTGAGCACGTGGACGATGTTGAAAAAGCCCGGGATCACCGTGCGGGTGGTGTAAAGCACCATGTGGTCCTGGATCCACAGCTTGGTGAGCTGGTCCAGGATGACCACCAGCACGGCGATGGGCAGGGCGATCCGATAGCTTTTACGCATGGGCTAGATTCCCTCGGCGGCCAACACGGCGGCGCAACGCGGACACAGGTCCGGGTGCTGCGGGCCGGCCATTTCCTCGCTGTAGATCCAGCACCGGGCGCATTTCTGGCCCTTGGCCCGGGCCACGCCCACAAACGCGCCGGACACGGCTTCGCAGGCGACGGCGTCGGCCGGGGCTTGCCCGGCCGGGACCAGCGTCACCTGGGAGACGATGAACACCTCGCGCAGGTCCATGCCCAGGCCCGACACCGAGGCCAGCACGTCCTCGGGCAGATAGAGCGAAATGGCCGTCTCCAGGGACTGGCCCACCTCGCCGGCCTTGCGCCGGGGTTCGATGGCCCTGGTCACTTCGGCCCGCAGGGCGGCCACGATGTCCAACTGTTCGCGCAGGGCCTCGTCCAGCCGCCAGCCCGTAACGTCCAGGGGCTCCATGGCGAAGACGGACGCGCCCGGCCCGCGCTGGCCGGGCTGGGTGTGGCGGAAGACTTCCTCGGCAGTAAACGACAGGATCGGGGCCATGTCCAGGAGCAGCACGCGCAGGATGCGCCACAGCGCGGCCTGGGCCGAGCGGCGCTCGTGGGAAGCGCCGGCCGAGACGTAGAGCCGGTCCTTTAAGATGTCGAGGTAGAAGGCCGACAGGTCGGTGACGCACAGGTTGTGCAGGGTGTGGAACACCTTGTGGAACTCGTAGGCCTCGTAGGCTTCGGCCATACGCTGATGGCCGGCGGCCACGGCCTCCAGGGCGTAGCGGTCCAGGGGCAGCATGTCGGCCGGGGCCACGTCATGGGCGGTCGGGTCGAAATCGGAAAGATTGCCGAGGATGAACCGGCAGGTGTTGCGGATGCGGCGGTAGGCCTCGACCAGCCGGGCCAGGATCTCCTCGGAGATGCGGATGTCGTCGCGGTAGTCCACGGCCGACGTCCACAGGCGCAGGATCTCGGCCCCGTGCTTGTCGATGATCTCCTGGGGTTCCATGCCGTTGCCCAGGGACTTGGACATCTTGCGGCCTTCGCCGTCAACGACGTAGCCGTGGGTGAGCACCTGCTTGTAGGGCGCGACGCCGCGCGTGCCCATGGAGGCCAGAAGCGAGCTGTGGAACCAACCGCGATGCTGGTCCGAGCCTTCGAGATACATGTTGGCCGGGAAGCCGAGTTCCGGGCGCTTTTCGAGGACAGCGGCAAAGCTCGTGCCCGAGTCGAACCAGACATCGAGGATGTCGGTCTCCTTGCGCCAGTGGGTCCCGCCGCATTGGGGGCAGGTCAGCCCGGCCGGCACGATGACGTCAAGGGCCGCCTCGAACCAGTAGTCGCAGCCCCGCTCGTGGTCGGCGAATTTCGTGGCCACCGAGCGCATCCAGTCGGCGTCGTTGTAGGCAGCGTCGCAGGATTCGCAGATAAGGGCCAGGATGGGCACGCCCCAGTTGCGCTGGCGCGAGATGCACCAGTCGGGGCGAAAAGCGATCATGTTGTGGATGCGTTCCTTGCCCCAGGCCGGAATCCACTCCACGTCGTTTTCGATGGCGGACAGGGCCTTTTGACGCAGTTCGCCGGCTTCCATGGCAATAAACCACTGGGTGGTAGCCCGGAAGATGACCGGCTCCTTGCAGCGCCAGCAGTGGGGGTAGGAGTGCTTGAGCTTCTTGGAAGCCAGCAGATGGCCGACCTCGGTCAGCTTCTCGATGACCTTGGGATTGGCCTCCCAGACGGTCAGTCCGGCGAAGTAGGGGACCACGTCCAGGAACCGGCCGGCGTCGTCCAGGGGCGAGAGGATGTCCAGGCCGTTGCGCAGGCCCGTGTCGTAGTCCTCGCGGCCGTGGCCCGGGGCGGTGTGGACCAGGCCCGTGCCGGCGTCCAGGGTGACGTAGTCGGCGGTGACGATGGGGGACGGCCGGTCGTAGAAGGGATGGCGGGCGGCCAAACCTTCCAGGGCCGCGCCCGGGGCTTCGGCCAGGACGGTGGCCTCGGTCCAGCCGAACAATTCGCGCACGGCGTCGAGAAGCTCCAGGGCCAGGACGTACTGGCCTTCGCCTGCGGCCACTAGGGCGTAGGTGAATTCGGGATGCAGCGCCACGGCCATGTTGTCCGGCAGGGTCCAGGGCGTGGTGGTCCAGATGACGGCGTAGGCCTTCCCCGGATCGGCCATGGGGAAGACGTCCTTGATCTTGGGATCGGTCAGGGGGAAACGGACATAGACCGAGGGCGAAACCTCGTCGGCGTATTCCACCTCGGCTTCGGCCAGGGCGGTCTGGCAGGACAGGCACCAATGGATGGGCTTCTTGCCACGATAAACCGAGCCGTTCTCCACAAAATCGCACAAGGCCAAGGCCGTTGCCGCCTCATAAGAGGGACGCATGGTCAGATAAGGATCGTCCCAGTCGCCGAAAACGCCCAGGCGCTTGAATTCCTTGCGCTGGATGTCCACGAATTTCGTGGCGTAATCCCGGCACAGGCGGCGCACGGTGACGGCGGGCAGGTTTTCCTTGCCCTTGGCCTTGAGTTCCTGGGACACCTTGTGCTCGATGGGCAGGCCGTGGCAGTCCCAGCCGGGCACGTAGGGGGCTTGAAAGCCGGCCAGATGGCGCGACTTGACGATGATGTCCTTTAAAATCTTGTTGAGGGCGTGGCCCATGTGCAGGTGGCCGTTGGCATAGGGCGGGCCGTCGTGGAGTATGTAGCGGGGGGCGTTTTCCCGGGCCGCGAGCATGGCTTGGTAAATGCTGTTGTCGGCCCAATATTTCAGGGTTTCCGGCTCCTTCTCCCTGAGGTTGGCCTTCATGGGAAAGGAGGTCTGGGGAAGCCGCAGAGTCTTTTTATAATCGGTGGTCATGACGGGTCCTTGCGCTTGATTCCAGCTTCGGCGCGACGCCGGAGAAACAGGCTTTTTTAATCAAGGCAGAGCGGAAGTCAAGGAAGGGCGGCCGGTCCCGGCGGGCGGCCGCCAACATGCAACAATTCCGTCACCCCCGGCTCCTTGCCAAGGCGCGCCAGACCCGGGCGTCAGCCGGCGGCGGGCCATGGGCGCAAAGGCCTTGCGCGATCAAGCGAACTGGCTTATCCCTTGCCGGTTCCGCATTTGTCGTTTCACCCTCTAAAAAACCACCCCACGCCATGCCCAAACGGACGGACATAAAAAAAATCATGATCATCGGCTCCGGGCCCATTGTCATCGGACAGGCCTGCGAGTTCGACTATTCGGGTTCCCAGGCCGCCAAAGCCCTTAAAGAAGAGGGCTATGAAGTGGTGCTCGTCAATTCCAACCCCGCCACCATCATGACGGACCCGGGATTGGCCGACCGCACCTACATCGAGCCCATCGAACCCGGCACCGTCGCCCGCATCATCGCCCGGGAACGCCCCGACGCGCTGCTGCCGACCCTGGGCGGCCAGACCGGCCTCAACACGGCCGTGGCCCTGGCCGAGTCCGGCGTGTTGGACGAATACGGCGTGGACCTGCTCGGCGCGTCCCTGGACGTCATCAAAAAGGCCGAATCGCGGGAACTGTTCCGCATCGCCATGGACAACATCGGGCTGAAGATTCCGCAAAGCGGCATCTGCCACACTATGGAGGACGTCAAGGAGTGGGGCAAGCGCATTCCCTTCCCCATCATCGTGCGTCCGGCCTATACCCTGGGCGGCACCGGCGGCGGCGTGGCCTACAACCAGGAAGACCTGGAGAAGATTGCCTCGGTCGGCCTGGCCGCCAGCATGAAAAGCGAAATCATGCTGGAGCGCTCGATTATCGGCTGGAAGGAATTCGAGCTTGAGGTGATGCGCGACAAGGCGGACAACTGCGTCATCATCTGTTCCATTGAAAATATCGACCCCATGGGCGTGCACACCGGCGATTCCATCACCGTGGCCCCGGCCCAGACCCTCACCGACGACGAATACCAGCAGATGCGCAACGCCGCCATCGCCATCATGCGCGAGATCGGCGTGGAAACCGGCGGGTCCAACGTCCAATTCGCGGTCAATCCGGCCGATGGCGAAATGGTCATCATCGAGATGAACCCCCGTGTGTCGCGCTCCTCGGCCCTGGCTTCCAAGGCGACCGGCTTTCCCATCGCCAAGATCGCGGCCAAGCTGGCCGTGGGGTACACCCTCGACGAGATCCCCAACGACATCACCCGCGAGACCATGGCGTCCTTCGAGCCTACCATCGACTATTGCGTGGTCAAGATCCCGCGCTTCACCTTTGAGAAGTTCCCGGGCTCGGAAGACTACCTGACCACGGCCATGAAGAGCGTGGGCGAAGCCATGAGCATCGGCCGCAACTTCAAGGAAGCCATGCAAAAGGGCCTGCGCTCCCTGGAGATCGGGGCCACCGGCTTTTCGGCCATAAACGACGTCTGCGAGGCCGACCGGGACACCTTGCTGGCCGCCCTTCGCCGGCCCAATTCCCGGCGGATGTTCCAGGTGCGCGAAGCTATGCGCTGCGGCGTCTCCCTGGAAGACATTTTCGAGGCCACCTGGATCGACCCCTGGTACTTGCGCCAGTTCAAGGAAATTGTCGACATGGAAGCGCGCATCGCCGCCTTCCCCAAGGACAAGATTTCCCCGGCCAACGCCGACTGCCGCGAGCTTATCGCCGACGCCAAGAAAAACGGCTTCTCCGATCCCCAACTCGCCACGATCCTGGGCCTGCCGTCGAGCCTCGATGCCCGCAAGCTGCGCAAGGACATGAGCATCACCCCCACGTACTACCTTGTCGACACCTGCGCCGCCGAGTTTGAGGCTTACACGCCGTATTACTATTCGACATACGAAACCGGCAAGGAAGTGGCCCCCAAGGCCGCCCGCAAGGTCGTCATCCTCGGCGGCGGCCCCAACCGCATCGGCCAGGGCATCGAGTTCGACTATTGCTGCTGCCACGCCTCGTATGCGCTGCGCGAGATGGGCGTGGAGTCGATCATGGTCAACTCCAACCCCGAAACCGTCTCCACCGACTACGACACCTCCGACCGGCTGTATTTCGAGCCGCTGACCTTCGAGGACGTGCTCAACATCCTGGAAGTCGAAAAGCCCGAGGGCGTCATCGTCCAGTTCGGCGGCCAGACGCCGCTCAATCTGGCCGTGCCGCTTTTAAACGCCGGCGTGCGCATCCTGGGCACCTCGCCCGACAGCATCGACCGGGCCGAGAACCGCGAACGCTTCCAGACGCTGCTCCAAAAGCTTGGCCTGCGTCAGCCGGCCAACGGCACGGCGTTTACCGTGGAAGACGCCGCGACCATCGCCGACAAGATCGGCTATCCCGTGGTGGTGCGCCCGTCCTACGTGCTGGGCGGCCGGGCCATGGAGATCGTCTACGACCGGGCGGACCTCGAGAACTACTTCAAGGTCGCCGTGGTCGCCTCGGGTAAGCACCCGATCCTCATCGACAAGTTCCTGGTCAACGCCACCGAGGTGGACGTGGACGCCGTGTCCGACGGCACCGACACCTACGTGGCCGGCGTCATGGAGCACATCGAGGAAGCCGGCATCCATTCCGGCGACTCGGCCTGCGTGCTGCCGCCCCACAGCCTTGATCCGGCGCTGATCAAGGAAATCGAACGCCAGACCGTGGCCCTGGCCGAGGAACTCGGTGTCGTGGGCCTCATGAACATCCAGTTCGCGGTGAAAGACGGCGACATCTACATCCTCGAAGTCAATCCCCGGGCCTCGCGCACCTCGCCCTTTGTGTCCAAGGCCACGGGAGTGCCCCTGGCCAAGCTGGCCACCAAGGTCATCATGGGCCAGAAGCTGAAGGATCTCAATCCCTGGGCCGAGCGCAAGTCCGGCTACTACGCGGTCAAGGAATCGGTCTTCCCGTTCAACCGCTTCCCGGGCGTGGACGTCCTGCTCGGACCGGAAATGCGCTCCACCGGCGAAGTCATGGGTGTGGACGAGTGCGTGGGACTGGCCTTCATGAAAAGCCAGCTCGGGGCCGGCCAGGTGCTGCCCCAGCAGGGGACCGTGTTTCTGTCCATCGCCGACAACGCCAAGGACGAGGTGCTGCCTGCGGCCCAGATCCTCGGCGAGCTGGGTTTCAAGATCCTGGCCACCAAGGGCACGGCCGCCTATCTCCAAGGGAAGGGCATTGCCGTGACCCCGGTGCTCAAGGTCTTCGAAGGCCGGCCCAATATTGTTGACCACATGAAAAACCGCGAGGTCGATCTGGTGGTCAACCTCGTGTCCGACAAGCGCACCGTGCGCGATTCCATGTCCATCCGGCAGACGGCGCTTTTGTACGGCATCCCGTACACCACCACCGCCGCCGGAGCCCGGGCCATGGCCCAGGCCATCCGCGAACTGCGCGGAGCCGGACTCACCGTGAAAAGCTTGCAGGAGTACTACGGGGCCAACTAGGCCCCGGGTGGCGCGTCATGAAAAAGGAATATTGCGGACTGTTCGGCATCTACGGCCACCCCGAGGCCGCGCGGATGACCTACTTCGGCCTCTACGCCCTGCAACATCGCGGGCAGGAGTCCGCCGGCATCGTCACCTGGGACGGCACGCGCATCCGCGAACAACGCGGCATGGGCCTGGTCGCCGACGTGTTCAGCGAACGCCACCTGGGCAAGGAACTCAAGGGCTCGGTGGCGGTGGGGCATATCCGCTATTCCACCACGGGCGCGTCGCTTTTGCGCAACTGCCAGCCCTTTCTGGTGCGCTTTGGCAACTACAACCTCGCCATCGCCCACAACGGCAACCTGGTCAACACCATGGAGCTGCGCGAGGAACTGGAAGCCAGCGATTCCATCTTCCAGACCACCATCGACTCCGAGGTCATTGTCCACCTCATTGCCAAGTACTTAAACGGCTGTTCCCTGGAAGAAGCCGTCATCAAGGCCTGCAACAAGGTCAAGGGTTCCTATTCCTTGCTCCTTTTGTGCAACGACAAGATCATCGCCGTGCGCGATCCCCACGGCATCCGGCCGCTCATGCTCGGCCGCATGGGCGACGCCTACGTGTTGGCCTCCGAGACCTGCGCCTTCGACCTCATGGAGGCCGAGGCCATCCGCTCGGTGGCCCCGGGCGAGATGCTCGTCATCCAGGACCGCCGGCTCCAGTCGTATCGCATCTGCGATCCCCAGCCGGTGCGCCAGTGCGTGTTCGAACTCATCTACTTCGCCCGGCCCGACTCCGAGGTCTTCGGCGAGGTGGTCTACGAACGCCGCAAGCAGATGGGCTGCACCCTGGCCCATGAAGCGCCGGTGGACGCCGATTACGTCATGCCGTTCCCCGACTCCGGTTTCTACGCCGCCATCGGCTATTCCCAGGCCTCAGGCCTGCCCTTTGAGATGAGCATGGTGCGCAACCACTACGTGGGCCGCACCTTCATCCAGCCCTCCCAGGACATGCGCGACTTCAGCGTCCGGGTGAAGCTCAATCCGGTCAAGAGCATGATCAAGGGCAAGCGCATCCTCATCGTCGAGGATTCCATCGTGCGCGGCACCACCATCCGCACCCGGGTCAAACGCCTGCGCGAACTCGGCGCCCGCGAGATCCACATGCGCGTGTCCTGTCCGCCCATTCGCTACCCGTGCTTCTACGGCATCGACTTCTCCTCCAAGGGCGAACTCATCGCCGCCCACCAGTCCGTGGACGACATCGCCCGTTTCATTGGCCTGGACTCCCTGCACTACCTCTCCATCGAGGGCCTTTTGGAGTCGGTGCGCGGCAACAGCCAGGAACCGCCGTACTGCATGGCCTGTTTCGACGGCAACTACATCATCCCGCCCTGCGGCGAGGGACTCAAAACCTGCCTGGACGACGTGTCCCTGGCTCTTTCCTGGTAGTCCTCCATGAACCTCAATATCGATCTGGCCTCGGCCAAGGACAAGTCTCTGTCCAAGCTCTTGCTCTCGGCTGCCAAGCCTTTTCTCGCCCCCTACGGCGAGGTGCTGGCCCTGGAGATCAAAAGCGCCGAGCGCTCCGTGCGCGTGGACGTCTTGCCCCTGGGCGAGAGCGAACCCATCCGGGTGGAGCTGGCCGGCTACGGCCTGGCCACCGACGAGACCGGGCGCGGCTGGCTGACCTTCCAAAGCCTGACCACCTCCCGGGAGTGGCTCACGCGTATCGCCGACAAGGCCCTGGCCGACCGGCGCATCAAGCTCCCCTCGGCCACGCCCATGGCCATGTTGCAGGCCATGTTGTAGATTGTTGGAGATAGCGAATATTGCAAGCGCGCCGGGCGACCGGCGCGCTTTTTTTTATGAAGATGCCTCCGGCGGCTGGGGGCCTGAGGCCCCCAGACCCCCCGTATGGAGAAAGTTTTAAAGGGGTTGGGACGAAGGTTGGGTTCTTTGTCGGTCAGGAGGTGCAGAAGGCGGGCGTTGCCGCTGGACGGGAACCACTTTTTATTTCCCCCATTTTGTTCCGTAAATTCAAAGCTCTTGGCAGTCTGGGCGGGCGGGCAGGAAAAAAGCCAATTTTAATTTATTTTCCTGCATGTTACCTCTGGCATACAAGGCTGGTGCAAGCTCCCTGTTCGCTGTTCGGACAACGCTTTCTTCACGAAACCGTTGTTTTTTCCGGCAATGCCGCCTTGCGTCCGCGGCGCATTTCCCTTGGATGCCCGCGCCAGGAGACCGCCATGGAACTGCTCGATCTCGCCGCCGCCCTGCCGGAACCCGAGGACCGGCTGCGCGCCCTGGACGTCCGATCCTGCCTGGGCTGCGGGGCCTGCGCCAGCGGTTGTCCCATCCCCGGCACGCCAGGCATGGAAGGTTTCGATCCGCGCACGGCCATACGGCTGGTGGCTATGGGCCGGGAGGCCGAAGTCATCGCCTCGGCCTTTCCCTGGGTCTGCACCACCTGCGGCCGCTGCTCCCATGTCTGCCCCATGGGCATCGACCTGCCGGCCGTTTTTGCCCTGCTTCGTGATCTGGCCCCGCGTTCTTCCGTGCCCGGAACCTTGGAAAAGGGCGTGGCCTCGGTGCTGGAGACCGGCAACACCCTGGCCATCCCCCTGGAAGACTACCTCGACACCCTGGCCGACATCGGCGGCGAGCTGGCCGAGGAAGAATGCCCGGGCTTTTATGTGCCTGTGGACAAGAAGAACGCCGAACTGCTCGTCTTCCTCAATTCCAAGGAAGTCTTTGGCGACTTCGACGACCTCAAGTGGTGGTGGCGCATCTTCTACAACGCCCGCGAGGACTGGACCGTGCCCTCGCGCAACTGGGAGGCCGAGGACTGGGGGCTTTTCACCGGCAACGCCGACGTCTCCCTGGTCCTGGCCCGGCGCAAGCTTGACCTCATGCGCAACCTCGGCGCGGCGCGTCTGTTTATCCCGGACTGCGGCGGCGGTTCCTACGGCTGCCGCCTGGGTCTGACCACCTGCGCCCTGGAAGACCCTTCCAGGCAAGTGGACGCCGTCTATTTCTACGACTACCTCCTGGATCGCATCACCTCGGGCCGCCTCGTTCTCGACCCCTCCCGTAACGCCGGCCGGAGCTATGTCTGGCATGACGCCTGTAAACACGGCCGCGAATTGGAACGCCATTTCGGCAAGGGCTACTACGACGAACCCCGGGCCATCCTGGCCGCCTGCGTGGGTGCCGAAAACGTTGTCGCCATGTCCCCGGACCGGGCCAACAACTATTGCTGCGGGGCCGGCGGCGGCAATTGGCCCATGCCCTTTGAAAAGGAATCCGCCGCCCACGGCCGGTTCAAGGTGGAGCAGTTGGAAGCCTGCCGGGCCGACGTGGTGGTGGTCGGCTGCGCCAACTGCCGCGATCAGCTGCAAAAGCGCCTGCCCCGGTTCTATCCCGGCCGCTGCCGCTACGAGGTCAAATACCTCTGGCAGCTCGTGGCCGAGACCATGATTGAAACCCCCTGGACGGCAGCGGAAGTCGAGGCGGCCAGCGAACGCTTCCGGGTGCAGCGCCAGCATTTCGAAGCCGAACTCGACGGAGGCTTTTGACATGGAGCCCCAAGCCATCCTGCCTGTGGCCGTGGCCGGCGCCGGCCCGGCCGGCCTGCGCGCCGCCCTGGATCTGGCCACGACCGGACGCGAGGTCCTGCTTATCGAGGCCGGGCCGATGCTTGGCGGCGCGGCCAGGCATCTGGCCACCCTGGTCCAGACCGGGCAACCGGCCGGGCTGGCCCTGGACGCCATGGCCCAGGCCGTGGCCGCCCAGCCGCGCATCAGCCGGCTGGGCGGCTGCCGCCTGCTGGGCGTAACCGGCAGCCCCGGCGACCTTGTGCTCACGGTCCGGCAAGCCGGCGAAACGGAGGCACTGGAACTGCGGGCCGCCTCCCTGATCCTGGCCACGGGTCTGGTTCCCTACCACCCCGGTGAACTCGATTTTTTCGGCTATGGCCCGGTCGCCGACGTCATCACCAGCATCGAACTCGAAACCATGCTGGTGGCTGGGAGCGTGCGCAGGCCGTCCGACGACGCGCCGCCGGCTTCGCTGGCCTTTATCCAGTGCGTGGGTTCGCGGATGCGCCGCCCGGAGGAACGCCCGGCCTGCTCCAGCCTGTGCTGCGTCGTTTCCCTGCGCCAGGCCCTGGCCTTGCCTGAAGCCCGGCGGACCATCTACGCCATGGACCTGCGCGTCCATGGTACGGGAGGCCAAGCCCTGGCCAATGCCGCCGAAGCCTCGGGCGTGGCCGTGCGCTATGCCCGGCCCCATACCCTGGAACCCGGCCCGGAAGGTCGGGGCGTGGTTTTTCGGGTCATTGACGAGCAGGGGGGCGAAGTCCTTGACCAGGTAGATCTGGCCGTGTTGGCCGTGGGCCTTGGCCCCTCGCCCCAGGGCCGGGAACTGGCGGCGGCCTGCGGCCTGGAAACGGACAAGCAGGGGTTTGTGCCGACAAACCCCTTTGCCCCGGCCGTGACCAACCGGCCGGGGCTGTTCGTGGCCGGCGGCGCGTCCGGCCCGGCCGATGTGGCCATGGCCACAGTGCAAGGCTCGGCCGCCGCCCTGGAGGCCTGGGCCTGGGCTCCCGTGCCGACCCCACGGCGCGACACGCCGGCCGTGCTGGTAGTCGGCGGCGGGGCGGCCGGGCTGGCTTGTTCCCTGGGGCTGGCCGAGAGTGGCATTCCGGTCGTGCTCATTGAAAAAGCCGACGCCCTTGGCGGCAATCCCCGAAAGCACCCGACGGTCTGGAAGGGCAGCGACACCCGGCAAGCCGTGGCCGCCATGGCCGAGGCAGCCTTTGGCCATCCCAACATTGAGGTGCTGTGCGGCGCGCGGCTGGTCGGGGTGTCCGGCCAAGCCGGCGAGTGGAACGGCGAAGTGGAAACGTCGGCTGGCCGCCGGAACATCGCCTTTGGCGCGGCCGTGCTGGCCCTGGGCGGGGCCGAAGCCCGGGTGGACGGGCATCTCTACGGCCGCGACCCGCGCGTCATGACCCAGCTCGAATTCGAGAACTGGCGGCGGTTGCACCCCGGCCCGGACGAAGCGCCCAGGCTCGCCGCCTTCATCCAGTGCGTGGGTTCGCGCCAAGGGCAGGGCGGCTACGACGCCTGCGCCCGGACTTGCTGCGCCCAGGCCTTACAAGCGGCCGTGGAACTCAAAAAAGCCCGGCCCGACGCCCAGGTGGCCGTGTTTCACCGCGACATCACCACCTACGGTCGGTTTGAATCCCTGTATACCGAGGCCCGACGCCTGGGCGTGGCCTTTTTCCGCCACGACGCTGCCTCGCCGGCCCAGGTGGAACGGTTGGGGCCGGACCTCGTCGTGGCCGGTATCGACCGGCTGCTCGGCCGCGATGTTCGGTTGCGGCCCGATGTGGTCATCCTGGCCGCGCCCCTGGTCCCATCGGGCCTGGACGAGCTGGCCGGGCTTTTTGACCTGCCGCGCGGCCACCTGGGCTTTTTCGCCCCGGCCCATCCCGTCTTCGCGCCCGTGGACCTGCCCCGGCCAGGCCTTTTCGCCGCCGGCCTGTGCCTTGGCCCCAAACCGCTGGACGAATCCGTGGCCGAAGGACGGGCGGCGGCCATGCGGGCCTTGGCCTATCTGGCCGGTTTGGCCTGACCTTGGGTCTTTGAGGGGTTTTTCGGGGCTGGGCAGGCGACACATTTTTTGCTATGCGGAGAACCGTTTTCGACAGCCAGATTGTCGCCAAACAGGAACTCCATGTCGCCAAAGCCCTTTCGTAAAGCCCTCGTCCTTGGCATCGACGGCCTTGATCCCGGCCTGTGTCGTCGGCTTCTGGCCGCCGGCCGGCTGCCCCATCTCGCCCGGCTGGCGTCTGGGGGGCGTTTCGTTTCCCTGGCCACGTCCAATCCGGCCCAGAGTCCGGTGGCCTGGACGAGCCTGGCCACCGGAACCAATCCCGGCCGCCACGGCATTTTCGACTTCATCGTGCGTGCCCCGGGGACCTATCTGCCGCGCCTGTCGCTGACCCGTCCCGGCCCGGGCGGCGCGCCGCTGCCAGCCTACGACTGCGAGACGTTTTTCGAGGTCGCGGCCAAGGCCGGGCTGCCCACCACCGCTGTGCGCTGGCCGGTGAGCTATCCGCCGGCATTCGGCGGGGCCACGGTCCTGTCCGGACTCGGCGCGCCCGACGTCAAGGGGCGGCTTGGCAACTACGTCCAATACGCCGAAGAAGCAGATGGCCAAGGCGGCCGGGGCCGGTTCGTGCCCGTGCGGTTCGTGGACGGCAAGGCCACCCTGGCCGTGGAAGGCCCCATGGCCGTGGTCGCCGGCCGCAAGACTCCGGCCGTGGTCCCCTTGGCCCTGGCCCGCCAGGACGGACGACTGGACTACACCCTTGGCGGCCAATCCGGCAGCCTCGGGCCGGGGCAGTGGTCGCCGTATCTTTCCGTGCGCTTTGAAACCGGGCAGGGCAGTCCCGTGGCCGGCGTTACCCGGCTGTGGCTGGGCCGCTTGGAGCCTTTGGAACTCTACCTCGGTCCCATCCAGATCGACCCGGCCGCGCCCTGCCTGCCCATTGCCGCGCCAGCCGGATACGCCGCCGAGCTGACCGACGCCCTTGGCGGCCCCTATTCCACCCTGGGGATGCCCGAGGAGACCAAGGGACTGACCGACGGCGTCATGACCGACGAGGCGTTTCTGGCCCTGTGCGACGACGTGACCCGCGAGCGCGAGGCCATGCTCGACTTCGAACTGGGCCGGTTCCGCGAGGGTTTGCTCTCCGTGGTCTTCGACACTTCCGACCGTATCCAGCACTGCTTTTGGCGGTTGGCCGACCAGACGCATCCGCTGTATGACGCGGCCGAGGCGGCCCGCCTGGGGCCGGTCATCGACGACCATCTGGCCCGCATGGACGCCGTGGTGGGCAAGGTCATAGACGCGGCCGGGGATGACACGGCGCTTTTCGTCTGCTCGGATCACGGTTTTTGTTCCTACACCCGCTCCATCAGCCTCAATGCCTGGCTCGTGCGCCAAGGCTACATGAAGCTTAAGCCCCACGATTCGACCGACAGCGGGGAACTGTTCCGCCATGTGGACTGGTCGGCCACCCGGGCCTTTGCTCTGGGTTTCGGATCGGTGTGCCTCAATGTGGCCGGCCGCGAACAGCAAGGCATCGTGCCGCTGGGCGAGGCCGACGCCCTGGCCGGGGAACTGGCCGCCCGCCTGACCGCCCTGGCCGACGGTCCGGCCTCGCCCATCGCCGCCGTCCACCGCCGGGAAGCCCTCTACAGCGGCCCCCTGGCCGGAGAAGCTCCGGACCTCATCGTCGGTTGTCGGCCGCCATACCGTCTGGCCTGGACCTCGGTCATCGGCGGCACGGGCGGCGAGGTCTTCGCCGACAACCGCCAAAAATGGTCCGGCGACCACTGCGTGGATGCTTCCTTTGTGCCGGGTTCGCTTTTTTCCAACCTGCCCCTGGCCGCAGCCGACGGCGTGTCCCAAACCCGTCTGGCCGCCACGGTCTGCCGAAGCCTGGGATTGCCTCCGGCGGCCCACATGGACGACGACTTGTTGTCATCCTCGTAAAGCGGCCTTGACGCGGTCCTGTCCGCGACTTACTATTTCTAAAGCTAACTATTAATCCCAAGGATACCGCCATGACCGATCCACTCGACACCTGCGCCCGCGAGCTGCTCGATGTCATGCCGCTGATCATGCAGGACCTGCGGCGCACCATGCGCAGCCAGAGCGCCCCGGACCTCCGCGTGCCGGAGTTGCGCAGTCTGGCCTTTTTGCGGCACAATCCCGGTTCCAACCTCACCGATTTGGCCGAATACATCGGCGTCTCCCTGCCCTCGATGTCCAAGCTCGTCGATACCCTGACCTACCGGGGCTTTATCGAGCGCACCCCGGACGCCCAGGACCGCCGCCGGGTGCGTCTGGGCCTGACCGAGCCAGGCCATGCCATTCTGGCCAAGGCCCGGGAAGCGGTGAAGGCCTCCTTTGCCGCCAAGCTCGCCCGTCTGGGACCGGATGACGTGGAACTCGTCACCGCCAGCATGCGTCTTTTGCACACGCTGTTTACCCAGCCCCAGGAAAACGGCGCAACAAACGCCTAGCACCCGGCTAGGTCGAGTTCGCTCGGCCTGCCGTTATGCTCTTTTTCATGCCGACTCCAAACGCCAAAGCCCGGGAATTGCTGTTGCGCTCGTTTCGCCACCGCAATTTTCGGCTTTTTTTCGCCGGGCAGTTCATTTCCCTGACCGGCACCTGGATGCAGTCCGTGGCCGTGTCCTGGCTGGTCTACCGCCTGACCGGCTCCAGCCTGGCCTTGGGACTGACCGGCTTTGCCAGCCATATTCCGGTCTTTGTCTTCGGTCTTTGGGGCGGTTGCCTGGCCGACCGGGGCAACAAGCGCCGCATCCTCATCCTGGCCCAGGCCGCCGCCATGGTCCAGGCCCTGACGCTGGCCTGGCTGACCCTTTCCGGCACGGCCGCCCTGTGGCAGGTCGTCGGGCTGGCCGCCTTCCTTGGCCTGGTCAATGCCGTGGAGATGCCCACCCGCCAGGCCTTCGTGGTGGACATGGTGGGCCGCGACGACCTGCACAACGCCATTGCGCTTAATTCCTCCATGTTCAACAGCGCCCGGGTGCTGGGTCCGGCCCTGGCCGGCCTGCTCGTGGCCGCCATCGGCGAAGGCTGGTGCTTCTTTGTAAATGGCGTCAGCTACTTGGCCGTCATCGCCGCCCTGGCCGCCATGCGCTTGCCGCCGGCCCCGCCCGCGCCGGCCTGTCCGCCGGCCGGCGGAGCCATCCGCCAGGGACTGGCCTACGCTTACGGGGACATGAAGATTCGCGCCATCCTGAGCGCCCTGGTTGCGGTGAGCCTTTTCGTCTCGGTGGTCATGGTGCTGCTGCCGGTGATGGTCAACGCCGTCCTTGGCCAGGGGGCGCGGGAGCTGGGCTTCATGACCGCCTCCATGGGCGCGGGCAGCGTGGTCGCGGCCGTGACCTTGGCCCTGCGGCGCGAAAGCCGGGGCCTGTCGCGCTGGCGGGCGGTCTGCGGGCTTGGGGTGGGGCTTTGCATGATGGCCTTTGCCGCTTCCCGGACCTTTGCCCTTTCAGCTGCCATCGCGTCCGCCCTGGGGTTTTGCCTGATTCTCTTTTTCGCCGCCTCCAACACCATCCTCCAGTTGCGCACCCCGGACGCCATGCGTGGCCGGGTCATGGCGCTGTATGCCGTCACCCTGGTCGGCATGGCTCCCTTCGGGTCGCTCATGGCCGGCGGGGCGGCCAGCCTGCTCGGCGCGCCCCGGGCCATCGCCCTGGCCGGCGGGCTGTGTCTGGCGGGGGTGGCGGCCAGTTTGTATTTCGAAGCCGTGACCCATAAAGCCAGCCAGGACGGTCCAGCCAGGCCCACGCATTGACAGCCGCCGGGGCCGGCGTCACAACTCGGACCAAACCGCCAGCTCGCCGCCGTCCGGGCGGCCAAAGGAGCCAAGCCATGCAGACCATTCGCCTCGGACAGACCGGCATCGAAACAGCGGCCATCGGGTTCGGCGGCATCCCCATCATCCGCCTTGGCCGCGACGAGGCGGCCAGCCTCATGCGCCTGGCCTTGGAGCGCGGCATCACCTTTTTCGACACCGCCAACCGCTACATGGACAGCGAAGAGAAGATGGGACTGGCCTTCGAGGGCCTCCGGGACAAGGTGGTCATCGCCACCAAGACGGGAATGCGCCGAGCCAAGGAGGCCATGGAGGAGCTGGAGCTGAGCCTCACGCGCCTCCGCACCGACTATATCGACCTCTACCAACCCCATCAGGTGTCCACGCCCGAGGACTACGAGACGCTTTTCGGCCCGGACGGGGCCATGGGAGCCTTGGTCAAAGCCCGGGAGCAGGGCAAGATCCGCCACATCGGCATCACCTCCCACAGCCTGGACATGGCCCGCAAACTCGTGGCCACCGGCCTTTTCGCCACCATCCAGTTTCCCTACAACATCGTCGAGACCGAGGCCGCCGAGAACCTTTTCCCCGAAGCCCGGGCCAAGGGCATGGGCATCCTGGTCATGAAGCCCTTTGCCGGCGGCATGATCGACGACGGCGAGGTGGCCTTGCGCTTCCTGCGCCGGGAAAAAGATGTGCTCGTCCTGTGCGGCTGCGATCAGGCCGAGCAGGTGGAGCAGGCCGTGTCCGTGTTTTCGGGCGAGCCGGTCTGGACCGAGGCGGACGCGGCCAAGGCGCAGGCCTACCGGGACGAACTCGGGTCGCGCTTTTGCCGGCGCTGCGAATACTGTCAGCCCTGTCCCCAGGGCGTGCGCATCACCTACGCCATGATGTACCGGGTGGTGACCAGGCGTCTGTCGCCGGCCAAGGCGGTCAATTTCTCCGGCGCGGTCATGGAGACGGTGCGCGACTGCGTGGACTGCGGCGAATGCGCCACGCGCTGCCCCTACAACCTGCCCATCCCGGAGATGCTGCGCGAACACCTGGCCATGTACGACGCCCACCGGGAGGCGGCCAAGTGATCACCCTGACCCAGGCCCTTATGGAGCGTTTCTGGGAAGCCGGCGCGGTGGTGGTGCGCGACGCCCCCATCACCCTCAAATCCGGCCGCCAGAGCCATGTCTACGTGTCCCTGCGCCATTTCGTCTGCGAAGCGGCCAATCTGGCCCTTCTTAGCGACGTGTTCGGGGAATGGCTGGAAGGCCGGGCGTTGCCCCTGGGCAGCGTGTCGAGCCTGCTCTCGCCGGTGCTGTGCGGGGCCTTTGCCGGCCGCTTCGACCTGCCGTTGGCCCTTTTTCGGGCCGATGCCTCGGAAAAGGGGTTGGCCGGCCAGGTGTTTGGCGGCGAGAAGGGCGCGCCCGTGGTCCTTGTGGACGACGTGCTGACCTCGGGCGGCACGGCCGTAGAGGCGGCCCGGGCTTTTATCGAGCAGGGCCTTGGCCAGCCGTCGTTGTTCGTTTTCGTGGACAAGCGCCCGCAAAGCCTGCGAGGAAAATTTCCCATGCCCGTGGCCGCGCCCCTGACCCTTGGCGAGCTTTTGGGCCACGGCATCGAGGCCGGGTATCTGCGCGGGGAGGCCGTGGGCTTTGCCGAGAAGGAACTGGCCTTTTTGGCGGACTAGGACCGCGTCCCTGAAAGCCGCAGGCGCATTTCGCCGATCGGGATCAAAACAATTGCTGATTCCAGCAAATCCCGACGTTTGTTTTCTGGGGCGTGAGAGGAGACGCGGTTAGGGCTTGCCGAGGACTTCCTCGATGACCCGGGCAGTGGCTAAAGCGTAGACCTCGCCGCCCTTGTCGCTCATATGCCCGTCATGGGGCAGGCAGAACCATGCGTACATCTCTTCCTTGGATTTGTCCTTGGGCAGATATTCCCGCATCAATTTGACCGAGAGCCAAGGCGCAGCGGCAAGCAGCGCTCTGGTCGTGTCTTCGGCCGGCTGCCACGTCAGATCGTCATAGGTCGGATTGAGCATCCCCAAAAACACCTTGCCGGGAAACATGTCGCGGATGGCCTCCATGCTGCCCGCCGCCTGGAGAATGATTTCCTCCTGGGAAAGCTCGCGTTTTTTCGTTTCCGGTCCCTTGAACCACTCCGGATGGCGCAAATCGGTCAGGGACGGCGATTTCCCCAGGGCCATGGCGATGGAATAGGGATAGAGGGACGTCAGCAGTTGGCCGCGCAGAAACCGGCGGACCACTTCCTGCTTCACTTTGCGGACCTTGGCCGGATCGGCGGCCATCTCCGGCGGCAGGGACAAATTATAGGAATGGCGGCAGGTGTCGTTGGAGAAATCCACTGGCGGCTGTTCGCAGGACACGCGCAGGTAGCCGACTTCCTTGCCCTCGGCATCAATCGGCACGGGGATTTCGCCGCTGACCAACTGCTTGGCTTTATCCTTGAGCGGATTGTCGATTTCCGTCGTGCAATTGTTGCATCGAGGAAAATCAGCGGCAATGAAGTTGACGATCACCATATCAGGATTGAGCTTCTGGGCTATCCTGGCCAAATTCACGAAATCGGGGAAACCGGCCGCATACATGCCAAGGTTGTAGACTTTGAACGTGGTGACGCCGAGCTTGTCCTTGAGGGATTTGTCCGCGTTGAGAACGTCCTCCAGCCGGTCGGGCCAAGGCTCCATCATTTGCACGGATGCCGTAAACGAATCGCCAATGATGGCGATTCGATACTCGCCAGTTTTTTTGACCGGATCATAGTTTCGCCTGGAAACAAGCCCCATGTTGTTGAAATGGTATATGGACTTCCAAACGATGTCGGATTTTTCGTCGTAGACGTAGTAGAAGTGTGTCCTGTTGGGCGTCTCCCAGCCCAGAGGATCGGTATTTCCGGACTGTTCGGCATCGCTTTGGGCAAATGTGGACGTCGTCTTGAAATTGCCGAGAAGATATTTGTGCGCGAGCCAAAATCGTGCACCAGCTTCCACGCACACAAACGTCAGAAGCATCGAAGCACAAACCAACAAGACATTCTGGAGGGATTTTTTCATGGCAGGCCTGAATTCGACGTAGGGTGGGCCAGAACATCAGGAAAAATAAAAAAAAGCGCGAGTTGCCTCGCGCTTTTAAGGGAAGCCGGACACCCGGCTGCAACCGTTACCGCTGCTTCCTTTCGGACCTGACGGGGTTGGCGGCGCAACCGCCATCCGACTTCCCTGAAAACTGTGGCGGAGAGGGAGGGATTTGAACCCTCGGTACCCGTTAAGGTACATACGATTTCCAATCGTACTCCTTCGGCCGCTCGGACACCTCTCCGCGAGACGGTGGTAATTACAAAGAACCCGTGGCCTTGGCAAGCAAAAAATGCCGGCTAGGCCAATTTTTTTCCGGTCAGCAGCTCGTAGGCCGCCAGGTACTTTTCCTGGGTCTTGGCGATGACGTCCTGGGGCAGATTCGGGGCCGGCGGCTGCTTGTTGAAGCCTATGGAGACGAGCCAGTCGCGCAGGTACTGCTTGTCGTAGCTCGGCTGGGATTTTCCGGCCGCGTAGCCCTCGGCCGGCCAGAAACGCGAGGAATCGGGCGTCAGCACTTCATCGATGAGGATCAGCTCGCCATCGATAAGCCCGAATTCGAATTTGGTGTCGGCGATGATGATGCCGCGCTCCCGGGCGTAGTCCCGGGCCTTGGCGTACATGGCCAGGCTCGTGGCCTCGACCTTGGCGAAAAGCGCGCTGCCCAGCATCTCCTTGGCCGTGTCCAGGGTGATGTTTTCGTCATGGGCGCCGAGATCGGCCTTGGTGGACGGGGTGAAGATGGGCACAGGCAAAATCTGGGATTCCACCAGCCCGGCCGGCAGGGCATGGCCGCAGACCGAACCCGTGGCCTGATAGTCCTTGAGGCCCGAGCCGGTGATGAAGCCGCGCACGATGCACTCGATGGGCAGAGGCTTGGCCTTTTTGGCCACCACCGACCGGCCGGCCAGATCGGCGGCGTGAGGGGCCAGCGGCGCGGGGAAATCAGCTACGTCCGAGGCGATCAGGTGGTTGGGGACCATGTCCTTGAACATGTCCATCCAGAACAGCGTGATCTGGTTGAGGATCACGCCCTTGAGCGGAATGGGGTCGGGCATGATGACGTCGTAGGCCGAGATGCGGTCGGTGGTGACCAAAAGCAGGCTGTCCGGCGAGAGATCGTAAATGTCGCGCACCTTGCCCCGCGAGCGCAGGGGATAGGCCTTGATGTCGGTTTCGGTCACGGCGTGCATATATGGCGCTCCTTCCTTATTTCAAACGGCATTCCACGCTGCGGGCGTGGGCTTCGAGATTTTCGAGTCTGGCCAGCCGGGCGATCTTGGGGCCGTTGGCGGCCACGTAGCCCGGGGCGGCGGCAATGAGGCTGGTTTTCTTGGTGAAGGTGGACACGGACAGGGCCGAGGAGAACCGGGCCGTGCCCATGGTCGGCAGCACGTGGTTGGGGCCGGCGAAATAGTCGCCGACCGGCTCGGGGCAGTGGTGGCCCATAAATACCGCGCCGGCATGGCGCACCTTGCCGACCAGGACCCAGGGATCGGCCACGCACAGCTCGAAATGCTCGGGCGCGATGGTGTTTATGAGTTCCATGCCGACGTCGATATCGGGCACGGCGACTAGCGCTCCGTAGTGGGACAGGGAGGCGGCGGCGATGTCGTTTCTGGGCAGGGCAGCCACTTGTTTGGCCAACTCGGCGCAAGTGGCGTCAAGCAGGGCCTTGTCGTCGCTTATGCACACGGCGGCGGCCATGGGATCGTGCTCGGCCTGGGACAGCATGTCGGCGGCCAGCCATTCGGGGTTGGCCGTGGAATCGGCCAGAATGGCGATTTCACTTGGCCCGGCGATCATGTCGATGCCGATGCGGCCGATGAGCAGGCGCTTGGCCGTGGTGACGTAGATGTTGCCCGGCCCGACCACCACGTCCACCGGGGTAATGGCATCGGTGCCGTAAGCCAGGGCGGCTACGGCCCAGGCGCTGCCCAGACGGTAGATCTCGGTGACGCCGCACACGGCGGCGGCGGCCAGGATGTAGGGATTGAGCGTACCGTCGGCCCGGGGCGGGGACACGGCCACGATACGGGGTACGCCGGCCACGGCGGCCGGGATGGCGTTCATGAGCAGGCTCGAAATAAGGGGCGTTTCGCCGCCGCGCCCGCCGGGCACATAGCAACCGGCGGCGTCCACCGGGGTGACGATCTGGCCGAGCATGGTGCCGCCCGGGGACGGAACCCACCAGGACTGTTCCTTCTGGCGCTCATGGAAGTCCCGGATGTTGGCCGCGGCTTCCTCAATGATGGCCAAGTCGGCGGCGGGGACGGCGTTCTTGCCGGCCTCGATGTCGGCGGCCGGCACGCGCAGGCAGGAGGCGTCGAAGGTCTTGCAGTCGAAATCGCGGGTCAGTTCCACCAGGGCGGCGTCGCCGCGCTCGGCCACGTCGGCCAGGATGCGGCGGACTTTTTCCTCGGCGTCGCCGGCCGCCTCCTCGCGAGTGGCGAGCAGGGCGCGAAGCGCCCCGAAATCGGCCGGACCGGTGACGGTAAAGCGGGGACAGGGCATGGGAATATCCTTGGGCAAGCTTGAAGGTGACGCGTGAAGGCCCTAATTCTAGGCCCAAGCGCGCCAAATGTCGAGACGCCGGGGAGACGGAGAAGAGGCCTCCGGCGGCCGGGGGCCTGAGGCCCCCGGACCCCCCACATAGAGAAATGGGTTAGGGGGCCTAAACGCATCCCCCCGTTGAGGGGGTCCGGGGGGGATCATCCCCCCCGGCCGCCGGAGGCCTCTTCTCTTCCATCTCCCCACTCTCCATGGGCAACTGGCAACGGTCGCCGCCGGGTTGGCGGGCGAGGAAGTCGGCCACTGGTTCGCCCTTGGCCAGGCGGCGGGCCAGTTCCAGTTGTTCGGCCCGGCACACGGCCAAGCCGTCGATGGCCGCGCCGACCACCCGACGCAGGATGTCGGCGTAGCGCGGCCCGGCCTCGACGCCCAGGGCCTTGAGGTCGTTGCCCGTGACCTCCACCCGTTTGTGGCGCAGTGTGGTCAGGTGCAGGGACACGTACTTCTGGAGCGGCTCGCGGGGGTTGCGGGCCATGAGGTAGAGCGCGCCTTCAAGGGGCATGGGTTCGAGGAGGAAATAGAGCTCCGAGGGTGGCCCCTTGTGGTATTCCCAGTTGAAGATGCCCTGGGCGGTGTCGCGGATCTGCTGGCGCAGGGCGACCATCTCGGCCGCCTGGCGTTTGGAGAAATTGAGCCGGCGGGCGATGATGGCGAATTGTTCCGGGTCAAGGCCGGTGCAAAGGCCCAGGAAGTAGAGCATCCAGACCTGAGGCTGGGGCTCGATGTAGAGCAGGCGGTACCAGTTGATGACGTTTTCCACTTCCAGAAGCACGGCT
The DNA here is from genome assembly GCF_000010665.1 of Solidesulfovibrio magneticus RS-1. Taxonomy (NCBI): domain Bacteria; kingdom Pseudomonadati; phylum Thermodesulfobacteriota; class Desulfovibrionia; order Desulfovibrionales; family Desulfovibrionaceae; genus Solidesulfovibrio; species Solidesulfovibrio magneticus. Next base: position 2,475,369 of record NC_012796.1, on the reverse strand, counting down.
TCCTTGGAGGGGGTCAGCGCCAGGAGCGGATGGATGGCGGCCAGGAGCTTGTAGTCCTGCATCCGGCGCAGGCAGGAGAGCGGCGTTTTCTCCTCGAAGATGAGCCGCAGCTCGTGCATGACCCGGGAACCAGAGAGCTTGTGGAAAAAGCTGTGGCGCACGGCGTTTTTGATCAGCCGGTCGGTCTGGCCGCCGATGCGGAAGCCGAAGCGCTCGCTGAAACGGATGGCGCGCACGATGCGGGTGGGGTCTTCGACGAAGCTTAGGGAATGGAGCACCCGCAGCACCCGGTCCTTGATGTCGCGCTGGGCCCCGAAGAAGTCGACCAGATCGCCGAAGCGTTCGGGCGAGAGGTGCAGGGCCAGGGCGTTGACCGTGAAATCCCGGCGGTAGAGGTCCATTTTGATGGACGACAGTTCCACCGTGGGCAGGGCGGCCGGGTATTCGTAGTATTCCAGGCGGGCGGTGGCCACGTCCACCCGCTGGCCGTCGGGCAGGATGACCACGGCGGTCTTGAACTTGGGGTGGGATTTGTAACGGCCGCCGTAGATGCGGGCCAGTTCGGCGGCATAGGCCACACCGTCGCCCTCGACCACCAGATCCACGTCAAAGTTGGGGTGCTTGAGGAGCAGATCGCGGACAAAGCCGCCGACCACGTAGACGGCGTGGCCGGTCTGCTGGCCGAGTTCGCCGGCCTGCTTGAGCAGGGCCTGGAGCTTTTTGGGCAGGCGCTCGCGCAGCAGCCCAGCCACGTTGCGGTCTTTTTTGCGCTCGGGCAAAAGCGATTCCGGGATGCGGGACGGCTCCTTGACCAGGGTGTTGACCAGGTCGGTGCGGGTGACGACGCCGACGAGCTTGCCGTCCTCGGCCACCGGGGCCAGGCGCTGACGGCGGCCGAGAATCACTTCCATGACGGCGTATAGGTCGGTGTCCGGGGTGATGACGGCCGGATCGCGCATCATGTACTCGCTGACGGAAACGTCGCCCAGGCCGTGGTTGATGGCCTTGTCCATGATGTCGTGCTCGATGACCCCTACGCAGCGCCGGCCGCCCTTGGCCACCACGGGCAAGGCTTTGAGGCCGTAGCGGGTCATGATCTCTTCGGCCCGGCGCATGGTGGCGTTATCCTCGATGGACACGGCCGGCTTGCTCATGAGCTGGCGGGCGTGGATCTGCGGATTGATCTGGGCGTAGAGCAGGCCGAACAGCTCCTCGCGCACCTGGGTCAGCGTCATGTTCTTGATGGAGGCCGAGGCGGCGTAGGGGTGGCCGCCGCCGCCCAGGGCCGAGCAGATCTTGCCCACGTCCACGTCCGGGGTGCGCGAACGGGCGACCAGGTGCACCCGGTCGTTCATAAGGCCGATGGCAAAAAGCACCCGCAGGTTTTCCATGTCCAGGAATTTGTGGACGAGCAGGGCGAAGTCGCCGATGTACTGGTCGGAGGTGGCCTCGGCGATGACCACCTCGATGCCGTTGATGTCGTGGGTTTGCGCCGTCTCGATGAGCTGGCTCATGATGGTGATCTGTTCCGAGGACAGCTCCCGGGTCATGAGGTCGGCGATGACGCCCACGTCCATGCCGCGCGCGCGCAGCCAAGCGGCGGCGGCCAGGTCGTGTTCGGTGGTGGAGGCAAAGGTGAAGGAGCCAGTGTCCTCGTAGATGCCCAGGCCCAGGATGGTGGCCTCGTCCGGGGTCAGGGGCAGGTCCTTTTCCATGATGGCGTCCATGAGGATGCCGGTGGTGGAACCCCAGTTTTTCACCACGGACAAGGCGGCGGCCACATCCTCGTCGGTGTCGGGATGGTGGTCGTAGCAGTGGATGACCAGGCCCGGATTGTCGAAAACCGCCTCAATATGAGGCACGCGGGAGCGCTGGCGGGTATCGACCAGGACGAGTTGTTGGACGCTGGCCGGGTCGATCTCCTTGAAGTTTCTGAAATTGAACATGTAGGTGGCGCTTTGGATGAAAAAGTGCCGCAGGTTTTTTTCCTGGCTGCCCGGGAAGATCAGCGTTGCGCCGGGATAGAGCTTGCCGGCGGCGATGATGGCGGCCAGGCAGTCGAAATCGGCGTTGGCGTGTCCGGTGACGATGACGGGAGCAGGGAGCAGATCGGGCTTCTGGGGAGAACTCATGTATAAAGCGTCACTTTAACTTTTGTCCCGGTCACGGGACCGGGGATGGTGGGCGCGGTGGACGGCCAACAAGCGGCCGGCCTGGACATGGGTGTAAATTTCGGTGGCGCTGATGTCGGCATGGCCAAGCAGCATCTGCACGGTGCGCAGGTCGGCCCCTCCGTCGAGCAGATGAGTGGCGAAGGAATGGCGCAGGCTGTGGGGCGAGATGCGGGTGGAGACCTGGGCGGCCAGGGCATAGCGCTTGATGCCCTTCCACACGGCCTGCCGGGTCAGTCCCTTGCCTGAGCGGTTGAGAAACACGTGCTGGTCCTTGGGACCAAAGGCGCCGCGAATGCTGGAGAGATACGTGGAGAGAAACTCCATGGCCAGGGAATGGATGGGCGTCACACGCTCCTTGGAGCCCTTGCCGAAGACTCGCAGCAAGCCGGCCTGGGCGTCAAAATCGGCCAGGGTCAGGCCCACGAGTTCGGAGACGCGAAGGCCGGCGGCGTAGAGCAGTTCCAGCATGGTGCGGTCGCGGTAGCCCAGGGGCGTGGCCGTGTCCGGAGCGTCGAGCAAGCGCGTGACCTCCTCGCGGGACAGCACGTCTGGGAGCAAACGTGGCAGCTTGGGGTTTTCGATGAGCGCCGCTGGCGAGGCCGACAGCCAGGATTCGTCGGCGGCAAAGGCGAAAAAGCCACGCAGGGCCGAGAGATGGCGGGCCAGGGACCGGCTGGCCAGCCCGCGCGAGCGCAGGTGCATAAGGTAGAGGAGCACGGTCTCGTCGGTGGTGGCTTCCAGGGCCGCGCCGTGGTCGTTTAAAAAAATCAAAAAACCTACGATGTCAGTGGAATAAGCGGCAATGGAATGCTCCGACAGGCCCCTGGCCACAATCAGGTGCTCAATGTAACGGTCGACCCAGGGATGGGCCGGACGGGGAGAGGCCGGGGAGGTGTCGTTGGTGCTCATGGCGCGAGGGCCTTTTCTGGCATGATTTGGGCCGGGCGTAAACGGGCCGAGGCCTGTGCGGCGGCTTGACACGAATGGGGGCCGTTTTTACTGTGGCCGGCCTGCCGCCCTAGGCGGGGACACACGCCCATAAGGAGCCCCCATGATCCAGTTTCCCATGGCCGACCGCGTGGCCGCCCTTCCTCCCTATCTTTTCGCTGAAATCGACCGCGTCAAGGCCGAAGTCCGGGCTCGCGGCGTGGACATCATTTCTCTTGGCATCGGCGACCCGGACCTGCCCACCCCGGACTGCATCATCGATGCCCTGTGCGCCGCTGCCCGCAAGCCGGAAAACCATCAGTATCCCGATTACGTGGGCCTGCTGACCTTCCGCGCCGCCGTGGCCGACTGGTACAAGGCCCGGTTCGGCGTCACCCTGGACCCGGCCACGGAAGTGGTGAGCCTTATCGGCTCCAAGGAAGGCATCGCCCATTTTCCCCTGGCCTTCGTCAATCCCGGCGATCTGGTCATTGTCTGCTCGCCCAACTACCCGGTCTATCCGGTGGCTACGGGCTTTTGCGGCGGCGAAGTCAAAATCCTGCCGCTCACCGACGAAAACGACTACCTGCCCGACCTCGACAGCGTCACCGACGCCGAATGGGCCCGGGCCAAGATCATCTTCGTCAACTACCCCAACAACCCGACCTCGGCCGTGGCCCCGCGCGCCTTCTACGAGAAGCTCGTGGCCAAGGCCAAGGAAACGAACACCATCGTCGTCTCCGACGCGGCCTACACCGAGATGTACTATGACCCGGCCGAAAAGCCCATGTCGATCCTGGAGGTCGAAGGGGCCAAGGACGTGGCCATCGAGTTCCACTCCCTGTCCAAGACCTACAACATGACCGGCTGGCGCATCGGCATGGCCGTGGGCAACGCCCAGCTCGTCAAGGGCCTGGGCAAGATCAAGGAAAACGTGGACTCCGGCATCTTCCAGGCCGTGCAGGAAGCCGGCATCGTGGCGCTCAATCAGGGCGAGCCCTTTGCCGAGCAGTTCCGGGGCATCTACAAGGACCGCCGGGACAAGGCCGTGGCCGCTCTGGCCAAGATGGGCATCGCCTGCCGCACGCCCAAGGCTTCCTTCTACCTCTGGTGCAAGACCCCGGCCGGCCACACCTCGGCCGCCTTCGTCACCAAGGTGCTCCAGGAGACCGGCGTGGTGCTCACCCCGGGCAACGGCTTCGGCGCGCCGGGCGAGGGCTATTTCCGCATCGCCATGACCGTTCCCGTCGCCCGCATGGAGGAGGCGTTGTCACGCATCGCCAAGCTGTAACCGCCTATGTCGGCCTGGGCTCCAACCAGGGCGACAGGCTGGCCAATCTTCGTCTGGCCCGGGAGCGCCTCGGCGCGCTCCCGGACGCTTTTTTGGCGGGCGCCAGCCCCGTCTACGAGACCGAGCCCTGGGGCGAGGCCGACCAGGCGACGTTTTTCAATCAGGTCGTGGCCCTGACCTTGGGCGATTCCTGGTCGCCCAGGCGGCTGTTGCAGGCGCTTTTGGCCAACGAGACCCTGCTTGGCCGGGTGCGCGATCCGGCCCGGCCAAACGGTCCCCGGACCATGGACTGCGATTTGTTGCTTTATGGCGACGTCCGCCTTGAGGAACCCGACCTGAGCGTTCCCCATCCACGCCTGCGGCAGCGCCCTTTCGTCCTGGTCCCGCTGGCCGACCTTGCCCCGGAGCTGGCCATCCCGGACGGGCAGGGGGGAAGCGTGGCCCAGGCGCTGGCGGAAATGCCTTCCAACCAGGGCGGGAATATTGTAGGGGCAATCGAGGCATCGGCCCGATAATAGGGGCCGACAAGGAGCGTTATGTACCGTTGGCTCATTTTACTCGTGGCCGCGTTTATTTTGTACAAGCTGTTCATGGGCGACCGGGGTCGGAAAAAGGAACAGGAAGCCGAGACCAAAAAACGCATGGCCGCCACCGGCGACATGGTCAAGGACCCGGTCTGCGGCACCTATGTGCCGGCCGATGCCGATATCCGCGCCCGGGATGGCGACAAGGTCTACGCCTTTTGCAGCTACGAATGCCGCGACAAGTTCGTCAAACGCATCGAAGCCAGCCGCACCCAGGCCATGGAGCAGGGCAAGACCGCCGAGCAGACCGGGGAAGACGCCCGCCGCTAGCCGGTATCCCTTAATGCCTTCGTTTTTTGAAGGCAATGGCGTCCTCCCGTTTGTCCGAGAGGATCGAACGCAGGCATTATAGTTAAGAACACGACGCCTGGCCCCGCCGGCCCTCTGAGGGATACGCCGGTTTTCCGCCCCAGGCGGGTTCGTTTTTTTTGTCGCCGTCCGCTGACCGGGAACAGTCCGGGCCGGGCGGCGACCTGTTTGGAACCCCAAGAGCAGTCGCCCCATGCAGCCAAACGTTATTCACCCCTTCGACACGGCTTCGTCCTGGCCCTGGCGCATGGCCGTGGCAGGCCTCGTGGCAGTGGCCGCCTTCCTGCGCCTGTACCACCTGGAAACCCCGTCCATGTGGTGGGACGAAATCATCGTGCCCTTAACGGCCCGGTTTCCCCTGGCTTACATCCTCGATTTCTCGCGCCACTGCGAGATGCATCCGCCGCTGTACCACTATTGCGTCAAGCTTGTGGAGGGAGTTGGGCTTTCCGACGCCAGCCTGCGCCTGCCCTCGGCCGTTTGCGGCATCATTCTGGTCTATGCCGCCTGGCGCGGCCTGGGCCGCCTCTACGGACGCGGGGTCGGGCTTGTGGCCACCGCGTTCCTGGCCGGCAGCGCCATGCAGGTCTGGCACGTGCGGCAGGTGCGGCCCTACGCTATCTTCGTCTTGCTGTTCTTGCTGTCCTTTTGCCACTTGCTGCGTTTCGTGCGCGAAGGCAAAAGCCGCGACCTGTATGCCGTCCTGGCCTACAACGTACCACTATTCTTGCTCCACTATTTCACCTTCCACCTCGCCCTGGCCGAGGGGATCATCCTGGTCCTTCTGTGGCGGCCCGGGGGCAGGGGCGGCGTCAGCTTCCCCCAGATCGCGGTCTTTGCCGCCGGAACCCTGGCCGTGGCTCTGCCGGTGCTTGTTTTCCTTTTTCTGCCGAGCCAGACCACGCTTTCCATCTTTGGCCTCAAGGCCGGTTTTGGCGAGATAGGCCGGCTTATTGCTGCGTACTTGGCCCATGTGCTGTGGAGCCATGACGACCTGAACCTACGGCTGGGCTTTGGGGCGTTGCTCGTTGCCGGCGGCTGGGCCATGGCCCGCAAGACGCCCCGGGAACTGGCCGTCTGCCTGCTTGTTTGCCTCATCCCGGCATGTGTCCTTTTCCTCATGCGCAAAACGGCCTATTTCTCGCCGCGCCATTTTCTCTACATGACCATCCCGGCGGCAGTTCTCGTCGGCCACGTCGTTCGCCTGCTGCCGCGTCAGGGTTTGGCCGTCCCCCTGGCCGCCGCCTTGGCCGCCCTTCCAGCCGGTGTCCTTTATTATCAGCATTACGGCGACTATTACGAAGACACGAGCTACCACCACAACGTCTTTGTCACGGATTTCAAGCCCATGGCCCGGCAACTGGCCGGCATCCTGCGCCCGGGCCAGATCATCGCTGCCTCGGACCCGGGCACGGTCAACGCCGTATCCTGGTACCTTGACCAGTTCACGGCCGTGAACCCCTTCCGTGCGCAAAACCTTTCCGAAGAACGTGGCGACTTCGAGCTGGCCTTTTTCACGCCGTTTCGCACCTGGGGCCATCTTGGCCGCACCGAAGAGGAATTCGCCGCCGCCGTGGGCCCCATCGCATCGATTGAGCCTGTCCTGAACGCCACCATCTACCGGTTGCCCATCCAGCGCGAGCCAGCCCCGCGCATGGAGGCCGTTCCTTACCATTTGCGCCGACGCATGGAGCTGCCGGCCTTCTACCGCCAGGTCGCCGCCTTTTCCGGCATGACCATCAGCCCCTATTGGGGCGGCGAGGCCATCGCTACCCGCAACAACACGCCCTCGCGCCTGGAATACCGCTTGGACAACGCCGCCTCGGCCGGGCCGCTGCAGCTCCAGTTCATCCTGGAGTACAAAAATCAGGGGCAGGGGAGCCGCATGGCCTACGTCGTGCGTTTCGACGACGAGCCGCCCGTGCCGCTTTTCACCTCCTTTGGCCCGGACCCGGCCGAAGCGGCCACGGTCTCCATCGTGCGAGAAGCCCCGTACAAAACCATGCGATTGAGTCTGGAAACCGTCTGCGCCGACCAGACGGCCCGATATCCCGGCGGCAATCTGGAAACCGCCGCGTTCCGGGGCTTTGACCTGGAAATCGTGCCGGCCGGCCGTTTCGATTCCACGCCCCGGGCCATGCGGCTTCGCGAGCAAAACCTTGGCAAGATCGAGCACGGCGTGGACAACGTCTTTCGCTGGGGCCTTGGCCCCACGAGCGCCATGACGTTCGAGCTGGACAAACCCCAGGCGCTCATCCTGGAATTCGACTTCGACAACACCCTGGACGGGCAGGCGGTGGTGGTGGCCGCCAACGGCCAGATTCTGGAAAGTCTCTCGAGCCTGGGCGTCGGCGAGACGCGCCGCCTGCGTATACCCATCGCCGGGCGGGCCGGGGCCAACGCCGTGCTGATCGCCTACAGCCACTGGAACCATGGCACGGTCACCTTCGCGGAGACGGATGTTCGTCCCATGGCACTTTTCATCCGCCGCCTGCGGCTGGTCGCGCCTTGTGGCGACTGTAACGGAGAACCACCATGTCCACCTCAGTAGCACCGGACACCCCGTCGTTTGTCGCCTTATTGCGAAGCGGCGGCTGGCCGCTGGCTCTGCTTGTCTTGATTGCCACCTTGGTGCGTTTCTACAGTCTTGAGATTCCCTCCATGTGGTGGGATGAAATTCTCGTCCCATTAAATGCCGTAACCTCGGTCGGCGACATCCTGCTACGGGCCAAAACCGAGGATTTTCATCCTCCGGTCTTTTATCTGCTTATCAAATTGGTGCTCCTTGTTGGTTCAAGCGACGCTCTCCTGCGCCTACCGTCGGTACTGGCCGGCCTGGCCACGTTGCCGTTGCTCTATGTGCTGGCCGCGCCGCGTGTGGGCCGAGCCGCAGCACTTTGCGCCGTGGCTCTCATGACCGTCAATGGCGCGATGCTCCTGTTTTCCCGCCAGGTCCGCCCCTATAGCCTGATCATTTTTCTCTCCCTGCTTGGGGCCGAGCTGCTGCTGCGTTGGGTCGAGAAGCCTAGAATGAAACTCACTACCGGCCTTGTTGCCGCCACCTGCGGTTATATATGTCTACACTACCTGAGCATTCTCATATTAGCCGTGCAGGGGAGTTTTGCCGCAGCCAACGTTGTATTCCGGCCCGCTCCCCGTCCCTGGAAGCAACTGGCGCTCTATGCCGGCGGCTGTAGTCTTGGAGTGGCGGCGACTTGGCATTTCTTTCACTCCAGCCCGTCCACGCTAACCCAGGGTTCCGTGGCCACAACCGCGCTCCTGGCCCTTGACCGGCTAACCCAGATTTTCTGCGGGGACGGCAGCACCCCCTGGGCCAGAGGCGGCTTGTTGGCCCTGACGGCAGTGGGGACGGCCCTTGTTTGGCGCAAAGATCGACGCTTGGCGGTTCTGGCCCTGGCAACCATCCTCGGACCTGCGGCGGCGTTGTCCCTGGCCCGCTACAATTCCTATTTCAATGCCTGGCATGTCAGTTATGCCGCTCCCTTTCTGTGCCTTCTGGCCGGAACCTGCCTCAGCGCGGTCCTTGGCCAACGGCGTCTGGGCGAGGCAGCCGCCCTGGCCGCAACGGTCGTAGCCATGATGCTTCTTAGCGATAATCGTTACTATGCCCCAAGCAGCCACGCTGGAAACTACAAAGAACAGGCCAAGCAACTGCCTACCATCCTGCGGCCTGGAGCCTTGGTTGCCTATTCCGAACTATCCGAACTTGACGGGGTGAACTGGTACGCTGCGCATTTCGTCAGACCCAATCCGCTGCAACAGCGCCAAATCACCATCGCCGAGACTGTGTCCGTGGACTTCGTAGCCTTTGGCGGTTTGGGCCATCTGGCCGTAAGCGACACGGAATACCTTGCGCATTTCGACTCGATCACCGGCAAGACCCCCCTTGCCGGCGGCACGGTTTACCATGCAGCCGTGCGCCACGCGCCGCCACGCATCGGACCCGCATTTCCCTGGCATGACACCCTGGGCATGACGCCCTGGGACCTCGCCCGGCAATGTCAGGCCGTGGCCGGGGTCAATCTGGTCAATTTTTTTGGCGGCTGGCTCGTACCAGAAACCGGAGACGCGCCGGGATATGTCACCTATGTTGTAGACGGACCAAAACCGTTTGCGGGGCCGCTAGTTATCCGCCTGCACGTACCCTTTGAAAATCCCATTGCGGGAAATGTCGTCCGCCTGACCTACACCTTTGACGACGAACCGGCTCTGGTCGCCTTTGAAAGCCGGGGAGGGGAGCCGCAAGAACGTCGCACGGTCATTTTGCGGCGGCAGACCCCTTTTTCCAAGTTACGTTGTCGATTCGACCTTGAACCCGGGAAGTGGTCGCCGAGCATAACCGGCAACACCGGTGGAGCCGTCCGGCTCAAGCCTGTGTCGCTGTATGCCAACACCATGGACCGCGAAATCTTGGATTCGTCGAGCCTTGCCCTCGCCATGGATGGAGTCGGGCCGGTTGAGACAGGGCCGGAAGGGCAATGGCGCTGGGCTTTGGGCGACACCACGACCCTGCGGTTTCACCTGGAGAAAGCTGCCCCGCTGACCGCTGCCGTCAATCTGGTCAACCCCATTGCCGGGCAAGGCATATCGATCAGTTTTAATGGCCGTCCGCTGGCGGCCCGGCAGGGGTTGGCCCCGGACAAGTGGCTTGTTCCGTCGCTACGGGAAACCTGGCAATTGCATGGGCAGGCCGGCGAGAATGTCCTTACCGTCCGATTCGATGCCTGGAACGGCAAGGCGGACGCGCCTCAAGCCACCTTTGCTCCGGGAGACGGCCGTCCGTTGGCGGCTGCATTTACGCTCCTGCGCCTAGATTTGGACAATCCAGCAGCTACATTGGTGTATTAATCTGTAGAGGCGAACTTGGTACATCCTCCGGCTACATTCCCAACAAAAATGACGGGCTGCTGGCCATGATCGGGACGCAGCCTCAGCATTGTAACGGGCGGGCGAAGGCCTGACGCAAGCTGCTCAATGCCATTGCGGACGGAAACGGCGTCTGTGTTTGCACAACGCAGCCGCGAGGATATCTTGAAATTTGCCAGGGCTGATGGAAAACTTCCGACCGTGGGGGGAGGCTATCGACTTGGCAAACCGCGCTCGGAACGCGTGGCCTGATCCCCGGTCGGGGCTGTCCGGATTCAAGCGATTGCCGGTTGCACTGGCTTGAAAATTGAGCCCAGCTAAGATCGTCGCTAAAAGGGGGGCAGTTCTTTTTCTCCTTAGAAAAGTTAACATAATTTACATTATGAGACAATGGCGAACCCCAAGCCGCTGCCTCGCAACCGTCAAAACCCGGCCCATGCGCCAGACCGGCTTATACGGTCCTGTCCTGATGCGACCGAATGCGCCACGCCCGCCCATTGAACACTCCTGTGTGTCCAGGGACATTTTGTATTACGATATGACTAGAAAACGTAAACGTCATTAAGCACAGAACCAAACAAGCCGCACCCCTAGTCAAACACGAGAATCACGCGAGCCCGAAGCTTCCCCCGGGATATTCCCGGAACAAGATGCTTCAGGCGCGCAGCGGCTTCATACTGGGTTTCCCAAGTCTGGCCGCAACCAAATCTACACAATAAACAACGGCACAGGCGCAAACGCCGTGACATCCACCAGCCCCTTGTCCGTGAGCTTGAGGCTCGGGATCACCTCCAGCGACAAAAAGGACATGGTCATGAACGGATGCGCCTCGACCTCGGCCGGGAGATCCGCCACCTGCCGGAAGGCGGCGTCGAGCTTGGACAGCCCGTCCAGGATGACCTCCAGGGGCGCGTCGCTCATGAGTCCGGCCACGGGCAGTCGCAGCTGGGCCAGCACCTGGCCGCCGCTGGCCACGGCAAAGCCGCCGCCGGAAATCATGAGCGTTCGCGCGGCCAGCACCATGTCCGCGTCGTTGGTTCCGGCCACGATGAGATTGTGGGCGTCATGGGCTACCGTGCCGGCGATGGCCCCGTTCTTGAGTCCCAGCCCCTTGACGAAGCCCAGGGCCAGGTTGCCGGTGGCTTTGTGGCGCTCGATGACGGCCAGTTTGGCCAAATCGCGCCCGGCATCGGCCACGGCTAGGCCATCGCGCACCGTTGGGGCCATTTCCAGGGGATCGGTGACGATCTGGCCCGGGATGACGCCGATCACTCGCATCCGCGGTGATGCCGCCGGCACGGACAGCCGGGCCTCGGACACCTCACCGCCCACGCGCATGGCCCGGGGCGGGGTCAGACACGACCGGTCGGCGAACTCCCAGTCGGCCAGACGCTTGCCGTCGAGCACCACCTCGCGGATGGCAAAAGACGTCAAATCCTCCACCAGCACGGCGTCGGCCCGGTAGCCCGGAGCCACCGCGCCCCGGCGGCGCAGGCCGAAGTACCGGGCGGTGTTGAGGCTGGCCATGGCCACGGCCCGCACCGGCGGCACGCCTCGGGCCACGGCCTGGCGCACGAGCGCGTTCATGTGCCCTTCTCGGCTGAGGTCGGTGGGGTCGCGGTCGTCGCTGACCAGGGAAAACTGGCTCCAGTTGTCGGCGGTGACGAGATCAATCAGCGTATCGAGGTTTTTTTCAGTGCTGCCCTGGCGGATCATGATGGTCAGCCCTCGGCGCAGCTTTTCCCGGGCTTCATCAAATTCCGTGCATTCGTGGTCGGACTGCGGGCCGGCCGTGGCGTAGGCGTCGAGCGCCCGGCCGGTCAGGCCCGGGGCGTGGCCGTCGATGACGCGCCCCTTGGCGGCCAGGAGTTTTCGCAGCATGGTTTCGTCGCCGGCCACCACGCCGGGAAAGTTCATGACCTCGGCTAGCCCCAGGATGCGCTCCGGATGGCGGGCCAGTAAGGCGGCCACGTCCATGGCTCCCAGACGCGCTCCGGAAGTGGCCATGTTCGTGGCCGGCACGCAGGATGGGGCCATGAAATAGCAGGTCACGGGCAGATCCTGGCTGCAGGCCAGCATGTATTCGATGCCGGGCAGCCCCAGCACATTGGCGATCTCGTGGGGGTCGGAAATGACGGCGCAGGTGCCGTGGGGAGCCACGGCCCGGGCAAAGACCGGCGGCGACAGCAAGGTCGATTCGATGTGGATGTGGCCATCGATGAATCCCGGACACAGGTACGCGCCGTCGGCGTCGATGACCTGCCTGGCTTCGCCGCCGGCAAAGCCGACGAACACGCCTTCGGCCACGGTCACATCGGCTTCGTGGATTTCGCCGGACAACACGTTGACCAGCCGGGCGTTCTTGATGACCAGATCGGCCGGGGCCTCTCCCCGGGCCACGGCCAGCCGCCGGCCCAGCATTTCAAGGCTTTCGTTCGCGGACATGGCCTCTCCTTTCTAAAAGTTAAAGCAAGACTTAAAGTATTGGCCTTGAATCAGGCCCGGTTTTTCCCTATAGCATGGCCCATGAACGCACCAGGAACATTCACCCTCGGCCCCGGCGACGGCAGCGCCCGCACCGCCCGGCTGACCACGGCCCACGGCGAGATCGAAACCCCCGTTTTCATGCCCGTGGGCACCCAGGGCACGGTCAAAAGCCTGTGCCCCACCGATCTGCAGGATATAAAAGCCCGGATCATCCTGGGCAACACCTATCATCTCTACCTACGCCCCGGCGACGAACTGGTGGCCAAGCTCGGCGGTCTACACCGCTTCATGGGTTGGGACGGCCCCATTCTCACCGATTCCGGCGGATTTCAAGTCTTCAGCCTGTCGGGACTGCGCCGCATCACCGAGGAAGGCGTCACCTTCGCCTCCCATATCGATGGCTCCAAGCATCTGTTTTCGCCGGAAAAAGTCGTCTCCATCCAGCGAAACCTCGGCTCGGACATCATGATGGTCCTCGACGAGTGCGTGCCCTACGGCGCGGACCGGGCCTACACCGAAAAGTCCCTGGGCCTCACCACCCGCTGGGCTAGGCGCTGCCGGAAGGCCCATCCCGCCGGCGACCGGGGCCAGCTCATGTTCGGCATCGTCCAGGGCGGCTTTTTCAAGGACCTGCGCGCCCAAAGCGCCGAGCAGATCATTGAGGTCGGTTTTGACGGCTACGCCCTGGGCGGACTGTCCGTGGGCGAGAGCCGGGCCGAGATGTACGACATCCTGGGCGACGCCGCCCCCCTGCTCCCGGCCGACCGGCCGCGATACCTGATGGGCGTTGGCGCGCCACGCGATCTGCTGGCCGGCATGGCCGCCGGCATCGACATGTTCGACTGCGTGTTGCCGACCCGAAACGCCCGAAACGGCACCCTTTTCACCTTTCAGGGCAAGGTCAACATCAAGCGGGCCGAATACCGCGAGGACGACTCGCCCCTGGACCCCACCTGCCCCTGCTACGCCTGCCGCACCTTTTCCCGGGCCTATCTGCGCCATCTCTACATCGCCAAGGAGTTGCTGTCCTACCGGCTCAACACCCTCCACAACCTGACCTTTTTCTCCATCATGATGGAGCGGGCCAGGCAAGCCATCCGGGAAGGCCGTTTCGCCGCCTACCGGGCCGAGATGGAGGCCCTCTACCCCGAGGGCGAATAGCGCCAGCGACGGGCAGACCGCAAAAAACCGTGTATTTGCTCCGGCGCAGCCTCTTGACGCCGACGCCGAGTCCGCGTAGAAATGTCAGTTCATGCCGGGATGGCGGAATTGGTAGACGCAGTGGACTCAAAATCCACCGGCCGCAAGGTCTTGCGAGTTCGAGTCTCGCTCCCGGTACCAAATTTGACAGGCCTCAGGGGCAACCCTGGGGCCTGTTTACGTTGGTTGACGGCCGCCCTTCCCCTTGTGCCCCGCCGCCCGACCTGATAGCCCCTTTTCCCCCGGCCACGGGTAAAAGGAGCCGCCATGATCCCCATCGGTCCCCTCGTCAACGGCGCGGCCATCATCGTCGGTGCGCTGCTTGGCCTCACGCTGCACGGCCGGTTCCCCGACCGCATCCGCACCATCATGTTCCATGCTCTCGGGCTTTCCGTCTTCGCCATCGGCGTCAAGATGGCCATGGCCATGACCTCGCCCATCCTGCTGGTCGTTTCCATGCTGGTCGGCGCGGTCGTAGGCGAAGCCATCGACATCGAACGCCAGTTCGCCCGGGCCGGCGACAAGATCAAAACCCTGCTGCGCTCGGACAACGCCCTTTTCACCGACGGCCTGGTCACCGCCTCGGTCATCTTCTGCTCCGGCACCATGGCCGTGCTTGGCTCCTTTGACGAAGCCCTGCGCGGCGACCATACCTTGCTGTTCACCAAATCCATCCTCGACGGCTGCATCGCCATGATCCTGGCCACCACCTACGGCGCCGGCGTGGCCCTGTCGTTTTTGCCCGTGGCCGCCTACGAATCCGCCATGACCGTCACCGCCGGCGCGGCCCAGGATTTTTTCACCCCGGCCCGCCTCACCCAGCTCTCGGCCGTGGGGGGCCTGCTTATCGTCGGCATCGGCATCAACATGCTCGGGATTTTGAAGATCAAGGTCTTCAACCTGCTGCCGGCCATGTTCCTGGCCGCCGCCCTGGCCCCCTTTTTCGTTGATTAGCCGCGCAACCGCCCGGGATTCCTTTACGCGGTTGCCCTTTTGGCGTAATGGGGACCGGCCATGCACGAACTCTCCATCGCCCAAAGTCTGCTGGCCCTCATCGAAGATGAGATGGCCAAGCACGGCAAGGAAAAGCTCATTACCGTCAAGGTCCGCCACGGCCGCCTGTCCTCGGTGGTGCCCGAAGCCCTGTCCATGGCCTTTGAAGTCATGACCGCCGACTCGCGGCTGGCCGGCGCGGCCCTGGTCATGGAAGAGACCCCCGTGCTGCTGCGCTGCCGCGACTGCAGCCGGGAGTTCACCCCCGATCCACCCACCGCCGCCTTCGCCCCCTGCCCGGGCTGCGGCCAGGAACTGGGGCATACGGTGGTGTCCGGACGCGAACTGTATATCGAATACCTCGAACTCGAATAGCGGAGACCGGCCATGCAGATTCCTGTGGTGCGCAATATCCTTGAAGCCAACGCCAATGAGGCGTCCGAACTCAAAGACTTCTTCGCCCAAAAGGGCATCCTGGTGCTTAATCTCATGAGTTCGCCCGGCGCGGGCAAGACCACCATTCTGGAACGCACGCTGACTGATCTGCGCAATGAACTGCGCATGGCTGTCATTGAAGGCGATCTGCAAACCGACAACGACGCCCGCCGCGTGGCCGCCACCGGCGCCCAGGCCGTGCAGATCAACACCGAAGGCGGCTGCCACCTGACCGCCTCCCAGATCCGCGCCGCCCTTGCCAGCCTCGACCTCGGCGGCCTGGACATCCTGTTCATTGAAAACGTCGGCAACCTGGTCTGCCCGGCCGAGTTCGACGTGGGCGAGGATTTCAAGGTGACCTTGCTCAGCGTCACCGAAGGCGACGACAAACCCGAGAAATATCCGCTGATGTTCCATATTTCGGCAGCCACGTTGCTTAATAAGATCGACCTGCTGCCCTACGTGGACTTCAACTTGGCAAACGCCTCCCGCCATGCCCGGACGCTCAACGCCGACATCAGCCTGTTCCCGGTCTCGGCCCGCACCGGCGAAGGCCTGGACGCCTGGTACGACTGGCTGCGCGCCCGCCGCGCGGCCAAGAAAAAGCTTGCCTAGTCGGGGAAACAGACGGCTCGTTGCCCAAGATTTCCGCGCCAACAGCGTCTCGGCGTGTGCGGGATCGAAAAACGACAGTGAGCTGACCTCGGAGCGCCAGACTACCGCATGACAGAACATGTCGCCGGAAGAACACCATGATGCAGCCCCGCCCATCTCTGGAATCGTTGCGGCAGGCCTCGGGCATTGCGCCGGCCACGGACATGGCCGTGGTGCGCATCCTGTTCGAAGAATACGCCAAGGGGCTGGGCTTTTCTCTGTGCTTCCAGAATTTTGACGAGGAACTGGCCGGTCTGCCCGGACGCTACGGCGTGCCTGGCGGCGGCCTGTGGCTGGCCTGGGTGAATGGACTGCCAGCCGGCTGCGTGGGGCTTCGGCCCCTGGAAGACGGGGTGTGTGAAATGAAGCGGCTCTACGTTCGACCCGACCACGCCGGCCACGGTCTGGGTCGAGGCTTGGCCGAAGCGGCCTTGGCCGGCGCGAGGAAACGCGGTTACCGGGTCATGCGCCTCGACACCCTCAAATCCATGACCGCCGCCAACGCCCTCTATCGCAAGCTCGGGTTTGAGCAGATCGGGCCGTACTGCGACAATCCCTTCGAAGAGGCGCGGTACTACGAACTGACGCTCTAGCCCCTGCCGCTTCAACCACTCGCGGCGGCCCTTCCCTCCAAGAGCGCGCGTCCGTTTGTCGGCGACATAGACAAGCTGTCGACGGCGCGGACGTCCGCAACGCTCCAGCCCGCCGGCAAGGTCTTCCCGGAATCTTCCGGCGAGCGGCCGGCCGTGTTCCCACAGCTACCAGCGCCGGCAAAGCGCTTCGCGCCACGGTTCGGCCACGAGCCAGGCCAGCCCTTCCCCGACACGCTCCACCGGTACACGCTGACCAGCCAGCTCCACATCGCGCATAAACGCCAGACGCAAAGGTTTGGCATGGCCGCCCGCGTCGCCGGCAAAGGCGTTTTCCGGGGCCAGCCGCAGCCACTCCCGGCCGGGTCGGTCCGAGGCCCAGACCGCTTCCGGCAAAAAAACCGTGCGCGATAAGCGCGGCCCAAGCGCCGCGAAAAGCGCTGCGCTTATGGCCGGAAAGGGTTCCTTGTACAGCCGGCGGCCGGCCGAGGGCAGGGTCTCGTTGGCCAGGCAGGCCACGGGACCTTCCGGCAGGGCGGCATAGGTCTCGGGCCGGGTGGCGTCGGCCTGACGCACCCGCCCGACGCCAAGGCTCGAAAGCAACGCGTCGGCCCGGGCCGCCACCTGGGGCTGTACCTCGACACCCATCAGCGTCGGCGCGGCTACGCCATGCCGACGGGCCAGCAGATACGTGCCAAGCAGCAAAATGCCCGTGCCTGCGCCGCAGTCGAGACCGAGAAAACGACCGGATACGTCGGGGTTGGCGGCCAAAAGCGCGGTCAGCAAGTGCACGGTCTTGGGCAGGTCAAGAAGCATCTGCAAGGCAAAGCCGTGATGCAAAAGGAACCGGCGTAGCGCATGTTGTCCGGCAAGAAGGGCCGATCCGCCCCGCCGACGCACGAAACGGCCGGCCAGCTCGGTCAGGTCGGCCAGGGAGACGTCCTCACCCAATCGTTCGGGATGGACGTAGGCATGGGCGTATTTGAGGACGAGACTTGCCAAAAGCGCCGGATGGGCCGGCGTTTCCGGCCGGCCCAGGGCATCGACAAGGTCAGGCAACGTACCCGGAACCAACAGTTCCGGGGCGATCATCGGCCCGGGAGGCGGCTGGCGCTCCAGCAGGCGCAGCGCCAGTGCGGGCAGATCGTCGCCAGCCATCCGCTGTTCCGCTAGAAGTAATAGAGGTTGTCGTAACAGGTGAAGGTGTCGGTCAAGCCATTTTGATAACAGATTTGGGCGCTGGAGTCGATGCGGTAGACTTGGTCCATGGGAATGACCTGGCGTTTGCCGTTGATCCACATGTAGTAAACGCCGCGTTCAGCGTCCATGACCAATGGCGGCGAAGCGTAGAACGTCTTATGGTCCATGGTTTCGACTTGATAGGTGTGGGCGCAGCCAAACGACACGGCGGCCAGCACGAGGCAAAAAAGAAGCGTCAGGCGGCGCATGGCGTCCTCCGAACCGCGATCATCGCGGCGTTATTTGTATCGCAGCGCCATGACGAGCATGGCGACCACCAACCCAAGTGTTACCGCATTGGCCGCAATGACGGGCCAGGAACCGATGTCGATGCCATGCAACAACCACAGCACGGTCCCGGTGCACATGAGCACGTACATGCCGGTCGAAATGTCGGCAGCTGAACGACGTCGCAGGGTCTTGACCACCTGAGGCGCGAAAGCCAGCGTGGTGCACAAACCGGCGAGATACCCCACCCATTCGAACGATCCGGCCATGGCGGCGTCCTATTTCTTTACCGACTGCCGGGTTTCGCCGGCTGCCGCCGGCTCGAAAGTCGGAGCGGCGGTGCGGAAATAGGCGGCCATGGCTTCAATGTCGCGGAAGGCTTGGCCCAGTTGCACGGCAATGGGCAGGTCGGAAACATTTTTTTCCACCAGCCGCATCCACTGCAGTTCCTTGTCGAGCTTGCCGCCAACGGTCACCAGCCCTGTCTTGATCATGCCGCCTAGCTGATGGACTGCCGAGGAACAGCCGGGATCGAGCATATCATAGACGTAGACCATGTCGCCGGCGTTTAAAATGAGCTCCCAGCAAGCCGAAAGCGAGGCGCGAAGGGCCAGAACGTCCTTTATGCGGTCATCGTTGCCGTCCTTGGCCAGGGAGGCGTAGTAGTCCGTGACCTTGAGCAGATGGTCGTAGATACGGGCGCTCTGGCTGGCGTAGTAGGCGTTGAACGCCTTGGTGTCGGCCTTGGCGGCACAAAAGGCCTGGGGCGCGGTCAGAAACAGCATTGCCAGGACCGCCGCGACGACGATGAAGAACCGGGACCGGGATTGACGATGAGCCGCATGGCCGCACCGGCCGGCGGGTGAGCCAGGCCAAAGAATCAGGCCTGCTGAACATGCAGCCGTAACAAAGGACCTGGGAGTATGGAGGTCATGCACGATGCTGCTCGTGTTGGCCGGAGAGTCCGCGCTGGCAGCAGACGTCAATTGCCAACAGCCGCGTCCAGAGGGGCCAGGGCGGCTTTGGCCTGCATCCCGGTGATCTGGGCGGCGCTTAAGCGCTTGGCCGCGGTGTCGCGCAATTTGACGGC
This sequence comes from Solidesulfovibrio magneticus RS-1, assembly GCF_000010665.1. Classification (NCBI taxonomy): domain Bacteria; kingdom Pseudomonadati; phylum Thermodesulfobacteriota; class Desulfovibrionia; order Desulfovibrionales; family Desulfovibrionaceae; genus Solidesulfovibrio; species Solidesulfovibrio magneticus. The sequence continues at coordinate 2,456,281 of NC_012796.1, read as the reverse complement.
CCGGTCGCGGACCCGGTCCGGCAGGGTCGAGGAAGCGGCGGCCAGGGAGGCGTAATAATAGGCCAATTCCTCATTGACCGGCACGCCGGCGTAGCCCCGGTTGTAGACGTCGGCCAGGACGAAGCGGGCGTAGGCAAAGCCGGCGTCCGAGGATTTGGTCAGCCAGTGGAGCCCCAGGCGGTAATCCTGGGCCACATGACGACCGTTCAAGTAGGCGATGCCGACGTCGCACTGGGCCTTGGGATTGCCGTTCTCGGCCTGTTCCATCTGGCCGGGGATCGGGTCAGCGGCAAGTTCGAGGGGATTGTCCTGGGAATCGGCGGTCGTGGCGGCCAGGGACGGACAGGCAGGGGCGGCCCAAAACAGAGCAAGCAGGGTCAGGACGCCCCATAGTCGCAGGCCGCAACGGCCCGGTCGGGAATTCCCACGGGAATTGGGCATGGCGTCTCCTTGAAAAAGCGGCCGGCCCCGGCGGGACCGGCCGCTCGTGAAGCTACTTCTTGAGCCAGCTCATCATGCCGCGCAGCTTGGCCCCGACCTTCTCGATGGGGTGCTCGGCGTTGATGCGGCGCATGGACAGGAAGTGGGCCCGTCCGGACATGTTCTCCATGATGAAGTCGCGGGCGAAGGTGCCGTCCTGGATTTCCTTGAGGATCTGGCGCATCTCAGCCCGGGTCTCGTCGGTGACGACCCGGGGGCCGCTGACATAGTCGCCGTATTCGGCAGTGTCGCTGATGGAGTAACGCATACGCGACAAGCCGCCTTCATACATGAGGTCCACGATGAGCTTGAGCTCATGCAGGCACTCGAAGTAGGCGATCTCGGGCTGGTAGCCGGCCTCGCACAGGGTCTCGAATCCGGCCTTGACCAGCTCGGCCGCGCCGCCGCACAGGACGGCCTGCTCGCCGAACAGGTCGGTCTCGGTCTCTTCCTTAAACGTGGTGGTCAACACGCCGCCGCGTGTGCCGCCCACGCCCTTGGCGTAGGCCAGGGCGGTCTCCATGGCCTTGCCGGTGGCGTTTTGGTGGATGGCGATGAGGCAGGGAACGCCGGCTCCTTCGGTGTAGACCCGGCGCACCAGATGGCCCGGACCCTTGGGCGCGACCATGGCCACGTCCACGTCGGCCGGGGGCACGATCTGCTGGAAGTGGATATTGAAGCCGTGGGCGAAAAGCAGCATCTTGCCGGGCTTGAGGTGCGGCAGGACGTCTTTCTCGTAGACGGCTTTCTGGTGCTGGTCCGGCACCAGGATCATGATCAGGTCGGCGGCGGCAGCGGCTTCGGCGGCGCTCATGGGGGTGAAGCCGTTTTCCTTGGCAAGCTCCCAGTTGGGGCCGCCGGGGCGCTGGCCAATGACTACCTTGACGCCGGAATCCCGCAGGTTCTGGGCATGGGCATGGCCCTGGCTGCCGTAGCCGATGATGGCCACGGTCTTGTCAGCCAAGAGGGAAAGATCGGCGTCCTGGTCGTAATAGATTTTCATCCTTGCTCCTTTCTCGTGCCGCTTGGGGCACGCTCGATTTCCAATACGGACGGGGCGCATCAGCGCCCTACTCCTGCATCCCGCGCTTCATGGCCACGGCCCCGGTGCGGGCGACTTCCTTGATGCCGATGCGTTGCAGGAGGTTTATAAGCGCTGTGAGCTTCTCCTGGTTGCCGGTGACTTCGAGCACCAGCTCGTCCGGGCTCACGTCCACCACCTTGCAGCGGAAGATGTCCACGATGCGCAGCACCTCGACGCGCTTTTGGCCTTCGGCGTCCACCCGCAGCAGCATCATTTCACGCTGCACGGACTTGACCTCGGTGAGGTCAACGACCTTGAGGGTGGTGACGAGCTTGCGCAGCTGCTTGACGATCTGTTCGATGATGGCCTCATCACCGGTGGTGGTGATGGTCATCATGGACAGCCCCTCGGTCAGGGTGGGGGCGACGTTTAAGGTTTCGATGTTGTAGCCCCGGCCGCTGAACAGGCCGGCCACCCTGGCAAGCACCCCGGGTTCGTTCTCGACGAGGATTGATAAAATGTGGCGCATGGGGGTGCTCTCCTAGACGAGGATCATCTCGGTTATGGACTTGCCGGCCGGCACCATGGGGGCCACGTTCTCCTCGCGGTCCACCACCACGTCCACGATGACCGGACGCGGCAGGGCAAAGGCCTCGGCCAGGGTGGACTCGACCTTGGCCGGGTCGGTGACCCTGAATCCGGCCGCGCCGTAGGCCTCGGCCAGCTTGACGAAGTCCGGGGCCACGTCCAGGCAGGTGGCGCAGTAGTTTTTCTTGTAGAAAAGTTCCTGCCACTGCCGGACCATGCCGAGATAGCCGTTGTTTAAAATGACGATCTTGACCGGCAGGCCGTAGCACACGGCCGTGGCCAGCTCCTGGATGCACATCTGGATGGAGCCGTCGCCGGCCACGTCGATGACGAGCCTGTCCGGAAAGGCCATCTGGGCCCCGATGGCCGCCGGGAACCCGAAGCCCATGGTGCCAAGACCGCCGGAGCTGATAAACGACCGGGGCCGGGTGAAGGCGTAGAACTGGGCCGCCCACATCTGGTTTTGCCCCACTTCCGTGGTAATGACGGCCTCGCCCTTGGTCAGCTTGGAGATGGTCTCCACCACGAACTGCGGCTTGATGGTCGTTTCATCCTGGGCGTAGCTCAGCGGCTTTTCGGCTTTCCAGTCCGTGACCTTGGTCGTCCAGGCCTCATGGGGCGCGGCCGGTTCGGCCGCCAGGGCCGGCTCCAGGATGTCGCGCAGGGCGGTTAAAAAGCTTTTGCAGTCGGCCACCACCGGAATGTGCACGGCCACATTTTTCTGGATGGAGGTGGGGTCGATGTCGATATGCACGATCTTGGCGTTTTTGGCGAACTCGCTGATCTTGCCGGTGACCCGGTCGTCGAAGCGGCTGCCTATGGCCAGGATCAGGTCGGCGTGGCTGATGGCCATGTTGGCGGCATAGGTGCCATGCATGCCGAGCATCCCCAGCCAGCGCGGGTCGTCGGCCGGAAAGCAGCCCAGGGCCATGAGCGTGGCCGTGACCGGAATGTCCAGGGCACGGGCCAGCCAGGCCAGATCGTCGCTGGCCTCGGAGGCAATGACCCCGCCGCCGGCGTAGATGATGGGCTTTTTGGCCTTGCGCAACACTTCCGCCACCTTGGCCACCTGCTTGGGGTTGGGGGCGTAGGTGGGGTTGTAGCTGCGCATTTTGATGGTCTTGGGATACTTGTATTCCGTAAGCTGGGTCTGCACGTCCTTGGGCAGATCAATGAGCACCGGTCCCGGCCGGCCGGTGGAGGCCAGGTAGAAGGCCTCCTTGATGACCCGGGCCAGTTCGCGCACGTCCTTGACCAGATAATTATGCTTGGTGCAGGAGCGCGTGATGCCGACGATGTCGACTTCCTGGAAGGCGTCGTTGCCGATGAGCGGCGTCGGCACCTGTCCGGTGATGATGACGACCGGCACCGAATCCATGTAGGCCGTTGCGATGCCGGTCACGGTATTGGTGGCTCCGGGGCCCGAGGTTACCAGACATACGCCTACCTTGCCCGTGGCCCGGGCATAACCGTCGGCCGCGTGGATGGCGCCCTGTTCGTGGCGCACCAGCACGTGGCGCAGGGGGTAGTGCGGCAACTGGTCGTAAATGTCGATGACCGCACCGCCCGGAAAGCCGAACACGACTTCCACGCCTTCACGGCGCAGGGATTCCAGGAGGATCTGGGCCCCGGTAAGTTCCATGCTATTGGACCTCCGCCTTACGGTACTTGGCCAAAAGCGCTTCGATGCGAGTCTTGCCGGAGAGCTTCTTCTTCTTGATCTCCTTGAGTTCCGTCTCTTCCGCCGGAGTCAGATACGGCTTGGACTCCATCTTCTCCAGAATCTTTTCAAACGCGACATGCTCTTCATAGAGGCTCTTGAGTTCCGGGTCCGCTTCACCGTACTTGGCGACGAGATCCAGATCGCGTTGATCCATGGCACAGACTCCTTGTTGACGGTTCTAGTCGCATCCCGTCCCGGCCGCCCTGGGCCAGTCGGGCTCGGACTCTGTCTCGATACGTAAGGTCTTTTTCCGGGATTTCTCGCCGGAAATAATGCGCACTTGCCGGGGTTTGACCCCCAGGCAGCGCGCCACGAAATCGGTCAGGGCGGCGTTGGCCTGCCCTTCTACGGCCTTGGCTCGCAGCCGTACCCGAAGGCGGTCTTCAGCCAACCCGGCCAGGGCGTCCTTGGCCCCTCCGGGGGTCACGGCCACCCGCAACGTCCAGGCCCCGTCGCCGGCCGGCGCGACGAAAACCGGCCGATCGGCGTCGCCGGACGCAGGTCCGGTGGCCGGGGAAACACACTGGGCGGAGGCTTGGCGGGCCATGCCTAGCCCCCCTGCCCCGGCGGCGACAAGGAAACGGCCGCGTCGGCCGCCTCGCCACCAAGAAACACGCCGTTTTCGGCAGCATCCAGAGACCCTTCGGCCAACCGGGCCAGTCCGACCGGCAGGCCCTGGGGTTCGTCCCCGGCCGCCTCCTGATCGCTTGCGGCCATCCGACCTGTCAGAGCCGACGCGTCCCGGATTGCCTCCTCGGCCGCCTCGGTGTCCAGCAAGGCCAAAGCCGCCGTCAGCATATTGCGAAACCGGCCGGCTATGTCCGCCTTGCGGGCCTCCAGGGTCTCGATCTCGTCGGCCAGGGCGTCGGCCCGGCCACGCGCCTCGGCCACTATGGCGGAAGCTTCGTTTTGCGCAGCCTCGACGATGCGCCGGGCTTCTTCGCGGGCCTTGCCCTTGAGCTCCTCCACGATGCGCTGAGTGGTGAGCAACGTGTCGCGAAGCGTCGCCTCGCGGGCGCGATACTCGGCGATTTCCCGGGCAAGGCCGTCGTTGGCCCGGGTAAGCGCCATCTTTTCCTCGGCCAAACGGCCGATGGAATCCGCCGCCTCGGCCACGAGGCGGTCCACTTCGTCGCGGCGGTAGCCGACGAGACTGTGGGAAAAGGTGCGGTCGAGCAGGTCGATCTTATCCAGGGTCACGGCTACGCTTCCAGCCCGGCGGCGGCGTTAGCCGTCCCGAGGCGGTTTGCGGCGCACGCCGGACCAGCCGTCGCCATGCGCCGTTCCTACATGCGCCCCATCCCCACGCCGCCAAGGCGCATGAGGGTGGGCACAAGGAACCATTGAAGGAACTGCAGCCCCAGGATCACCACGATGGGCGACAGGTCGATGCCGCCGATGGTGAGAAACGGCAGCCAGCGCCGGACGCGGTAGAATACCGGATCGGTGACGGCGCGCAGGAAACGGACCACGGGATTGTACGGATCGGGGCGCACCCAGGAGAGTAGCGCGGCAATCAGGATGATCCAGAAATAGAGGCTAAAGACAATATCGAGCACCCTGGCCAGGGCGACAAAGAAATAGCCAATGATATCCATGCGAATTCCTTTCCAGCGCGTATCAAAAGCAGACGCGCTTTACCTGAAAAATGGCACAGCGCCGGCCATTAATCAAGACAAATCCGGTTCCTTGCCAAGGCCGCACGCCGGCTTCGCTGGCGAGGCAGGCTCGGGCCTGCCGGGCACGGGCACGATGTTTGCCCCCAGGCGGTTATTTCGCCGCCAAACCGGAAAGACAAACACGCAGGCTGTCAAAGTCCGGCAGGTGCATGGCCGCAGCCAAGCCGGGGTTTTTGTAGGACCAAAAAGCGATGCCGGCGGCGGCGGCCGAACGCTCGTCCAGGGCCGAGTCGCCGATGTAGGCCACAGCGTCCTTGGGGCACTGCCAGTCAGCCAGGATGCGGTGGACGCCCTCGGGGTCGGGCTTGGGCCGCTTGAGCGCTCCGGCGGCAATGACCGGCGAAAAAAAACGATCGATCTCAAAATGAGCTAAGAGCAGCTCCACCGTGCTCGTCCGGTTGGTGTGCACAGCCATGCGCACACCAAGGCCTTCCAAGGTTTCGAGCAGCTCGACCAGGCCATCCTCCAGGAAAATATACGGAAAGATGTCCCGGTAATCGAGATTGCGCCGGACTTCCTCGGCTTCTTCCCGACGCTCGGCCGGGATGATGCGGTCCAGACACTCGCCCACGGCGTGCATGTGGACATAGTCCTCTTCCTCGGGGGTGATGGGCAACATGCCGATGCCCTCGCGGATGAGGTTGTAATACATGCGGTTGGCGTCCCGGGAATCCACCAGCACGCCGTCGCAGTCGAAGATGACGCCGGAAATCCGGGCCAGGAATTCGGGCGGGGAAGCGGGGTTGCAAACGTACATCGGGCGGCCTTCTTCTCCGTCTTAAGGTTTGACGGCCACAACCAGCCGCGTCATGTCGAGCCACGGGGCCTCAGGGTCGGGCCGGGTCCGGCCGGCCAACCGGTAACCGGACGGGCGGGCCGCGATCAGCGGCGCATCGGGAGAGCCGCCGGGGAACAAGGCCGGAAACGCTTCGGGGGCGACGTCGTCAAAGCCGAGATCAGCGTCCTGGAGTGTCGCGGCGATTTCAGGATCATCGATAAAAAGCCCGGTTTCCACTGGGGCTATGGCCCAAAACGGCGACAGCAACTGTCGCCAGGGCGGACGAAATTCGTCGGCCAGGGTCGCCGGGGTCGGCAGGCCGCCGTCGCTGGAAAAGGCCGCCGCCAGCACCATGGCCGTGTCGTCATCGTCGTCGCCGTCTTCAATGCCAAGGCTCTCGGCCAGATCTTTGCGGAAGTCCTCATCCAGGGAACCGGCCTCGGCCAGCTCCAGCACGCTGTGCTCGATCATGGCGGCCAGACACAAGGCCAGCTGAGCCTGCTTGGCCCGGCGCAGGGCCACCCGGCCCGGATTGAGCTGGTCTTCTAAAGCCTCGCGCACGGCAAAGGAGGTTTCGCTGAAGAAATGCCCTCCGCCCGCTCCGGCCAGCAACGCCAGATCCTTGGGATTTTTCGTCTCGCGGCGCAGGCGCTCGAATTCGCGCAAAAATCCCGCCAGTTCTTCCTGGGAAAGCGGCAGGTCGGCGGGACGCAGCAACTCCGGGTCGCCAGGCTCGCCCAGGCCGGGATCAAGAAAACGTACGCCCGGCACGCCGTCACTGGACACGGCCGGAGTCAAACAAGGAAAGTGCAGCAACGTCAAGGCGTTGCCGGAAGCGTCAGTCATGGAAACCATCCTTTGGCGCGACACCCCGCGCCCAACCTTCCAGGTAGCGTGGACAACGCCCCGGGCACAGGGGAAAGGCGAGCAAGCACAAATCGCCCACGGCATGGGCGCAATCCGGGAAGGAAGTCGTATCACCGGGCAGGTAATCCTGACAATTCCCTTCTTTGGCCAGGGTGGCCGGAAAACGGCTCTCCCAAAGGGCCTGGGCCTGCTCGTCGGGCAGCCCCATGACGTCGGCGCGCAGCACGAAGTCGTCAAAGGCACGGCACAGCCGGTTAAGCACGGCGCAACGATGGTTCTCGTGCAGGCCTGGGTTGAGATGCTCCTCGTAGAGACAGCGCTCTGCCCGGCAATGGGGGCAACCCTGGCCGGGCAAGCGACGCACTTGCGCCGTCATGACGATATGTCCATAAAACCGTGCCTTCCTTGACCTGCCCCAAGGCCGCGTGTATAGCCACGGCCAATCCACCAGCGGAGGCGCAGCATGTTTGGAATCGGATTTCCGGAGCTTATCATCATCCTGGTCATCGTGCTCATTATTTTCGGAGCCAACAAGCTTCCCGAGATCGGCGCCGGCATGGGCAAGGCCATCAAGAACTTCAAAAAGGCCACCAACGAGCCTGACGAGATCGACGTGACCCCGGGCAAGCCCAAGGACGACTCCACGGACCACAAAGCCTAGAGCAACATCCCATCCGCCGTCAAAGCCCCGAGGAGCCGTCTCCCCGGGGCTTTTTTGCGTGCATCATTTTAAGAGGCCCCCGGCCCCCCCAATTGGTTTGCGGTCTGCGCCGTTTTCCCGCCTGTCCTTCTTGTTTGGGGGCGCGTCTTCCCCTTGAGGCTCCGCCTCAAGGGGAAGACGCGCCCCCAGGCAGGGAGGGTCCGGGAGGGGGTTACCCCCTCCCGGCCGCCGGAGGCATCTTCACTCCCCGCAGCGCCGCCAGAAAGGCGTCGGCCAGGGCCTGGGCCAGGGCTTGGCGCTTGTCGGGGCTGCCCAGGGCGGCGGCGTCGTCGGCGTTGGACAGAAAGCCTGTCTCCAAGAGGAGTGCCGGCGCGTCGGCTTCTTCGAGCAGTTTGAGGGGGGCTGATCCGGCGACGCGCGTTGGCAGCGGCGCGGCGGCGGGCATGGCACGCATGAAGGCGCGGGCCAGTTCCAGGCCGCGCGCGAACCGGTCCTGTCCCACGGCATTATTGGCAGCAGCCAGGAAAAGCCCTTCCCCGCCCCGGGATTTCCAGGATGCGCCTGGTCCGTAGGCGGCGTTCTCGACTCGGGCGACAAGGGCGGCCTGGGCATCGGACGGTTCGCGGCCATAGCCATAGGCCGCGATGCCCATGGCCGCCGGATCGCTCACTCGGGCGGCATGGAGCGAAACGAGCAGGTCCGCGCCGTAGAAACCGGCCAGCCCGGCCCTGGCCCAGCCGGGCAGGGACACGTCGGCGGTGCGGGTGAGGTGAATGATCACCTCGTTTCTGGCCGGGGCCAGCGCCCGGGCCAAACGCAAGGCCAGATCGAGGGTCACGTCAGCCTCACGCAGTCCACCGACCGCCGCGCCGGCGTCCAGGCCGCCGTGGCCGGCGTCGAGCAGCACGCGCCACGGCCCTTGTCGGGTTGATTTCCCTGCGCCCTTGGCCAGGGCTTCGCGTTCGGCCTTGGCGTCCTGGGCCAGTCTGGAGGGGCGGGAACGAGAAGGCGACGGTTCGCGCCCAGACCCGACTTTGGCGGCGGGCATGGGAAACTGGCTGATGGTGTCGGCCAGCAGGCGCGACAGCGTGTCCTCGGGATTGAGCCGCACGGCCCGAGTGAAATGGGTCAGTGCTGTCCGGGCGTCGCCTTGCTGGAAATACGCCCGGCCCAAAAGCGCCTGAACCCGGTCGTTGCGCGGGTCCTTGGACTCGGCTTCATGGAGCAGCACCAGGGCCTTGGCCACGTTGCCGCCGGTGAGTTCCGCCTGCCCTTCCCCGGCCAACTCGTCGGCCGAAGCCGCGAACAGGGCGGAAGGCCGTAGCCAAGCCAGTCCGCCGGCCACGGCCAAAAACGACAGGACGCGCCGCCGGTCCATCATGCCCCGCCCTCCAAACGCTTCCCGACCAAATCCAGCAGCCCGGCCTCGTCGCCCGGGCCAAACCAGACGATGTCCGGCTCCTTGCGAAACCAGGTTCTTTGCCGCTTGGCATAGGCGCGGGTGTTGGTCAGCCAGGCGGACTTGGCCTGGCCCAGGCCGCAACGGCCGGAAAGATAGGCCGTCAGCTCCGGCCCGCCGATGCCGCTTAAGCCCGGGACATCCGGAGGATAGCGGTCCAGGGCGGCGCGCACTTCCTCGACGGCGCCGCCGGCGGCCATGGCTTCGATGCGCCGGGCCAGTCGGTGGGCCAGCTCCTCCAGGGGCAGAGCCAGACCGAGGCTGATGACGTCATAATCCGGGGCGGCGGGATCGCCTTGGCGGTGCCAGTCGGAAAAGACGCGGCCGGTCGCGGCCTCAACCTCCAGGGCGCGGGTGACGCGCTGGCGGTCGGCCGGGGCGATCTTGGCCGCGTAGTCAGGATCGCGCTCGGCCAGGCGGGCGTGCATGGCGGCCGGCCCCAGGCGGTCCCAGTCAGCGGCGACGGCGGCGCGCACCTCGGCCGGCACGGGCGGGATGGGGGCCAGCCCGCCGAGGATGGCCCGGAAATACAGGCCAGTGCCGCCGACGAACAGCGGCAGCCGGCCGCGCCCGGCGATGTCGGCGGCGCAAGCCCTGGCCCGCACGGCGAAATCGCCGGCCGCCACGGGCTGATCCAGCGGCGTGTCGCCGTAGAGGTGGTGCGGACAGGCGGCGCGCTCCCCGTCGTTTGGCTGGGCGGTCAGCACCGGCAGGCTTTGGTAAACCTGGCGCGAGTCCACGTTGATGACTTCGCCGCCAAAAGCCCGGGCCAGGCCGATGGCCGCGGCGGTCTTGCCCGTGCCCGTGGCTCCGGCCAGACAAACCACCCTTGTCCTCGCGCTCACGCGCCCTCCCCGCTCCCGTTTGCCGGGCCGAAGCGCTCAAGCATCCGCTCGCGTACGTGCTCGGGCACCATGCCCCGTATGTCGCCGCCGTGCTTGGCCACTTCCTTGACGATGGTGGAGCTGATGTAGAGCCACTTGTAGTCGGTCATGATGAAGACCGTCTCGATGGTGCGGTCGAGCTTGCGGTTCATGAGCGCCATCTGGAACTCGAACTCGAAATCGGACACCGCCCGCATGCCGCGCAGGATGACGTTGGCTTCCCGCGACTTGACGTAGTTGACGAGCAGTCCCTTGAAGCCCTCCACCAGCACCCGGCGGTCGTTGGCGAAGACCTGCTCGGCAATGGCCACCCGTTCGTCCAGGGTGAAAAGCGGCGTCTTGTGGGAATCGCCGGCCACGGCCACGATGACCGTGCCGAAAATCATGGCCGCCCGGCGCACCAAAGAGACGTGGCCGTTGGTCAGGGGATCGAAGGTTCCGGGGTAGACGGCGATGCAGGATTTCTGGGAGTCCATAGGATGATCCTCGTTTGTCCGTAGGTCCGGTCGGTCAGGCAGTCAAACACGGGCGGCACGGCGGTCTCGGGCAGGTCGAGTCCGGCCTCGATCTCGGCCACGACAATGCCGCCTGGGGCAATGAGGTCCAGGGCGGCGATTTTGGCCAGGGTCGGCGGCAGCAGATCCTGGCCATAGGGCGGGTCGATGGCGATGAGATCGAAGTAGCCGCCGGATAGCCGGCCCAGGGCCTTGACCACGTCGGCCTCGACGACCTGGGCCACGTCCGGCCCCAGGCCCAGGCCGCGCAGGTTCTCCTTGAGCACCTTGGCCACGGCCGGGCTGCGTTCGATGAAAACGGCCTTGCCCGCGCCGCGCGACAGAGCTTCGATGCCCACGCTGCCGGCTCCGGCATAACAGTCAAGCACCCTCGCCCCGTGAAAAAGCGCGCCCCGGGCCGCAAGCATGGAAAACAGCGCTTCCCGCACCCGGCCCGTGGCCGGCCGCAGCCCCGGGGAGTCAATGACTTTGATGACGCGGCCGCCCAGGCGGCCGCCGATAATGCGCATGGCGCTTCCTTGTCGTCGCCTCGTGTCGCGTCCGAAAAAGGCAAGTTCCTTCTCGGAACGACAACAAGCTTAACGGAGTATTGTTATTCGAAACACTTGGCACGTTCCTGGCCAGGGCCAGCCTGGCCGAAACCCCTTGCCAGGCAGTGTGCCCGCGACCTCGTCAACGATCCAAAGGTCCTCACCCAACCCTGCCGCGCAGGAGACGGCAAGGCCCGCTATCTCGCTCCCGTGGCCACGGCGTAGACCCGAGGGGCAAAGCGTTCCAGGAGCCGGGCCAGGCCATGGCAGAGGGCGTAGGTCAGGGCGGTGAGCAGGAGCATGTAGGCGATGCCGACCACCGTGCCCGAAGGTTTGAAGACAAACCGCGTGCCGTAGATGAGGTACGACAATACGGGTTCATGGGTCAGATACACGAAAAAGGAAGTCGCGGCCAGCCGGCGCAGCATCACGGCGTCGCGAAGGGGCGGCCAGGCTGAAACAAGCCAGACGGTCAACACGCCCAGGATCATGCTGTTGCGGTAGAGGATGTGATAATAGGACTGGCAGCCGTAGAGGCACTCATAGGTCGCCGTCACGGCCATGAGGGCCAGATAGCCAAGACCGACTGGCCAGGCGAAACGGGCCAGGCCGTCGAGATCGGCCCGGGTCCGGGCCAGGACGCAGCCGCCGTAGAAAAAGACCAGTCCGCTCAGCTCAATGGGAATGCGCCCCTGGGGCAGGAACATCCAGGCCGCCCAGCAGGCGACAAGGCCGGTCAGGGGCATTTCCTTGGAAAAGACGTAAAACACCGGGGCCAGCAGGAAATAGACGTAGAGATCACGCAAAAACCACAGCGTGTAGACCACGGGATAGCGGTAGATGCCAATGAGGAGTTTCAGGTAGCCGTCGGCGTCGATGGCGTGAAAGTCGCCGATGTAGGGCACCTTGTTGAAGACCTTGATGAGGATCAGGGTGATGGCGTTGAAGATGAGAAAGGGCACGAGGATGCTCTTGGTCTTCTTGACGATCATGCGGCCGTAGGAGGCGGCGTCGGGCTTGTAGGTCAAAAAGAAGAGGTAGCCGGAGACGGCGAAGAAAAGCGGCACGGCCAGGCGAAAAACGTTATGCGGAAAAATGGCCAGATAGACGTTCAGGGCTTCTGGCATGGCGCTGTAATAGGCCTGCAAGCCCTTTTCGGCGTGGATGCCGATGACGAAGACGACAAGGAGGGTGCGCAAGACGTCGAAACGCTTGGACGCCTCCGGCGAAACCAGGCTGCGCGTGGACATGGGTTCCTGTACGACTACCCGAGCAGGTCGAATTTGAGAAAACGCATGGACATGCCGGCCCGGCCCTGGGTGGCCGAGCGAAGGTCGGTGGAAAAGCCGAACATCCGGCGAAGCGGAGCCAAGGCCGTGACCGTCTTGTGGCCGCCCCGGTCGGCCATGTTCTCGATCTTGGCCCCCTTGGAGCCGAGCAGGCCGGCCACGTCGCCGATGAAGGCGTCGGGAACGCCGATCTCCAGTTCCATGATAGGTTCAAGCAAGGCCGGCCTGGCGGCGGCCAGGGCGTTTTTCAGCGCCTGGGCGGCGGCCATGCGGCAGCCGATGTCCGTGGTCTTGCCCTCGACCGGAAAGACGCCCGTCACCCGCACCCGCACGTCCTGGACCGGATGGCCGCCCAAGGGACCGCTTTGCAGGCCGTCTTCAAGGCCTTCGGCCATGGCCGCGCTCCAGGCCGGCGGATAGGCCAGGCGGTCGATCTCGAAGGAAATTTCCCGGCCGGTTCCCCGGGGCAGCGGCGATACGGCCACCGTCACCCGGCCGTGATGGCTGCGGTCGCCGAGTTCGCGGTCGAACACGCCCTCCCCGGCCGCCTCGGCCACGACGGTCTCCTGATAGACCACCTGCGGCTTGCCGGCGCGCGGTGAAACGCCGTATTCGCGCCGGGCCCGCTCCAGCACCACGTCGAGGTGGAGTTCGCCCATGCCCGAAAGAATCATCTGGCCGGTGTCGGGGTCGTGGGCCACGGTCAAGGTCGGGTCTTCCTCGGCCAGCTTGTCCAGGACTTCCTTGAGTTTGTCGGTCTCTTCGGCGTTTTTGGGCTCCAGGGCCAAGCTGATGACCGGCTTGTAGCCGCCGATGGCCTCCAACAAGATGGGGCTGGCCTTGTCGCACAAGGTGTCGCCCGTGGCTGCCCGGCGCAGGCCAGCGATGGCCACGATCTCGCCGGGGCCGGCCGTCTCGGCCTTTTCGCGGTGGCCGGCGTGAAGATGAAACAGCCTAGCTGGCCGCTCGATTTCGCCGCGCGTGGCGTTCCAGACGTCCTTGCCGGCTTCCAGGCGGCCGGAATAGACGCGCACGAACACCTGCCGCCGGCCGGTCTCCATGCTGACCTTGAAGGCCAGGGCGGCCAGGGGCGCCTCAGCCTCGGGCGGATAAACGATCTCGGTCTTGGAAGCGGGATCGACGCCGCGCGCCCCGCCACGGTCAAGGGGGCTTGGCAGATAGGCCAGGATGCCGTCGAGAACCGGCTGGACGCCGATGTTCTTGAGCGCCGAGGCGGCGAAGACCGGCGTGACCTTGTGCTCCAGGGTCCCCAGGCGCAGGGCGGCCTCGATGGCGGCGGCGGCAATGGCCTCGCCGCCGAGGTAGGCATCCATGAGCGCCTCGTCGTAGTCGCAGGCCGCTTCAACCAGTCGCTCGCGCCAGGGCGCGGCATAGGCGGCTTCGTCGTCGGTCAGCGGCCGGCGTGAAACCTCCTCGCCGTCGCTGGAAAAACGGACATGCTCCATGGCGGCCAGATTGATGATGGCCGTCAGCTCAGGCCCCTGGCCCAGGGGGATAGTCACGGCCACGGGATTGGCGCGCAGCTTTTCGCGCATGGCGGCCAGGGCCGCCTCGAAATCGGCCCCGGGCCGGTCGAGCTTGTTGACCACGGCGATCTTGGGCACGCCATAGGCCATGGACTGCCGCCAGACTGTCTCGGACTGGGGTTCCACGCCGGAGACAGCGCAAAAAACGCCCACCGCGCCGTCGAGCACCCGAAGCGAGCGCTCCACCTCGATGGTGAAATCCACATGGCCCGGGGTGTCGATGATGTTGATCTGATGGTCTTTCCAGGCGCAGGTGGTGCAGGCCGAGGTGATGGTGATGCCGCGTTCCTGCTCCTCGGGCATGAAATCCATGGTGGCGGTGCCGTCGTGGACCTCGCCCATGCGGTGGATGCGGCCGGAAAAATAGAGGATGCGCTCGGTGAGCGTGGTCTTGCCGGCGTCGATATGGGCGATGATGCCGATGTTGCGCAGGCTGGCCAGACGGCTTTTCTTCGCCCCTTTCTTCGAGCTCATGCGTCCTCCGGGCCGGGCGTCGGAGCATCGGCCGCGCAGTTGGGATCAACGACAGCGGCGAAGCGGCGCCGGCGAAAGGCCTCGGGCGGCAAGTGCGGCCACAGCCAGAAGCCCTCCCGGCCCGGCCCCAGGCACAGCGGCGCGTCGGCAGCCAGGGTCAAGGCCTCGTCAGCCGTCACGTAGACGGCGTCGTAGGCGGCCTGACCGGCTTCGGCCAAGCTTCCCTGCCCCGTCTGCCAGCCGGACAGCTCGGGACATTGGCCATCATGGCTATAAAACGTGCAATCCGGATGGGCAAAGGACAGGGCTGCAGCGTCGAAACCGGGGCCGAACACGCCGGCTTTGCCGGCCACGGCGGCCCGGCGGACGTCGAGGCCGGGCGATATTCCGGCCGGCAGGATCAGCTCGCCAAGGAGGACCACGACGCCCCGCCCCTTGGCCGGAAGCTCGGCCAGGAGGCCGGCCCAGTCGCGGCGGGAGATCCGGGCGGCCGTTTCCACGCCGCACAGCTCCAGGGTGGTGATTAGCGGTTTGGGCCAGGCCGCGCCCACCCGCACGGCGGCCACGTCGGGCACGCGGGCGCACAGGGCGGCCATGACCACGGCGGACAAGCGGGCCGGAGACAGGAAATCCCGGCCGCAGGCCACGAGCACGTAATCCTGGGGGACATCGAGAGAAGCCGCAAGCAGGTCATGGCCCAGGGCGTCGCAACGCTGCCTGGAGGCCGGCAGGGGGCCGCCCATGGCCGCGTACATGGCGGCCAGGCCGGTCTTGATCCAGGCGCGCTCCCGGTCGGGCGTGCGGGCGTAGGCGGCGGCAAAGGCCGCGTCGGCCAGGCGGGCGCGTTCCAAGGCTTCGGGCCAACGGCCCATGGGCAAGGACATCAACGCGTTCATGAAGTCCCCGCGCGGCAAACGCAAACGGGGCGGCCAGCCGCCCCGTTTTGCCGCCGTATGGCCCCAGAAGTGAAAAGCTTCCGGAGATCGATGGTTACAACCAGCGCTTGGTCCAGTGTCGCCAGCTGCCTTCAATGGCCTGGCGTTCGTTTTCGGTCAGGGTCTTTTGGTATTCAAGGTAAGACAGCTCGGCCCGCAGCTTGGCGTATTCGAGCACTTCCTCAAGATCCTTGTAGTTCTCCACCGTGTACATATAGCGCTTCCAGGCCGCGCCGTACTGGCTGGTGCGCCAGTAGAAGTCTGCCACGAAGAGCTCATGCTCGGCCATGCGCTTCTTGCAGCGACGAATGTAGTCGGCCGCTTCCTTGCCGTACTCGGTATCCGGGAAGGTCTGCTCCAGGAGGTAGAAATACTGGATGGCTTCCTGGAGATTGCTTTGCGGCATGTCGATGGATTCGGAGCGCTTGAAGTTGGAGACGCCGACTTGGTAAAGCACGTAGGGAATCTCTTCGCTTCGTGGATGGACCGACTCGAATTCCTTATAGGTTTCAGCGGCCATGCCGTAATCTTCGGTGAGGAAGTAGGCGTCGCCCAGGGCAACCGTGCCCATGGGCGTGTACGGGCTAAACGGATAGCGGTCCTTCAATTTCATGAAGTAATTGATGGCCCCATAGTAATCCTTGTCAGCCATGGACTGCCGTCCAGCCTCATAGAGTTCCTGGGCGGTATCCTCGGGCGGCGGCAGGAAATAGTAGTCGATCATGCCGGCGCAGCCGCCAAGGAACAGGAGCAGAAAGCCCAAGGGCAGGAAACGGCGCAACATCACATTCATGGTATATTCCCGGTATGGCCCGGTCCTGGCCGGGCGCCATGCGGCGGTCGGGTTCCTTTGGTAGGCGTCAGCGGAACCCGGCGTCTCGATGCGCGTCCTCTTACCAAATGGCCCCAAGGGGCACAACGCAAAAAATGCCGGACCCGTCAGCCGTCCGTTCGAAGCGGCGCGGTCGCACGGGTCCGGAAATGATCAGTCTTGCGGGAACCGCGTACTGATGTAGGCGTAAGCGGCGTGGGCGGCCACGGCCCCGTCGCCCACGGCGGTGGCCACCTGGCGGCAGGACTTGGACCGGATGTCGCCGGCGGCGTAGATGCCTTCGATGCTGGTGCGCATCTCGTCGTCGGCCAGGATGAATCCCTGGTCGTCGCGGGTGAGTCCCGGCGGATAGAAATCCCCCTGAGGCTCGAAGCCGACGAACACGAACACGCCGTCCACCGGGATGGTGCGGCAATCGCCGGATTTGACGTCGCGGACCTCAATGCCGGTGACGGCGTCGCCGCCGGAAATGGAGCACACGACCGTGGAACGCAACACCTCGATGACCGGATGGGTGAAGCAGCGATCCTGAAAGCATTTCTGGCCACGAAAATCGTCGCGACGATGGATCAGGTAGAGCTTTTTCACCAGCCGGGCCAGATACAGCGATTCCTCCAGGGCCGAGTTGCCGCCGCCGATGACGGCCACAGTCTGGTTCCTGAAGAAATTGCCGTCGCACAGGGCGCAGTAGGACACGCCCCGGCCGGCCAGTTCGCGCTCGCCGGGGATGCCGACGCGCTTGTAGCGCGCGCCGGTGCACAGCACCACGGCCTTGGCCTCGACCACCTCGCCGCCAACGCGGATGCGATGCAGTCCGCCTTCGGACTCGATGGCCGTGACCTCGTCATTGATGCGCTCGACGGCATAATGCCCCAGGTGGGCGGCCATGGCGTCGGCCAGCTTCCAGCCCTCGATGCCATCCGGGAAGCCCGGATAGTTCTCAATCAGATGCGTCATGAGCATCTGGCCGCCCGGCGAGAGCTTTTCGATCATGGCAACGGACACGTCGGACCGGGCCAGATACAGGGCGGCCGTGATGCCGGCCGGGCCGCCCCCGATCACGACGGCGTCGAATCGTTTCATGGATTAGAGCGCCTTCTGGGAGAGCATTTCCTTGATCGAGCTTTTGGACACGGCACCGGTGATCTGCTCCACCACTTCGCCGCCCTTGAACAGGATCAGGGTGGGGATGGCGCGGATGCCGTACTTGCTCGGGGTGCTCGGGTTTTCGTCGACGTTCATCTTGGCCACCTTGACCTGGCCGGTGTACTCGTTGGCCAGTTCGTCGATGACCGGACCCATGGCGCGGCACGGCCCGCACCAGGGCGCCCAGAAATCCACCAGAACGGGCAGGTCGCACTGCAGGGCTTCGGCTTCGAAGTTGGCGTCGCTCAGTTGGATGGCCATGGATGCTCTCCTTTCATGGTCTGGCCGACCGCCGGGGCGGTCGGGTTTCTGGCGTTATCGGGACGGCGGGTCGCGCCGTTTGCCGTCATACTCAAGGGCCGTAATCGTGCGAACCTATTGCGCCGGCGAGGCGCTGTCAACCGATGCCGCCTTGCCGGACGGTCCGCCGGCATAGTCCCAGGGCACCTTTCGTCCCCGGGGGACGGCAGTCAGCGCCAGGTCATGGGCATAGCCCGCCTCGGCCAGCCGGCTGCCTGCCGCCGCGATCATGACGGCGTTGTCGGCGCAAAGGGCCGGCTCGGGCAAATAGAGCGGCAGGCCGCGTCGGGCGGCCAGATCGGCCAGCATGGCCCGGATGGGACCGTTGGCGGCCACGCCGCCAGCGGCGATGAGGCTGGCCGGCGGTCCGGGCTGCCGATCCAAGGCCCGCTCGAACTTGATGCGCAGCGTCTCGGCAATGGCGAAATTGAGCGAAGAACAGGCCCGCCGCAAGGCCATGGGCCAGGCCTCGGGGTCGATGGCCCCGCCCGCCTCGGCCAGGCTGCCGGCACGCAGTTCGGGATGGGCGGCGGCATAGGACGCCACGGCGGTCTTGAGGCCGCTGAAGCTGAAGTCGAAATGATCGTTATCCAGGAACGGACGCGGGAAAAGGGTCTTGTCCGGCGCGATCCCCCGGCCCAGCACGTCGATGTAGACGCCGCCGGGGTACGGCAGATTGAACGACTTGGCGGCCTTGTCAAAGGCCTCGCCGGCGGCGTCGTCCAGGGTGCGGCCGAGCACCTCCAGGGACAGGGCCGATTCCAGGCGCACGATCTGGGTATGGCCGCCCGAAACCAGGAGCCCCAGGGCCGGAAAGGCCACGTCCCGGCCGATGGTCGCGGCCAGGAGATGGGCGTGGAGATGGTCCACGCCAATGAGCGGCTTGCCCGTAGCCAGGCTCAGCCCCTTGGCCGCGGCCAGCCCCACCAGCAGGCTGCCGAGCAGGCCCGGCCCCCGAGCCACGGCAATGGCGTCAACGTCGGCAAGGCTTCGTCCGGATGCGGCGAAAAGGGCCTGCAACAGCGGCCCCAGGCGGCGCAAATGCTCTCGCGAGGCCAGCTCCGGCACCACGCCCCCGAAGACGGCATGGAGATCGGCCTGGGAAGCGAGTTTTTCCAGGACGGGACGGCCGTTTTCGAAAAGCGCCACGGCCGTCTCGTCGCAGGACGTCTCAATGCCAAGACAAAGCATGTTGCTTAAGCTTTCCTGGCCCGGCCGTAGATTTCCATGACCTTGGCCACGTCGTTTTTGCTACCGATAAAAAGCGGCACCCGTTGATGCAGCTCCTCGGGTTCGATGGACAGGATGTCGCGCTCGCCGTCGGTGGCCGCGCCGCCGGCCTGTTCGATGACAAAGGCCAGGGGATTGGCCTCGCACAAAAGGCGGAGCTTGCCCTGAGGCTTTTTGGGGTCGCGCGTGTCGGCGGGATAGAGGAAAATGCCGCCGTAGAGGAGATTGCGGTGGAAGTCGGCCACCAGCGACCCGATGTAGCGGCCGCCGTAGGGCTGGCCGCGCGGGTTGTCCGTGCCCTTGAAGGCGCTGACGATCTCGCGGGTGGGCTCGTCCCAGTAGGACCAGTAGGCCTCGTTGACGGAATAGACCTTGCCGGTCTCCGGAGTGCGGATGTCGGGGTGGGACAGCAGGAACTCGCCGACGCTGGGGTCCAGGGTGAAGCCATGGACGCCCCGGCCGGTGGTGTACACGAGCATGGTGGAGGTGCCGTAGAGGAAGTAGCCGGCGGCCACCTGCTTGGCGCCCTGCATGAGCAGATCGCACAGCTTGTCGCCGGAGCACCCCTCGGCCACGCGGTAGATGGAAAAGATGGTGCCAACGTTGACGTTGGCGTCAATGTTGGAGGAGCCGTCCAGGGGATCGAAGATGAGGAAATAATCGCCCTTGGGGAACTGGTCGGGGATACGCACGATGTCGGCGTTTTCCTCGGAGGCGATGGCGCACAGCACCCCGGCCCGCTCCATCCGGTGGATCAGCACCTTGTTGGCGTATTCGTCGAGCTTTTGGACCTGCTCGCCCTGGACGTTGACCTCGCCGGTAAAGCCCAGCACGTCGACAAGGCCTGCCTTGCTGACTTCCCGGGAGATGATCTTGGCGGCCAGGATCAGGTCGTTGAGCAGCCGCGTGAAGCGGCCCGAGGCCATGGGGGATTCTTTCTGATGCAACAGCAGGTGTTCGGTGACGGTGATCTGCGGCATGGCTGTTCTCCTCAAGCCTGGGCGGCAAAGGCCCCGGCGCGGCTCGCGGGTTTTGCGGCCTCGTCCCAACCTACCCCCAGACCGAAATACCCACAAGATTTTCCAGGGTTGGGAAGAAAAAAAAGCCGGCGGCTTCGACCGCCGGCCAACGATGCATCGAGAAGGCCGTCTAGGGAGTGGTCAGATCCGTAGGCTGCGGCAACGGCTCGGTGGAAGGCAGCGCCTTGTTGGGTTCGGGCGCGGGCGCGGCTTCCTTCTTGGGTTCCGGTTTGGCGGCGCGCACTTCCCGGGCGTCGGTGAGATAAACAAGCTCCAACTGGCCGAGGTAACGGGCCTGCCAGACGTATTCGCCGCCCCCGGTCCGGATGTCGCCTTGCACCTCGCCCTTGAGGATGTCGCTCCATTTGAGGGCGGCCAGGGACTCGCCCTGCCCGGCTCCGCCGGCCCAGAGCAGGCCTTCGGTGGACACCACCACCAGCGCATTGGGGTCGGGAGAAAAGCGCACCAGGTTACGCGGGTCGAAATTGACCACGACCAGACCGGCCCATTCGTTTTCCTTGAAAAACGGCATGGCGATCATGACCACCGTGCCCATCTCGTCGGACACCACGCGCGCGCCCATCTTGCGAACCTTGTAGCGGTCGGCCATGTCGAGCAGGGACGCGTAGTCAAGGGGACGCATGGGCGTCGAAGGCACCTGGCCGACGATGGCTCCCGAAGCATCGACCACGGCGATGCCGGAGAGCCAGGCATTGGCGGACAGCAGCTGCTGGGCCCATTCGGGGTCCGGGGCCGCGTCCTGGCTGCCCAGGGTGCGCAGCATGGCCAGCAGCCGCTCGTCCACGGGCATCATGAGAGCGGCCAGGCGTTGCAGGCCCTTGTCGGAGATGCCCTGGTCGCTGAAGTCGATGGAGGGGTCGGTGTTGATGTATTCCCGGTACAGCTTGCGGGTTTCGCGCCACTGGGTTTTCATGGTGCCGCAGCCGGCAAGGATGCAAAGACAGACAATGGCGGCAATGGCCGCGAGAACGGTGCGTTTCAAAGCCGTATCCTCGTGCGGTTGGCGTATGCGGTGGAGGCGGTTAGCCGAAGGCGGCGGTTACGATCCGGCCCGGGTTTCCAGGCGGTTGGCCAGGGCTTCGAGAAAATCAGCCAGCCGGTTGGCCGATTTGGGGCCAGCGGCGGCGGGCGTTTGCACTGGGTCCTGCGAGGCGGGCCGCCCCGTTGCGCCCAGGGCGTCCATGAGGGCGCGCAACTCCTCGCGTTCGGCGTCGGTTGCGGCGGCGGCCAGGAGTTCCTGATAAATGGCGCGCGCGCCGGCCAGATCACCCTGCTCGGCCAGGACGGCGGCCATGGTCCGGGTGCGCACGCCCTGTTCCTTGCCCTTGGCGGGCTTGGACCGGGGACGGGGTTCAACGGTTTCAGGAGCGTCCAGCAGACCGGCCAGCTCCATGACCTCGCGGGCACCGCGCAGCTCCGGGCCAGCGGCTTCGACAGGACCAGCGGCAATGGCCGACGGGGCAGGGCCCGTTTCCGGGGGCAGGTTCTCGGCTTCGGACAAGGCGGCAGTCTGAATGACCGGACCGCAAGGGACGTGCGACAGCTCACGAACCGCCTCGATTTCCCCAGTCGGCTCAAGCAAGGCCGATTCCGATACCCCTGGCCTATCACCCAGGGCGGGGGCCACGGCATCCTGAGACACGGCGGCGACGTCCGAGGCAATGCTCGCCGACTGCGCAGCAGCGGCTTCTTCTTCGCCGCCGTCCGGCCCTGACTGCTCCGATCCGCCGGACGCCTCGGCGGTTCCCGGCCCGGAAGAGCCTTCGGACGGCTCAAGGGAACCGGCGGCCTGACTCAGGCTTTTAAGCCCCCGCTCCATGACCTCGGCCCAGGTGAGGGTCTGGTTCTGGAAGTAGTGGGCCAAAAAGAGCATGGCCAGGGAGGGGTCCTTGGCCCGGGCGGCGGCGGTCTTGGACCACAGGAGCCAGACCGAGGGATAGCGCGCCAACAGCGCGCCGACGTCGGCAAAGACCTGATCGGCCTGCTCCTCCTTGCCCTGCCGGGTAAGGAGTTCGATGAGCAGGAACTTGGCTTCGAGGTGGTCGGGATGGAAACCGATGCCGCGTGAAAGCACGGCGGCGGCCTCGTCGTGGCGGCCTTCCTCGGCCAGGCTGCGGGCCAGGGGGAAGAAGACCTTGGAGTTGGGCTCGATTTCCAGGACTTCCCGGTAGATTTCGATCTTACTGAGCATCGGCCCGCTTTCCTTCCTTGTCCCGTTCCGGCTCCTTGGCGGCGGGCGGGTCCTTGGGAAACTGGTAAAGGATCTCGTTATCCTTGAGGTAGTTCATCTGGGACCGGGCCATTTTCTCGGTGAAAGCCTGATCGGTCTTGAGCCAGCGGATTTCCTGGCTGAGGTCCAAGGACTTGTCGTTGACGGCTTCCAGGCGTTGCTTGAGCTGCTCATGCCTGGATTTGAGTTCGAGGTAGGCAAAAATGCCGTTGTCGCTCCATATCAAATTATAGAGCAGGAACACATTGAAGAAGATCAGCGCCGTCAGCAGGAACCTTCGCCAGATCATGTCATTGCACGACGTATTTCTTCGGGCGTTTGGTATCGGACTGGGCCAGGGGCTCCTTCAGTTCGCGAAGGAAATTCTCGGTGGCCGCCTCGATGCGCAACACGTCCTGTTCCTCCACTTCGATGTCTTCGACCTGGGAGAGAAACATCTTGAGCACCTTGAAGTCGCGCAGCAGATAATGCCCGAACTGGAGGCGCTCCAGATCGGGTTCGAGCTCCAGGATGGTGTGCAGGCAGTTTTCGATACGGGCGGCGAGATTGTCGTCCAGGTGCGTCCCGGACCAGGCGCCCTTGCCGAGGCCGGCCCGGGCGGGACGGACCCGGCGACGGGCCAGCTTGGAAATGTTTTTGGCTTTCATAGCGCCTTGTCGCAAAAGGTGTTGGTCAGCGGGCGAGGCATGGCCGCTTCGCTACCGGGCGGCCTTGTCCGACCACTTCGCCTGCTTGCTGAATCCATAAAAGTAATTGACGCCGGAAACAAGGGTCAAAACCAGGGCCAGGTACAAAAGCGTCTGTCCCAGCGGCGCGGGGTCGAAACCCCAAACGGGATAATGCAGCAGCAGCGGACACAGGGCCACCATCTGCAAAACGGTCTTGAGCTTGCCGTAGCGGTCGGCGGCGATGACCACGCCGTGGTCCACGGCCATGGCCCGAAGCCCGGTGACGGCGATCTCCCGGCCGACGATGACCACGGCCACCCAGGCCTCGACCCAGCCGAGTTGGACGAGCATGATGAGCGCGGCGCTTATCAGCAGCTTGTCGGCCAAGGGATCAAGAAACTTGCCGAAATTGGTGACCAGATTGCACCGCCTAGCCACCACGCCGTCCATGATGTCGGTGACGGCGGCGGCGATGAACACCATCATGGCGGCAAAACAGGCTCCCCGGCTCGGAAAATAGAGCAGGAGCACCAGGATCGGCACAGCCCCGACGCGGGCCAAGGTGAGGTTGTTAGCAAGATTGAACATAGCGTGGTTAGTCCCTGGTGGTTTCGTGGCGCAGGCAGGCAATTAAAGCAATACCGGGCCGGCGTCAAAGCCTTCCGCCCGGCGCGCCGCAGCCATCGGCCCCGCAACGCGCCGCAACGGGCGTATTTTCGGCCTGGGCGATTTCCGCATTGCCGCGGGCCGCTCGACAATCCGCCAGTTAGGGCCTCGGGTAGGCGGCGGCTTCGAGGCTGCCCCGGCAGGCGGCGGCCACATGGTCGGCCAGGGCGGCAAAGGCGGCCTTGGCCGGATGGTCCCCGGGCAAAAGGGCCACCGGCCGGCCCAGGTCGCCGGCCGCCACCGTGGCCGGGTCCAGCGGCACCGCGCCGAGGAACTCCAGGCCGAAATCCCGGGCCAGGGCCTCGCCGCCGCCTTTCTTGAAAAGTTCGATCTCCTGACCGCAGTGCGGACAGGCCAGCCCGCTCATGTTTTCCACCACGCCAAGGATGTTGGCGTTGGTGTACTGGAGAAAATTGATGCTTTTGCGCACGTCGGCCAGGGAGACCTCCTGGGGCGTGGTCACCAGCAGGCACAGGGCGTCGGGCACGGTCTTAAGCACGGTCAGGTGCTCGTCGCCGGCTCCGGGCGGGGAGTCGATGACCAGATAGTCGAGGTCGCCCCAGTCCACGTCGGCGATGAACTGGCGTATGGCGGTGGTTTTCATGGGACCTCGCCACAACACGGCGGCATCGGGATCGGCCAGAAGCGACTGCATGGAGACGACGGAGAGATTGTCGCCGAAGCGTTTGGGGGCGATGGCCGCCTCGCCGCCGGCGGTCATGGCGCCGGTCAGGCCCAACATGCCCGGCACGCTCGGGCCGTGGAGATCCACGTCCAAAAGCCCAACCCTGGCCCCGCCGGCGGCCAATGAGCAGGCCACGTTGACGGCCACGGTGCTCTTGCCGACCCCGCCCTTGCCGCTCATGACCACAAGCTTGTAGCGGATGCGCTCCAAGGTCTGGCCGATGCGGGCTTGGCGGCCGTCGCTGCCGGTCGCCGCCCCAAGGGGCTTGCCCGGTCCGGTGCAGCCGCGACAGGAATCGGATTGCGTCATTGAGCCAACTCCTTCACGAAGCCTGCCAGCCGTGGGTTCCGACGAGGTCGACGAACATGACCCCGCCGAGATCGCGCACGATGACCCGGCCGTTATCCCGGCGCACCAGGCACAGGGTCTGGTTTCGCCGCGAAGTCCCCACCGGTATGACCATGCGCCCGGCCGGGCCGAGCTGGGCCACCAGCGGGGCCGGAATCTTGGGCCCTCCGGCGGCCACCAGTATTCGATCAAAAGGAGCCTTCTCAGGCCAGCCCAGGGTGCCGTCGTCAAGTTTAAGCTGCACCCGGTCGTAGCGCAAGGCGTCGAGCCTGGCCCGGGCCTGTTCATAGAGGGGCTTTATCCGCTCCACGGTATAAACCTCGGCGCCGAGTTCGGCCAGCACGGCGGCCTGATAGCCCGAACCCGTGCCGATCTCCAGGACCTTGTGGCCCGGGGCGACCTCAAGCAGTTCCGTCATCCAGGCCACGACATAGGGCTGGGAAATGGTCTGGCCGTGGCCGATGGGCAGCGGGTGGTCCTCGTAGGCCTGGGGAATGAGCGCCTCTTCGACGAAAAGGTGGCGCGGCGTCTTGCGCATGGCCCGCAGCACCTCGGGCCGGGTCACGCCCCGGGCCTCGATCTGTTCCCGCACCATGCGTTCCCGGCTGCGCCGCAAATCGGTCTTGACCCCAGTGGCGTTCATCAGTTTCCTTTCACGGGGAAGCATCCTTCCCCGCGCCATTCCAATCCTCTTCGGAAAACAGAATTTCCGCCTCAAGTCAACGCCTTGCGCCTTGACACGGCCGGTGGTCGATGCCAACTCACGCAGATCACCAAGGAGGTGTTCATGCTGACTACTCGCGACCTCATGACCGAGGATCTCATCGCGTTGCGCCACGACGACAGCCTGTTGTCCGCCAAGCGGACCATGGAAGAGGCGCGCATCCGCCATCTGCCCATCATCGACGGTTCCGGGGCCTTTGTGGGGCTTGTCACCCACCGCGACCTGCTCGCCGCTTCGGTGTCCCGGCTGGCCGAGATCGACGCCCAGACCCAGGAGGACATCTACGCCGGCATCCCGCTGGGCGAAGTCATGCGCGCCGACGTGGCCATGGTCACCCCGGACCTGCCCCTGCGCCAGGCCGCCGAAGTGCTGCTGACCCAGAAATACGGCTGCCTGCCCGTGGTCGAGGGGGGCAAGCTCGTCGGCATACTGACCGCTTCGGACTTCATTCGCCTGAGCCTGGAGCTCATGGACGCCCTGGAGGCATCGGAAAAGCTCGAATGTTTGACCGAAAACGATTAACCCCGTGAATCCTTTGAAAAGCATTGTGCGTGCGCCGACTTTCACCCTGGCGGACAGCGTTTTTTGCCAAAAGAGTATTGACTTCCGGCTTGTGAAATTTTACGCTTTTCCACTGAATTACGGCGGCGGAGCAGTTGCCTGACGCCCCGCCTGCGTAGTCGCAGCGGCAAGGTCACTTTCACCGTTTCTTGGAGCTTAAGGAGGGAGTTGGATGCGTTCCAAGGTCATGCTTTCCGGGTTGATCGTTATGGTGTGCAGCCTGGCCCTGGCCACGGCGGCCTATTGCGAGGGCGGCAAGTTCAGCGACATCGTGGATGCCAAGTCCACCCTGTGCTACCCCCTCGAACTGACCTTCAAACGGCCGTCCGGGGTCCTCAAGACCAGCTTTGCCCCGGTCAAATTTTCCCACGGCCAACACGCTTCCGTAGCCTGCGTCACCTGCCACCACATGTGGGAC